>CAWJHI010000096.1:0-11141 GCA_963842485.1 Terriglobia bacterium | reverse complement strand
GTTTCCGCTCTGGCGAAAACCCGATCCTGGCTATCATCGCTTGCCCGCCGCCTTGGCCCCGCCCGGAAACACCGGCACTTTTCTGGTCGCCGGAGACGCAATCCAGGAAGGTGCGTTCATCGCCGAGATCGCGCTGCGCGACCGCCGGCAGGATCACGTTGTGCTCCGGGCCTCGAAAATGCTCGCGCTTAGCGACTGGAACGACTGGCAGTACCAGATGCTCTTTGAGAACTCGCGCGACGTTTCCGCTTATCTTGACCAGGCGCACGTCGCGCTGGTCGTCATCGGCGCACCACCACGGCGTCCGCACATCGGCCAGCTTCTCGAAGCCGTGACCGCGACCCCGCCGGTCTGGAAGGAAATGCCGTCGGGCCAGCAGGACGTCCGCATTTTCCTAAGAATCGCACCGGTCCCTGCGGGAGTGGTTCACATTCGAATCCCGGTGAACGGTGGGTATCTCCAGCTCGACTGGCAAGCGTCAAATTGAAACCAGCCGCGCGATCGTTTCCAGGTGATACGTCTGCGGAAACAGATCGATCAGCGTAAGACCCTCGATCCGGTATTCGCGCAGCGCTGCCACATCGCGAGCGAGCGTCGCGGGATCGCAGGATACGATGGTCAGCCGCGGTGGTTTGATCCGCGCCAGATGCGCGACCACTGCCTTTCCCAGGCCGGTACGCGGCGGATCGGCCAAAATGAAATCCGGCGTCCGGTCCAGCTTCGCCAGATAGTCCTCCACCCGGCTCAGCTCGGTGCGAACCTTCACGCCGGCGCTCTCGGCGTTCACTTCCAGATCGCGCGCCGCGCTCGATCCGGCTTCCACCGCCGTCACCGATTCGAAGCGCCGCGCGAGCGCCAGCGCGAATAGCCCCACGCCCGCGTACAGATCCAGAGCCGAGGCCGCCCGAGGCCGATTCGATGCGCCCGTTCTACCAGAGAATCGATCAGAAACCGGTTTACCTGAAAAAAGGATCGCGGGCTGACGCGAAACGTCAGCCGTACTGGAGCGCGGCCGTCGATTCCATCCACTCATAAAACGATCGCGCTACCGGCCGATCCGCCTGAAGCACGTTGATCTGCACTTCGCTCTCGTTCGTGAAGACCTCGATCGATTGCACAAATCGCGGAAATCGCGGATCGGGGATGCGGTCGCGAATCATGGCCAGCGCCTGATTCACGCGCGGCGACGAAATCGGACAATCGCCCGGCAGCGCCACCAGTTGATGCGATCGCGCCGCCAGATAGCCGATGCGCCCGTCCGCAATGTGAAACTGCGACGCGATTGCGATACCCGAGCGGCGGCCCGCTGATCACGCCGATCTCGCCCTGATAATCCAGCTTGCCGACGCGGCGCATCTGCTCGCGCAGAATCTCCACTTTTCGCGCAAGCTGAAATTCGTACGGCGCGTGTTGATACTGGCAGCCGCCGCAATGGCCGAAATGCGGGCACGGCGGCGCCACGCGCTCCGGCGCCGCTTCGGTCACCTCCATCAGGTCCGCATGAATGCCGTCGTGCACCTCCAGCCGCGCCGTTTCGCCGGGCAGCACGAACGGCGCCAGGATCACGCGGCCGTCCACCCGCGCCAAAGCGTCGCCCCCGTACACCCACTTTTCGATGCGGACTTCGTTTACGATGGAAGTTTCCCCCACACTGCATGAGAGCACGAGTCTTCTCCGGCATTCAACCCACCGGCAGCCCGCACATCGGAAATTATCTGGGCGCGCTCAAGAACTGGGCCCGCATTCAATACGACTACGAGAGCATCTATTGCATCGTCGACCTGCACGCGGTCACACTGTACCAGGACCCGGCCGAGCTCCGCGCCAAGATCGAGGAGCTGGCCGGCATGCTGCTGGCCATCGGCATCGATCCCGACGCATTCCTCGCTGGTGGTGCAATCCTCCATCCCCGCGCACGCCGAGCTTGCCTGGATGCTCACCTGCGTCACGCCCGTCGGCTGGCTGGAGCGAATGACCCAATACAAGGCGAAAGCGCAAGCCCAGGAAACCGTCGGCGACGGCCTGCTGCAATACCCGGTCCTGATGGCCGCCGATATTCTGCTGTATCAACGCCGCCATTGTCCCCGTCGGCGACGATCAATCGCAGCACCTGGAGCTGTCGCGCGACATCGCCCAGCGTTTCAATTCCATCTACGGCGAAACCTTCGTGATGCCCGCGACGCATCTGCCCACCGTGGGCGCGCGCGTGATGGGTCTCGATGAGCCCGACAAAAAGATGAGCAAATCGGCCCCAGGCTCCGGCCACGCGGTCAGCCTGCTCGATCCGCCCGGCGTGATTCGCAAGAAGATCCTGCGCGCTACCACGGATTCCAAGGCCGGTGTCGATTTCAACAGCCTGGGCGCGGGCGTCGCGCAATCTGCTCACGATTTTCCAGGCCTTCACCGGCTGGTCCGACGATCGACGTGCGCGCGCACTTCGCCGGCATGCGCTACGGCGATCTGAAAAAGCAGGTGGCCGAAGCCGTGGTCGCCGAGCTCGAGCCCATCCAGAAACGCTACCGCGAGATCATGGACGAAACCGGCTACGTCGCCCGCGTGCTCGAAGAAGGCGCGCAGCGCATCATCCCCATCGCCAACGACACCGTGCGCAAAGTCAAAAAAGCGATGGGCCTCTACACGCCCGCTTAGCCCCTCATGACGCTCGCGTCCTATTGGCGCGTCCTGCGCGATAACCGCAACTTCCGCCTCATCTGGCTGGCGCAGATCGTCAGCGAGCTGGGCGATTGGTTTTACTCCGTCGCCATCTTCAGCTTCCTGCTGGAACTCACCGGCAGCGCGCAAATGGTCGCCTTCGCGTTCATGACGCAGGTTCTGCCGCAATGTTTCGTGGCGCCCACCGCGGGCGTCATCAACGATCGCATCCGCCGCCAGCAGGTGATGATTTTCGCCGATTGGGCGCGGGCCGGAATCGTGCTCGCCATGGCGCTGGTGCGGTCGCGCGGCGCGCTGTGGCTGCTGTTTACGCTCTCTGTTTCTCGAAACCGTCTGCTGGGCGCTGTTTGAGCCCGGCCAGCGAGCCGTGATCCCCAACATCACCCAGGGCGAACGAGACTCCGGTCGCCAACGCGTTGTGCGCCGCCACCTGGTCCGTCAACCTCGCCATCGGCGCGGCGCTGGGCGGGTTCGTGGCCGTCGCGTTCGGGCGCAATACGGTGTTCGTCCTGGATTCGCTCTCTTTCGTGGCTTCGGCGCTGCTCATCCGCCGAATGCGATTCCATGAGCCTCACGCCGAACACCTGCCGCCCCTTGCCGCAAGGGAACTGATCGACTTTACGCCCATCCTTGCAGGCGCGCGTTACATTCTGCACCGCCCCAAACTGCTCGCGACCATCTTCGTCAAAGGCGGGTCGGGCCTGATTGGAACCAGTTGGGTGATTCTTCCCGTGCTCGGCGAGCGCGTGTTTCCCGTGCGTCTGCACGGCATGAGCGCGGCCCAGGCAGGAACGCTCGGCATGAGCACTCTGCTCGCCTCGCGCGGCCTCGGTGCGATCTTCGGCGCTTACCTCGGCGGGAACGTGGCGGGGACCAGCGTCCCCCGCATCCGCCGGATCATCCTCGCTGGATTCCTGCTGGGCGCCGCGGGCTATCTGTTGCTGGGCGTCGCGGGATCGCTCACCATGGCGGTACTGACCCTGGTCGTGGCGCACGCGGGCGGCTCGGCCGGGTGGACCGCATCCACCACCCTGCTCCAGCAGCAGACCGAGGATCGCTTCCGCGGCCGCGTCTTCTCCGCCGAGTTCGCGTTTACCATGCTGATCCTGGCTTTAGCGAGCTTCGTCGCGGGCCGCTTCGTCGATGCGGGCGTCTCCGTGCGTTCGGTCGCGCTCGCCACCGGCGCCGCCATGCTGGTCCCCGCCGTCGCATGGATTTTCGCCAGCCGCGCGTGGGATTCCCCTTCCGGCAGCCGCGGTACACTGTAATGACAACGTGGCGCGCTACCGTAGTTTCCGCGACATCGATTGGCCTCTGCTGATCATCTCCCTGATCATTAGCGCGCTGGGCGTGCTCCAGATCTATTCCGCCACCCACGACACCAAGTGGCACAACGCCTGGTGGAAGCAGGTTGTATGGATTTTCATCGGCCTGGTGCTCATGTGGGTGATCACCTCCATCGATTACCATACGCTGCTCGGCCAAGTGGCCATTCTGTACTGCCTGGCGATCGGCGCCCTGCTCCTGACTTTCGCCATTGGCGACGTCGTGTTCCACTCCCGTCGCTGGATCAACATCCCCGGCACCGGCGTTCAGATCCAGACCTCCGAGTTTACGAAAATAGTGATAATATTACTGGTAGCGCGCTACCTCTCGGAGCTGAAAAGCGACGAGATCGGTTGGCGCGATCTATTGAAATTAGGAGGGTTAGTCGGGATTCCGACGGTGCTGGTGATGAGCCAGCCGGATTTCGGCACGGGGGCGACCTACCTGCCGATTCTCGCCGGAGGTATCCTGCTGGCCGGGATTCGATGGCGTTATCTGGCGGTGGTGGCAATCGTCTGCGCGATGGCGCTGCCCGCCGGCTGGTACTTCCTCAAGGATTACCAGCGGGCGCGGTTGACTACGTTCGTCGATCCGTCCGTCGATCCCCGCGGACGCGGATATCAGGTCATTCAGTCCAAGATCGCCGCCGGACACGGCGGCATGTGGGGCCGGGGTGTCACCCAGGGCACCCAGACGCAATTGCGGTTTCTTCCGGTTCCGCACACCGATTTCATTTTCTCGGCCTTCGCCGAGGAGCACGGATTCGTGGGTATTGTAGTCGCTCTCGGTTTGTATTTTCTGCTGCTGATGCAAGTGGTGCAGAATGCCCAGACGGCGCCCGATCGCGCCGGAATGTATATCTGCATGGGAATTGCGACATTGCTGCTGTTCCATCTGCTGGTGAACGTGGGCATGGTGGTAGGGTACATGCCCGTGACGGGAATTCCACTGCCGCTCATGAGTTATGGCGGCTCGAACACGTTTTCGGTATTCATGATGCTGGGGCTGGTGAATAACGTTCGGCTCCGGCGGTTTGTAAGTTGACTTTATGACGGTCCTGACGCTCCATGGATGCGGGGACAAGAGGCGGATTTCGGTAAAACAAGTTTTCGAAGTCGTGTGATCGGGAAGTCGCGTACTAGAGGCGACGGGCGCCGCACGCAAAGGGCGCTCCGGGTTCTGGTTCTAAACGGCCCTTCCATCGAACGGCTTCCGTGCTGGCCGAGCGTGTAATTAGCCGGAGTGTATGAGATGACGGCTCCACTCCGATAGCCAGCCTTACCATCCCGAAACCCGCTTCGACTTGGGTCCACCCGCCAAAGGCGTTAGCCCGCCGGTGATCCTCGTGGCCGCTGCCGCGAGGGGGAGGGTGAGCATGAGTAAGGAATTAGTCATCTCGGCCAATCGGCACGAGACCCGGGTTGCGCTCCTTGAGGACGATCAGCTCGTCGAGGTTTATTTCCAACGTGCCAACGAGTATTCGCTCGCCGGCAGCATCCACAAAGGCCGCGTCACGCGAGTTCTCCCCGGAATGCAATCCGCCTTCGTCGATCTCGGGTTGGAGCGGGACACGTTTCTCTACGTTTCCGACTTCCTCGAAGAGCACGAAGACTTCGATCAGGTCACCGGCGACGAACGTCCGCCCCGGGAACGCGAACGCGAGCGCGACCGTGAGTTCAGCCGGGAGCGGCGCCCTCCGCAGCCTCCGCCTCTCCCTCCTTCGCACACCGGCGTGGAAGCCGCCGCGGCTCCCGAGATCGAGGCCGGCGCGTCACCCGCGGAACGTCCCAGTGACCGGCCAGGCGAGCGTCCCGGCGACGATCGCGGCGATCGCCGTGGAAGGCGTTCGCGCCGCCGCCGCAATCGTGGCCGCGGGTTCCCCGATTCAAAGTATGCGCCCGAAGGTCCACCGTCGGCCGCCGAGCCCGCCACCTCTCCCGAGCCCGAAGCGGAAATGACCTCCGGGGAGCCGTCCGCCAGGATCGTCCTTCCCGGCGAATCGCTGGCCAAATACAAAGGTGCTTCGGAGGATCACACCCCATCCGATGTGCCGCCGGCCGAAGATGCATCGGAAATTTCCGCCGAGCAGCTTTCCGCCGAGCCGGCAAACGAATACGACGAGCCCATCCATTACCCGCCCGAGAACGCCATGCCCGACGCACCGGAGCACGGGACCGCAACCGAGGAACCGCCAACCGGAAACGCTGAACCCACCGGGACCGAAGCCGCGGCGCCGGCGGTCCTGACCCAAACCGGGGAGGAAGTCGAGGAAACCGTAGAGCCGGAGGTCGAGGATGACGTGGCTGAAGCAGGCCCCGTCGTCGCGCCCATGCTCGATGAAGAAGAGGATCGCGACATTCAGGAGATGATCCTCAGCCACACCGGAGACGTCGAGGAACCCGCGAGCGAGCCCGCCGGTCCCGCTCCGGAACCCGACAGCGGCGCCGCCGCGGTACGCGAGCGCGGTGGACGCTATCCGCATCGCGGCACGTCGCGGCGCATGCGCCGCAGGCCGCGCAACGGCCAGCCGCAGGACCCCCGCGGCGGCCAAACTCCCGACCCGCGCGGACCCCTGCCGCAGGAGTCGCGCGCTCCCGTGCCCGCGGAACGCACCATCGCCCGCCCCGCCGTCCAGCCGATTTCCATCTCCGACGTGCTCAAGGAAGGCCAGGAGATCATCGTTCAGATCGCCAAGGAGCCGCTGGGGCAGAAAGGCGCGCGCATCACTTCGCACATCGCCCTGCCCGGCCGCTACGTCGTCTACATGCCGACGCTCGAACACATGGGCGTGTCGCGCAAAATCTCCAGCGACGACGAACGTCTTCGGCTGAAACGCATTCTGCAGGGCCGCCGTCCCGGTCCGGTGGGAGGATTCATCACCCGCACCGCTGCCGAAGGCCGCACCGAGGAAGAAATCGCCGGCGACATGGCATTTCTCTACAACCTGTGGCAGGACATTCGCGCCAAGGCCGAAAAACGCCCCGCGCCGCTGCTGCTGCACCACGACCTCGATATCGTCCAACGCATTCTGCGCGACCAGTTGGCCGATAGCTTCAAAGCCATCTGGATCGACAACGAGGACACCTACGAAAGCGTGCTCCGCTTCGTCGAGCGTTTCCAGCCCGCCCTCGTCGGAAAAGTGAAGCTGTACACCCGCGAAGCGCCCATCTTCGACGCCTTCAGCGTGACTTCCGAACTCGAAAAAGCCCTGCGTCCGAAGGTCTGGCTGAAATCCGGCGGCTTCATCGTCATCAACCAGACCGAAGCTCTGGTGGCGATCGACGTGAATACCGGCAAGTACGTCGGCAAAACCAATCGCCTGGAAGACACCATCGTCAAGACCAACATGGAAGCCATCAAGGAGATCGTGCGCCAGGTCCGCCTGCGCGACCTGGGTGGCATCATCGTCATCGACTTTATCGACATGGACGAGCGCAAGAATCGCCAGAAGGTGATGCAGGCGCTCGAAGAAGCCATGCGCGTCGATCGCGCTCCCTACAAAATTCTACAGTTCAACGATTTCGGCCTGGTCGCCATCACCCGCAAGCGCGTGAAGCAGTCCCTCGAGCGGACCCTGTGCGCCCCCTGCCCGCATTGCGATGGCGCGGGCTACATCAAGAGCGTCCAGACCGTGGTCGGCGAAATCCTCACGGAAGCCCGCAAGATGTCTTCAAGCATCGAAGGCAAGGACGTCATGCTGCGCGTTCATCCCGACGTCGCCAAACTCCTGAAATCGCACCAGAATAAATATCTGGAAGAGCTGGAGGAGGTCCTCCGCCGTCCGGTTCTGGTGAAGAGCGATCCTCTGCTTCACCACGAAAAGTTCGACCTGGCCTGACGCGCTTTAAGGCAACGTCACTCCTGCCGCAGAACCTGCATCGGATCCAGCCGCGAAGCTCGTCGAGCCGGCGCCGCAGCCGCTGCCAGCGCCACTGCGCACAACACCGCCACGGCGACGCCCACCGCCGCTGGATCGCCCGGCTCCACTTGAAACAGCAGCGACCGCAGCAGGCGCGCGGCCGCGAACGAACCGCCCGCGCCGATCGCCACTCCCGCGGCCGTCCATCGCGCCGCTGATGCCAGCGTCATCCGCACGATGCTCCCCGGCGTGGCGCCCAAGGCAATCCGCACTCCCACTTCGCGCGCGCGTTGCGACATCAGGAAGGACGTCACGCCATACAATCCCACCGCCGCGATCAACACTCCCATCCCCGCGAAAGCAGCCAGCAGGACCGCGTAGAAGCGCGGCCTCCGGTCGATTTCCTCTAAGCGCTGGTTCATCGTTTCCAACTCGACCGGCAGCGTCGGATCGAGCGACGCCAAAATGGCGCGAATGGACCCCGCCGTCAGCTTCGGATCCACCGCCGTGCGCGCGATTACGATCGCAGCGCGCCAGCCCCCCGTTCCCGGCTCCTGGTTCTGAAAATTGAAATCCGCGGCAGGCTTTCGCACGATGTAATATTCCGGCCAGCTCTCCCGCGTCGCCCCGAGGTTGGTCACATCGCGCGCCACGCCGATCACCGTGGTCCATTGGCCCTGTGGGCCTCTGAGGATTCGCTTGCCGATCGGGTCCTCATGCGGAAACATGCGCCGTGCCAGCGACTCGCTCAGGATCGCGACGAATGCCGCCGGATCGCGGTCCCGCTCCGTGAACGGATGCCCGCGCACGATCGGGATTCCTAGCGCGCTGAAATATCCAGGCGTAACATAGCGCCAGCCCACCATCCCGCCAGTGCCTTCCGGCCGGTGCGGCACACCTTCGATGTCGATCGCCGCCAGCGGCCGTCCACGCATGCCACCCGACGGCGGCATCGAATCCGTGATGGCCATCGCCTCCACACCCGGAGCCGCAACCAATCGCTGCTCCAGCTCATTGAAAAACGCCAGTTGTTGTTCGGGCGTGTTGTAACCCGCGCGCCCCAGCACGAATCGCGCCGTGATCACGCGATCCGTTTGCATCCCCAGCGGCACGCTCTCCAGCTTCCACAAACTATGCAGCAGCAAGCCGGCTCCCGTCAGCAGCACCATGGAAAACGCGATCTCGAGCGTCACCAGCGCGGACCGCAGCCCGCCACGCGAGCGCACCGTCGAGCTCCACCCTCCCACCAGCAGCGCCCCCGGCCGGCGCAGTGCCGGCGCAACCCCAAACAGTAGACCCGCCATCAGCGCAGCCAGCACCGTGAACAGCAGCACCCGCCCGTCGATCGACGCCTGTTCCAATCGCGGCAGCGCCGACGGCCCAATCGCGACAAAAACGCGCAGCAGCATCCAGGCCAGCGCGCACCCCGCCGCCCCGCTGATCGCGCTCAAGATCAGACTTTCCGTGAGTGTCTGCCGCGCCAGCCGCCAGCGCGAAGCCCCCAGAGCCGCGCGCATGGCGAGCTCCCGTTCACGAGCCACGGAGCGCGCCAGCAGCAAGGTCGCGATATTCGCGCACGCGATCAGCAACACCGCCAGCACCGCGCCGAACAGCGTCAGCGATGCCGCGCGCACATCGCCCACTTGCCGGTCGCGTACCGGGCGCACTCGGAAAAAGATTTCCTTGCGAAACTGCGGAGGCACCGTCTGAAGCGCCTGCTGGAACTGCGGCTGCATCTCGGCGATCGCCTGCCGCAGGGTGACGCCGGGCTTCAGCCGCGCGAATACCCGGAACGCGCGCCCGGCGTGCTCGGTAGCCTCGTTCAGCGCCAGCGGCAGCAGAACATCGGCCTGCGTCAAAGTCGGCATCTCGAAGTCCCTGGGCAGGACCCCCACAATCTCTGTCGCCACCCCGTCCAGCAGAAGCGTACGGCCCACCGCTCGCGGATCGGCAGCGAATCGGCTGCGCCACAGCCCATAGGAGATCATGGCGGCGCGCGGTCCGCCCGGGCGATCCTCTTGCAAATCGAACGCGCGCCCCACCACCGGCTTAATGCCAAAGACTTCCAGAAAATTGGCCTCCAGACGCAGAGCATGCAGCCGAATCGGATTGCTCTCGGTGAGGTCGGTGTCGATGGTCCCGGCCTGAAACGCAGTCACCTGCTCAAACGGCCCCGGATTCCGCCGCAAACTGAAATACGGGTCCGCGAACAGGAACTCATTCGTGTCCAGCGGCGCCATCATTCCCACCGAAACCAGCCGATCCTCGTTCGCGTAAGGCAGCGCGCGAAACAAAATGCGGTCTACCACGCTGAATACCGCGCTGCTGGCGCCAATCCCCAGCGCACCGGCCAGAATCGCCGTCAGGGAAAACGCCGGGTTCCGCAGCAGCCCGCGCATCGCGTAGCGGGCATCCTGTCGAGTCGTTTCCAGCGCGGACAGCATCTACCAATGGACACCGTCTGCGCCAGGGTTGTTCCCGCCCCCAGCGCGGACGTGAAATAATGCCAAGCAGAGGATAAATAATGTCAGAATACGCGCACCCTGAAACCCTGGTATCCACCGATTGGGTGGCCCGGCATGCCGCCGACCCCAACGTCCGCGTGGTCGAAGTGGACGTCGATGCGAATTCTTATAAAGAAGGCCACGTCCCCGGAGCCATCGCCTGGGCCTGGACCAATCAGCTTTGCGATACCCTGCGCCGCGATATCCTGTCCAGGCACCAGTTCGAAAAGCTGATGGCGGAGTCCGGCGTCTCTAACGGCGCCACCGTGGTGCTGTACGGCGACAACAATAACTGGTTCGCCGCCTGGGCCTTCTGGCAAATGAAAATGTACGGTCACCAGGACGTGCGCCTCATGAACGGCGGCCGCAAGAAGTGGCTGGCCGAAGGCCGCGAGGTTTCCACCGACACCCCCACGCCCGCCGCCGGCGCCTATCACGCCACCGGTCCCGACAATTCCCTGCGCGCGTTTCTCGATCAGGTGCAGGCCGCGCTGCAAGGCCACTCCCACGCCATGGTGGACGTTCGCAGCCCGCAGGAGTTCTCGGGCGAGATCCTGGCGCCTCCCGGCCTTCCCGAAACCTGCCAGCGCGGCGGCCACATCCCGCACGCCCGCAGCATCCCCTGGGGAAAAGCCTGCAATGAGGACGGCACCTTCAAGTCCGCCGATGAGCTCAAGTCGTTATACGGAAACGAGGGCGTCGACGGCTCCCAACCGGTCATCGCCTATTGCCGCATCGGCGAGCGTTCCAGCCACACCTGGTTCGTGCTGAAGTACCTG
>CAWJHI010000095.1:0-16743 GCA_963842485.1 Terriglobia bacterium | reverse complement strand
CTCGACCTCCAACTCCCGTATCTTGCTGGAAGGTCTCACCAGCGCTCGTACTTTTTCTCCACGTGCCAGCAACTTCCTAGCTACGTGCCACCCGATGAAGCCGCTAGCGCCGGTAACTAGCGTAGGCTTCACTAAATTGTCTATCGAAACGCCCAAGTCATCAGCTTGAACGTATCGCCGAATTTAGAGTTGATCCCCAGGGCCGCGGACGGCTCAAACCCGCAATGCACCATACAGTGGTCGCATCGCGGATCGTTGCCGGCTCCATAGCTCTCCCAGGGAGTTTTCGTCATGAGTTCTTCAAAGGTCTGGTAGTGCCCGTCGGTGATGAGGTAGCAGGGGCCTTTCCAGCCTTTCACGTTATAAGTCGGATTGCCCCAAGCCGTGCAAGGATAATCGCGTTTCCCCTGCAGGAACTCCAGGTAAGTGGGAGTGCTATTTAACGGAAATCGCTCGGCCAGCTTGTCGATATTTTCGAACTTCGCATGGATGTCGTCGCGCGTCATGAATATCTCGCGATCGTTGACAGCCGAATAACCATAAGCCGGCGATATCATGTGGCCGTCCACGTTGAACTGCGCCAGATACTCGAACAGTTCCTCAATCTCGTTCATGTCCGTCTCTTTGTAGACGGTAGTGTTGGTGCAAACTTTGAAACCGGCCTGCTTGGCCACCCGGACGCCTTCGATAGCTTCGCGGAACACCCCTGGACGCTCTACCGCGATGTCGTGATTCTTCTCCATGCCATCCAGGTGGACATTGAAGAAGAATTTTTCGGTGGGCTGAAACTCTTTGAGCCGCTTGCGAATGAACATCCCGTTGGTGCACAAGTAAATGGTCTTGTTGCGCTCGATCAGCTTGGCTACCAGCGGGCCGATTTCCGGATAAAGCGTCGGCTCGCCACCGCAAATGGATACGATTGGCGCGCCGCATTCATCCGCGGCGTGAAGGCACTGGTCGAGCGAAAGCCGGTGCGAAATAGTGGACTCGTATTCCCGGATTCGCCCGCAACCGGTGCAGGTCAGATTGCAAGCGTGCAGCGGCTCCAGCATCAGCACCAGCGGGAAGCGCTTATTGATCATGGGATGCGGCTTGCGCGGCGCGTCCGTATGAGTGTAGACGATGCGAAAAGGATTGGATAGGTCGGCTCGGCCGTCGCCGTTTTTTGCCACTCGGGCTTGGGGCGGATTTTATTGCGGGCGATATAGCCGGCCATACCCGCGGTCATGGATAAGGGAAATCTCATTAGTTTTGTCCTGTAGCGCCACACTTCGTCTTAAAGAAACGTATTCAAGGCTAGCAGCGGGAACGAATTCCGGTAGAGGTGATAACACAGATAAAAGACTTGCGGGAATCCGGTGCCGGTGGCCAAGGCTTCGTCCCAGGTTCCATCGCTGTTCTGTGTTCGGATCAAGTAGTCGATGCCATCCTGCAAGCTGGTGCTGGTGGTATCTCCGCCGGCCAGCAGCGCAAGGATCGCCCAAGCGGTTTGCGACGGAGTGCTCGGCGGCAGGCACATAGCTCTCTTGCTTGTAGCTCTCGCAGCTCTCGCCCCAGCCACCGTCGAAGTTCTGAATAGCCCGCACCCATTCGAGCGCGCGCTGCACATACGGCTCCGCGGTCATTCACCCCGGCTGCCGCCAAGCCGCGCAGGGCGAAGCACGTGCCGTAGATATAATCGACACCCCAGCGTCCGTACCAACTGCCGTCTTCCTCCTGTTCGCGCACCAGATACTCGACGCCCTTAAGAACGGCTGGATGCAGAACCGTCGCAGCCGTGAGCGCACAACGCTTCCAAGACGCGGCCCGTGATATCCGGGCACGTAGGATCGAGCATGGCGTTGTGGTCGGCGAAGGGGACGAAACTCAGCGACCGCCAGTTATTGTCGACATCGAATGCCGCCCAACCGCCGTCCTTGGATTGCATGTCGAGCAACCATCGGATCGCGCGGCGCTCCACTGCCTGCTGTTCGGCCGGCCGCGAACATCGACAGCGGCTCAACGCCAACAGCACCATGGCCGTGTCATCGATATCGGGATAGAACTCGTTGGCGAATTCAAAATACCAACCCGAGGGCGGCGTGTTCGGACGTTTCACCGACCAATCGCCCTTGCGCCGAACCTCTTTCGTCAGCAGCCAATCGGCACAGCGCCGCAACGCGTCCTCGGGCGGCTGGCTCGATTCGCCCAGTGCGAAGGCTGCAATAGCAGCGTCCCAAACCACGGAATAGCAGGGCTGGAAAAAGAAGCGCTGGCCATCGTCCACCAGCAGCGCGTCGAATTGCTTCTGCGCTTCCACGCGATCCGGATGATCGGGCGGGTAACCGAGCAAGTCGAGCGCCATGATGACATACATCATGGGCGGATAGATGGCCGCCAAACCGTCGCTGTAGCGCGTGCGTTCCAACATCCACTGCTCGGCTTTTCGGATGGCCTTTCTGCGGATGGATTTCGAGCCATATCTCTCCCACAGCCGGAGCCCCTTATCGAGCCGTAAGAATAGATTGCGCCAACTGAAGCGCTCGCGGTTCAGCGGAAACTCCGAGACTCTGCCCGGGAGCAAACAACTCTTCGAGATTGAAACCGCTGGGCACAGGCCGATGCGGATTCGAGGCATGAATGATGGACAGCGGAATCACGATCGAGCGCGTCCACGAGGACATCTGGTATATGAATTTCCCCGCTAGCACCATCTCGGGAGGAATCGAAGGGGTGTGCTCTCTCGGATACAGATCGAAGAGGCTCAGGTTGATCTTGACGTAACTGTTCGCCGCTTGAATTCCTCCCAGCGCCAGGATTCGCTCCCTAGCCCGCGCGAGGCGCTGGTCGTGGTAGTCCAAGCCCGCCAGCTTCAATGCAAAATAGGCCTTCACTGTCGCGCTCACGTCGGCAGGCCCTTGCGGATAGATATTAAATCCGCCGTCGGGCAACTGACGCGCCAGGATGGACTGAACCGCTTTGTCAATCAGTGGACGTGTTGGCGGATTCCAGACGCCATTTACCGGCGGGTGAAGCCAAAGCTGCAATAGAACGTAAGTCGGATTCCAGAGTTGTGTCGGCAGTAAGTTCGGCCCACCAATAGCCTGGCTCTTGCTGAGTGCGGAGAAAATAGCCGGTAGTGCGGCTAACCGCCTGCAAGACCCCTGCGAGCACCGGGTCGGTAACTTGCAGTTGTGGCGTCATACGCGGGCGATCGTGGTCAATTTCAGCGCGGAACGCTCCAGGTCGGCGGGCAAATGGAAGCGCACGTCTTCCTCTTTCAACTCCATCTCTTCCATATAGTCGAAGCCGAACTGCGTTTCCAGCGACTGGATAAGTTCCTGCACCAGGTTCTCAGGCGCCGATGCGCCGGCGGTAACGGCAACAGTCTGAATGCCGTCCAGCCACGCGGAATTAACTTCGCGGTTGTCGTCCACCAGATAGGCGGGCACGCCTTCGTTTTGGCAGACCTCCACCAGACGGCGGGAATTGGAGCTATTCTGAGACCCAACCACCAGCAAGACGTCGGTTAGTGGCACAACCGCTTTGACGCCTAACTGGCGGTTCTCCGTTGCATAGCAAATGTCCTGGGTTTTCGGCCCCTTAATGGCCGGGAAACGCTCCTTGAGCCGCTCCACGATGTCCCGGGTTTCATCCAGGCTCAACGTGGTTTGCGTGAGATAGGCGATTTTGGCGGGATCTCGAACTTGCAGCTTGTCGACATCTTCCACGGAAGAAACAAGCATGGTCGATTCCGGCGCCTCTCCCAACGTCCCGATCACCTCGTCGTGGCCAGCGTGACCGATGAGAATGATGGTATAGCCCTGCCGCGCAAACCTGACGGCCTCCAAGTGAACCTTGGTTACCAGCGGGCATGTGGCATCGATCACTTGCAGGTTTCGCTCTTTTGCTTCCTCTCGAACGGCCGGGGATACCCCGTGCGCGCTGAAGATAACCCGCGCGCCTGCGGGCACTTCGCTCAATTCTTCCACGAAGATGGCGCCAGCTTGGCGCAGTTCATCCACGACGTGGCGGTTGTGCACGATCTCTTTGCGGACATAAACCGGCGCGCCGTACAGGTTTAAGACAATCTTTACCACATCGATCGCCCGTACCACTCCGGCGCAAAAACCGCGCGGGCGTAACAAGATGATCTTCTTGACGGTACTTCCGTTGCGGATCTGCCCCATGGGCCACATTATAGCAGCCATCTCCCTGTTTCCGGTAGAGTTAGAACTAACTTAGCGATAAGAAGTGAACCTTATCGCGCGGCTTCGCCAAGCGTCTCGCTAAGGTCCTGCCGGAAGCGCGAAAACTCCAGACACCCGGAAATAAGGCAGAGGTTGGCCGGTTAAACGGCCAAAACGTCCCTTTTGAAAATGTTCGGGCGATGACCAGGACCAGCGCCGGCACCCGACGTTCCTTTGCGCGCGCATTTCGGATTTTGTTCCTCGCTTTTGCGCATGTGTACTTTAAGCTGGACTCTTTTCGGTCGGAGGACTGGATCTTTGAGTGAACGAACTGATCCAGAAGACCGGCGGCTTTATCGGCTTCCCTTAGACCGGCCAGTTTGTCCGCTCATTCAAAAAATTAGTCCACTCATCGCTGATTTAGGCCGCCTATCAGTTATTTCTGGCCTTTCTAGGTGTTCCACTTTGACAATTGGAGGAAGCTGGTCAGGTGTGTCGGATCGCGTTTCGAGACAGCCGAAGGGAGCGTTGGAGTACAATCCCACAAATAAGCTTGCAATCCCAGGGCTTCCACGCACGAGCTGCGCGCCCGATTTGGCGAGTCGCCAGGCACACGCCGCCTAGAAACTGCGGACCGGGAAGTCGCCGCTCCGGGCCCCGAAGGACCGACCCATCATGAAATCTGGCTCGTTTTATCAGGCTTTTTGTTGCGCGCGAGTTTCTCGTATCGTCAGGTAGGTCCGACGTTTCCAGGGAGGAAACTTGCGGCTGTTACTTCGGTTCAACGCCCTATTTGTGATGATCGGAGTCGCCGGGGCGCAGATGCCCCAAGCCAGTAGCCCGCCCAGCATGATCTCGATGGACGACGCAGTCCGGATCGCGCTCGCCTACAACCAGTCCTTGCGTGCACAGCGGCTCAATATTGACCAGAATAGGGCCGAGGAGATCACTGCGGCGCTCAAGCCGAACCCGACCTTCACCACGCTGGTCGACACCTTCCCGCTGTTTTCGCCGCAAATGATTCGCCTCAACACGCAGATTTATTCCGAATCGCTCGCCTACACCTATGAGCGCGGCGGCAAGCGCGAAAAACGCCTGTCGGTGGCGAAAGACAACACCGACGTGTCGGCCAAGACCGTGACCGACAACGAGCGCCAGTTGCGATTCCAGGTGGTTCAGGCGTTTATCAACGTTTTGCTCGCGAAGTCCGTGCTCCAGTTCGCCAAGGAGGATTTGGCGAATTTTTCGCAAGAGGTCGATCTGAACCACGCGCGTCTGGTGGCGGGCGATCTGGCTGAAGGCGATTATCTGAAAATATCGCTGCAAAAGCTTCAGTTCGAGCAGGATGTTTCTTCCGCCGAGCTGAGCCTGGTGCAGGCCAAAGCGACCCTGCGGCAGTTGCTCGGTTATCAATCGGTGGCCGACGACTTCGACGTCACCGGGACGCTGGCTCACAAGAAGCAGGTTGTTCAGCTCGCCGATTTGCAGAGGCAAGCGCTGGCGGCGCGGCCGGATTTGCAGGCCGCGCACAGCGGAGTGAAGCTGGCGAGCGATACGGTCTCGCTCGCCTTCGGCAACCGCGCGAAGGACTGGACGTGGGCCAGCGATTACACCTACCAGAGCATCGGACCCAACGGCACCGGCAACGCGGTCGGCTTTTCGTTGTCGTTCGATCTTCCGGTTCACGACCGTAATCAGGGCGAGATTGCGCGCAGCCAGGCGGCCGTGCGCCAGGCCATCGAAACCGAATCGTCGACCGAGGTCGGCGTGCGAGACCGACGTGGTCAACGCGTATTACGGATCTCCAGACCAATGAACAGATCGTTTCGCTGTACGAATCGGGCTATCTGGATCAGGCCACGCAGTCGCGCGACATCACCACCTATGCTTACGGGCGCGGCGCGGCAACCGTTCTCGACGTGCTCGACGCCGAACGCAGCTATCGCGCCACGCAACTCGGCTACCGGCAAGCCATCGCGGCGTACATGACCGCCGCGGAACAGGTGAATCAGGCGGTGGGAGCGCGGGTGATTCGATGAGACTCGGGGGTTGGAGACTGGCGGTTTGGGCAGCCCTGGCCGGCTTGATCGCGGCGCTCGCGGAGTCCTCCTGTGCATCGAAGCAGGCGGCGGGGGCGCCGGCTGAGACGCCGTCGCAGGCGGACGCGACTTTGTTTCAGGTGCCGCAGAACCAGCTGGAGCACCTCAAAATCGCCGAAGTGCACAAGGCAGTGTGGTCTCCCGCGGTGCGAACCACGGGCACCGTGGATTGGGACGCCGACCACACGACGCAGGCCATCACGCAGGTCAACGGACCCATTTCGCGCCTCCTGGTGGACACTGGCGCGGTGGTGACGGCGGACCAGCCGCTGCTGTACGTGTCCAGCCCCGACGTCGCCAGCGCCGTCGCCACCTACAAGAAAGCGCGCAACCGGCTGGATTATTCGAGGAAAACACTCGACCGCGCCAAGGATCTGCTGGATCACAAGGTGATCGCACAGAAAGACCTCGAAGCCGCGGAGCAGGATTACAACGACGCGAGCGCCGAAGTAGAGAACGACCTGCAGGCGCTGAAGATTTTCGGCGTCACGCAGCAGGAAATCGACCAGGCGCAAAATCAGGGCGTCGCCATCAATCCGCAACTGGCGGTGCGGTCGCCCATCGCCGGCGTGGTGGTGCAGAAGCTGGTGACGCCGGGCCTAGTGATCCAGGCCGGCACCACGGCGTGCTTCACCATCAGCGACATGTCGACAGTCTGGGTCTGGGGACATATCTACGATCGCGACCTGGAATCGGTGCGCACCGGCGACACAGTCGAGCTGACCAACGCGTCATTCCGCCAGACGTTCAGCGGCACGGTGAACTACATCGGGTCGCTCCTCGATCCGGCGACGCGCACCACGCCGGTCCGTATCGTCACGAAAAACCCGGCGGGGCTGCTCAAGAAAGACATGTTCGTGGACGCGGTGATCCACACCAGGTCCGGCCGCGGCGTGCTGGCCGTGCCGACTTCCGCCATTCTTCGCACCGACGACAATCTTCCTTTTGTTTATGTCGAAGTCGAGCCCGGCAAATTCGCCCAGCGGCTGGTGACCATCGGCGTGCAGCAGGGCGACGAGACCGAGCTGGCCAGCGGAGCCAAGGAGGGCGAAAAAATTGTCGCTGAAGGCGCGGTGTTTCTCCAGTTCGCCAACAGCATTCAATAAAACGCCATGATCGCCCGCATCGTTTCCTTCGCGCTCTCCCAGCGGTTCATTGTGCTCATGGCGGCGCTGATGCTGATGCTGTGGGGAGCTTACTCGTTTTCGAAGCTCCCCATCGACGCCTATCCCGATCTTTCTCCGCCGCACGTAGAGATCATCACCCAGTGGCCCGGCCACGCGTCGGAGGAAGTGGAGCGCCTCATCTCGATTCCGCTCGAAGTCGAGATGAACGGGATTCCGAAGATCGAAAGTCTGCGCTCGATCTCACTGTATGGGCTTTCCGCGCTGGAGATGAATTTCCAGTACGACATCGACCCGTATTTCGTACGCGAACAGGCGTTCGAGCGGATGGCGGACGCGACGCTGCCCGACGGCGTGACACCCGGCGTTTCCCCGCTGTTCAGCCCCAGCGGCCTCATCTATCGATACGTCCTGGTGAGCCCGGACCGCACGCCGCAGCAGCTCAAGACCATCGAAGCCTGGGTCCTCGAGCGCAAGTACCGCTCCATTCCCGGCGTCGCCGACGATTCCGGCCTGGGCGGCACCACGATGCAGTATCAGGTGCTGCTGAATCCCTACCGGCTGTTCTCGCTCGGAGTCACGGTTCCGCAGGTGTTTCAACAACTGGCGAGCAACAACTCCAACGCCGGCGGCGGATTCTATTCGCAAGGCGGGCAGTTCTACTACATTCGCGGTCTCGGACTGGTGAAAACGCACGGAAGACATCGGCAACGTTGTGGTCTCGACCAACAACGGCATCCCCACCTACGTCCGCGACGTCGGCAAAGTCGAGATCGGGTACGCGCCGCGACTGGGCCAGTTCGGATTCATGAACCAGGACGACGCGGTCGAGGGCGTCATCCTGATGCGCGTGGGCGAGCAGGCGCAGGTGGTGCTGAAGCAGGTCCAGCAGATGACCAAGGAATTGAACGATCACGTGCTCCCGCGGGATGTCAAGATCCTGCCCTATTACGACCGCAGCGAGCTGATCGAAGAAACCACGCGAACCGTGGAGCGGAACCTGATCCGCGGCATGGTGCTGGTATTGATCGTCCTGGGCATCTTCTTGTTGAGCGCGCGCGCGGCGTTGATCGTCTCGCTCACCATTCCGTTCGCGCTGATGTTCGCGTTCATCTGCCTGGATTGGCGGCACATTCCGGCCAACCTGCTCTCCATCGGAGCGATCGACTTCGGCATCCTGGTGGACGGCGCGGTGGTGATGGTGGAAAACGTGTTTCGCGAGCTCGCCGCGCGCCACGGCGAGGATTACAACCTGATCGAAGTGATTCGCGCCGCCGCGCACGACGTCGAGCGGCCCATCTTCTACGCGGTCGCGGTGATTATCGCCGGCTATCTTCCGATCTACGCGTTGCAAGGACCCTCCGGCCGCCTGTTCCAGCCGATGGCGGACACGATGTCGTTCGCGCTGCTCGGATCGCTGCTCTGCGCGCTGACTGTGTTGCCGGTTCTGTGCGCGTACCTGCTGCGGGGCAAGATGAAGGAGCCGCGAGTGTGGGTTTTCGAGAAAATCCGCTCCGGGTACGGCATGTTGTTGGGATGGTGCCTGCGGAATCGGACCGTCTCGATTGTGGTTCTGCTGGGGATTTTCGCGGCGTCGCTGCTGCTGATTCCGCTGATTGGCGCGGAGTTCATGCCGCACCTGGACGAAGGCGCCTTGTGGATGCGCGCCACCGCTCCCTACACCATCTCGTTTGAAGAAGCCTCCAAGCTGTCGCCGCAGATCCGGAACATTTTGCGCAGTTTCCCGCAGGTCACCACGGTCGCCAACGAACTCGGGCGCCCGGACGACGGCACGGACTCCACCGGTTTTTTCAACAATGAGTTTTACATCGGGCTGAAGTCGTACGACGATCGAGCGTGGCAGGGATCGATTCACAACAAGAAGGAGCTGATCGACGCGATTCAGCAGAAAATGTCGGCATTTCCCGGCGTGATTTTCAACTATACGCAGCCGGCCGAGGACGCGGTCGATGAAGCCGAAACCGGCCTCAAGAGCTTGCTCGCGGTGAAGATCTTCGGCGGAGACCTGGCGACGCTCGAAGCCAAAGCCAGGCAGGTGAAGGCCATCATCGCGAAAGTGCCGGGGATCGCCGATATCACCGTGGTGCGCGAACTGGGCCAGCCCAGCCTGACCGTGGTTCCCGACCGCGAGAAAGATCGCGCGCTACGGCCTGAACGTGGATGACGTCAACACGCTGGTCGAAACGGCGATGGGCGGCAAAGCGGCGTCCCAGGTGATCCAGGGCGAGCGCCAGTTCGACCTTCTGGTCCGCATGCAGGAGCCCTATCGCAAGGACATGGAGGCGATTAAGAATCTGCTGATCGCCACACCCGGCGGCCAGCATCTTCCGCTCAGCCAGTTCGCCGATATTCGCGTGAACAACGGCGCGTCGTTTATTTATCGCGAAGCCAATTCGCGTTTCATCGGCGTCCAGTTCAGCGTGCGGAACCGCGATCTGGCGGGCGCCGTCGAGGAAGCGCGCCGCGCCGTCGACAAGCAGGTGAAACTGCCTGTCGGATACACCTTCGACTGGGGCGGCGAATACAAAGATTATCTGGCCGCGCGCGAACAGATGAAGGTCATCGCGCCGATGACCGTTCTTTTGATCCTTCTGATTCTGTTCGCGCTGTACGGAAACCTGAAATTCCCGCTCATCATTCTCTTCAGCGTGCTGGTGACGGAGCCGGTCGGCGGATTGCTGGCGCTGTGGTACACGAAAACCAACTTCAGCGTCTCCTCGGGACTCGGATTCGTCGCGCTGATGGGCGTCGCCGTGCTGACCAGCGTGATTCTTTATTCGTTCATCAACAAGCTGCGCCTGGAAGGGAACGACATCATCACTGCGACGTACCAGGCTTCCCTGCTCCGGCTGCGGCCCATCATGATGACCGCGCTGGTGGCCTGCATCGGTCTGCTTCCGGCGGCCACCTCCACCGGCATCGGCAGCGATTCGCAGAAGCCGTTCGCGATCGTGATTGTGGGCGGCCTGCTTTCCCGGCTCTTGTTGTCGATTTTCCTGTCGCCCATTCTATACGCGGTGGTCGCGCGGGAAGACGATGTACTGAAGGTCTGAAGGTCAGTCCGGCGGCGGGCCGTGCAGCTTCAGGATCACGATATCGCCGACAGCGCACGCGAAGGTACAGGTTCGTCGCGGGCGCCGTGCTCTGGCGATCGAATTCCTCGCCCAGAACACGCCGGCGCTGATCGCGACCCTCAAAATCGGAATAAACGTCTGCCGAGTATGCATCGAGCGTCGATCGCATATTGGCCGTCCGCGGCGAGCGTGAGCGTGATCTGTCCGTTGATGACCGTGGCATGAATATCGCCGCTGATATCGGAGACGTTCACTCCTCCGCTATTGTGATCGACGATCAGTTTCGACGCGCGCGGCGCCTTGATGCGGTAGCCGATCTCGATATCGCTGCGCCGGCTGAGCGGATGCGCGAAGCGGTTCCGGGGAGGATACGCCGTGGAAATGACCACGTCGTTTCCATCCTGTTTGGCCGTGATTTGAACACTGTCCAGGCGCCGTTGAGCTTCGGCAGCGCTCTTTCGCGTCGTAAAGATGCTCGCTCGATCGGACCACGGTCACTTCGACTTCGGGGCGGTCCCATCCGTCGATGTCCACCTCGCCGAACGAGTTTTCAAGCCGGATCGCGCCGGGCGCGGGTACGTTGAACCGCTCCGTATGAGTAGTGCTGAGCGGTTCTTTGGAGCGATCGTCGGCCAGGAGCGGAAACGCCAACACGACCGTGATCGCCAGGAAATTCCGCATCTCGCTCAAGAGTCAAGATAACATGTGCGACCGGCGCTGCCCATTAGCAATGTAGCCTCGCTACGCCTCAAGCCGGGAAAGAATACGGAGAACACTATTAAGCGCTTTGAGGAGCCGGAGCGCAGCGACCCAAGGTTAAGCCCGTTGCATTGGCGGGCACTTGGCTGTAAAACAGCGATCTAGGACAGTGAGAAAGCGGACCTACCGCGCGGCTAACTTACGCGTGTTCGACTCGATTAAGCCGATCAGCTGTGTTTCATTTGTTATCCGCACTCCGATCTTCAACCAGTAAAGCTCAACTCCGGCTTTCATTAAGACGTCGCCAGCTCCTTCGGGCAGGTTCACGGCGTCTTTCTCAGTGGTCAGGAGCGCTGTCGCGCCCTGCATGCACGCCTGATCCGCCATGCGCCTGAGTTGCTGGCAGGTGTAGCGATGGTGATCGCCGAAAGCCCATCGGAACGCTGGTTCAATTCCAAGCACTTTCAGCGTGGTCCAAAAGCTGGCGGGATTCGCTAAACCGCAGAAAGCTGCCGCCTTGCCTTCCGGCGGAGGCACTCGCTCGCCGGTTAGGTAGTTCAACCAGTAAAGCGGCTCGACCATGGCGCGAAAGACGGGAGCCCGAGGGTTCACGCTTCGCAGATGGTTTTGAAGCCCCTGATATTCGCGGTCCGGCGCGGCGCGCATGATGACAAAAACGTCTGCCCGGCTGAGCGCCGTCCACGGTTCGCGCAAGCGGCCGAGGGGGAAGACGGCGCCTCCGGCCAGTGGACCCAAGGCATCCAGCAACACGATGTCCAGATCTCGCGCCAGGCGCCGGTGCTGAAATCCATCGTCCAGGAGAAAAATATCGGGGCGGAATTTTTCTTCCATCAGCCGTCCGGTAGCCCAGCGGTCCGCACCAATCCCGAGGTGAGCGTAACCGGAGCGCGAGGAAAATCTGGGCCTCATCGCCGGTCAGATCGACGGGCGCTTGTTCGCCGGCCTTCACCAGGATGCTCTCGGCAATCGACCGCCGCCCGTATCCGCGGGTCAGAATGGCCGGTTGATGACCGCTCTCGCGGAGACGCCCCGCCAGGTAATCCACCATCGGGGTTTTTCCGGTTCCGCCCATGCTGAGGCCGCCAATGCTGACCACCGGCGTGTCGAGACGCGCGCGCTAACGCCGCAGTCCCGGCGAATCTTCCAACTGCTTGCCGCCGTCCAGATTTTGGACAGGAGCCATAGCAGCGATCCGGCGAGGCCGCCTCGAGTCGCGCAGGGAAGCGCGCGATCGTGCCACTTGCAGGATCTGTTCCACTGCTTTTCGCGTTACGCCACGCCTGCTTGGCTGCGAGCGTGGCTGCTCGTGCGCCGAGATTCTGGCGAAGCCCTGGGTCGCCTATCAATCGCTCTACTGCCGCCGTCAGCTCGCCGGCATTCTTTATCTCGAGCATGGCTCGCTCTTTGCGAAATTCAGCTGCGATCGCCGCGAAATTCTCCAGGTGCGGTCCCGCGATGATGGGGCGCGCGGACGCGGCCGGCTCCAGCAGATTGTGCCCGCCGCGCCGCGCCAGCGATCCGCCCATGAAGACGATGTCCACCAAAGGAAATAAACTCGCCAGTTCGCCCATCGAATCGAGCAGCAAAACGCACGGAAGCTGCGCTGTCGCATCGCTGGTGTATTGGGACCGCCGGATGTATTGCACACCCGCCGCGCGTAAGCGCTGCTCCGCGGCCTCAAACCGCTCGGGCTTGCGTGGAACCAGTATCAACAGGAGTTTCGGATGCAAGGGAACCAAGTCTTGAAAAGCGCGCAACACTGCCTGATCTTCGTCGATATCGTTGCTGTCGGCTCCAGCCATGGTGCTGGCCGCGATCCAGACCGTGGCGGGGCGAATTTTTTCGAGCAGTTCCAGGATCGGCTTTGGCGGGCGCGCCCCGCACAGGAGCCGCGTCATACTTCAGATTGCCGAGCAGCTCGACGATGTTTGCGGGCGCGCCGATCGCGACGTAGCGCCTCCGATCCTCCTCGCTCTGCGTGAAAATCGCATCGGGGAGCGCAAGCGCGTGCTGGAGTAGGAGCCGTGAGCGTAAATAGCGCGGATAAGCACGGTCAGAGATGCGCCCGTTCAAAACCAAAAGACTGCAACCGGAGCGCTTGGCCTCGCGATACAGCACCGGCCAGATTTCCGTCTCGAGAATGACCAGTACCGCAGGCCGCATACGGCGCAGCACGCGGCGCACGGCAAAAGCGTAGTCGATGGGAGCGTAAAAAATGGCGTCCACGGCGCCGCCCAGCTTCTGCTGGCGACTTCGCGCCCAGCTACGGTCGTGACAGAGACGTACAGCGGAATGCCGGGACTTCGAGCACGCAGCTCTTCCAACAAACCGACGGCCGATATCACTTCTCCCACCGAGACCGCGTGCAACCAAATCGCCCCGGTCGCCGTCGCTTGAAAGGAAGATGGCGAGCCGCCCAGCCGTTCCCAGAAGCGTCGCAGATAGCGACGGTCGCGGCCGCACCGGTAAACGAAATAGAATACAAGCAGCGGGGATGCAACGATCCGGCACCCCAAGTAGAGGAGCCTGATGAGAACAGTTTCGATTTGCTGGCTCGTTTTCATGGCCGCGGCCGTGAGCTTGGCCGATAACAAAAAAGGCGATGGCAAGTTTTCACCGGGACCGATAGCGTCCTATCCCGCCAAGCAAACCAACGACAATGTAACCGTCGCGGTGGCTGCATACGAAACCGAAGAACTGGCCCACACCGCATTTGGCAAATTGGACCCGAACCAGTACGGCGTCCTGCCGGTGCTGGTCATTATTCAGAATGACACGGACGAGGCGCTCAAGCTAGACCGTCTCGAAGTACAATACACCGGCGTGGATGGCCGGCACGTGGATGCCACCCCGGCGGAAGATGTACAGGTCCTCGGCGGCCCGGAACGCCCGTCGCGCTGCCGAATGGCAGTCCCCTGCCCCCTTTGAAAAAGCGCAAGAATCCGCTCAGCGCCTGGGAAATCGAGGGCCGCAGCTTCGCGGCGAAACTCCTGCCGCCGCACGAATCGGCCAACGGATTTTTCTATTTTCAGACCAATTATCGGCCTGGGTCGAAGTTCTATCTGACGGGAGCTAAATTCGCGTCGTCCGGCAAAGACATCTTTTATTTCGAGATTCCGCTGGACCGGAAATAAAGGCGACCGCCTACGGCACAACCTTGGCCGACTTGATGCTGTCCAGCTTCGGGAAGCTTTTGTCTAGATACGCTTTCCCTTCCATGGTGATCCGGCCCTGGTCCGGCCCTTCCGCATAACCGGGGTAAATCTTATCCACCACGTCCATACCCGCGGTGACGGTCCCAAAAGGAGCGAAGCCTTGTCCATCGAGCCCCGCGTTATCGCCGAGGTTGATGAAGAGCTGAGTGGTGCGCGTATTCGGTCCAGCGGTTGCGAAGACGAGAGTAGCCGCGCTTGTTGCTTTCCTTGACCGGATCGTCCTTGATGTTGGCTTCCCTCCAGACCTTGTTCACAGCCGGATCGGCGGCCAGGCCAAATTGCACGATGAACGGGCGTGGCGTGACAACCACGCGGAAGAACGCGGCGTTCGGTGAAAAAGCCGTTGGTCACAAGATTGTAAAAGCGATCCGCGCCGAGTGGCGCCCAGGCTCGGTGTACCTCGACGGTGAAATCGCCCTCGCGTGGTATTGAACAGGACCTTAAAGTTGTCCGGAGCCTTCGCCTTCAGCGATGCCGGATTCATCAGCGACGCTCCTCCGGAATCGGACTTCGCAGGAGGCGCTTGCGCCAGAAGAGTGGAACACAACCCGATAGTCACCAATAGTGCCTTCATGTACGACGATTATACTGAAAGTTTCAAGTCCATGCGCGTGGTGCGAACCTTCCTGTCCGTCCTGCTCTTCGCATTTCTTGCTCAAGGTGAAGAAATAAGAATTACGCTGCTTGCCACTACGGACCTGCATGGCAACATGCTTCCCTACGACTACTTCACCGCGCGGCCGGCGGCCCGGGGGCTGGCTAAGATCGCGACGCTCATCAGGGCGGCGCGGGCGGAGAACCCGAATACGCTACTAATCGATTGCGGCGATACCATCCAGGGCACGCCGCTGGAAGCGGTTTATCAGCATACGGTCGAATCGCGCTGCAGCCAGCAGGCACGACCCGATGATGCTGGCCATGAACGCCATCGGATATGACGCGATGGTGGTGGGCAATCACGAGTTCAACTTCGGCTTGAAGAATCTGTCCAAGGCGCGTTCCGAGGCGCGCTTTCCTTGGATTTCGGCAAACATCCGTCTTGCCCCCGGCGCTTCCGTGCAGGCATTCGCGCCATATTTTTTGAAGACCATCGGCGGCATCAAGATCGCGGTGGTGGGCGTCACCACGCCACTGATTCCCGGATTGGGACGCAGAAGAGCACTACCGCGGCTATCAGTTTGAAGACGGCGTCGAAGCCGTCCGGCGAGCCGTGGCCGAAGTTCGCGAGCACTGAGCATCCCGACGTCGTAATCGTTGCGGCTCATGCGGGGCTGGACCGCAACCCAACCAAGGAATCGAGCGCCACTGGCGACTCGCGCGAGAACATGGTCTATCAGATCGCGACCGATGTGAAAGGCATCGACGCGATTGTCTTCGGCCACACTCACGATCAAGTGGCCAGTCTGCGGATCGGCGACGTGCTGCTGATGCAACCCAAGAACTGGGGAATGTCGCTCGGCCGAATGGATTTCGTTCTGGAGAATCGCAAGGAAGGTTGGAAGATCGCTTCAAAGTCGAGCCGGCTGATTCCTGTCACCGCCGAAACGGCCGCCGATCCCAAGGTGGTCGAAATTGCCAAGCCCTATCACGAACAGGCGGAGAGCTACCTGAACAATCGTGTCGCCGAGTCGCCGGTTTCGCTCGATGCGCGCTTGGCTCGCGTCGAAGACACGGCCATCATCGATGCCGTCCAGCAGGTGCAGCTTTTCTACTCGAACGCGGACGTCTCTTTCGCTTCGTCCTTCAATGCTCGCGCCGCGATTCCTAAAGGTCCGGTTACGGTCCGGCAGATCGCGGCTCTCTATGTTTACGAAAACCAGCTATACACGATCGAAGGAACCGGGAAGATGGTCCGCGAGGCGCTCGAGAACGCAGCGCGCTACTTCAAATCCTGCTCGGGCGACTGCTCCGAGGGGCCGCTCATTAATCCCGAGGTCATCGGATTCAACTACGACATGGCCGAGGGCGTGGATTACGACATCGATTTAACGCAGCCTCCTGGCAATCGCATCCGAAATCTCCGCTGGCACGGCAAGCCGCTTGCCGACACGCAGCCGCTGCGGATCGCAGTGAATAATTACCGCGCGGGCGGAAGCGCCGGCTACTCCATGTTTCGCGACGCCAAGGTTTTGTGGCGCTCGCCGGAAGAGATCCGCGAGCTGGTGATCCGCTATTACAGCGAACACAAAGAACTGCCTACCCAGCCCGACCACAACTGGCGCGTCGTTCCGGAAGCTGCGCGCCAGGAGCTTCGCGCGGAAGCTCTCGGCGAATCGCGAAACGTAACACTGAAGTAACCATCACGTAACATTTTGGTGCTG
>CAWJHI010000094.1:0-11087 GCA_963842485.1 Terriglobia bacterium | reverse complement strand
ATCAAGGCGCCAAATATGTCGACGAAATCGGCCATTTAGGTACCGAGTTTGACCCGCGTAAATCAGCCGATCTCGGAGTCGCAAGAGCGTTCCCCACTTCCAGCGGCGAAATTCGATTCGAAGGTCGCGACGATCACGGCAGACCGTGGCGCGCCCTAATTCCCGTGGCTGGAGGCATTGCTGGAACGGAAGTCTGGCGCGGCGACTTCGACCTCAATTCGCGACCGGACCTGATGATCGCAGCTCGCTGGTCGACCAATGGACGATGCGTCGATCGAGTTACGCTCACGTTTCTCATGTTCGATTTGCAAGGTAGGCCGGTGCCATGGACCGCCGAGACGCAACTGCCTCTGCACTCCAAGTGGGGCAAGCTGCCCGCGCTGCTGCGGCGCGGCCAGCGCGATGCTCCCGTTGAACTGGTCGTTAGCGGGTGCGAGTACGCGCCGCCGGAGCGCTTCGGCGAAGACCGACACGTAACCGGAGTCTATGAGCCGCAGGATGCTCACTGGAGGCTCGTTCGACCGGTGGATGTGCGCCGATACAACGAACTGCTGCGAGCAAATTACGCGCACCGGGCGGTTAATTTGCAGCCGACCGAACCTGCGGCTTGGATGGACCTCGGAAACGCCGAAGTAAAACTCGCTTCACGCCGGATCGAAGCGGTAACGAGTCATAGTCCGCGGTGCGTAGGCGTGCAGTTGGACGTCGTCGATGGCCGCGTGGTCGCGCCTAAGAACGACTGGTGCGACGCGATCGGCAAATACGATCGATTCACGTTGTCGAGTGGCGAAACTTGCTTTGCATGGCCTACGATCGTTGTCGATGATGCAGATTCGTTGGAGATTATCGACAGTAAGTCATCGCTGCTGGAAACGAAGTTGCGGGAATTGGCGAGCCGGAAACTTCTAGTCACGGCGATCGGTCAAACCGACTCGACACGGTGCAGCCCAACCATGCTCATCTTCGCCGATGGACAACGCTAACTCTTAGTCGCGCCCGCTCAAATAGTAATTCACCGCCGGGGTCACGATCAGCGAGAGCACCATCGACGCGAGGATTCCACCGATTACGGCGATCGCCAGAGGCTGCAGCATCTGCGAGCCCGCGCCGATCGCGAGCGACAAGCGGAATCATTCCCGCGATCGTCGCGAGCGCCGTCATGATGATGGGCCGCAACCGGCGAGCTCCGGCTTGCAGCATGGCCTCGCGAGGCGGAGTCCCTTCGGCGCGGAAACGCTGGTCGGCGTCCAGCAGCAGAATGCCGTTCTTGGCCACGATTCCGATCACCATGATCAATCCCATGAAGGACGAAATGTTGAACGTGGTTCCGGTGATCAGCAGCGCGAAAAATACGCCGGAAGTGGAGAGCAGCGCCGATGCCAGGATCGCGGTGGGCGCCGCGAAGGTGCCGAAATTCGAACAGCAGCACCGTGAACACCAGCACCACGGCCAGCGCGAGCACCAACAGCAGATCGTGAAACGATTTCTGCTGCTGCTCATACGTGCCGCCGTACACGACGCGAATCGATGGGCGGGAGGTCCATGCCTGCGACGATTTTCTGCACCATCGCCATGCCTTCGCCCAGGCTCATGCCTTCAAACCGCCCGGTGACCGCGATGCGCCGTTGCAGATTTTCGCGGACCACTTCGGTCTGCCCGACTTCATCCTGAAACGCCGCCAGCGAACCGAGCGTCGCCGATTTTCCGGTGGAGCTGCTGGTGATGATCGTGTTGCGGATCTCGTTCGAGCGACGCACGCGTATTCTCGGGGAAGCGCACGCGAATGGTGTAAGCACGGTCGTTCACCACCACCGGGGTCGGCTGCGGGCTCGCCTTGCAGAATCGCGCTCGCGTCCAGCTCGATTTCCTGCGGACTGAAGCCGGCGCGCGCCGCCACCACCGGGTCGACGTTCATCACGATGGCCGGAGCCGCTGATGGTGTTCTCGATGCCGTCCTTCACGTCGACCACGCCTTTGGTCTTCTTGAGTTTCTCGCCGATCTTCGGCCCCCACTCTTTCAGCAGATTGGGATCTTGCGAGAACAGCTTGATCTCCATCGGCTCCGGCGAATCGGTCAGGTCGCCGATCTGGTCCTGCAAGACCTGGATGAATTCGACATCGAGCTGCGGATAGGCTTTGCCGACCTTGGCGCGCACCTCGGAAATGATCTCTTCGATGGGGCGGCGGCCGGATTGCCGCGTGAGCCGGACCGTAAAGTCGCCCTTGTTCGCTTCGGTGACCGCCGCCAGGCCGAGCTCCAGTCCGGTGCGCCGCGAAGTGCCGATCACTTCGGGCGTGGCCTGCAGAATTTTTTCGACGCCCAGCAACACCTGGTTGGTATCGTCGAGCGACGATCCCGCGGGCATCAGGTAATCCAGAATGAATCCGCCCTCATCCATCGCAGGCAACAGATCCGTGCCCAGCGCCTGATAACCGAAGTACGACGCCACCACCAGACCCGCGCAGCCGAGCGCGAGCAGCAGCGGGTATGCCAGCACGAATTTCAAAGCCCCGTCGTAGACGCGCGTGATGCGGCCCATAAGCCCCTTGGTAGCCGCCTCGTCATGCTTCCGCGAGCGGCCGGCTGCGAAGCAGGTAGTGGCTGAGCGTCGGGGTCCACGTCAGGGCGAGCGCCAGCGAGGTCAGCAACGCCATGCCGACGGTGACGGCCAGCGCGCGGAAGAAGGTCCCGGTGACGCCGGTGATGGAGATCAGCGGCAGAAACACGACGATGGGAGTGATGGTCGAGCCGACCAGCGGCACGCGAATTTCGCGCAGCGCGCTGCGAATCGCCTCCGCGCGAGTCTGGCCGGAGTCGCGATGCAGAACGATGTTTTCCACCACCACGATGGCGTCGTCGATCACCAGGCCCACGGCCGCCGCCAGGCCGCCCAGCGTCATCAGGTTGAAGCTCTCGCCCATGAGACGCAGCGCGATCAGAGTGATCGCGACGGTGGCCGGAATCACCAGCGCGGCCACCAGCGAACTGCCCCAATCCCGCAGGAACAGGACCAGAATGATCGCGGCGAGAACCAGACCGATCAGAATCGCGTCGCGCACGCTGTCGATGGAATCGCGCACCAGCTCGGATTGATCGTAGAACGTCTGGATCTTCACGCCCGGCGGCAGCGTCTTGCGGATCTCATCCATTTCGCGCGCGGCGGCGTCCGCCACCGCGACGGTGTTGCTGTCCGGCTGGCGGCGAATATTCAGACAGCACCGCGGGCTTTCCGTTCGCCGTGACGATCGTGTAGACCGGCATCACGGACGGCATGCACGGCTGGCGATGTCGCCGATGCGCACGGGAACGCCGGAGGGACGTGGTCCGGACCACGATGTTCGCGATCTCCGCCGGATCGCGCGTCTGGCCGCTGACCAGCGTGAGCGACAGCTCGTGATTGTTTTCGATCAGACCGGGCGAATCGATCATGTTGCTGCGCGCCACGGCGTCCAGAATTCCCGGCACGGTCACCTGCGCCTGCAGAAGCTTCGCGGGATCGGGCTCGATCTGAAATTCGGGAACGGCGCCGCCTTGCAGCACCACCGTCGACACGCCGTTCACGCGATTCAGCCGCGGCTTGATGGTGTAGTTCGCCAGCTCCCAAAGCTGCGTCTGCGGCATGGTATCCGACGTCAGGCTGTAGCCGACGATGGGCGACAACGCGGCGAAGGTCAGGCGATTCACGGTCAGCTTCGCGGTGGCGGGCAGTGTACGTCTGGACGCGCGCGAGCGCCGCGTTCACGTACTGCAGCGTCTGGAACATGTCCACGTTCCAGTTGAAGAAACAGATTGATTTCCGCCGAGCCGCGGCTGGTGATGGAGCGGACCTGCTCCAGTCCCGGGCACGCTGTTCATCGCCTCTTCGATGGGCCGCGTCACGGTGACCTGCATCTGATTGATGGGCGCGACGCCGTTATCGACGCCCACCACGATGCGCGGAAAATCGGTGTTGGGAAATACCGCCACCGGAATGGTGAACGCGAGATAGACGCCGATCGCGATCAGCGTGACGATCAGGAAGATGATGGGCCGCGAAAAGCGCGCGGTCCAATGTTCGGAGGCGGCGTCGACGGCGGGCGACGTGTATTCTCCGATCATTACTTCTTGGCCTTCGTGTCTTTGGCGTTCTTGTCAGCCGGCTTCGGCTCGTCCTCGGGCTGATCTTCGTCTTCATCCTCTTCCGATTTCGGCGCCTGCACGATCACCTTGGCTTTGTCGTCCAGGCCAAGCCCTCCGGTGACCACCACTTGGTCGCCGGGCTGAAGACCGCTCAGAATCTGCACGCGATCGCCCTGGCGCACTCCCGGCGAAATTCTGCGCTCATGCGCGATGGAATCTTTGGTGATCACCATCACCTTCTCGCCGCCGTCGTCGGAATTGAGAATCGCCGACGCGGGAACCACCAGCGTGTTCTGAATGGTCTCCGCGATAATCGCGACGCGCACAGTGCCGCCGGGTTTCAAGCGCTCGCCCGGATTCGCGGCTTGCACCCACACTTCCACCGTCGTCGTGCTGGGGTCGACGGCGGGACTCACCACGGTGACTTTACCCGGCAGATCGCCATCGGGTCCAGCGATGCGAGCCGGCCGGCCGACCTTGATCGACGCGGCTTCCTTCACGGGAACATTGGCGCGCGCCACCACTTGCGAAATGTCGACGATCGACACGATGGGCGTTCCGCTGGCGGGCATTTCGCCGGGATAGACGCTGCGGTCGGAGACCACGCCGCTGATGGGGCTGAAAATCTTCGCGTAGGAAAGCTGCACGGCCGCGTTGTCGTAATGCGCTTTGGCGGCGTTCATTTGCGCCTGCGCGCCTCGAATCGATTCGCGCTGGCCCACGGTGTTCAGCGATTCCAGGTGCCGCTGCGCCGTTTCGAGCTGGCTCTGCGCCTGCACCATGGCGACCTTGGCGTCGTCCACCAGCTTCTGCGCCAGCGCGCCTTCCTTCTGCAACGCCACGCGGCTTTCATAAACTTTCTTGGCCGCGTCGAACGTCTGCTGCGCGGCCTGCACATCGGCCTGCGCCTTGGTTTTGTCTTCCGGAGCGGTGGCGCCGGTCAGGTTTTGATACGCGGCCTGGGTCTGCTCGTACTGCTGCTGGCTTTCATTCGCCGATGCGGCGAGATCGGCGCTTTCGAGCTCGGCCAGCACCTGTCCCGCGCGAACATGATCGCCGCGATTCACCAGCACGCGCCGCACCGGAGCGCTGATTTTGGGCGTCACGTTGGCCTGATTGATGGGATACAGAACCGCGTCGGCGGTGACCACGTGATCGATCGCGCCGAGCACGGCGGCTTCGACGGTGACGGCGGTGGGAGGCTCCTGCTCGCCCGCGGCTTCCTTTTCCTTCGCCTTGCCGCATCCAGCCAGCAGCGCGGCTGCGCCGGCCAGGCACGCGATCCAAACTGTTTGCCGGTGAGACATGATTATAAATTCCCCGTAAGCGTTTGAAGATTCGCCAGCGCCACGCGATAGCGCGCCAGTCCGTCATCATACGCGTTGCGCGACTGCGTGACGGTGTTCTGCGCGTCCACCACTTCGAGCGCGGTCGCTTCGCCTGCCTGATAGCGCAGCAGCGTCAGACGAAGACTTTCGTTGGCCAGATCGACCGAGCTGCGCAGCGAATCGATCTGCGCGAGCGCGCCCTGCGCCTCCGCGTAGGCCGCCGCCAGATTGGCTTGCAAGCGTCCGCTGCGCCAGCGTCTGGTCGAGCTGCGCCTGATCGCGTTTCAGCTCGGCCTGTTTGATCTTGCTTTTGGTCGCGCCCCAGTTCCACACGGGAATATTGAGCGTCGCCTGCGCGACGTAGCCCAGATTCTGTCGGCCATTGACCTCGAAGTTCGGCAGCGTGCTGCGGCCGGTGGCCGGCGTCGGATCAGTCGGTGTGAACCGCGAACTGGTTGGCGTCGATTCCGTAGAAAAAATCGAGTCCGAAGGACGGCAGATACTGGTAGCGCGCCACAGTGATCTCATGCCCGGTTTCCATCACGGTGGCGGCCGCGGCCTTGAGATCGGGGCTCGACGAAGTTGCCTGGGACTGTGCTTCGGTCATAGGCGGAAGAACGGCAGGTTGTTGCAGATCGTCGACCACGTTGAAATCCGCGCTGAAATTGGGAAAAATCAACACGCCCAAGTGCGATCTTCGCCTTGTCGATGGCGAGCTGCGCTTCTTTTAGATCGCGCTGGCGCTGTTGCAGATCGATCTGCGCCTTGACCACGTCGGCATGCGCGACCTCGCCGCCGTGCTCCTGTTTTCTGGTGATGTCGAGGAAACGCTCGGCTTCCTGGACGCTTCTTTGACCATTGGCGAATTTCCGTTGCGCGCTGACGATGGCAAAATAGTCCTGAATCACGGTCAGGTTCACGCCGCGCGCGGCGACCTCGACTTTCGCTTTCGCGATGGCTTCCGCCGCCAGCGCCCGGTTCATTTCGCCGTGCCGAACGTAGGAAAGCAGCTCTTCGTGCACTACGGCCTGTTCGTTGTAGACGTGCACGCCGTCGTTGGCGACGAAAACTCCCGACGGCGTTCCGTTGCCTTCGGTGTAGATGAACTGGTTGAACGCGCTGACCGACGGAAGCCGGCCGGCGCGGACCTGGGCGCTGTCCTCCTTGGCCTGAAGCAGGGCGAGATTGGCGCTTTGAATCTGCCCGCCATATTGCTTGGCGCGGGCGAGCGCATCTTCAAGCCTGATGGCCGGAGGCGTAGGAGCTTGCGCCGGAGCTTGTGCCGGAGCGAGGGCGGCCGCGAGAAACCAAACCAGCATTCTTCGGTTCATCAACATATCAGTGGACCACGATATCCTGAAGAATCCCTGAAAAGCGAGTTACAGCCCATTTTCAGGTTTCTCTGTTAGGATCGTGATTGAATGCAGATCCTGGTGGTGGAAGACGAGCGGCGGATGGCGGAGCTGCTCGAAAAGACCCTGCACGAAGAGGGTCACCAGGTGGTGGTGGCACGGGATGGAAAAGAGGGATTCGAGATTGCGCGCTGCTCGCCGTTCGACGTGATCGTGCTGGATGTGATGCTGCCGGGGATGGACGGGATGGCGGTCGCGCGCAGACTGCGCGAGTGCCGGAACCAGACGCCGGTGCTGATGCTGACGGCGCGCGACGCACCGGCGGATATCGTCAAGGGGCTGGATTGCGGCGCGGACGATTACCTGACGAAGCCGTTTTCGATCGACATTCTGCTGGCGCGGGTGCGCGCGGTGAGCCGGCGGGGCGTGATCGCGAGGCCGGTTTGTCTGGAGATCGCCGATGTAAAGCTGGATCCGGCCAGCCATCGCGTGACCCGCGGAGGAAAAGTTCTGAATCTGACCCCGCGCGAATACCGGCTGCTGGAACTGCTGATGCGCAATGCCGGACGGGCGGTCAGCCGCGACACGATTCTCGAATCCGTGTGGGGATTTTCGAGTGAAGTGAACGAGAACACGCTCGAAGTTTTCATGCGGCTGTTGCGGCTGAAGGTGGATACGCGCCAGCCGAAGCTGATCCACACCGTGCGCGGGTTTGGCTACATGATGCGGGAGCCGTAAATGCGCAGAAGATCGATCCGGTTTCGATTGACGGTGTGGTATGGCGTCGCGCTGACGGCGGCGCTGGCGCTGTTCGGAGGGCTGATCTGGCTGTCGCTGCGGACGCGGCTGATGGGCGAGGTGGATCGCGACATCGAGGGCCGCGCGAGCCGGTTCGAAAGATATTTTCGCGGAGAATCCACGGAAGCGGCGGGCAATCAACTGAAGGACGAGCTTGACGAGTTTTGCCAGGCGCTGCCGCCGTCCAGCTACATTTCGCTGCGTGGCGAAAAAGGATTTGAGTTTCAGTATCCCGAGAGCGCGCCTGCGCCTGAGGCGAATTTCCGGATGCTCGAACGGCAGTTCACCTCGAACGGCGAGGTGTTTCATCTGGAGGTGGGCGCGCCGGTCGGCGACGTGATTCATACGCTCCGTCTATTGGGGTGGTTGTTGCTGAGCCTGATTCCGGCGGTGATCGCGATCGCGTGCCTGGGCGGGGCGTGGTTGAGCGGGCGGGCCTTGAAACCAGTGAACGACATCAGCGCGGCGGCGTTGACCATCAGCATCGAAAATCTTTCGGAACGGCTGCCGGTGCCCGCCACGGGGGACGAGCTGGCCCGGCTGACCGAGGTCTTGAACACCATGCTGGAGCGGCTGGAGGCGGCGGTGAAGACGCTTTCGCAATTCGTCGCGGACGCGTCGCACGAGCTGCGCACGCCGCTGGCGGTGATCCGGACCACGGCGGAGCTGGCATTGCGGCGCGCGCGGGCTCCGGAGGCGTATCGCGGATCGCTTCAGGAAATCGCGGCGGAAACCGAGCGGATGACGCAATTGGTGGAAGACCTGTTGCTGCTGGCGCGGCGCGATACGGGGATGGCGGAGATGCCTCTGGCTCCGCTCGATGTGAAGGAAGTTTTACGCGATGTGTGTTCGGAGATGCGCGGGCTGGCGGAGATGCGGCAGGTTCGCGTGAAGGCGGCGCTAGGGGAAGACGCCGCCGTGATCGCCGGCAATCGCGCGGCGTTGCACCGGCTGTTCATTGTGTTGCTCGACAACGCGCTGAAGTATTCGCGCGCGGGCGGCGACGTGATGGTCACGGTGGAACGCACCGAGGCGCGGGTCACCGTGGCGATTGAAGATTTCGGCGCGGGCATCAGCGCCGCGGACCTGCCGCATATTTTCAAGCGCTTTTACCGGGCGGACCGGGCGCGCGGCGATGGAGGCCACGGGCTGGGGTTGTCGCTGGCGGAAAGCATTGCGCGCGCTCACGGCGCGGCGATCGAAGTGCGAAGCACGGAAGGCGAGTGGACCAGGTTCCGGGTTGTGTTTCCGGCACGCGACGCGCGGGCGGAGTTGCGCGCAGGGTCCCTGCAAGGCGCGGTATAAGCCTTTCAGCGAATCTTCAGCTTCACGGCGTACCTTGGTAGGCCATGAAGACCCTATTTCTGCTCGCAGCGGCCGCCGCGTTTGCCGCGCCGCCCACGTACAAGATGCTGGACAAGATCAAAGTCGGCGGCGCGGGCCGCTGGGATTATGTGTATGTCGACAGCGCCAACCATCGCCTGTACGTGTCGCACGGCACGCAGACGGACGTGATCGACACGTCGACGGACAAAGTGGTGGGGACGATTCCGGATACCAATGGCGTGCATGGAATCGCGATCGCGGGCGATCTGGGCAAGGGCTTCACCAGCGACGGCGGCGACAACGATGTCACGGTGTTCGACCTGAAGACGCTGAAGGTGGTAAGCAAAGTGAAGACGGGGCAGAATCCGGACTCGATCATTTATGAGCCGGTGACGCATCGCGTGTTCACGTTCAACGGGCGCAGCAAGGACTCGACGGCGATCGACGCAAAGACGGGCAACGTGATTACGGCGTCGATTCCGGTGGGCGGGAAGCCCGAGTTTGCGCAGATCGACGGCAAGGGGCACGTATTCGCGAATATCGAGGACACCAACGAAATCGTGGTGATGGATGCGAAGGATTCGCTGGTTTCGAAGCGCTACTCGATTGCGCCGTGCGACGGGCCGAGCGGACTTACCATCGATTCGAAGGCGCGGCTGTATTCGGTGTGCGGCAACAAGATGATGATCGTGAGCGATCCCGCGACCGGCAAAGTTCTGGCGACGCCGGAAATCGGGCGCGGGCCGGACGGCGTGGCGTTCGACGACGGGTATGCCTTCAGCGCGAACGGCACCGACGGCACGATCACGATGGTGGGTGAGACGTCGCCGGGCAAGTTCGAGCCGGTGGCGACGATTCAGACGCAGCGTGGAGCGCGAACCATCGGCGCGGATCAGAAGGCTCACAAACTGTATCTGCCGGATGCGGAATTCGGGCCGCCCACGGAAGGCAAGGATGGGAAGAAGGGCCGGCCGCAAGCGATCCCAGACAGCTTCATGATTCTGGTGGTGGGGAGATAAAACACACTTCCGCCATAATGTTTTCGTCGTTGGCGGCCGGGGCTTCTGGACTTATCGCCAGGCGTAGTCCGGCCGCCAATAGTTTGAGGAGCAAATCTAGCGTAATTAGAGGATCTGGGGCCCCGCTGGTTGGCGTCCCTCGGTTTGCTCTGCTTTCGATGCTTCCTCTCTGATTTCCCGGCGCTTTTGAGGGCTGCCCGGAAAGATTATCGAATCGATTCGAAACAATCTCCCGTCGATGCCAGACCAAAGGCTGACACCGCGAGGCGTTAACGGCCTCCGGGAGTTCAGTACTACCTCAATACGACGAGCTTCCTGGCCAGGAAGTTTTCCTGATTCCAACTTAGCAGGGCGGACCAAGCATTTTTCGGTAAATGATTGAGGCCGCTCGGCAATTGCGATGTGACTGGCGATTTAGTTCACGGTGGCGGCGCCTTGAATTAATTACTAAGGCGAGAATATGGCGGGGCTTTCGGCAAAAGAAGAGCTCTGCCGATTTTGTCCACGGTATTCTATGAGATTGAGAAGCCGGTCGATGCACGATATTTACGCGAGCAGATCTGCTCACGACTGGCTCAGCCGGCTATATCGCGCGCTGCAGCCGCCCGACCCCTTTGTCCGAAATCCTGCCGATCGCCTGCATTTTCCTTTGGGCCGCTGGAATCTGTATGTCGGCGGTGCCGGCTTGAAGACGCCTGAGGGATACGTTAATATAGACCTGTTTGCCCTGCCAGGTGTGCACGTCGCCGCTGACGCGGAACATTTGCCATTTCCGTCCGGCACGTTTCAGTGCATCGAGTGTGACGCTGTTCTAGAACACGTTCGAGATCCAAAACAAGTGGTGCGGGAACTGAGCCGGGTGTTAGCAAAGGGAGGACATCTACATCTGGTCACGCCGTTCTGTCACCCATTTCACGAGTATCCACGTGATTACTTCCGCTTTACGCCGGATGGGCTTAGGCAGCTCGCGGGCAGTGAACTCGAGGTTGTTGCGGAAGGCTGGAGGACGGGGCCGACCGCCACGATCCTGGTATTCCTGTTGGAGTATGTCAAACTTTGGCTTCCTTGGCGAGCTTGGCGTGTGCTTGTGCATGGAACGCTCGGCTGGCTCTTGTTTCCGTTTCGTTATCTCGATCTGCTGTTT
>CAWJHI010000093.1:0-32134 GCA_963842485.1 Terriglobia bacterium | reverse complement strand
GAAGCCTTCATGATGCTTGGTCGTCATGACCATGTATTTCTGGCCGGCCTGTTTGGCGAGGCGAGCCCAGGCTCGCGCTGCGTTGGGCTTGGGCTTGAAGTTGCGCGCGAGCTGTTCATACTCGGCGACCGGGATCGCTTCGTTTTCCATCACCCATTCGTGGCGGCCCAGAGTGCTGTAGAGGCCCCAATGGATGAACATTCCGAAGCGGGCTTCGTGCCACCACTGCATGCGTCGCTCGCGATCGGCATCGCCGGCCGCGGCGGCGGAGGTTCGGGCCGTGGCTGCGAGAGCCGCGCCGGCGCTTAGGAGCTGAAGATAGTCCCGTCGGGTCATGGGAAGTCCTGTTCTCGACCGCTCAGTATAGCAATCTCCCGCAGCAGTTAACGGTAAGGTCAGGAGGCGGCCTGGATGACTTTCAACAAGCCTTCCAGCGATTCTCGCGTGCTTTCGAGCTTATTGCCGTCGCCGCGCTTGTAGTGCGTCTCGAGCGACATGGTTCCGTCGTAACCGTCTTTCTTGAGCGCTTCAAATTGGCCCTTCCAATCGCACAAACCGGCGCCGACGGGCGCCCACTCGAGCTGGCCCTGGGCGTTCTTGCGGGTGTCCTTGATGTGGAGGTGGGCGAAGTATCCCTTCACCGCCGCGTAGCCCTCCGAATACGGATATTCACCGAGCATCACGGCATTGCCGGGGTCCCAGACTCCGCGGAGGTTGGGGGAGTTAACGTCCTTGAGAATTTTCCCCAGTTCCCTGCCGGTGCCGACGTTGCAGGCGTGCTCATTTTCGAGCACCAGGATGATGTCGTTCTTCGCGGCAAGCTGGGCGGCCTTGGCCAGGCGGTCGCGCACATATGGATAAGCTTTCTCCGGCTCGGCGACGCGCCAGTAGCTGAAGATTCTGACTTTGTGGGTTCCAAAGAAGCGGGCCAGCTTGAAGGATTCATCCAGAAGCTTGCCGGCGTCCTCTTCGACGTAGTTGGCGTTGTAGCTGTCGCGCTTTTCACCGGCCTTGGCGGGCATCTGCGGCAGGTTCCACTTGAAGATCGGCGAGGCGATATCGCTCACGGTAACGTCTTTGTTGGCGAGCATTTTCCTGGCGCGATCCAGATCCGCCTGCGGCAGGTTCATGATGTTCTTGCCCCAGATGACGCGGAGCTCGGTTCCATGCAGGCCGTAGCTGGAGATGAAGTCGAGCGCGGTCGCCAGGTCGTCGCTGATTTCATCGGAGATGATTCCGAGCTTGTAGCCGGCGGCGCGATTCGCGTCCTCGGCTGACAGTCGTAACGCTGCGCCGGCCGCGAGCGAGGATTGTAGGAGTTGTCTTCGCGTCATGTGCACCTCTGTTGGAGTTATCGATAACGTTCCATTGCAAGTTTACGCGCCTGGCGGGGCATTGCGCAACGCATCTGAGGATCCATTCAAGGACCGGGCTACGCCGATGCAAATGATCGTTTATTAGAATGCGAAACGCGCCTGGAACTCCAGGCGGCGATTGTTGGCGCTGTCGGCGTAGGCGCCGGAGCCACCGCCGATCTGATTGGATTCGCCAAATAGCGGCGAGTTGATATTTCCGATGATCGGGCCCGGATTCAGGTGATTCAGCAGATTGCGGGCTGAGATGGACAGGATCACCGCGTAGGGCCGGTCGGTCTTGCCGCGACGCGGCTCGCCGAAACGGAACGTCCTGGCCAGGCGCAAATTCACGGTCACCAAACCCGGACCTCTTCCAAAATTGCGCGGCACGATCTGTTCCCCGGGCGACGGATTGGGGTCGAACACGCCGAAGGGCGTCGAAATCGCCCCGGCTTGGGTTGGACTGGCCGCAAAGGCGGGGCGCGCGGTCAAGAGCGTATCGCCGTAAATGTCCTGGCTGGTGACGATGTTGAACGGAGCGCCGGACTGGAGAATCACGAACGGATTCCATTGCAGGCCCCATTTGGCGGTGATCGAACCGCCGAGAGATGCTCGATGGCGGACGTCGTTCGAGGCGGGGCCATATTCGCCGGCCATGCTGTACTGGTTCGCCGGGAAGGTATTCAAGCCATCGGTATTGCTGCGCGCATAGGTCAGGGCGTAGGACGCGAACAGCGAGATCTTCGTGTTGGGGCGCGAGTTCAGATTCAGCGCGAGTTGGTTCTGATTGTACAGTCCCGCCGATTCCATTTCGTAGATGGGACCTCGCCCGGGGAAAGGATCGACGCCGCTGCCCGGGACTCCCGCGTACGTGCCCGGCAACGGAGCGTTGATGTTGCGCGAGAGCAGCTCATGCAATCCATGCGAGTTGGTGTAGGTAACCGCCAGCGTAGACTTCTGCGGGAGCTGCCGCTCGACACTGATCGAGGACTGGATGAGATACGGCGCGCGCAACGACGAACTGATCGTGTGAATGGTCTGCGGAGAAGACTGAAGCGAGGCGACGGAAGGGATCGCCGGATATGTGTCGGGATCGACGAGAATGAACTGTTGCTGATTGGTTCCGTCAAAACGTTGGGCGATGAGAACATTCTGCTCGGAAAACCGGTCGTAGAACATGCCGAATCCGCCGCGAATCACGGTGCGTGGGGTCGCGTTCGTGGCGGAGCTTCCGGGAGCCCAGGCGAAAGCCAATCTTGGAGCGGCGTCCGACCGGTCGCGAATATTTTCCTGGGTTTCGTAGCGTACGCCGAGGCTCAGAGTCAGGTTGGGCTTGAGTTTCCAATCGTCTCCGGCGAAAGCTCCGACGTCGGCGCCACCCACGTACACGACCGGGTCGCCGGTGTTGATCAGAAACTGGCCGGCTCCGCCGCCCAGGGACCGGATGGTCTGCGGAGAAAGGCCCATTTGCTGAAACAACAAAGTCCGACGGTATTGTTCTATAGAGCTGATGGTGGCGCAGCCCGCAGCCGCGGGAGCATCCTGGCTGCAAACTACTCCGGGAACCGCCGGCTGATTGTTCGCGTTCGAGAATCGGGGCGTAGGCGCCGCCGAAGATATAGATTCCGTTGAAATTTTGTTCAGACGTGTCCTTGATGGAAACGGCGCGAAGGCGCGCGCCATAACGCAGAGTGTGCGCGCCGAAAATGGCGTGGTGTAGTTCTGCAGTTCGTAATGATGATGAATGTAATCATGCAGGCCGGCCGAGGCTCCGCCGGCGTTGAAGGAGTTTGCCACCGAGATGGACGGGTCCGTGCTATCGGGGGTCTGCGAGGAGTTCTGGTGCCGAAACTGGAATCGCGTTTCGTTGATCACGTTGTTGTGGATCGCCGCGGTCTCCGTGGCCTGGAGCGAATGTTCCATCAGCGACGAGTGATAGGATTGCGACGGCAGCGTGAAGTTTCCGATGCCGGCGTTTTCCGACGTGTTCAGGTTCGGCTCATAGCGCACCATGATGGTGTTCTTGGCGGTCAACTGGTAATCGGCGCGAGCGCCCACGTACAAGCGTCGCAGCGGGCTCACCGTGACTTGCGTAAACGGACTGACGATCGCGAGGGTCGACGGATCGAGCGTCACGGCGTTGACCACTTCGCCGTTGTCGATATTGCGCTTGTCGACGTTGAGGAAGAACGAGCCTCTGGAACTGAATCGTCCACTGAGGCTGCCGCCGAAATCCTTGAGGTCGAAGGGAGCCTTCTGCGCGGCGTAGGGATTGCGGGAATTCGAGAGTGCCGCTGCCGTCCGTGAAAAATACTTCTCCCCGAAGAAGGTCGGTTCCCGGCTTGGTGAGAATCTGGATGTTGCCGGTTCCCAGGGTGTCGAATTCGGGCGAAAAGGGATTCTGATTGATGCGGATTTCGCGGATAGCGTCTTTACTGGGCAGAGTGCCGTCGCCGGCGGTGAATCCGTCGATGAAAATCTGCCCTCCGTTGGGGCCAGCGGCCGGTCCGGCGAGCGCCATCAAATCCGCGACCAGATCGTCGGGGTCGTCTGCGATCGCGTCCAGATCGTCGCTGCGCATCACTTGAGCCGCAGCGCCCTGAGCCGGATCGGTGCTCACGACCGGTGCGATGGTGTCGGTCACGGTGATCTGCTGGCGTTCCAGCGTCAGGCTCATCTGGATATTGAGTACCGACGTTCCCGAATTGATGTTCACGGCCGCGGGATTTCTTTGCGCGAGTCCGGGCGAGGCGGCTTCTACGGAATACACGCCCGGCGGCAGTCCGGACAGGACATAAGAACCGTCATCGCGGGACGTGGCGGTCAGCGGCTGGCCCCCTTCGCGGGTGGCCGTGATGGTGGCTCCGGGAATCGGTGCTCCAGATTGATCGGTGATCGCGCCTCGAAGAATACCAGTGGATTGGGCCGCAAGATGGAAAGAAAGGAAGAGGACCAGGGGTGCGAGTTTCATCAGCGTTACGACGGAATTTATCAGTCTATCATCGTGTTAGCTTTCTCCGATGGTTTATCCTGAGAAAAATCCATGGGAACCGCTCTGGTACTGACTCCCCGCATCGATGCTCGCTACGCGTGTTTCAAGCTTGCGGTGCGGCAGTCAAGGATTCATCGCTATGGGGTGTACGCGGAGGAATCCATTCCCGCCAACCGCAAGGTGATCGAATATACCGGCGAGCGCATCAACCGGCGCGAGGCCAAGCGGAGAGATCGCAGCGATTTCACGTACTTGTTCTCAGTGGACGCGTATTGGACGCTGGACGGTCGGGTGGGCGGCAGCGGGGCCGAGATCATCAATCACAGCTGCGATCCGAATCTGGTCAGCCGGGTGATGAAGGGACATGTCCTCTACATGGCCGCGCGCGCGATCGGTGAGGGCGAGGAACTGACGGTCGACTACAATTTCGCCAGATCGGCAGACCAGACGCGTTGTTCCTGTGGCGCGGCTAAGTGCCGCGGCACGATTGAGCGACCGCGCAGGTAGCTACTTTACTTCGACGATGATCATTTCGAACTTCTGGGCGCCCAGATTCGTGGCGGCATGTTTGACCGGGAGACTCCACAGCGTGTCGCCGGCGGAGCCGTCGAGTTTAGTGGCGGTTCCGTCGGCCAACTTCACCCGCGCGTGAATGTCGGTGAGCAGAACGGCGACGCGGCCGGCTCCTGCATGCTCATGCATGCGCTCCTCGCCGCCGGGTTCCCGCCAGCTTCGAAACACACGGACTTGGGCGTTTTCGAACAACAGAACGTTGTGTTCAGGGTCGATCGCGACCGGATCCAACGCGGCTGAGCGGATTGGCGGCGACTTCGGCGCGGGATTTTTCAGCTCGATCTCGACAATTCTTATCGGCGTGTTTCCCGAGTTCTCGCTGATGTGCTTTCCGCCGGCGGGGCTCCAGGTCACCTGGCCGGCGGCGTAGTGGTTCGTCTGCACCAGTCCGCGGTCGGGATGGACGGTCATCTCGCCGGCGTCGAGGTATATGACGACGCGATTGTAGACGTGCTGATGCAGGGGCGTTTTCTGATGGGGCTGTTCGAGTGCTTTGAGGACTCGAACAGCCTGGTTATCGATGGGTACGCGATCGTCCGCGGCCGCGAGGCATGCGAGGAGCGATAACGCGGCCAGCAGTCGCGTCACTGCTACTGCGTGTCCTTTGGCAGCGCGCTCGACAGGAATTCGCCGAAATCGTGCTTCAGTTTGTTGTGCGAATCGCTGTCGATGTATAGCATGTGACCCGCCTGGTAGAAATTCCACGTGATGTTCTTGTGCATTTCAGGATGCAGAGACATGTGGTTGAACGTGTACTCCACCGCGTAGTAGGGCGTCGCCAGATCGAAGTAGCCCGCGGCGATCATCACCTTCATATACGGATTCTTCATCATGGCGTCGCGCAACATGGCGGTGGTATCGCCGAAGCCGTTCTGAACGCCGTAGTCCCACGGCTGAATGCCGCCGCTCGGATAGTAATACATGTCGGTCTTGTAGCCCAGTTCGCTGCGCAGATACTCGGTAAAAACGGCGGTGAAAGGCGGCGTGATCAAGCTGCTGGACGGATCGAATTCGCTGGTCTCGCCGGTGTTCAACGATGCGGGCGCGGTGAGGCGTCCATCGTAGCGGCCGATGGTCTGGTGCTGGTCGCGCAGAAGCTGGCGCGTGAAATGCCCGACATCCCAGCGCAGATTGGTTTCGTCGAGGTAGCGCGCGTCGAGGCCGGTGTAGCGAGTCAGCTTATCCATCACGGTTTTGCGCTCGGCCGGCGAGAGATCGTCGCCTTTGCTCAAGGCCGATGCATATTCTCCCAGCGAGAAACCCTCGACCTCCTTGAGGAACGATTTCAGATCTTTACGCTGCAGGTCGGCGGCGACCTTTTTGTGATAGTAGGCGTCGGCGGCAGTAGGTGGGAAGTTCCAGTTCATAAACCAGGTCGTCACTGCGGCTCCAGATGGTTTCGAGGTTGAGCGTGGTGCCCACCAGCACGATACCGTTGAATGCAATCCCGCGGCCGATCAGGTAACCGGCGAGGCCGGCGGCGCGGAAGGTCCCATAGCTTTCACCGGCGATGAACAGCGGCGACAGTTGCCGATTATTGCGGGACAGGTACATGCGGATAAATTCGCCGACGGATTGAATGTCGCCCTGCACGCCGTTCATGCGCCGCGCGACTTCAATCGTCTTGGCGCGGCTGTAGCCCGTGCCCACGGGGTCGATGAAAACCAGGTCCGTCTGGTCGAGCCAGGTGTCTTGGTTGTCCTTCATTTGATACGGCGGAGGCGGCATGCCGCCGTTGGGCAGCAGCTTGGGACTGCGCGGCCCCCAGCCGCCCATGTGAACCCACATCGACGCGGAGCCCGGGCCGCCATTGAAGGAGAAGGTGAGCGGGCGCTTGGCGGCGTCAACGCCGTCCATGGTGTACGCCATATAGAAGATATGCGCTTCGGTTTCACCCGACGCGTTCTTGAGCGGCATCTGCGCGACGGTCGCGGTGTAGTTGATGGTCTTGCCGTTGACCTGAACCGAGTGATGCGTCACCACCGGCGTTTCATCGATGTCGCCGCCGATGGCTGGACCGGGACCAGGGACTCCACCGCGGCCGCGTCCACCGGGCTGCGCCTGAGGCGGCGCGGGAGCGGGGGTCGCTGGTGTCGTCGCCGGCGTTTGTTGCGCGGCTTGAGCCGCTTGACCCTGGCGGCCTTGAGCCAGCGCCAGCGGCGCTCCATGCGCGAGGAACAGGAGCGACAGAGGCGCGATCAGGAGCATTTCGCGTTTGAAATTAAGATTGGACATTGCCTAAATCATAGTCCAAATCGCAATCGGGACGCGACCGCCGTCGACGTTTCCCGAAGTTCCTGGAAGTGCGATATCTTAGGGCAATTGGCTCTTATGAGACTTCTGGTCGCAATCCTGCTGGCCCTGCCTCTGGTCGCGCAGCGAGGCGGAGGACGTGGAGGGGCCGATGCCGCCGCCAAGCCGGAAGAAGGCATTGCCATCACCGATTCGCTAGTGATCGAGAAGTGCAGCTCCTGCCATACCAAGGACGACAAGGGCAACCTTTCGCGGATTTCTTTTGAGCGCACCACGCCCGAAGGATGGGAAGAAGCCGTCAAGCGCATGGTCCGCCTGAACGGCGTTCAGTTGAAGCCGGAAGAAGCGCGCGCGATCGTCAAGAGCCTGAGCACAACCCACGGCCTGGCGCCCGAGGAAGCTAAACCCGTGATGTACATTCCGGAAGCGCGGATCATCGATGAAACGTTTCCCGACGACACCGTTCGCGGCGCGTGTGCATCGTGCCATGCGATCGGACGGGCGCGGTCCTGGAGGCGAACCAAGGAAGATTGGAACCTGCTGGCGTCAATGCACAGCGGGTATTTCCCGGTGGCGGATTTCACGTCGTTCTATCGCTTCCAGCCGCCGTCCGATGCGCCGCCTCCGCCCGGCCCCCCGCCCGATCGCAGGCAGCCGGTGGACGCGGCGGTGGAGTACCTGGCGAAGGAGCTTCCGTTGATCACACCCGAATGGTCGGCGTGGCGCGCTCGCATGCGCGCACCGAAGCTTTCAGGACGATGGATCATCTCCGGGTATCAGATCGGACGAGGGCCGGTGATCGGCGAGATGGTGGTCGAGCCAGGCTCGGCCGACGACGAATTCACCACTAACGTGAAGCTCACCTATATAAAGGATGGGTCGTCGGTCACGCGCACCGGAAAATCGATGGTGTATACCGGCTATTCCTGGCGCGGCAGGTCGCACTCGAATGCGGCGGCGGCTCCAGCGCCCGGGAATGCCGGAGGCGTGCCCTCGGACCTGCGCGAAGTAATGTGGGTTGCGCCTGACCAATCCACCATGGAAGGCCGCTGGTTCTGGGGCGCTTATCAGGAGTTCGGATACGACGTGAAGCTGGAGCGCGCCGGCGACGCGCCGCTGATCTCCGCCGTCGATAAAACTATGTTGAAGACCGGATCCACCGCGCAGCGCGTACGCATTTACGGGGACAATTTCCAGAAAGCGAGCGCAGCGGACATTGATTTCGGCTCCGGCGTTACCGTGAAGAGAATTGTCGATCAGAACGCCCAGCAGATGACCGTCGAAGTGGATGTCGACGCGAAAGCGATCGTCGGCAAGCGCGATGTTTCCATCCGCCGCGCGGTGGCGCCAAACGCGATCGCCGTGTACGACAAGATCGATTACATCAAGGTGAGGCCGGATACTTCGCTGGCGCGTCTCGGCGGAACCACGCATCCCAAGGGATTTCAGCAGTTCGAGGCGATCGCCTATAACCGCGGTCCCGACGATAAGCCGAACACGGCGGACGACGTGGAGCTTGGTCCGGTGGACGCGGAATGGTCCATGGAAGAGTTTTATGCGGTCTACGGCGACGATGACAAGGATTTCATCGGCACTTTGAGCCCGTCGGGATTCTTCACGCCGTCGAGCGAGGGTCCCAATCCGAAGCGCAAGTTCGGCCGTAACAACTACGGCGATGTGTGGGTGGTGGCGACCTACAAGGGTGAAACCGGAAAAGACGGCAAGCCGCTCACCGGCAAATCGTACCTGGTGGTGGCGATTCCGCTGTATGTGCGTTGGGATCAACCGGAGGTCGCGCAATGAACGGGCAATACCGCCTGGGCGAGTTTCACGCCTTCCAGGGCGGCGGCCGGCCGTTTCTCTACCTGGTCCCTAGCGCGGGAATCTTCGAGCTGGATGAGCCGTCGTTCGCAGTGCTGCGTCGCCTGGAGCAAGGCGAAGCGACTCGCGCCGATCTGGCTGCGATCGCCGATGAAGACGTAATCGACGAGCTGCATCAGGCGCACGCGATTACCACGGATGGATTCGCCGCGCCGCTTCAGCAGCCTCCTGTCGATTTTCCATTGCAGACGATGGTGATGAATCTCACCAATCAGTGCAATCTGTCCTGCCAATACTGTTACGAATTCGGCGAAGACAAAGTGGCGACGCCGGAAGGTAAGCCGAAGTTCATGGATTACCCCACGGCCCGCGCCTCGGTGGACTATTTGTTCACCAGTTCGGCGGGCCGTCGCGCGATTCACATCACTTTTTTCGGCGGCGAGACGCTGATGAATTTTCCGCTTCTGAAACAGGTGGTGGATTACGCCTCGGCGAAGGGCTCCGAAGAAGGCCGCTCCATCGATTTCAGTCTGACCACCAACGCGACGCTGCTTACACCGGCCATCATCGAATATCTTTCGGAAAAGCGCATCGGCGTCACGGTGAGCATGGACGGCTCCAAGGAATCGCATGATAAATTTCGGGTTTTCGCGAATGGGCGCGGCAGCTATGACATCATCGAGCCGCGCGTGCGGGCGCTGCTGAAAAATCACAAGACTCGCCCGATCACGGCCCGCGTCACCATGACGTCGCAGGCCATGGACGTGCTCGGGACCTACAAGCATCTGAAGCATGACCTGGGGTTTCACGAAGTCGGATTCGCTCCGGTGACCACGTCGCCGAACCGGTTGTATTCCATCAATGAGCGTGGCCTGGATTCCGTACTTGACCAGTTCCGCGCGCTCGCCAGTGAATATCTGGACCACGCGTTGCGCGGCGAGCACCACGGGTTTTCAAACGTGAGCGACACGCTGGCCGAGTTGCACCAGGGCGTTAGCAAATCGCATCCATGCGGAGCGGGGCTGGGGCTGGTCGGCGTGGGCCCTTCGGGCGATATCGCGCCGTGCCATCGTTTCGTCGATTCCGATACGCACACTCTTGGCCATGTTTCTACCGGCCTCGATCGCGCCAGACAAAACGATTTTCTGGCGCGCGGCCACATTCATTCGAAGATCGATTGCGGCACGTGCTGGGCGCGCCCGGTATGCGCCGGCGGCTGCCATCACGAAGCCTACGTGCGTTATGGCGACACCGGGCATCCCAACCTTCATTACTGCGACTGGATCCGCGGGTGGACTGACACCTGCCTTGAGATCTACGGCTCCATCGCCGCGCAGAATCCGAGTTTCCTTCAACACTTCGCCGAAAGGAAGGCTGCATGAAACATCTACGCGCCGTCAATCAAAAGGCTCGCCGGATTGAGGATTATCTCGCCGCTGCCCATGACGATGTCGTCGCCTTGCAGGGCCCGCCGCAGCAGCGTCCGCACGTTCCCATGGGCTGCTCGCTGGTTTTTTCGCCCGGATGGGAAGTCGATTCAGCCGGCGGCACCGCGGGACTCTGCCAGCCGGTGGAGCGCGACCTCTACGACTGTTACATCACGTGTTTCTGGCCGGCTCAGGTGCCCGATCACCTGAATAATTATCCGGACTGGACCGCGAAGTGCGCGGCCGCGACCAAGGATTGGCGCAACATCGATTTAGTTTTTCCATGAGGGACCTGGTACTTCCATGAGACTTGCGCTGAGCGTATTGCTGGCGGCGTCGGCGGCGTCCGCGCAGGGGATACTTTTCGTCGGAACCTGGCCGCACACCATCCACGTAGTCGACGAAGCCAAGCAGAAGGTCATCGACAAGATCGAGCTTTCCACCGGCACTCCCGATGACATGGAGCTGTCGGAGGATCGCAAGACTCTTTACATCGCGACGCTGGAGAAGGCCGGCTTTGAGGTCATCGACGTCGCCACGCATAAGATCACCAACTCGTTCACGTTGAATGAGGGCGCGAGGCAAATTCGTCTGAGCGGTTGGGCTCCCGATCCCGAAGGCAAACTGATTTACGCGCTGTACCGGACCGTCGAGAAGAAAGCCGACCGCTTCGAGGTCGACCGCACCACCAAGTTCGGCGTCATCGACCTGGCGCAGAAGAAGATCGTTCGAACCGGCGATGTTCCCAAAGACGAGGAACAGGTGGGGTTCGGGTTCGGCGGCGGGATGCGCTTCTCGCCCGATGGAAAATTCCTGTACATCTTCCGCAATTCGGTTTTTATTTTCGACACCACCGATTTCAAGATGGTTGAGAAGATCGATCTGTCGAAGCCGCAGTTTCCCGGCATGGCCAGCCTTGGCATGGGCCGGTTTCTCGATTCGATCCAGGAACCCGGGATGCTGATCAGCGTGTTCAACTCGCAGGACCCGGTGGTGCACAGGAGCATTTTCGGCATCGCGCGTTTCGACCTGACTAAGCGTACGTTTCGACTTTTCGCCAGTAGGGCCGTCCGCCACCGGCATGACCGGGCTTGCAGGTGACGCCGGATCGCAAGCGGGGTTACACGGTCGCCTTCAACGGGCAAGGCGGCAATCCGCCGCTGCGAATTCTGGGAGTTCGACCTTACCACCAACAAACTGATTCGCAAACAGGAGTTCGACGGCCGCGCGCGCTTCAGCTTCGGCATTTCGAGCACCGGCAAGGAATTTTACATCTTACGGCGCGGGCTACACCGTGGAAGTCTACGACGCCGCTTCGATGCAGCTCCGCAACACCATAGACCTGAGCGCGGACATCACCTCCGGGATGGTAGTGGTTCCGGCCACGCGGTAAGCATTGCCTCGATCTTGGCGGATACAAGCGGGCGCTGCGCTTCATCGCCCCCTACTGGCCTCGCCTGGTATCTGATCCTGCTGGCCGGCGTCGCCGCCACCGCGTTCGGGCTGGTCCAACCCTACATTTCGAAACTGCTCATCGACGACGCCCTGCTCAAACGCGATCTGCGCATGCTGCTCGATCGTCAGCGCGCTGATGGTCGGCGTCACGGTCGTCGGCTTCGCGCTGAACATCCTGTCCAGCTACCAATACGTGCGCGTCTCGGCGATGGTCCTCTTCGATATGCGACTGGCGCTGTACCGGCATCTGCAGACGCTTTCGCCGCGCTTCTGGGCTCAACGAAAGCTGGGCGACGTGGTTTCGCGCATCAACAACGACATCGCGGAGGTGCAGCGCGTCTCCGCCGACAGCCTGCTCAGCGTGCTCTCGAATGTCGTGTTTCTCGACGGCAGCGCGTCGATCATGGCGTCGATGAGTCTGCGTCTCTTTGCGCTTAGCGCCGCCGTGATTCCCGTCAGTCTCTGGGCGCTTGAAGCACTATCAGCGCCGCCTGGCGGATCGCGTCCGCACCGTCCGCGAGCGCAGCTCCGACATCGGCAGCTTTCTGCTCGAAACGCTGCTGGGAATCCGTCTGGTCGTCTCCTCGCACGCCGAAGCGCGCGAGGCGGATCGATTCCGGGAGCGCAACCGGAGCTTCGTCGACGCGCTGATGCGCATGCAATTGACTGCGTTTCTGAGCGGCGCTGTGCCGGGAACGGTGCTGACGCTGTCCACCGCGGCGATTTTTCTCTACGGCGGCAAGCTGGTGATCGACGGCGCTCTCACCACCGGATCGCTGGTGGCGTTGATGGCATATCACTTGCGCCTGCTCGCGCCGGTGCAGAACCTGATGAGCCTGTACACGAACCTCGTCTCCGGCGGCGTCTCCCTGACGCGCGTCTGGGAACTGTTCGATACGCAGGCCGGAATCGTCGAGCGCCCGAATCTTGCGCGTTTGGCCGAAGTTCGCGGCGAAGTCGAGTTCGATCGCGTCTCCTTTCGTCACGCCGCGGATGACGTGCTGGTGGATCTGTCGTTTCGCGTGCCCGCGGGAACCATCTGCGCCATTCTCGGCCCCAGCGGCGCCGGCAAATCGACCGTCGCTGATCTGCTGGTTCGCTTCTACGATCCGGACGCCGGCTGCGATTCGCATCGACGGCCGCGATCTTCGCGATCTTGCGCTCGCGGATCTGCGACGCGTGATCGCCTGGTGGATCAATCGCCCGTACCTGTTTCACGCGAGCGTGCGCGAAAACATCGCCTACGCCCGGCCCGATGCCTCCGACGACGACATCGTCGCGGCCGCGCGCGACGCCGCGATTCACGACCGCATTCTCGACTCTTCCCGAAGGTTACGACACCATCCTCGCGGAGCGCGGCCAGACGCTGTCCGCGGGTGAGCGGCAGCGCATCTCGCTGGCGCGCGCGCTGCTGGCGAATCCGAAGGTGCTGGTGCTGGACGAACCTACCTCCGCGCTCGACGAAGCCAATGAACGCGCCATCGCCGCGACCTTGCTGAACATCGCGAGCGGCCGCACCGTGATCCTGATCACCCACCGCGCTTCACTCGCGCAAATCGCGCAGCAGACCGTCACGCTATGAAAATCGCGATCATCGACAGCGGCGTGCATCCCAATCATCCTCACGTCGGCAGCGTTGCCGGAGGAATCGGAATCGTGACCGATGACTACCTGGACCGGCTGGGCCACGGCACTGCCGTTGCGGCGGCGATTCGCGAAAAAGCTCCCGACGCCGAACTCTTCGCCGTCAAGGTGTTCGACCTCAAGCTCTCCGCGAACATCGACGCCATCGTGCGCGCTCTCGACTGGTGCGTCCACCATCGCATGGACCTGATCAATCTCAGTCTCGGCACCGCGAATCCGGCGCACCGCGCCCGCTTCGAACCAGCCGTCGCATCGAACGCTCTGATCGTCGGCGCGGCGCATCTTCTGCCGGGAACCCTCGCCGGAGTGATTGGCGTTGCTCCCGAGGAAGCCTGCGCTCGCGACGTGTACCACTATCGCGATGGGGTGTTCTATGCGTCGCCCTATCCGCGGCCGATCCCTGGAGTGCCCGTCGAGCGAAATCTACAAGGCGTCAGCTTCGCCGTCGCGAACATGACCGGGTTTGTTGCCCGCGCATTGGCGGCTGGTCCGCGTGAAGGTCTACGCGAGCGTCTGATCTCCGGCGCGGCTATTTCTTGACCGCCAGATTAGAGAAGTACCCGTCGGTGTCCGGGCCGACCCACAGCGCAATTTTTCCGCGTGTCCTCCCCAACTTCAGATCGTTGACCATCAGGCACGGCTGATCGGCTTCGTTCACGTACAGCCGCGCGCGAACGCCCTCCACTACGATTTTGACTTTGGTCCACGCACCGGGGATCATGTCGGCATAGGATTCGTACACTCCTGGATTTTCCTTTCGCAAACGCTCCCATGGAAACTCCGGATTCGATATGTACTGAGTCGAGTGATTGCGCCGAAGCTGATCCTCCGCGCGCCCGTTCGTGGGCCGGAGATAAAAGCATTCGAAGCGCGAGCTGTCGGGCTGGACGCGAAACGCAATTCCGATGAATCCTCGCGCGCTTTCCGTGGCGCCGGTGCGTGGAGCGCCCGCGACCTGGGCCTCTATCGTGCCGTCTTCAAAATCGGACGCGGAAAGAATCGCCATCGCGTGGCCGCCCGGCGTGATCCCCGGGCTATCGATCAGACGAACGGCGCGCCGTCCCTTATAGGTCACCGCCTCGGTCTTCACATGGGCCGGTTCCAAACCCGATAGTGAGTCCAGCCGGTAGTTTTGGCCCGATAACGTCGCGATTGCCAACAACGTCATCCATCCGCTTTTCATAACCCTCTTTCTGACGGAGCGCGCGCTGAAACGTCACCAACGGCGCTACGATAAAGAAATGTTGAAAGGGCAAGTCGTGGAATCGCCGCGAATGGATCCAACCCGCCGGATCCGCGCTCCCCGGGGCTCGAAGCTTACTTGTAAAAGCTGGCTTACGGAAGCCCCCTACCGCATGATCCAAAACAATCTGGACCCGGAGGTCGCCGAAAACCCGGCAGCCTTGGTCGTCTACGGCGGCATCGGCCGCGCGGCCCGTAACTGGGAATGCTTCGATGAAATTCTGGCGCGCCTCAAGGCTTTGGAATCGGACGAAACCCTGCTAATTCAGTCCGGCAAGCCCGTCGGAGTTTTCAAGACCCACGCCGACGCGCCGCGTGTGCTGCTAGCCAATTCGAATCTGGTCCCCGCGTGGGCGAATTGGGAACATTTTCACGAGCTGGATCGTAAGGGCTTGATGATGTACGGCCAGATGACCGCCGGAAGCTGGATCTACATCGGCTCCCAAGGCATCATCCAAGGCACCTACGAAACCTTCGCCGAGGCTGGACGAAAACACTATGGCGGCGATCTTCGCGGCAAATGGATTTTGACCGCTGGTCTCGGCGGCATGGGTGGCGCGCAACCGTTGGCCGCGACGTTTGCCGGCGCGGTTTCGCTGGTGGTGGAGTGCCAGCAGTCGCGCATCGATTTCCGCCGCCGTACCCGGTATCTGGACGAACAGGCCGCGAATCTCGACGACGCGCTGGACCGGATCAAGCGCCACTGCGAGCGAAAGGAAGCGGTCTCGATCGGATTGCTGGGCAACGCGGCGGAGGTTCTTCCCGAATTAGTGAAACGCGGCATTAGGCCGGATCTGGTGACGGATCAGACTTCGGCGCACGACCTGATCAACGGATATTTGCCGGCCGGCTGGACCGTCGATCGATGGAAAGCCGCTACCGAAGATCCCGCGCACCACGCCGAGCTTCGCGACGCAGCGGCGCGATCCTGCGCGGTCCACGTGGGAGCGATGCTCGATTTTCACCACATGGGCGTGCCGGTATTCGATTACGGCAATAATATCCGGCAGGTCGCCAAGAATCAGGGCGTCGCCAACGCCTTCGACTTCCCCGGATTTGTTCCCGCCTACATTCGCCCGTTGTTCTGCGAAGGGAAAGGTCCCTTCCGGTGGGTTGCGCTCTCCGGCGATCCGGAAGACATCTACAAAACGGACGCGAAGGTCAAGCAGCTTTTTCCGGATCATCGCCATCTGCATCGATGGCTGGATATGGCGCGGGAGCGGATCGCGTTTCAGGGTCTGCCGGCGCGCATTTGCTGGCTGGGCCTCGGCGAACGTCACTTGGCCGGCCTGGCATTCAATGAGATGGTGAAATCCGGAGAGCTCAGCGCGCCGATTGTGATCGGGCGGGACCACCTGGATACCGGATCGGTCGCCAGTCCGAATCGCGAAACTGAATCGATGCCGGACGGGTCGGATGCCGTCTCGGATTGGCCGTTGCTCAACGCGCTGTTGAATACCGCAGGGGGCGCGACGTGGGTTAGTTTTCATCACGGCGGCGGCGTCGGCATGGGATTTTCGCAGCACGCTGGCGTGGTCATCGTGTGTGACGGCACGGACGCCGCGGCGAAACGGATTGAGCGCGTGCTGTTCAACGACCCTGCCACCGGAATCATGCGTCACGCCGATGCCGGCTACGATCTGGCCATCGAGACTGCCAGGAAACACAAGCTGAAACTTCCGCTGCTGCCGAACCAAGCCTGATGATGAATGTCGATGCGTTGCCGGCGGTCCCCTGGAGGAACGGCGGCGGCACCACTCGAAACCTGGCGGTCGAGCCGGAAGGCGCCGGATTCGACGACTTTCTATGGCGCGTCAGCATCGCCGATGTCACGCAGTCCGGCGAGTTTTCCCAATTCGCGGGAGTCGATCGCACCATCCTGCTGCTGAGCGGAGACGGCATGATCCTGCGCGCGGGCGACGGCTCCGAGATCGCGTTGACCACTCCCTTCGTTCCCCATGAATTTCGCGGAGAGACTGCGATCGAAGCCATCCTGACCGGGTCCGCCACCCGCGATTTCAACGTCATGACGCGCCGCGGCCGCGCCCGCGCGCAGATTCAGGTTTGGCGGACCGGCGGTGTGTTGTCGCACGACGTCGACGAAGCCGTGTGGCTTTGCCCGCGAGGACAATTTCGCCTGCTCGGTGCGCCGCTTCCGGCCGGGTGCTGGTGGCGGACCTCGCGCGTCATGGCCGGCGTGCGGCTCATCGCCGAGACACCCGGCGCGGTCCTGATCGGCGCGCTCATCACCTTGGGGTCCGAATGAATCTTACGCTATGGCGAAACGGGCGCATCTGCCCATCCGGCGATCCTGGCGATGCCATCCAGCCGGGCGCCATCGCCGTCCGCGACAAGACCGTGGTTTGGGTCGGCGACGATCGCGAGATCCCGGGTGAACTAGTCGCTGACGCGCGAACCCAGGATCTTCGGAAAGCCTGGGTTACCCCAGGTCTGGTCGACAGTCACACGCATCTGGTTTACGCAGGCTGCCGCGCTGGCGAGTTTGCCCGGCGTCTGTCCGGCGTCAGCTACGAAGAAATTGCCCGGGAGGGCGGCGGGATCAACTCCACCGTGCGAGCCACTCGTGAAACCAGTGAAACTGACCTCTTCGCGCAATCCGCGCGACGTCTGGAAGCTTTGCTCTCTGAGGGTATAACCGCCATAGAGATCAAAAGCGGTTACGGGCTCAACCTGGAAACCGAGCGCAAAATGCTGAAAGTCGCCCGCCGGCTCGGCGATTCGTACCCCGTCAGTGTCCGCACCACGTTTCTAGGAGCCCACGCGCTCCCCCCTGAATTCGCGGGCCGCGCGGATGACTACATCACTCTGGTTTGTGATCGGATGCTTCCCGCGCTTCATCACGAAGGTCTGGTCGATGCGGTCGACGTGTTCTGCGAAAACATCGGGTTCACTATCGCCCAAACCGAGCGAGTTTATCGGCGCGCGTCGGAGCTCGGTCTGCCGGTGAAAATGCACGCCGAGCAGCTTTCTAACATGGGCGGCGCACGCCTCGCCGCGCGCTATCACGCGCTTTCGGCGGATCACCTGGAGCATTTGGATGAAGCCGGCGTCCTTGCTATGAGAGACGCAAACGTCGTGGCCGTCCTGCTCCCAGGCGCTTACTATTTCCTGCGGGAAACCAAACTGCCGCCCATCGATCTGTTTCGACGCCACGGCGTTCCCATCGCGATCGCGACGGACAGCAATCCTGGAACCTCGCCCACCACATCCATCCTGCTGATGCTGAACATGGCCTGCACGTTGTTCGGAATGACGCCGGCGGAAGCGTTGCTCGGTGTGACTCGTCATGCCGCCCGTGCGCTTGGCAAGAGAGACATTCACGGCCTGCTCGCCGCCGGTCGCTTCGCCGATTTTTGCGTGTGGGACGTGGAGCGTCTGGAGGAACTCGCCTATTGGACTGGCCTCAACACGTGCCGCTTGGTTGTAAGGCACGGGTCGGTCACGCGGGGCCGCCTGTGACGGACCGCGCGCTGTTTGCCGCTCACGCGCTGTTGCCGGAGGGTTGGCGTGAGAACGTGCTGCTTCGCTGGAGCGCCGAAGGCGCGCTGGTGGCCGTCGACGTGGAATCGCACCAGACGGCTGAGGTGGACCACGCGCGCGGACCTGTCATCCCCGGCATGCCGAACCTGCATTGCCACGCCTTTCAGCGCGCCATGGCCGGCCTAACCGAGCTTCGCGGCGACTCGAATGACAGCTTCTGGACTTGGCGCGATCTGATGTATAAATTCGCCGCTCGCATCACGCCGGAAGCGCAATATGCCATCGCGCGCCATTTGTATGTGGAGATGTTGAAGGCCGGTTACACCTCGGTGTGCGAGTTTCACTACGTTCATCACGGCCCCGGCGGCGTGCCGTTTCACAACCCCGCCGAAATGGCGGAGCGTATCGTCGCGGCCGCTGGCGATGCCGGGATCGGTTTGACATTTCTACCGGTGCTGTATCAATACAGCGGTTTCGGGGAGCGTCCGCTGCGTCCGGATCAGCGGCGCTTCGAAGCGACTCCCGAATGGATTCTCAATTTGGTGACGCGGCTGATGAAGCACGGCGTGCGCTGCGGAATCGCACCGCATTCCCTGCGCGCGGTTTCTTCGGACTCGCTTCGCGAGCTGCTCGACGGCGCGCGCGACATCGATCCGGCGATGCCCGTGCACATCCACATTGCCGAGCAAGTTGCCGAAGTGGAGGACTGCGTTGCTCACAACGGGGCCCGGCCCGTCGAATGGCTGCTCGATCATTTTGATGTGAACGCACGCTGGTGCCTGGTTCACGCCACCCACATCACCGCCTCCGAAGCCATACACCTTGCACCCACCGAAGCGACCGCCGGCCTGTGCCCCACCACCGAAGCAAATCTGGGTGATGGGATTTTCGATGCCGAGTCATATTTCGCAGCGGGCGGGCATTGGGGAATAGGGTCGGATAGCAACATCAGCGTGTCCGTCGCCGAAGAGCTCAGGCTCCTCGAGTATGCGCAGCGGATGCGTCATCGGCGTCGCAATATCCTCGCCAGTCACGCCCATGCCGAGGTCGGCCAGGCTTTATACATCGCGGCGGCGGAAGGCGGCTCCGCGGCCAGTGGACGCTCCTTAAAAGGCTTATCTGTTGGCCAACGCGCCGATTTTCTCATCCTCGACGAATCACACCCCAGTCTCGCCATGCGTCATCCCAGCCAGATACTCAGTGGACTCGTATTCTGTAATCACCCTGCGACGCCGATTCGCGATGTCTTCGTTGGCGGACGAAAACGCGTAAGCGAGCAGCACCACCCTGCCGAACAACAAGCGGCCGAAGCGTACCGGCAAGCCCTCGCTTCGCTGGTTCAAGACTAATCACTTTGTCACGCATTTCCGTTAGGGCTCCTGCGGCGGATATAGTGGTCTGTCCGGTCTGTCCCCTTTTTCGACCAGCCCCTAACGTCCCGAACTATTCCTAAGCTTCAGGCAATTCTCCAGGCTTTCCCGAGCACCAGGAAAGTCAGGCTTCAAACGCAGAATTTCCTCGAACTGCACTGCCGCTTCATCGAACTTGCCTAAACTCGCTAGCGCGCTACCCAGATTAAAGCGGGCATTTACGTAATTTGTCTTCAGCCGGACCGCGGTGTCGAATTCGTGAATCGCATCGTTCAAACTGTCTTTTTGAACGTACGCATTGCCGAGGTTAAAATGAGCTTCCGGATTTTCCGGCTGCAGACGGACAGTCTCTTGAAATTCCGCGATCGCCTCATCCGCGCGTCCAACCAAGCCATACAGCCTGCCGAGATTATAATGTGAATCGGCATCATCAGCCTTGAGTCGCACGGCTTCTTTCAACTGTGCCAGAGCTTCGTCGAACTGCCCTTTTTCGGTCAGGATCACGCCTAAACCGTGGTGCGCATCCGCGTTTTCCGGATCGATCTGAAGAGCAATACGGTATTGAGTCTCCGCATCCGATGTCTGGTTACGCTTGCTCATTATGGACGCTAAGTCAATCCGCGCGCGCACTGCGTTCGGCCGCAGGCGAAGAGTCTCCAGAAGATGAGGAATCGCCTCGTCCACTCTTCCGGCGTCCAGCAATGCATCGCCTAAAGCGTTTTGTGCCACATAATTATCGACAGTAACATCCACAGCGCGCTGATACAGACTTATGCTATTTCGCCAATACTTTAGATCGAGCCATGTGACGATAGTCCAGGCGCAACATATACCGGCGAGGGCGCCTATCATGGTAGGCTTGACCCACGGCCAACGATCGATTGTCTCTGCCGCGCCCCACGCGAGCATAATCGAAATTCCGATCATCGGTATGTAACTGTACCGGTCCGCCCTTGGTTGAATCCCCACCTGAATCAGGCCGATCACCAGCACCAGCGTTCCCACATACCACAGCCATCCGACCGTCACATAAGGCCGCCGGCGGGCCACCATCAGCGCGATCGCCGTGCCTCCAAAAAGTACCGCCGCGCCGCCAAGCCATTGCCAGGCTTCAAAATCGATTGAATAAGGATAATAAATATTCAGGTTCGCGGGCCAGAGGAAACTAAGAATATAGGCTACGTACGAGATGAGGCTATTTTCGATTCGATACTTGAGTGGCACCAAAACCAGTGAAAGAACCGCGCCTCCGCTGTGCTGCACCAGGTACGTCACAACCGACGACGCGCCGGCCAGGACAAACAAGGGAATCTTTTCCAAGATAAGCCTACGGGCTGTCTGTTTGCTGTTCAAGCGCCGTAAGGGCCACCAATCGAACAGCAGTAATACAAATGGCAACGTGACCAGCATTGGCTTCGACATTAGGCCCAGGCTGAACATTACGATGACGATCAAGTACCTTCCAACCCCGGGCCGCTCGACATAATTTACATACGTCCACAGCGTCAACATCCAGAACAACGCGCTCAGGACGTCCTTTCGCTCCGCTACCCAGGCTACCGATTCGATATGAAGAGGGTGCAGTGCAAATAGGAACGCCACCAGCGCGCTGCGCCAGCGAGCGCCGGTGGTTCGCTTGAGAAGCGCAAACAACAACACGGTGCTGGCCGCGTGGAGCAGCACGTTCGTCAGATGATGGAGACCGCTTTGCCACCCAAACAGTTGCCGGTCCAGCATATGCGATAGCCATGTCACCGGAAACCAGTTCGCCGCATATCCTGTTGTAAAGGCCCACACCAAGCCTTCTGCGCTCAAGCCGCGCAATACGTGCGCATTATTGATATATTCCGGGTCATCCAGGCGGATGAAATCGAAATTGAGAACCGGGCTATAGACCGCCAGGGTTGCAAATAGCAGCGCCGCAGATATCCACAGGTCACCAATCCGGCTGGCTGGCTGCTGGCCTCCACCCGGTGATTTTGCACTCATCGGCGCTTGAAGAGGAGAGTCAAATCCAGCTCGCCCTCCTCCGTCCGTGGACCAGCCGAATCATCCTCTGCTTTCACGCCCAGATGGAACTCGTCCCTGCCGACGTTGCGTCCGTAGCGCACCTTCCCGGTAATCTTTACGCCGCGGTACAGGATCTCCACCAGCGTTTCGTCGTCCAACCGGACCGACCCGCTGACGCGCAGACCCGCTTTCGACACATCCAGTATCGTCACCACATACACCGCGCCGCGCTCTCCGGTGATGCGCATAGTGCACGGCTCCTGGACTTGATATCTGGTTTCCCTGCGTTGATCCATGGTGACCGAGGGAGGCTTGGAACGTCGTTCCGCAAACAACAAAATTGTACCATCGCGCCCAAAATAGGCTCTATAATTCAAGCCACGCATCGATATGTCGATGGAAGCCATGGCCCCGTTGCTCACACCCGATTTCATGACCCGGCAGCAAGCGCTGAACGGCGTGGAACGGCTTCCGCGATTGTCTCCGATGATCACCCACCTGCTGGCCAGGCTGGCGCACCGGAACTGCGAGATTCTGGAATTGACCACCGTCGTCGAGAATGACGCGCTGCTGTCGGCTCAAATCCTGCGGCTCGCAAACTCCGCCGCGTTCGCGCGGTCGCAGCCGATCAACTCGGTCAAGCACGCCGTCGCCAGGGTCGGCCTGTCCGCGATGCGGAAGTTCGCCCTCACTTCGTCCATCTCCAATTTATTCTCCCGATTCCGGATCGCATCCAGCTTCTCCATGATGCGGTTCAATCTGCATGCCGTCGCCACCGGAACCATGGTCGAGCTGCTCTCTGAGGAGCTGCCCGTCGAGTTCTCCAAAGGCGCGTTTGTGGCCGGGCTCCTTCATGACGTCGGCAAACTCCTCATCGCCGCCACTATGCCCAAGCAATACGACACCATCCTGGCCGTGAACTCCGTCAGCCGTACTCCGCTGATCGAGTCCGAGCGGGAAATCTTGGGAGCCGACCATGCCGAATTGTCCGGCTTGGCCATTTCACGATGGGATTTTGAAGTACCCATTCAATGGGCGGCTGAATATCATCACAAACCTGACGAAGCGGTCGACGTGGAGCGCGTCGCCGAAGGCAAACTCGGATTGACCATGGTGGTCCACAAAGCCGATGCTTTCGTCAACCATCTGGGAATGTCGGTTTCCCCGCCACGGTGTGCGACGGATGAGCCTTTACTCGAATTTCCCGGTTTTGTCTATTCCCGCGAGCGCGTCTTGAAACGATTCGAAGTCGAATGGCAGAGCCTGGGCCACCTTTTCAGGTAAATCAGCGCCGCGGCTTCATTCTTCGACGCGAATTAGTGAGTTTGTAGATATACGCCAGCACCTCCGCCACCGCTCGATAGAGATTTGGCGGAATCTCCCGGCCCACATCCACGGATTTATACAGCGCCTGCGCCAGTGGCGGATTCTCCACCAGCGGAACGTTGTTTTCAATGGCGATCTGACGAATCCGGAGTGCCAGGTAGTTCTTCCCTTTGGCCACTACCACCGGCGTGTTCATCGAATCATGCCGGTACTTCAACGCCACGGCGAAGTGCGTCGGGTTGACCACCACCGCGGTCGCCGTGGGAACTTCCTTCATCATCCGGCGGCGCGCCAGATCGCGGCGCAGCCTCTTGATCTTTCCTTTGACGTGCGGATTGCCTTCCATTTCCTTGGCTTCGTCCCGCACCTCGTGCTTGGTCATCCGGAGACCCTTGGTGTACTTGCGCCGCTGGCGGAAAAGGTCCACCAGACCGAACACCAGAAACACGCCTGCCGCTTTCCACAGCAGCTCCTTCATGGAGCCTGCCACTTTCCCCAACCCGATCTCCAGGCTCGCGAACGGCAGCGATAGAAAAATTTCCGCGTTCTGCTGCGCGATCAGATAAATGGTCCCGCTAAACACCACCAGCATCACCACCGCTTGCAGCAGCGCGGCCGGTCCCTGGCTCACCACCTGTTGAATTTTCCGGAACGGCTGCATACGCGAGAAATCCGGCTGGAATTTCTTGAAGCTGAACCCCATCCGGGTCACCGCCAGTTGCACGCCGATCGTGGTCAACACCGCCGCTCCGGCCAACAGGGACAGCGGAACAAACACCCGCTGGATGACGGAGCTTAGGATTCCGTGCACCCGCGTAACGTCCAATTCACCGTGGAACGCCGCCTCCAGCGAGTCCCGCATCATCGCCTTCAGGCCCGCCAGCCAGCCGGGAAAAAACGCCCCGGCAATGCTCACAAACATCACGAACTGCCCGGCGGTAACCATCTCGCGCGAGGCCGGAAACTGCCCCTCCCGGCGGGCTCTTTCAAGCCGTTTGCCAGTCGGTTGTTCGGTTTTGCTGGAATCCGCCATCCCCGCGCCCTCAGGACGAAAGCAGCCCGCGGACTACCTGCAGCACCGGACCGGCGGATTGCGTGAACACTTTCGGGAAAATCGACACCAGCCATGCCAGCAGCACCAGCGACAGCAGCATCTTGATGGGAAATGACAGCTGCATCAGATGAAGCTGCGCATTCAGCCGCCCCAGCAGCGCCAGCGATACTCTCCACCATCAACAACAGACCCAGCAGCGGCAGCACCAGCCGCAGCCCGGTGACGAAAACCATCCCGCCGAGCGCGATCAATGCATGCACCATCGTGGGCGACTCCATCAGGTGTCCCGGCGGATGTAACGTCAGGCTCTGCGCGAAAATCAGAAGCACCTGCCGGTCGAGCCCTGTGGCGAAGAACAGAATTCCCGCCGCCAATTGCGCGATCGAGAGCAGCACCGCCGAATCGGCGCCCGAAGTCGGATCGATCGTGGTCGCGAAGCTGTAGCCGGCTTGCAGACTGACGATCTGCGCGCCCATCTGGAAGCCTTCGGTGAGAAACGCCACGGCCAGTCCCACGGCGATGCCAATCCCCGCCTCAGCCAGGATCCAGCCCATCAGGATCGCGATGTTGACGCCCCGCGCGTCGATCACCGGCCAGCTTGGAAACAGTACGAACGTCAGGCTCAGCGCGAACACGGCGCGCGCCATTTCGGGCCCCGCTTTGATGCCCGGTAGCGGAACGTATATGAACGCCCCCGTCACCCGCGCCAGAACCAGTAGAAACGCGTACAGAGTCCCTATGTCGAGCTTCAGCTCAGTGGCCATAGCGGGCGATCTGGTCGAAAATGCTGGACGTGTAAGCCATCCAATGCTTGATCATCCATGGCATCAGCACGCTGAAACCGACCAGAAATGCGGCCAGCCGCGGAAACGTGCTGAACGCCGAGTCCTGTAGCGACGTCGCCACTTGAACCATGTTCATGACCACCCCCACCGCGAATCCAATCGCCAGCAGCGGTGCCGCCATCCAGAACGCGGCCATCAGGGCCTCGTGAATCATATGTACTGCGGATTCAGGTGTCATGTTTTTCCTAATAGAACGATTTCACCAGCGAACCGACCACCAGATTCCAGCCGTCCACCAGCACGAACAACAGAATCTTGAAAGGTGCGGAAAGCATCACCGGCGGCAATTGCACCATCCCGATCGACAAAGTGACCGACGCCACCACCAGGTCGATCACCAGGAACGGCAGAAACAGCATCGCGCCAATCTGAAAGCCGGTCTTCAGTTCCGAGAGAATGTAGGCCGGCACCAGAACCTGAAGGTCCAGATCGGATGCGTTGCGCGGCGCCGGCGCCTTGGTCATTTCCAGAAACAACTTCACGTCTTTTTCCCGCGTGAAGCGCGACAGGAACGCTTTGATCGGCTTCGCGCCTTGATCGAACGCCTGGCCGGCCGAGACTTTTCCCTGATCCATCGGCTCCCACGCATTGTGATAAACATCCGTGATCACCGGCTGCATGATCAGAATCGAAAGAAACAGCGCCAGCCCGATCAGCACCTGGTTCGACGGAGTATTCTGCGTGCCCAGCGCCTGCCGCAGGAAGTGCAGCACGATGGTGATCCGCAGGAACGGCGTGATCGACATCACCACCGCCGGCAACAGCACCATCAGCGTCAACGACAGCGCGATCTGCATCGGCAGGCTTAACGCGCCGCCGGAGTTGGTGACGCCGATCTTGGAAAGTGGCGAATCGGAAGCGGGCGCCCCGAGCGCGATCGCCCCGAATGCCGCGCCTGCCAGGAATTTCTTCATGTTCGTTAGTGATTCACTTTCGCCGACTCGGGCGAGGACCCCGCGGTCTCCAATAGATTGCAGCCGCTGGGCGATAACCCCACCAGCAGCGTCCGGTCCGCCAGCCGCACCAGATGCAGCGAATGCTGCGGCGTCAGAACCAGCCGGTCGATCACTTCCAGCCGCGGCTGCCCGTCCGCGCGCGATCCCCGTGGCCCGCGCGCGCTGATTCGTGCCCAGCCTTTGCGCTTCAGCAGCCACACCGCCGCCACCAGCAAGCCGAGAACCAAGGCTACCGCCAGAAGTTGCTGCAACATTTCCATCGTCTTACTCGCCCTTCTTGTTCTTGAACCCGCTCAGCCGCACCGCGATCGATCCTCCGATCCGCACCAGCTCGCCGGAGGCGAACAGCGTCCCTCCGGCATACAGGTCTGACCTTCGACCCCACCGGGTTCGACAACTTGATCACGCTGCCCGGCGCCAGCGCAAGAATGTCGCGCACCGCCATGGTGCATCCGCCCCAGTTCGGATTCCACCGGCAGCGGGAAGCATCGCATAACGTGCGATCTGTTCGGGAATCGCCATTACGGATTAATCGCCAGCAGCGTCTGATCCATCTGGTCGATCGTCGTGATCACCTTCGAATTCGCCTCATACCCGCGTCTGGAACACGATCAGGTTCGTGAACTCCGTCGCCATATCGACGTTCGACGCTTCCAGCGACTGCGCCACGATGGTTCCGCGCCCCGCCGTCCCGCCGCGCCCGTCGACGGCGTAATCGTGTCTGAGCTTGCCATGTACGCGTTGTTCGAAGTCGCGATCAGCGTATTCGGATTCGAGACCGACGCCACCGCCACCTGCGCGAGCGTCTGGGTGCTTCCGTTCGAATAGTTCGCCACCAGCGTGCCTCCATTTTCCAGGCTGACGCCCGTGACCGTAGCGGCCTGCACGCCATCCTGTGTCGTGCCCGAGGCCGCCGAAGTCTGCGCGTACTGCGTCAGGTCGGATTTCCGTTCGAGTCGTACAAATTCCAGTTGATGTTCAGCGTCGCCGCGCCGTCCGCCAGCGCCGTGCCGTTGGTGATGGCCACCGTCCCCGGCGCTTCGGGATCGTCAGGTTGCCGCTCGAGTCGAACGTCAGCGGTTCCCTTGGCCACCGACGTTTGCGTCCCGGCCTTGCCGCCGGTCAGATCCTCGCCCGGAATGGTCACGTTGTAGCTCCACCCATTCGACGCCGTGCTCGGTGAACGTCACTGTCCAGCGTGTGTGTTTCGCCCAGCGAATCCACCACCTGAATCGGAGCCGAAAACGTCGTCGCCCGTCGCCGCGCTCGCGTCCAGATTCGCGTTCAGCGACATGTTCTGTGTCGCTACCGGAGCCTGCGCCGAAAGCAGCGGCACCGTGATGGCCGCCAGCGGTCCGGAGGGGTTCACCGCTCCGTTCACCGCGTTCCAGCCCTGCACCAGCGCGCCCGTGTTGGTCACCAGTTGTCCCGCTGCGTTTAGAGTGAAACTGCCATCCCGCGTGTATACACCGTGTTCGCCGAGCTGTCCTGCGTGACGAAAAAGCCGTTGCCCTGGATGGCCGCGTCCAGTGGTCCGCTGGTGGTTTGAATGGTGCCCTGCGTGAAGTTGCGCACCGGTGAGCGTGCTGCCCACGCCGTCGCCGATCTGAAGCGATGCCGTCGCCTGGGCCATCGCATCTTCGAACTCGATCACGTTTCCCTTGAAGCCCTGCGTATTCATGTTGGCCAGGTTGTCGCCCACCACATCGAGCGCGGTGGTGTTGGCGGTCAACCCTGAAAGTGCGGTAGAAAAAGAACCCATGTGATTTCTCCTTTAAGAACCCGGCTGTGCGTGGCTGTGGTTTGATTCGTGCTGGCGCTTGTGGCTGCCGTATCCAGTTGCGAGACATCCTGCCGGATGCCGATCAACTGTTCCAGCTGGCTGAACGACGCCAATTGCGTCAGGAACGTCGTGCTGTCGATGGGCTGCGTCGGATCCTGGTTCTGGATCTGCGCCACCAGCAGTTGCAGAAACGTGTCTTCATTGCCCAAAGCATCCGTGCTGCCGATGGCCGCGTTCGTCGCGGTTTGACTCGTCGCCGACGTGTCGGTGGTTGGAGAGCGGACTCGTGATAGCGGAACTCATGTTTAATCTCCTGGTCTCAAGCGGTTTGGCTGGACTGGCTGCCGATGGATTCTTCCATCGCTTCCACCCAGCGCGGTTTCTTCGAATTCTGCGAATTGTCTTCGCCATCCTCTGCTGCGGACTGATTTCTGGAGCCTTTTTGATCCTGCGTTTGCTGCCGTGTCCCGTCTTGTGAAGACGGGTTTTGCGAAGACGATGCTTCCGCGGGACGCCACACTTCGGCGCGAATCCCTGCGTGGTCCATCCTGCCGACGAAATCGTTCAGCCCGCTGCGCAGCGTCTGCGCCATCTCGCCGTCCGATGTCCGGATCGCCACGTGAACCTCTCCGCCGCGCTCCACGAATCGCACATCCATGCCTCGCTCCGACGCGTCCGGCAACTTGATCGTGATGTCATGCCCGGACCCGGAAGGCTGCGCTGGCGTCTCAATCAGCGGCTGCATTTGCGTAGCCGCTTGCGAACCGGTAAATGGTCCCTCCGAAGCCCCGCCCTTCCCCGCCGTCGACGTATCCGGTGAGCCGGTCGCGGCCGGCGAAGGTGGCGCGAAAGCGACATCGGCCTTCGCGACATGCTCCGGCGCGGGATCGGCGCTCGGTTTTGCGTTCGCGTCGTCTTCCACCGTAGTCGAAGCCGTTACCTGTTTCTGAAGAAGTGGACCCTGCGCGTGGGATGGACTGTCGCCCGTGGCCGTTGCATCCCCATTCTGTGTTTCCGCGGGTGGCTGCCCGTCGACCGGCGTAAGCTTCGCCGCGATCGCGATCGGTCCTGTAGACGCAGGCTGGGTCGAGTTTGGCGTTTCGACCATCGGAACATTCGCGGCGCGTTCAGTCGCAGCCGAACCTGCGGTCTCGTCTTCCGCCGCCGCGCCGGCAGCTCCCGTAACCGGGGTCGCTACCTGAGGCAGCGCCGTAGGCGCACCCTGACCCTGCGCCGAAAGTGCAGCCTGAACAAGTCCATCGGTCGACGCGTTCCCACTCTGCGGCCCTGGCAACGCCGCCATCAGCGAAACCGCGTCGCGAGACCGTGAATACACCGCTGCTGCCATCGGGCTCGCGCCACTCTGTTTTTTCGAATCCTCAGGCTGGTCCGAACTCCCCTGCGCGTCGCCACTCTGGCCCAGTGATGTAGCCTGGTCCGCCGTCGCACTCCCGTCCTGCGACCCCGCAGTCGCGGTGCCCAGCGGACGAATCTCCTGTGAAGCCTGCTCAGCATGGACCGGAGCCGTCAGCGAATCCGAACCCGTTTGTTTTGGAGAATCGCTCGGCTGGCTCGTGTCTGCCTTTGAACTGCTGGATGTAGCCGCACTCGGTCGCAGTGCCGAAGCCTGCGATGGGCGTACCTGAGCCGCTTGTCTTCGCGAATCGCTCTGCGGATTCGTGTCCTGCCGCGATGCGTTCGCGTCTTCCGCCCCGCGATACTCATGCAGGATGGACTGGAAGCTGGACGTTGACTCGCTTTCCCCTTGGTTTATCGAGGACTCGTGATCCAGCGCCGCCGCTGAACTCGAAGCCGCGCGCGACAAATTCGTATTCGCGGGAAACAAGTCGGGGGAAACCGCCGGCGCTGCCAACTGGCCCAAGGCTCTCATCGATACGCCGCGTTAATGCAGCTTGCAGGCCATTCGTCGAGCAGCTTGTTGAAAAAGGGACAGACCAGTTTGTCCCCGCCCGCAAAACATTGATTTGCTACACACGTCCCGCGGCGCGGCTGGCGGTCGGGCCCTTTTTCAACCAGCGATTAGCGTTAGATTTTCAGATAGTTAAGGATTCGGCGCCGTCGGGTCTCCGGCGAACTTCGTCGGGAATCCGACGAACGAAACATGTTCGGCTCGGGATGTCTTATCGCAAAATCCCGTGATTATTCGAGGAAAATTGCATTCCGCCGTTTGGCCGGGTGCGTGCTCTCCCTCTGCTTCGAATCATGGATCAAGTTTCCGTCACTGTCGCCAGCGGTATGCGTTCGCGAATGGACACGCTCGATATGCTGGCCAACAATCTCGCCAACTCCACCACCGGCGGATTCAAGGCGGATCGCGAATTCTACACCTTATTCAGCGCGAGTGATGAAACCCAGTACGACGGCCAAGGCTCCTCCACCGCGCTGCCTCAGGTCAAGAGCCAGTGGACCGATTTTTCACAGGGCACGCTTCAGCCCACCGGTAGCCCGCTCGATCTCGCCCTGTCCGGCGGTGGATTCTTCACCGTCGCCGGACCCAGCGGTCCCCTCTACACCCGCAACGGCGCATTCCAATTGTCGTCATCGGGAGAATTGACCACCGCCGAAGGGTACCCGGTAAAGGACGTCGACGGCAAGAACATCCAGTCCCAGTCCCAGGGTCCGATCACGGTTGGGGCCGACGGCACCGTCGCGCAGGATGGCCAGACCCTGGCCCAGATCTCTGTGGTGGATTTTCAGGATCGTACCGTGCTCAGTAAGTTGGGCGCCAGTTATTTTGTCAACACCAGTAAGACTGCGAAGCCGGCACCGGCAGCGGCGGACACTAGCATCGCGCAGGGGAGAATTGAAAACTCCAACGTATCGCCGGCCGAATCGGCCGTGCGCCTGGTCGGCATTGATGCGTCAGTTCGAAATGTTGCAGAAAGCCATCTCGCTGACCGCGGATATGGATAAGAAAGCCCTTGACGAAGTGGCTCGCGTAAGTGGTTGTAAACCGGTATGGAGAGGATTAAACATGATCCGAGCTTTATTCAGCGCCGCCAGCGGCATGAACGCCCAGCAGATGAACGTCGACAACATCGCCAACAATCTGGCCAACTCGAACACCGCCGGATTCAAGGCGCGCCGCGCCCAGTTTCAGGAGCTGATGTATCAGAACATGACCCAGCCGGGCGCGCAAGCGGGCCAGCAATCCATTGTGCCCACCGGCCTCCAACTCGGCCTGGGAACTCGCGCCGCTTCCAACGAAATCGTGTTCACCCAGGGCGACTTCTCCCAAACCTCCAACCCGCTCGACGTGGTCATTCAGGGCAACGGATTCTTCCAGGTTCTTCTGCCCAACGGTACCCTCGCCTACACCCGCGCCGGCCAGTTCCAGGTGAACAACAGTGGAGGCGTGGTGGACGCCAACGGCAACCTGCTCCAGCCCAGCTCTCACCCTGCCGCCCAACGCCCAGTCGGTCACCATCGCCACCGATGGCACGGTCAGCTTCACGCTCCCCAATCAAACCGCCGACCCAAACCGCCGGGCAGATCCAGTTGGCGACCTTCGCGAATCCGGCGGGCTTGAACAGCTTGGGCCAAAATTACTATCAGCCGACCAATGCGTCCGGCGATCCCATCGTCGGCACTCCCGGCAGCCAGGAAGGCCTCGGAACATTGCTGCAAGGCTACACCGAACAATCTAACGTGAGCGTGGTGGACGAATTCGTCAACCTCATCGTCAGCCAGCGCGCTTATGAAGCCAACTCGAAGGTGGTCAAAGCCGCCGACGAAATGTATCAAGAAGTGAACAATCTTTCCAGATGATGACTCTTCCATTTCTCCTAGCAGTATCTTCTCCCCCCGCCGGGTGCCTGGCGATAGACACAGAGACCGTGCTCGCTCGCGATATCGCCGCGGCCGTGCCGGCCTTCTCCATCGTGCCCGGCGATTTTACTCTCGGTTTTGTCGCCACTTCCGGCGCGCCCCGTGTCTTTAAAGGCGTTGATCTGGAACGGCTCGCGAAAAATCGCGGGGTGGAGCTGACCGGCCTTCCCGACCTCTGCGTCGCGCGCCGGACCTTTATCCCGCAGCCCGAACAGATTCGCACTGCCATGCTCGCCGGACTCGGCATCCCCGGCGCCAAAATTGAAATCACCTCCTCCTCCGATCGCTCGGTTCCCTCCGGCGAGCTCATCTTCCCGCGCAGCGGTCTTCAGCCCGGCCTGAAGACCGAAAGCGTCTGGGCCGGCTACGTGCGCTCTGGCGAGAACACCAGGTTTCCCGTATGGGCCCGCGCCCGGATCACCGCCACTATGACGCGAGTCGTCGCCACCATGAACATTCCCGCCGGCAAACCCATTCAGAAGAACCAGGTTCGTCTGGAAAGTTGTGAGGATTCGCCGCTCGATGAAGTCACCGCACGCAACCTCGACGAAGTCGTCGGCTTTGCCGCCACCGCGTCTTTGCCGACCGGCGTCCCCATCCGGAAAACCCAGTTGGAACGCCCCGCCGACGTCTCCCGCGGTGACCTGGTGAAGGTCGAAGTCTTCGCCGGCGCCGCAC
>CAWJHI010000092.1:0-16320 GCA_963842485.1 Terriglobia bacterium | reverse complement strand
TGAGCGCCTGCTTAACGAGCCGCGACCATTTGCCCGTGGCAACTAATGTGTCAGCAGGCAAGGGAGCGGTTACTCGAATTCCGCCCGGAGTCACTATAATTTAGGTAGCCCTATGAAGTACGCAGTTGCCCTCGCCGCCGCCATGATCTGTGCGATCTGCCGGCGCAGCCTCCCGCCCCGCCCGCACCGCAATCGGCCGCTCAGGTTCCATACGAGAGCGACGAGAAAACCAACATCAGCATCGACGTTTCGCGCGTCCAGCTTCTGTTCACTGTGTCCGACAAGAAGGGTCGATTCGTCACCAACCTTTCGAAGGACGATTTCGAAGTGTTCGAAGCCAAGAAGCCTCAGTCGATCGTCGAGTTCAACGCCGAAACCAATCTGCCGCTGCGCCTCGCCATCCTGATCGACACGAGCAACAGCATTCGGGACCGTTTCAAGATCCAGCAGGAAGCCGCCACGCAACTCGTCAACACCGTGATTCGCGAGCACGAAGACAAGGCCGTGATTGTGAGCTTCGACACGGCGGCGGAGCTGGTCGCCGACATGACCGACGACACCGAGAAACTCGCGAAGGCGATTCGCGGGCTGCGTCCGGGCGGCGGCACCGCGCTCTACGATGCCGTGTTTTTCGCCTGCCGCGACAAACTTTTGCAGGATCAGCCCAAGTTCAAATTCCGCCACGCGATGGTGATCATCAGCGACGGCGACGACAACCAGAGCCGCTGGACTCGCGAACAGGCGCTGGAGATGGCCCACAAAGCCGACACCGTGATTTACGCGATCTCCACCAATCGCTCCGGCGTGGAAGGCGACGGCGATAAAGTGCTGCGATATTTCGCGGATCAGACCGGCGGCCAGGTGTTCTTCCCGTTCAAGGCGCAGGATCTGGCTCAGGATTTCGAGAACATCGCGAACGAGCTTCGTCATCAGTACAACGTGCTGTATCGTCCCGAGCCGCTCAAGGCCGACGGACTTTATCATCCGGTGGACGTGAAGGTGCGAAATCGCAAGGACCTGATTGTCCGCGCGCGCCACGGTTATTACGCCCCCTCGATGTAGACGATGTGGCGCGGGCCGCCAGGCCTGCTGTGTCGACAGTCATGTCGACATTTCTTCGAGCCGCGACCGTCTTCCGAGCCGCGACCAAAGGGAGCGGTCCAACACTCCATTGAAAATGACCTCGGGTTTACCCGCCCGCGATCACAGCCTTCGCCCGTGCCACTTCCGCGACGCTCCACGCCTGCGCCGGGCACCCCCGAGGCGCATGCGGCTCGTCGCCATCGTAGATTTCGCCGATCGAATCCGGGCACGCGCCCCCTAACGCATGGCGTTCCAGCCGCTCGATGAGCCCCCGGCAGTACGCCAGATTTTCAGCGCCGCGCCCAAAAGCCGCCAGGTAGGCATCCACAAACGCGCCGATCAGCCACGGCCACACGGTGCCTTGATGATAAGCGCCATCGCGCTCGGCAGGCGATCCCTGGTAGCGTCCCTTGTATTCCGGATCGCCGCGCTCGAGCGTGCGCAATCCCGCCGGCGTCAACAGTTCCCGCTCCACCATCCGCACTACCGACTGCTGTTGATGAGTCTCGAGCAAGTCGAAAGGCAGGCTGACTGCAAAGATCTGATTCGGCCGAATCTTCGTTACTGCGCCCTGGTCTTGGATCACATCGTACAGACACTCCCGCGCCGGATTCCAAAACTTCGTGCGAAAACCTTCGCGCACCAGATCCGCTTCACCGCGATAATCCGCAGCCGCTGCGTCGCCCAACTCCTCAGCCCACTCGGCAGCCAGACGCAGCGCACCATACCACAACGCGTTGATCTCCACGGGCTTGCCATCACGCGGCGTCACCACCCAATCGCCCACTTTCGCGTCCATCCAGGTGAGTTGCGTGCCCGGATTTCCGGCGCGCAGCAGATGATCCTCGGGATCGACCCCGATTCCATACCAGGTCCCGCGCCGGTGCCACCCAATAATCTCCTTGGCGGCCGGAAAGAACGTACCGCGCAGAAATGTTCGATCCCCACCCGCCTTCAGCCACGCCCGCACCGCCTGGAACATCCACAGTGTCGCGTCCGCGGTGTTGTATTCCGGCGTCTCCCCCGCGTCCGGAAAGCGATTCGGAATCACACCCTGTCGCATGTGCGCCAGAAATCCTTCGATGATGGCGCGCGCTTCGGCGAGCCTGCCCGCGACAATCAACAATCCCGGCAGGCTGATCATGGTATCGCGGCCCCAATCCGTGAACCACGGATACCCGGCGATAATCGTCGGCCTGCCGTCGGCTCGCTTCACGATGAACGGATCGGCCCGCGGCGTCGGAGCTGTGTATCCGGCGTCGTCGCATCCTAGGACAGCGACCGCCGCGCAAATCGGCGCCCACTCGCCGGGCTTCAAGTCCAGAACGATGACGCCCGGCGTGTATAAGTCCTCGCGAAAATCCAGGCCCCGCTCCTGCTCCATCAGATATTCGACGTTGTAATACCAGTCGCCGCCGGGCTCGAAACGGCCGTCGTGACGAAACTCGATTTGCGGAAGGCCGCCGAAGACGTCGGCTCGCGCGTGGCCCAGCGAATGATAGTCGCGATAGGCCAGAAACGGGCGCACGCGCAACTCCATCGCCCGATCGGCTCGATAGCGGATCACCACGCCCTGGCGGCCCTCCATCAGGTAGACCTGCTTTTCTACATGAATAAGTTCCGGCGCGCCGCCGTCCGGGCTCTTTACCTCAATCGAAAACTTCCATGTCGCGCACGGGTCGCTCGAGAAGTCCTCCAGCCATTTGCAGCCCTCAAGTTCGACTCCCGGATACTGGCAAACCCCCAATCCATGGGATCGGCCGCCACCCCCGATCGCTACTTCCTCCTCGACCCGTGACAACAACGCGTAGCGCTCCACCGGCGGGCGCAGGCTCGCGATCAGCAGCGCGTGATAGCGCCGCGTGTTGACTTGAGCCACCGTTCCCATCGCGAACGCGCCGGTGCCGTTGGTCTCCAGCCACTCGAGTTTCGACGCGCGCGAAAAATCCCGAAGCGTGGCGCTATCGATTCGCATAGGGTGCTGCTTTGTTCATCCCTTTTTCACGTCGCGATGAGTTTCCTTCACCCGGAATCCCGCCGCCCCCAGCCGCTTTCGAATCTCGTTCGCGATCAGCACGCTCCGATGATGCCCGCCGGTGCAGCCGAACGAAATCGTCAGATAGCTCTTGCCCTCCCGAATATAATGCGGGATCAGGTAAATCAGCAGCTCCGAAATCCGCTCGATAAACTCGGTGGTCTGCGGAAAGCTCCGGATATACCGCGCCACGCTGGGATGTTTGCCGCTCAGATTCTTGAACGCCGGAATGTAATTCGGATTGGGCAGGAACCGCACGTCGAAAACCAGATCGCTGTCCGGCGGAACGCCGTGCCGATAGCCGAAACTGGTCACCTGCACCAGAACGTTGGGCCCCGTCTTCACTCCGCGAAACGAATTGTGGATGGTCTCGCGCAGCTCGTGTACGTTGAACTTGCTGGTGTTGATGATCGGGTCCGCGAGCTTGCGGATGGGCGCCATCTGCTCGCGCTCCGCGCGCACGCTCGCCGCCACGCTCTGCCCGATGCCCAGCGGATGCGGCCGCCGCGTTTCGCTGAAGCGGCGGACCAGAACCGCGTCATCGGCTTCGAGAAAAAGTACCCGCGCCGGAACAAGCCGGCGGATACGCTTCAGCAGGGCGGGGAATTGGTCGAGCGCCGCCCCCTCCCGGATATCCACCACCAGCGCCGCCCGCCGGATGTTGGGCGCTTCCTTAGCCAGCTCGGCGAACTTCGGAATCAGCCCGATCGGCAGATTGTCCACCGAGTAGTAGCCCAGGTCCTCAAACGCCTTGAGCACCGTGCCTTTGCCCGATCCGCTCAGGCCGGTGATGATGACAAGCTCAGTCGGCTTGGCCGGACCCCGTGCGTCCTTCTTCATCTCTAAAGAATAGCTGGGGCGCACAGACGGTGGCACAGACTTTAGTCTGTGTTAGGGTGGCACAGACTTTAGTCTGTGTTCTGGATGCACTCACGACTCGATCAAATCGAAATTCCCGTCCCGCCGCCGCACCAGCACCGAAACGCATTCGCGATCCGAGTCCTGATACACCATATACTCGCGCCCGCTTTCCATCTCCATCATGGCTTCGTCGAGCGTCATCGGCTTCCGCCGATTCATATGGTTGACGCGGAAAACTCGCTGCACTGGCGCGCTTGCCGGGTGGGGCAGGCGATCTTGTGGCATGCCTACCTTTGTCGCCACCGCCGCCGGCTTCGCGCCCTTGCCGCCCGCGGACTTCGCCGGCGCTGTCTCCGCGGACCCGTCCGCGACCGGCCCGCGTCCAGTCCCGTTGTGACGCCGCGCCTTCTCGCGCCACTTCCCGCGCTGCTTCACGGCCTGTGTTTCCAGTTTGTCGAGAGCGAGGCTCATGGCCGTGTAGAGGTCGGTATCCGCGCCTTCGCCGACCAACTGGTGATCGTAAAACTGAAGCGTAATCTCGGCGTGATGCAGATGACGCTCCGTGGTGATTGCCACGTGCGCCTCTTTCTCACCTCTTTTCTCCAATAATTTCGATAACTTCCCGAACTTCAAGTCGACTTTTTCCTGCAACTTCGCAGGCAACTGCTGTGGAATGCCCCGGTAGCTGATTTTCATTGGAACCTCCGTCCGGTTCGGTGGCGTCGGGCCCGTGGCGCAGGGCCATGCCCTGCGGGGGCTCCACTCCTTAATCCCGAACCCGTCTTTGATGAGTGGAGGGAATCCGCATATCTTCTCGGTACTTGGCGACCGTACGCCTGGTCACGTTGATTCCTTCCGCTTGCAATTTTTCGGTGATTTGTTCGTCGGTGAGTGGATGGATGGCGTCCTCCTCTTCAATCATCTTCTTCACGCGCCGTTTCAGAATCAACAGCGGCAGCGCGCCTCCCGATGGCCCTTGCACCGCCTCCGAGAAGAAATATCGCAGCTCATACACGCCCTGCGGCGTGTGCGCGTACTTGTTTGAAACCGCGCGGCTCACCGTGGAGGGATGCACGCCGATCTCCTCCGCGATCTCCTTGATCATCATCGGCTTCAGATAATCGATCCCCAGCTCCAGAAAATCGAGCTGCCGCCGCACCACGCTCTGGCACACCTTGAGGATGGTGTGCTTCCGCTGCTCGATATTTTTCATGAGCTGGATCGCCGAAGCGTAGCGTTCCTTCACGTAATTCCGGACTTCGCGATTCGGCTCCTGGTCGCGATCGAGCATCTTGCGATACTGCGGATTCAGGCGCAACTGCGGAATGTCGTCGTCGTTGATCTGAATCAGGTAATCTTCCCCGTCTTTCGAAATATAGACGTCCGGTTCCACTTGCCGCGCCCCCGGCCCCGAGTATTGCAAGCCCGGCCGCGGGTCCAGATGCTTGATCACGTCGATGGCGATCTGGATATGCTCCATCGGCCGGCGCAGCAATCGCGCGAGCTCCTTTGGCTGCCGCTGCTCCACCAGCTTCAGATGATCGTGGACAATCTGCCAAGCCACGCCGCCCTTGCCTCCGCGGCTTTCCAGTTGCAGCAACAGGCATTCGCGCAGGTTGGCCGCTCCCACTCCCGCCGGGTCCAGCGTATGCACCACGCGCAGCGCTTCCGCCAAGTCGGCCGGATCGTGTCCATCGGACGAAGCCAGTTCCTCCGGCGTCAGCATCAGGTAACCGTTCTCGTTCAGGTTGCCGATGATGGTCTCCGCGGCGTCACGGACGGCTTCGGTCAGCGCCACCAGCGCGAGCTGCGAATGCAGATGATCGCTCAGCGTAACCGGTGACGAGAGGAACGTCTCAAAGGAGGGCTTCTCGATGTTCTCCGACGCGGGGCTCTTGTAGCCGGGGTCCAGATACTCGTCGAAATAGGTGCCGAAATCGATCTCGTCGAAAGGATCGGCCGCGGTCTTGGCGTCCACGATCTCCGGCGTTTCCGGCGCGACTGTTTCCACCACCGCGGGTTCCGGATTGCCCATCGCCGCCGCTTCGATCTCGGCGCCGTCAGCCTCCTGGCCCTCGCCGTCGGGCGCGCCGGCGGTCACCTCCAGGATGGATTGATCGGCCGGGGCATCCAGGCGCTCGGCTTCGAGCAGCGGCCGCAATTCGTCCGGACTCAGTTCCTCCAGCCCATCCGCGGATTCCTCCAGCACAGGATTCTGGGCCACTTCGGCCGAGATCATGTCCTTCAGCTCCAGCCGGTTCAACTGGAGCAGGCTGACCATCTGGACCAGCCCGGGCGTCAGAATCTGCTTCTGCTGGACCCGTAATTGCAGCCGCGGTGACAGCGAGCTCATGCTGTTTCCAGTTTAACACTGGCCGCGCCGGATTGACCCGAAAACCCCACCCGTTAGAGTGGGGTTTCTTTTGTGGGGCCGGCACTCGTGCCGGCGAGCCGGCTTTCAAGCCGGCTTCTTCGCAGCCTTCCAGCCCCATGCGTCAGCTTGGGGCTTCTTCGAGGCGCAACCAGGTCCGCCGAATTTCACGCGAAAACACACCCATGCGCGAGCCCACGTTTTGTCCAGACTTACTCCACAAATTGTCCACGCCTATCCACGACCACCCGTGGGTGGCGCGTGGTCTATGCTCCCAGCGACTTCCGCGACTTCTTCGGTACGAACGCCAGAAAACGGCGCGGATTGTCGACCAGGATTCCGTGCAGCGTTTCCTCGTCCACACCCGCCGCGCGGAGCTTCGGAACGAAGACCGTCACGGTCTTTGCATAGCCCGCGCCGCCGTTCTTTTTGAGTTGGGTCCCGCTCGAAAAATCGGAGGCGAACAGCAAATTCCCCGCATACCCCGCCTCGATTAACGCCTTTACCTGCGGCACGTTAGGCGCATCGCCCGCGCCTCCCTGCCGATCGTAGCCGACGAACGCGCCGCGCTTGCACAGCGACTTCACTATTAAAGGATCGGCCTCGCGCAACCCGCCGATGTGGCCGATGCAGATCCGGTTCGGCTTCACGCCAACCGACTCAAACACATCCAGTTGCTCCACCACGCCCCGGCCGTAATCCGAGTGCGTGAAAATCGGGAGATTGGTCTTTAAGTGCGCTCTGCCGACCGCCCGGAAGACTTTGCGCTCATCGCCGGTCATCTCGGTCCAGGTGCCGATTTCGCCGAACGCGCCAATCGGCTGTGTGCTGGCTCGCTTCACCAGGACGTCGACGATCTGATCTTCGCTCCAGGTGGCGATCTCAGGAGGGTAAAAGGGCTGGGCGTAGAAGCCTCCACCGGCCACGATCGGGAGTCCGGATCGCTCCGACATCACCTTTAGATTCTCCAGCTTGCGCCCCATATCTTCATGTCCGCCATCAACCAGGCAGGCAACCCCGTCGGCTTTCGCTGCTTTCATTTCTTCGACCATGAGATCGAGATCGTCCATGAAGAACTTCTGAGGAGTCGCGGGAGCCGCCGGAGGCCGCGCGGCAGGTGCCGCCCCGCGGCCAACCGCGGGATTAGCGCCACTGGCGCCGCCGGCGGCCGCGCGCGCGGCGCGCTGGAACTGGACCCATCGCGGCAGAAAATCCTCGGCAAGGGACATGTGCTCATGGAACAGGGTCGCGCCGCCGGCGAGTTCTTCCGGCGCCATGTCCTTGAGAACGGTGCGGATAATCGCGCCTTTGGGAAACTGCGGCTTGGCTTGCGCAAATGCGATGCCGCGCGTCGCGGCCCATCCTAATATGCTCAGCGTCTCGCGCCGCCCGATGTTGTTGATCATTATTCTGACTCCTGTTTCATTAGCCTGACAAGCCGGCCTGCCGCCATGACTGGCGGCCCCACACGGCACCCAGCGTCTCGCGCCGCCCGATGTTGTTGGTCATCATTCTGACTCCTGACTCCTGACTCCTTCTTCAGTGACTCGCCTGATAGTGCTGGGCGAGCAGGTCCTGTCCGAAATCGCCGTTGTAATCGCGCCAGACGGAATGGATATGGTTCGCGTTGTTCTGCGTGTCGTCGTATTCGATCAGGAACGCCGGCGTCTGAATGCGATAGTAGTGGGGCTCGCCTTTCTCGATGCCGCCCGACCACGCGAAGAATAGATTGGACTGAGTTTTTCGATATTGCTCCAGCCGCGCCGCCGCGATCTGCTCCGGAAAATTCGAAGCGTAATCGGTCACCAGCTCCGTCAGGATTTCGCGCTGCGGGGCGGTCATCTTGGAGAACGGCAGGCCGTTGGGAGCGCCGTTCAGAGCGGCTTTGCGCGAATCGAACGTGATGATGTCCTTGTAGGCGACTTTGTCGACGATGGCGATCGCTCGCTGTGCGTCGGTAAGCGACTTGATCAGCTTGCGCCCCAGATCCTCTTCGCTCGCGAGCGCTCGCAGGCCGGCTCGCGGCCCCTCTTTCACTTCGGCGGGATTGGCGCCGAAGAAACTCGGGCTGGACGCAATTTTCCCGTTCATGATGGTGAAATTCAGGCTGATGTGATGGCCTTCGAAGCGATACCCCCAGGTGCCTTGCTCGGTGGGTTCGCCGAAGATGGAGACGTAATATTTTTCGGGATCGCGCTCCATCGCCCCGCCTTTCTCCATGTCTTTCAAGACCTGGTCGAGACTCATGATGGTGTGGGCTTTGATGATCCCTTGCTGCGAGAGCCCGGCGGAGAGCAGCGCTTCGGCAAGATGCTTTTGCGCGGAAGTCATCTCGCGCAGCGCGACGCCTTTGCGTTCCTTGGGGAGGGTGGTAAAGGCCTCGGGGGGGACGAAGTGCCAGTTCATGCGCTCGTCATTGGTGAATGCGAAGGTGCCGCGCGCGCGCTGATCCGGCGTGAGTGAGCCAAGATACGCCTTGGCGGCGTTCATCATGACGCTCGAGGATTGAAGGCGTTCGTAGGCGGCGGCGAGAAGGGCTGCCGCGCAAAAAATCAATAAACCACGGATCCCAGCTTTACGAAGTTGGCGCATGGTGTCTCCTTATTTGGGCCGCTCCCTTTGGTCGCGGTTCGGTTAGGTCACGGCTCGGTTTGGTCGCGGCTCGGTTCATTGGCCTCCGCCGGTCGCAGCGGGCGCCCGCTGTATATCCTTGATCTCGACTTTATTGAGATCGGTGATGATTTTCGCGTACGCTCGCGTGATGGCGGCGAGCGCGGTCGGGGGAATAATCTCCGGCGTCTCGTGATCGGAGTGCCAGTAATATCCCGTGTCGATCACCTGCATCGACGGCGCAAGCGTCTGATAGCGTCCCATTTCACCCGCTGCTGTGCGCGCCGGCGTGTCATAGGTCGCGACGCCGAACGCGTCGAACGCCTTCACGACGATCTGCGCCAGCTTCGCGCTTCCGCCGACGTACCAGGTGAGCGCGGTGCTGGTGTTGGTTTTCGAAATGGTGCCGTTGCCGAGAACCAATTGTTCCGCCGCAGTGTGTTCGGAATTGATGAGCAGCGCGGTCTTCGCGAAAAACTCCTTGTGGTCGGTGAGCCACTTGCCGCTCAGGGCCGATCCGTCGTGATGGCCGCTGGTGCCCAGGAAAATGATGGTGCGGCGGCGCTGGGCTTTTGGAACCTTCGCGAAATACTCGGCGAGGCCGATCATGGTGGCGACGCCGGTGCCGTTGTCGTTGGCGCCTTCAAACCAGCCATCGCGATGCGCGACGATCACCACGTTCTCGTCGGTCATGCCGGGCAGAGTTCCCCAGACGGTAGAGGTCTTGAGATTGGGGACCATCTTCACGTCGAGACGAACTTTCACGTGCGGCGGGGTTTTCGACGAGTCGATCATGTCGCGGATCGCGACGCCATCCCGAAGGCCGAGAGAGAAGCACGGCACGTTGGTCCCGACCGGATAGAACTGCGTGCGAATATTGCCAGGGACCGCGAGGATCACGAAGATCGCAGCCGCGCCGCGATCGCCAATACGCCTCCACGCGCCGTTCGAGATGGTGCTGTGGCGCGAGAAATAATCGGTGCTGTAAAAGAAAACGGCTTTGCCCTTCAGGTCGCGACTGTTGAGTTCGGCTTCGGTGGCGAGACCGGCGTCGACGGCTTCGAGATCGAGACCCTCGGCGGAAGTTCCGGCGGTTCGATGCGCGGGCTGGGCGGAAGTCAATTCCAGAGTCTTGCCGCCAGAGGCGGCGGTAATCGTCCAGCTTTGCGCCATCCATTGATCGGGAAGATCGAAATATTGTTGATGGACTTCGGCGAGGCCGATGTTGTGGAATTTATCCTCCAGCCACTTGGCGTTGTCGGCGTCGCCTTCGGTGCCGCTGATGCGCCCCCAATATTGGGGATGGCCGTTGTCGCGGTAATGGCGCGAGATGGCGGCCTGCTCGCTCACATATTCCTTGAGGTGTTTGCCGTCGATGGAGGCGTAGGCTTGTTCGGAGGGCGGGAGTCGCCAGCCGACGTAGGAATCCTCGAGGACGTAGAGGGGCTTCATGGGCTCGGCGGGCGCGCGGGGCGTTGGGGTTTGCGCGGACAGGGTGCAAGCTAACAGGGCCGCTAGGGCGAGGGATCGAGTCGACATAGAACCTCCTTCTGCCTGACTAAGAAGATTATCACTGACTGGGGCTGGCAGGGGGACGAGGTTCACTGGGGCCAAATAATTTCGCCGTGGGTGTAGGCGCGGCTGCCTTTACGGTCCTCTTTGTAGAGGATCATGTGGCCCGGGAACTTCGTGGCTTGCCAACCGTTCAGCGATTTTGCGATCAGCCTCAGGAGCTCTTTCGCGGGCAAGGCGTCGGCCGGAACCTTGACCTTTGCGGTGAGATAGTCGGGATGGGGTTTCTTCGACTTAGGCGCCGCCATTTCGAAGCGGAGCAGGAACGGAAGGCGCTTCTTCAGAACCGTCAACAGGTCGAACGCGCCGTATTCGCCGACCTTGACCCACGAACACGGCCAATCGTCGCGGATTGGGAAGAGCTTGTCGAACCCTTGAATCGGCTTGTTCGTGTCCTCGCGATTGCGACCCGGATCGTGTGGGCCAAAACCGTTACCGTTCCAGGGGCAGGCTTTCCCCACCCGCCGGTGATGCTTTATGAGCGCGTCTTCCGGAGCGAGCGCCGTCCAGTTGGGATGTACGTACAAGCACTTGAAGTCCATGTCCGCGACATCGATATTCCGCCTACCGGAGATCTTCTTGTAATGTTCGGCGAGCCGCTTCTTGAGAGACCTAGCTTGACCTACGTAAACCAACGCCTTCTTGTGGAAGAGTTGGTATACCCCTTGGCCCATTTCGAGAGTCCTGATCCGTTGTTCAGAAAGCGGACCGACGTCCAACCCCTCGAACTTCGTGACCAGTTGCGACGAAAGAGCCGAGAGTATGTCGATTTCAAACTGATCAGAGTACGGCACAAACAGTGTGCCGATGCTATCACAGCTTCGATGTGTGAATCTAGCGATTGGCTAGCTTGGATTTGATGGCGGCCGCCACCGTGTGGCCGAGCTGCACTGGCACGGCGTTACCAAGTTGGCGCATGGCCTCTGTCCAGACGCCTGGGAAGATATAATCGTCCGGAAACGTCTGTAAGCGCGCCGATTCCCGGACTGTGAAGTACCGAAGTGACCCGTCTGGCATGAGCAGGGTGTTCTCGCCACCTGGCACGCCGTGGTCCCCTGCCTTCAAGGTCTTTGCTGGTTCGTCGAACGCGCTGCCGGTGTGGCCGGTGTAGCTGCGCGCACCGGCATTGTATTCGTGGTTGTGAAACTGAGAACAGTCATCCCGTTGCGGGGAGGGCAGGTCGGAGATTGCATCGCGCACGGTTCGCCACGGCTTCTCTTCCGGCTCGAAGAGGGATTGCTCAGCTTTCAACCTGTCTACCCGATCCTGATAGCGGTCGGGGATGGAAGGTCGCTTCCTCCTCGTCACCCCGTGGCGCTCCCAGTAGCAGCCGGTGACCCATTGATCTCGCAGCAACGCATCGAACGAATGGGTTGTTTCGGGAAACGACCACTCTGCGCCCAGGTCGGACCTGAAGCCGACGATGATCACACGCTCACGCTTCTGGGGCACGCCGTAGTTTGCAGCGTTGAGTGGACGGAAGACGATGTTGTAGCACAGTCCCTTGTCGTACCCCCGAGTGTAGAGGCGCTCCAGCCGGGACAGGTGCGAGGTCCAATCCTCGTTTGGCTTGGCTACGATCTCCGGGTACCGCATTTGGAGGAGAACGTACTCAAAGTATTTCGCGAACGACTCCCGCAGGAGACCACGTACATTTTCTATTAGGATCGCCTTGGGTCTGAGCGCGCGCATCGCTCGTACGACTTCGGGGAACATGTCGCGGGAGTCGAGCTGACCTTGGTGCTTTCCTCCGATCGAGAACGGCTGGCAGGGAGGTCCACCCGCGAGCAGATCGACGTCACCTTTTATCTCCGAGTAATCGAATCCGCAGACGTCGCCGGAAAAGAGGCGCCAGCCCTTCAGAGCCTTGAATCCCCGAGATTGGTTCTGGCTGATCGTGTAGCAGCAGTACTTGTTTCGCTCAACGACGGTGTCATGATGAAACCCGGCGGCTTCGATGCCAAGGGCTAAGCCGCCCGCGCCAGCGAACAATTCAACCGATCGCATCATTGTTTCTCCAAGAATCGCTTGATCCGGCTGGAGAGAGCGTCCATTCTCGCCAGTTTGCATTCCCAAACTGTCATTACGTGCCACCCCATCCGCCGCAGCTTCCGGCGATTGATGGCGTCTCGTTGTCGGTTGTCTTCGAGTTTCGGCATCCAGAAGTCCAACCTCGACTTAGGCCACCTCGTATTCTTGCACGTTCCGTGCCTGTGCCAAAAACATCCATGGACAAAAATGATTTTACCTCGACTCGGGAACACGAGGTCGGGACTGCCTGGGAGCTCTCTAGCGTGGAGCTTGTAACGATAACCCATTTTGTGGACGAGTCGCCGCACGAGCATCTCCGGTTTCGTGTCCTTTGATCGGACCCGGCTCATCCGTTCGGCCCGCTCGGCGGGCGTCAGGGTATCCATATCGGCCGCTTAACGGAAGATTATAACTTTGCGGCCTCTGGTCAATCCAGTGGCTCCCCGGCCAAGACCTCGGGAAGAATTAGTTCGTAATCGTGAGGAACACGTTGCCGCTGGAGCGGCCGCCCACCGAAACCACCACCGATTGAATCCCCACGGAAATGCTGGTGGGGATGGTGACGTTGATCTGGAGCACGCCGACCAGTCCGTTGGGAATGCCCGCGAAATCGATAGTCGCGGGCACGCCGCCGATGTTGACCACCAGGGGCGTTGCCGCCGGTGCGGGCAGACCGGACAGCGAAGCCGCGTCGGGGGCCGAGCCGGTGAACAAGGCCGGCGTCACCGCGCCCACGCCGGTCATGTAAAACGCGACCTCCTGGCCGCGCGCGATGGAGTTAGTGGGAACCAGGAAATCATTCGCGTCGGTGAAGATGCCGGGGCCGGTGGGGCTCACGGTGATGTTGTGGGTGGCGACTTTGCCGTTGTTGTTCACGCTAACGACGGCGGAGCCCATGGCGGTTTCGTAAGGAATCTGCACGTTGAGCTGCGTGGGCGAGGCGTAGTAGAGAGGCGCGGGCACTCCGTTCACCAGCACCGCAACGCCGGACATCGAAATCGGTAAGGGCACGGCGGCGGCCGATTGCGGCGCCGCTGAAGCGAGTTGCGATCCGAAGATCGACATGATTCCGCCCGGCGAGAAGACCTGCTGAAATTGGGCCGCGTCGGTGACTTGGGAGATGGCGGGCGGGGTGGCCACGTCCGATCCGGGGGAGGTTAACGTTACGTTGAGCGGCGCGGTGGCGCCCGGAAAATCCGCTTGGATGGTGCTGCTGCCGGTGGGCAACTGCGAGCCCGTGATCACCAGAGTGGCGTGCGCCGATCCGGCCTCGCCCGCCAGAACCGCCGATCCCAGGATGACGCCGTTATCTTCAAACGATACGCTTCCGGCGGGCGTGATCCCGTTGGGGCTCAAGAGCGTCGCGGTAAGGTAGGCGACGCTGTTGCCGTAGAGCGTGGTGATGTTCGAAAGCAGCGTGATGGCCGGGGTCGCCGGCGGGGGCGGCGGCGGGGGCGTGACAGTAGCTCCGCCACCCCATCCGGTGACCAGATTGTTCACGTCGACCGAGCCGAGTCCGGTGGTCTGATCGTAGTAGGGGGTCGCGGTGAATCCCACCGGCAGGTCTCCGCAGGTTGTGCCGCGGCGAAAGTTGGAGCAGGGCACCGTGACGATATTGTTTCCGATGGTGATGTCGTGAAAAATGCCCGCATAATTCGACTGCGCGAGCGCATAAAGATTAACGTTGAAATTGCCCAGTCCCGCAGTGCCGCCGTTCGAGACTAGAACCTGATTGATCAGCGTCGCTATTCCGGCGAAGCTGGGCGCCGGAACGGAAGTTCCGCCATACACTTGCAGACTGCCGCCGGTGTACACCAGATAGCCGTCGTGATCGGGCGAGGCGGCGAGGGAAACATCGGGAACATGCCGCGCGTTGTCGCTGGGGACGCCGTTTCCCACCTGCCACGCAGGCTTGGTGAAATAGGTGCTGGCTCCGCCGCCCGAGGCTGAGGGCGTACCGTCCGCGATGCTGGTGTTCCAGACGATTTCCGGAATGTAGGAGAGCGCGGACCCGCCGGTGGCCGAATTGGCGGCGGCCCAGTAATTGCCCGATCCTTCGTTGAGCTGCGTGCCTCCGACGCTGGTCACCTCCGGAGCGCTCCCCGGCGCGTCGACCGATAATCCGGGGTTGGTGGTGTCGTCGCAATCGGCGCCGCCCGCGTCGCCTGAAGCCGCGAACCAGCTGATTCCCTGCGCGTTGGCCTGCTGCCCCCAGGACTGGTAGGCTGCCAAATCGACGCTGGCCGTCTCCAATTCGCAGTCTCCATAGCTCACGCTGACCACCGGCGCGAGCTTCTGGTCGATGGCGTACTGCACGGCGGTCATCACATCGTAGGAGTACACGAAGATAATGTTGGCGTTGCGGGCCACCGATCCGGACCATTCCAGATCCAGGTCGGCCTCGGGCAGGTCGCTTTCGCTGACACCGGGGTTTCGCGTGCCGGGAACCAGCAGCGTTTGGGGAGGATTCACGGTGAGACCGTAGTTGCTGCGGAAGGTATTGATGTCGGCAAGATTGACCACCGTCTGGCCCGCGATTACCAGGCTTTGCCCGGTTCCATTAATGCCGGCCGCATACAGCGGTTTAATGTCGTAAATGGCCGCCAGATCGTCCGGGGCGATGCAATTGCCTCCACATAAGTTGGCGGAATTGTAATCGGCATGAACCGGCGCACGAGTTCTCGGTTTCATGCGGAAATCGTGCAGGCCGCGAATGCTGGTTACGATGCCCGAGAAGGCTGCCGGGACGCTCGGTTCGGTAGTGGTGGCGAAGTGCATTTCGCCGCCGGCGGAATACTGGTGAAGCTCGATCTGAAAGGCCGCTTCCACTTGCGCGGCGGTCCCGTTCACCGAGATCGAGTTGTGTCCTCGCGCCACGGCCGCAACGGTCAGGCCTTGGGATTCGAGCCATGCGGTGATCTTGGCGATATCGGCATCGCTCGCGCCGAAGCGTTCCGCGTATTGCTCGGGAGTGAGCCATTTGTGATAGTTCGCCGATCCCGGCGTCTGCTGGTCCTTCAAGAGCTGAGCGAGCGCGGTTTTCTGCGCGGCGCTCGGCGACAGGTTCAGCGTCACGGTCGACAATTCCATGCCGGGCGACACGCGGCCAAGGTCGGTGGCGGTGCGGGTTCTCGGATGGATGTGGCCGGTCAGGGTCACGCGCTGCCGGTTGTCGATCGGCTGGGTGATGCGGCTCTGCTGCGCGAGCGTACTGAACACAAACAGCAGGAAAGCAAACGCCGAAATCGTTAAACGGAACAAGAATGGTCCGGCCGGCCGGGCTCGAAATGTGTTGAAGGCGGATATATATAAAGACGGACTGCGATGAATCACGGTATGGGTTAGCTCCAATCCTTATGAACACTACAGGAGCGCGGGATACTCAGTATCATCGACGGTGCCGGGCGGAGATGCGTTGCCTTTGTGTTGCTTTTTTGTGGCTCTTGTTGTTGCATGGGCGCGCCGTCGACTGCCATTCACTAACGTTCTTAACGCAATTTGTTTCATGCGGTTGACAGCGGCAGGAAAGCGGAAGCGCGGCGCCAGCGTTCTCAGAGATTAATAATTTTTGTACATACCGCTCATTTAAAGGACCATCGCAACGCGCCGGGCGTGCGCTCTAAGACCGAGGTCCTGGTTGGTGTTAAAGATAATTAAGTGCGCCCAGCAGTGCAGGCGGGAATCCGGTAGAATGATGGAGGAATCCGCAAAAGGGCGGGAGTAATTCAGTGGTAGAATGCCAGCTTCCCAAGCTGGA
>CAWJHI010000091.1:0-82319 GCA_963842485.1 Terriglobia bacterium | reverse complement strand
TTCGAGCACGTGGAATGCGAAGTGGCCCATGGATGCGTGATTCCCGTTGGTGAGGGCGAAGAGGAACACCACCATCACAGCCATTGAAGCCCAGGCGCCAGTTCGCAATCAGGCAAAATGAGGAAACCGGGTATGGCGGTCTTGAAAGTCGTGCGCGACTCGGGTTACGCAGACAGGCTAAGGGCTTATCGAGTCATTCTCGACGGCGAAAAGATCGGAGAAGTTCGAGACGGCCAAGCACAGCGGTTCACCATCGCCCCCGGGCAACACACGATTTCGCTGAAGATTGATCGGTGCGGCTCCAACACGATTGAGTTCACGGCTGCCGGGGATGAGGAGATATGGTTTCAGGTCAGATCGAATCTCCGTGGTCTGCGAATGCTCGCCGGCTTCTGGTACGTAATCTTTGACCGCCACTCGTACTTGGTACTGGAACGGAGCCTGTGACTTGGGATCGGGCAGGCCCGCGCTGAGGGACTTCCGATTCATTCGTTCTTGTTCCCCGCCTGCCGTTTGAAAATCTCCCGCGCTCGCTCAATCGTATCCGCCTCTGCCGCCGTCTTGTCCGGCCTCAGTCGCACGATCCGGGGGAAGCGCAGGGCATATCCGCTGTCGCGCCTGAAATTCGGCAAAGGGCGCGGGTTCAATCCAGTGCGGCGGATGTCAGGGCGCTTTCCCCGGCGGTGCGGCGGTTGATCGAGGAGCATGGTCTGGATCCGTCGGCGATTCCCGCTACGGGGCGGGACCATCGGCTGACTTATCAGGATGTCGCCGGGTTCATCGAGCAGCAGAAGACCAGCCAGCGGGCCAGCCGGATGGTTCCGCATAGTCCGATGCGGCGGAGCATCGCGGCGCATATGGCGCGCAGCATGCAGAACGCTCCGCACGTCACTTCAGTGTTTGAGGCCGATCTGACGCGGGTACTGAGCGACCGGGAGTCGCGGAAAAGCTCGGGGCTGGTTCCGTCCATCACCGCATACCTGGTTCGGGCGGCGGTGAAGGCGCTGACCGCGCTTCCGGAGGCGAACAGCCGCTGGCACGAGCAGGCGCTCGAAATTTTCGAGGACTTCAACATCGGAGTGGGCGCGGCGATCGAAGGCGGCGGCCTGATGGTTCCGGTGATCCGGCGGGCGCAGACGCTGACACTCGAGGAAATCGCGGTCCGGCTACGCGATCTGACGGAAGCGGCGCGGAACGGAAAGCTGGCGGCGGAAGACATCGAGGGGGGGACGTTCACGATATCGAATCATGGCGTGAGCGGAAGTCTGCTGGCGGCGCCGATCATTCTGGCGCATTCGCAAGCGGCTATCCTGGGCGCGGGAAAACTGCAAAAGCGCGCCGTGGTGGTGGAGGATGCCATTCAGGTGAAGCCGATGATGTATATCACGCTGACCATCGACCATCGGGTGCTGGATGCCCAGCAGACCAACGCGTTTCTGACCGCGTTCGTGAAGGCGCTTGAAACCGGTGATTAATGTGACACAGATTCGGACTTGCTTGACAAAATCTGTATCGGTTTGATCTCATATGGTTCCGATGCATGTGGAAGACATCAGCGCGAGCAATTCGCTGGAGCGCGCGCTCAAGCTTCTGGAGATCATCGGGCGGACGCCGGGCGGTCTGACCAACAAAGAAATCAGCGGGCAGCTGCACATCGCCACCAGCAGTAGTTCCTACATCCTCAGCCGGCTGGAACGGGACGGGATACGTCAACCGGGACGAGAGCGGGCGCTACAAAATCGGGCTGAAAGTGCTGGCTCTGGCTTCCGGGGTGCTGCGGGAGCTGGGATTCCACCATATCGCCGGGCCCGTGCTGCACCGGCTGACCGAGGCGACCCGGCTTTCGAGCTACATGGGAGTACTGGAGCGGAATCACCTGCTGGTGGTGGAGAAAGTGGAAAGCTCCGAGTTCGTCAAAGCCGAAGTGGACATCGGGACGGAGCTGCCGGCGCACTCCACCGCGATGGGCAAAATGCTGGTGGCGCACCTGCCGCAGCACCAGTTGACCGAGCTGGTGGAGGGGATCGAACTGGACGCGCGGACGCCGCACACGATCCGATCCAAGGCGGAGTTGAGGCGTCACCTGCAAATGGTTCGCAAAGAGGGATTTGCGACTTCGGAGGAAGAGCAATTTGTGGGGACGCGGTCGGTGGCGGCTCCGATTCTCGACGAACGCGGCTCCGTGAAAGCGGCGATCGCGGTGGCGGGGCACACGACACAAGCAATCTGGCATGATTTTCCGCACCTGGTGGCGATGGTCCAGGTGGCGGCGCGCGACGTGTCGAAGAACTTGCGCGGGCGAGGCGCGGGGCGAGTGTGATATTCCAGGTGCGTTGCAAATTTCTAACGCGGGCTAACCTTCAGCTAACATCTACTAACAATGGTGATAACTATGCCGTAATGCCGCTCATAGCTCAATAGGTTGAGTAAGATCTTGCAATGAAGGTATTAATCTCACATATTAGCCCAAGCTTCGGGTTGTGACCCTGTAGTCACAGACTGCCGTGAGGCTTTGGGGCGGTCCCGTTGGCCGTCGGGTTAGGGAGTTCAAGTTCATTCGCAAAGGGGGGGTCTACCATGGCGTGGAAGCGCGTAATTATTGCGGGCCTAGTGTTGTCCGCGGCTTTGTTGGGCCAGCAGTTGGCTACCAACGCAGGGGCCATCAACGGAACGGTGACCGACGCTTCTGGGGCGGCGGTTCCGAACGTGAAAGTGAGCGTGAGCAGCCCGGCATTGCAGGGCGGCCAGACGTTCTCGACCAATGAGCAGGGGAACTACCGCTTCCCGGACTTGCCGATCGGGTTGTACCGAATCACATACGAAGCTTCGGGGTTCGCGACGGTGGTACGCGAGCAAGTAAATCTCACTTTGGGATTCACGGCGACCATTAACATCAGCATGACGCCGGCGACACAACAGCAAACCGTGGTAGTGACGGGCGAAACTCCGCTGGTGGACACGCAGAACGTGACCATTCAGGGCGGCTTCAACATGCAGCAGTTGCAAGAGATTCCGAACGGCCGCGACATGTGGTCCATTATCGGGCTGACGCCCGGCATGCGCGACGCGACGCTGGACGTCGGCGGGTCGCAGGTCGGCAACCAGGTTTCTTACACGGCGTTCGGCTACGGCGCCCAGAACCGCGTGATGATTGACGGGATCAACGACAGTGAAGGCACCAGCGGCGCTGGATTCTACTTCGATTATGGGTCGTTCGAGGAGTTCACAGTGGGTACGCAGGGCAACGACGCCTCGATGCCGGTTCCTGGAAACCAAGTGAACGCCGTGGTCAAGACGGGCGGCAATGAGTTCCACGGCGACGCGTACATCGATTACGAAAACCCGAATTTCCAGGGTCACAACATCACCCAAGCGCAGATTTTGCAAAATGCTGGCTTGGGGCAACGCCTCCACGTCTATTTCGATCCCAACGGCGACTTCGGCGGGCCGATTATCAAGAACCGCTGGTGGTTCTACACCTCGATCAGAGACCAAACGGTCGCCTTTGGCGTAGTCGGCTTCCCCGTTCAGGCCCCTGGAACAGTCCCGTCTTACTCCTACGACCGTAACATCACCTACAAGCTAAACGGAAACCTGAATCCGAACCAACGGCTATCGCATTTCATCCAATGGAATCCGATTCAGAAGCCGCAGCGCAGCTCGGCGGCAGGCGAGTACGAAGATTACATGTACTACCAGAAAGCGGAGGCTTGGGTTGGTAACGTGCAATGGAGTTCTGTGTGGTCCCCAAAGTTCTTCACCAACGTGCTGGTGGGCACCTGGGGATACGATTTTCCGCAGGTTCCGTATGGAGCGTTTGCGGGCGATCCGGGCACGTCCACTTGTCCGTGCGCCCAAACGCTGCCGAAGGTTGCCATCGGCCAGCTGGTGCCGCGCATGACGGATCTGGCATCGGGTAACGGCGCCGGATCTTATCCGGAAGTGCGCGCGGATCCGAGGCGGTATCAGATCGAGCCCACCGGCAGCTACTTCCTGGATCATTTCCTGGGCACCAGCCATCAATTCAGATTTGGCTACGTCTACGAGCGAGAGATCGAAAACGATCAGTACTACGCGCCCGTGGGCGGCGCGACCGAGACTTTCAACAGCGTCGGCCTTCCGGATTTTTCGACGCCGTATCAAGTCACCGTTACCAACATGCCGCGAATTCAGGCGTCTGTGATTCTTCATCACGGAGCTTACTTGACCGATCAGTTCAAAGTCGGCAAGCGGCTCACCCTGAACGTGGGCATGCGCTGGGATTATTACAGCTCCGGGTATCGAAATGCGGTTCTTCGTACCGATTGCGAGTTCTGCGGGTATTTCTATGAAGGCCAGGCGCTGCCGAACGGGGCGACGCTCCCGGTCAACACGGCGCTGCAAAACGGGAAATTCCCGGACGCGACGGTTTCCACCTTCCCGCACGATATCGCGCCTCGCGTCGGCATCGCCTACGACCTGACCGGGAAGGGCAGAACGGTTCTCAAGCTGAGCTTTGGGCAGTATTACAGCTACCCTTCCACGACCATCGCTACCGCCGTCAACCCGGTTCAGTCGGCTACGGCTACTTTTACTTGGAATAATCCGACCAATGCGGCGTTTAACCTGAGCCAACTCGGTCCGATTGTGGGGTCGGCGACGGTCGCGCAAGGATCGAGCGTCGCGCCGAATCTGAAAGACGAGCGCTTCGACGACATGGGCGCCATTATTCAGCATCAGATCAGCAACACGCTGTCGATCGAGGGCGGATTTGTTTTCCGCGAGCTGCATCATGGGTGGGAGACCATCAATCTGGCCTTGCCGGCGAGTCTGTTCACAATTCCAGTGCAGGAGCAGATCCCGGTGAGCTGGGACGCCGCGGGTGACAAATCCAGCTACGTGTATAAGACCGTTACGATGTGGGATGTGCCGAAAAATCTGATTGGTCCGTCGCAGAACCAGATTTCGAGCCCAGCCGGCAACAACTTCGTGTATTCGAACTGGGAGTTTTCGATCAATAAGCGTCTGTCGCAGCACTTCACGGCCGTCGGCAGCTTCTATTGGACCCACACCGATCAGGGCGGCGCCGCGATCCCCTCCGCGCAGGGCGGCGGCGTGGCGACGAATCCGGATCAGTTGATCAACAACAAGGAAAGCTACGGCCTGTGGCAGTCGCATGTGGACGGTACTTACGAGGCTCCCTGGGGTATCCGGATCTCGCCGGTGCTGCGCATGCAGCAAGGCACTCCGCTGCTGGAGACCTATAGCGTCACCGGCCTGAATATCGGCACCTTCACGCTGCCAGTGACGCCCGACGGCACGTATCGCAATCCGGATCAGTACGTCTTCGACGTGCGATTTCAGAAAGACTTGAGATTTAAGGAACGATATCGCGTGAGTCTGATGTTCGACCTGTTCAACATTTTCAATAACAACGTCGGATACGTCGAAAGCGGCGTAATCTCGCAGAAGACCGCGACGATCCCCGTCGGAAACGTCGATTACGGTCAGGTCGAGCACTACGAAGGGTTCGGGTCGCCGACCACGATCCTGCCGCCGCGAATTTTCCGCATCGGCGGGCGGTTCACTTTCTAATAGAGCCGGCAGCGAAGTAAAATGAAGGGAGCGCGGACGATTGTTCGCGCTCCTTTTTGTTTCCCGATATGAATCCTGCCTCTTCCGACCTCGCCGCGTCCACGTGTGACGTGGACCCAGCGTTTGACTGGCGGCGCATTGCGCGGCTGTTTCTGACTTCCCGAGGGCTCGACGATCTGGAAGAGACCCGCCTGCTGCCGGAGAAGAAAATTCTTTATCAGTTTTCGGCGCGCGGGCATGAGTTGGGGCAGATCCTGCTCGGATCGCTGCTGACCGGGACTCACGATGGCGTGAGCGGCTATTACCGGTCGCGTCCCTTGCTGCTGACACTCGGGCTGAGCGCGGCGGATTCCCTGGCGGCGGGGATGGCCAAGAGCGGCGGCATCAGCGACGGGCGCGACATCGGGGCGGTCTACAATCTGCCTCGAAGCGGCGGAGCGACGATGCTGCCGATGGCGGGCGGAGTGGGCACGCAGTATAGTGTCACGGCGGGGTGGGCGCGGGCGATCGTGTATTATCGCGAGGTTCGCGGCGACCAGACGTGGAACGGCTCGATCGCGGTGGTTTTGGGCGGCGATGGATCGGTGGCCACCAACGGGTTCTGGTCCGCGCTGAACACGGCGACCACGTTACGGCTCCCGATGCTTTTTTACATCGAAGACAACGGGTTTGGATTGTCCGTGCCTTCCACGCGGCAGACGCCGGGAGGGGACATCGCGGCGAACCTGCGGGCGTTTAAGAATCTGCGGCTTTTCGACGGCAGCGGGTCCGATCCAGAAGCAGCGGCGCGGAGTTTGCGGGACGCGGTGGGGCTGGTTCGAGCCGGGGATGGTCCGGTATTGGTGCGGTTGACGGTGCCGCGGCTATGCGGGCATTCGGGGCAGGATACGCAAGCTTATAAGAGTCCGGCGCTGGTGGCCGAGGAGCGCGCGAAGGATCCGCTGGTACAGCTCAAGAGGTACCTGATTCCGGCGGTGTTCTCGGAGCGGGAATGGAGCGCGCTGGAGCAGGAGACCGGCGAGGAGATCGGTGTGGCTCTCGAAGCTGCGCTGGGCCGGCCGGAGCCGGATGCGTCGACGATCCGGCGATACGCGTTCGCGGAGGATCGTTTTGAAGCAGCGCCCGCTGTGGTCACGGAGCCGGCGCGCATCAACATGCTGACGGCGATTCGCCGGACGCTGGAGCATGAGCTGAAGATCAATCCGGACATGCTGGTGTTCGGCGAGGATGTGGGGCCCAAGGGCGGGGTCCACGCGGCGACCATGGGGCTTCAGGAAACCTTCGGCGAAGGGCGGGTTTTCGATACCAGCCTATCCGAAGAAGGCATCGTCGGCGGCGCGGCTGGTATGGCGATGGCGGGGCTGAGGCCGGTGGCCGAGATTCAGTTTCGCAAGTACGCCGATTCGGGCATGGAGCAGCTCAACGACACGGGGACGATCCGTTGGAGGACGGCGAATCGATTCGCGGCTCCCTTGGTGGTGCGGGTGCCGGGCGGGTTCGCGAAATGCGGGGATCCGTGGCATAGCGTTTCGAGCGAAGTAACCTGGGCGCACGCGGTCGGCTGGCAGGTGCTGATGCCGTCGAACGCCGAGGATGCGGTCGGTTTGCTGCGCGCGGCGTTGCGGAGCGCGAATCCGACGATTTTTTTCGAGCATCGGGCCATGTTAGATGCCGCTTGGGCGCGACGGCCGTATCCCGGAGACGATTTTCTGCTGCCGCTGGGAGTCGCGAAGCGGGTGCTCAATGGCGATCGGCTGACGGTGGTCACGTGGGGCGCGATGGTGGAGCGATGCGTGCGCGCGTCGGAACAAACTGGCGCTTCTGTGGACGTGCTCGACTTGCGGAGCATTATTCCGTGGGATCGCGAGGCGGTGCTGGGATCGGTGAGGCGGACGCGGCGGTGCCTGATCGTGCATGAAGACACGTTGACGGCTGGGTTCGGCGCGGAGGTTGCGGCGGTGGTGGCGGAAGAGGCGTTTCTGAATCTGGACGCGCCGATCACCAGGATCGCGGTGCCGGATGTTCCGCTGCCGTATAACGTGGGCTTGATGAACGCGGTGCTGCCGGGAGTGGAGCAGATCGCGGCGAAGATCGAGGATCTGTTGGGGTTTTAATCAGGGGAACTGAAGAGAGGCCTGGGCGGGCGGCGCCGCCGTGTGCGCCAGGCGGTCTTCGGAGGAAGACCCGCGGCGGACAAAAATAACCGCCACTTCGTCTTTGTAAATCTGCGTCCATTCGGGAAGCAGACGGAACAGATTCGCCGGCGGCGAATCGATCTGGAGCAGCGCCACGTCGGGCTTATACTGCCGGACTAAACCATCCCAATCCGCGGTTCCGGACTGAAAGTGCAGGAAGCGCTGGTACACTTCGTCCGAATACACGGTTTCACGGCGGCCATCGACCATCACTTTGACTCGCGGGCCGAGGTGCCACAGGAGATATTCGCCCCAGTCGAACCCATGAACCAGGTTGCCTTCGAATCCGGACGACGCCAGGAACATAGTGGCCTTTACCGGGTAGTGATCGGGAACGGAGATGTTCACAGGCCGGCGCGCGGCTCCCACAGCCAGCGCCGCGACGCAGAGGATGGGCAGAATCGCGGCCCAGCCGGGCGGGCTGATGGGTTTCTCGTGGGCTTTTTCCAAGAGACGTTTCCACATGCCGGCGACGTGAGGTCCGGCGAGGACGACGGCTCCTATCGCGGCCAGGGGCACGTGGCGCTGGGCGGCGAAGGGTAGCAGCGAAGTCAGTGCGAAGAGCATCAGCAGGAGGGGGCGCTTCTCCATGCGGCTCAGAATCAAGCCGGCGATGCCGATCGCCAGAATCGCCACGTACATGACGCCGTAGCCGGACGTAATGCGCAAAGGCTCCCACTCGATGATCTCCGGGCGAGGGCCGGTCGCGGTGTGGAGTAGAAACGCGGGGAGGCGCCAGCCATAGGGATTCACGCAAATCGCCGCGAAGCTTGCGGCGACAGGGAGGCCGATGCGCAACCACTGGCGGTCCAGAATCACACGCGCGGCGCCCCAGGCTCCCAGGATGGCGAGGCCGGCAAGAAGGCCTCCATGGAGATTGGCCCACAGGGCGTAAACGGGCGGCAAGGCCCATAATGCCGCGGCATTGCCGCCGTCGTCGACTCTATACACGACGATCAGGGTGAACGCGAATGCGGGAATGGTGAACGCCAGGGGCCGGATCATCAAGAACGGCGGGAGCAACAGGATCAGCGCGAGCAGCACCAGGGCGGCGCGCGCGCTCGAAACGCCGGTGCGCACGAGATGCCAGTAGCACAGGATTCCGGTCAGCAAGCCCAGGGCGATTTTGAGGGCGATTAACCCGGCGGCTCCGCCAGCTTTCCAGGCCAGGGCGAACAGGTATTCACTGAGCCATTCATGATCGATCCAGGGGCCGTTTGCCTGGGTATAAGAGTACGGGTCGACCCGCGGGATCGAATGGCTTTGAAGAATATCCAGGCCGAAGCGGAGATGGCCCCACAAGTCGTTATCCGCTTGCGTCGGGAGAAGAACGAAGCACAGCAGAGCGGCCGCGAGGAGAACCAGGGATGCTCGCCACAGCCGGGGATTGGACGCGTCCCGCTGCGTGGGCGCGAGTGCTGCCGGTTGCGGCGGGGCGGAGGTCACAACTAAGTATTCGGCTTAGGCGGAAGGGGGCATTAGGCGGCAGTTTCGGCGCGATGCACGGGCAGGATCCACCAGATCAGGGTTCCGATCAGGGGCAGCACGGCCACCATCGTGAACGCGCTTTGATAGCGGTGAGCGTCGAAAAACCGGCCGCAGACGGGCAGAAGGATGGCAACCGTGGCCGAAAATGACGACGATGCGATCCCGGCGGCCATGCTGCGCTGATGGGGAGGATAGGCGAGCGCGGCGGTGCGCAGCGTCACCACCACCAGGCCGCCGGAGGCGAAACAGAGTAGAGGCGAGCAGCGCGATCGCGATCGGCGCGCTGTGAAACCAGGTGATCCGAGCGACGGGCAGGCAGAGGATCGCCATCACGGCGAACAGCCACTTGGGACGAGGATGGCTGGGCAGGAAACGGTCTGAGATCCAGCCCCAGAAGAAATACCCGGCTTCGAGACCGGCGGGCGGAATCCACAGAACCAAGCCGAGCTGCTTCTGGGTCATTCCAAACGCGCGCGACAGGTACAGGGCGGAAAGATACGTGATGGCTCCGACCGGGAACGCGCCTAATGCGTAGCTGGCGACCAGGCTCCAGAAGCGGGGCTCGAGCAGGCTGGGGAAGCGGAGTTTTTCGCGCTTTGCGCTTTGTGCGGGAATTTCGAAGGGTCCACGGTCACGCGCCAGATCAGCAGCCACAGCAGGGCGAGGGCGGGCGTCACCAGGAATGCGGGACGCCATCCGTAGGCGACCGCGACCGGCGTAAAGATCAGCGGGGCTAGAGATCGCTCCGATAGAAGATCCGCTATAGGCGAGTGCGATGCCGCGGGCTTGTTTCACCGGCGGGCAGCGAATCCATGGCGGTCCGGAAACCGCCGGGGAACATCGAGCCTTCTCCGATTCCCAGCACCAGGCGCGCGATGGCGAAGCCCATGAAAGTCGAAACCAGGGAGTGGCTGGCGCTCGACACGGTCCAGATCGCGATCGAGATCAGCATGCCCAGCCGCAGGCCGATGCGATCGAGCACCGATCCCCAGATCAAAGTGCTGACCATGTATGCGTAGCTGAATGCGCTGATGGTTTCGGTGAATTCGAAGCGCGCTCAGATGCGTGTCGGCGAGAATCATCGGGGAGAGCAGCGCGAGAACCTGGCGGTCCAGGTAGCTCAGCAGAGTGCCGAGCATCATGACGATGGCGGGCCACCAGACCAGCAAACTCGATGGGGTCCATTGGGTTTGAGACGCTGTTGTTGACGCTGCTTTTACGGTGTGGCCATAGGAATCGTGCTGCGTGTAATGGTACATCCTAACAAGTTCCAGGAACGAGGTCGAACATTTTTTATGGGCTCATTAGATTGCTCGGCCACTTGTCTTGACAGGAGTGCAATGCTATCCTTCCACGGCGGGGATTTCAAAGGAGTTTTCTATGCGTTCTTTCATGCCGACCGTCGGCTTGCTGGCGATTGCCGCGGCTAGCGGATTTGCGCAGAACAATTCGGATCTGGTCGATTTCGGGATGATGACGTGGCCGGAAGTTAAGGCGGCCATGGCGGCCGGCAAAACTACGGCGCTGGTTTATAACGGCGGCACAGAGCAGCGCGGCCCGCAGAACGTCAACGGCGGGCATACGCTGATGGCGCAGGCGACCGTGATCGCCATCGCGCACAAGCTGGGCAATGCGATGGCCGCGCCGGTATTGCCGTTTTCTCCGAATAACGCGAGCGCCACACTGCCGGGCACCATCGGGCTGACCAATGAGCTGTTCGCGGCCATCAATGAACGAGTTGCCGAGGAATTGATCAAGACGGGCTTCAAGAACGTGGTCCTGATGGGCGACCATGGCGGAGGCCAGGCACAGCTTGGGGAGGTCGCCAAAAAGCTGGATGAGAAGTACTCGCCGCAGGGCATTCGGGTGGTGTTCTGCGACGAAGTGTATGCCAAGGCCAACGCCGATTTCGATAAGTGGCTGGAGGCGAACGGGTATCCGTACAGCTCCCATGCCGGAATCCCGGATACGGCGGAGATGATGTACCTGGGGGCGGATAAAGGTTGGATTCGGAAGGACTTGATCGCGACAGCGGTGGGCGATCCGGCGGGCCGGGGCGGCGGGGGCCGTGGCGGCCGTGGGCGGGGGCAGGCGGACCCGAACGCGCCGCCTCGTATCAACAACGGCATTCAGGGTGACGCCCGGAGGTCAACGCCGGAACTCGGAAAGAAGATCTTCGACATGAAAGTCGACTACGCGGTCAATCAGATCCATCAATTGCTGGGTCCGGCGAAGGCGGCGGCTCAATAGCCCAAAAAACCCGTGTAGACGGGAGTAACCGCGTACCCGGCTACGTAGTCTTTTCTATGACAGCCGATCCTTATTGATTCGTTGCCAGGGCCGGGGCAGTCACCTCCGGGCTGGGTGCGGCATAATATAGAAAACTAGCGCATTACGTTGCGCAGACCCTTGACATGTTTCTTTTGGCCTTCTATACTTCAGAGCGGGTATGCTCTGCGGTTCCGGGGATAGTCCTGGGGTGGCGGAGTTGTGTGTCGGCGAGGACGTGTAGGCGTTAGTGTGGTTTTTTGAGGAGAGCTTGATGAGAGGAATCCTGTACTCCGGCGGCATGTTGGTGTTGTCCGTGGCGGCTGTTTTCGGGCAGGCTGCCGGGACCTCCGGGGTGATCTCGCCGCAGCGTGCGTTCTTGAATCAGAACTGTGCCGGATGCCACAACGACAGGTTAAAGTCGGGTGGCGTCTCGATGACCAAGCTGGATGTTGCGCATCCCGATCAAACCGCGGAGCTGGCGGAGAAGGCGATCCGCATGCTGCAGGCGGGCATGATGCCTCCGGCCGGCATGCCGCGGCCTAACGCGGCTTCGCAGAAGACCTTCGTGACCACGCTGCAGGGTGGCATCGACCAGGCTTTTTTGGCTCGTCCGAATCCGGGAAGAACTGCGCTCCACCGGCTGAACCGGACCGAATACGCGAATTCGATCCGCGATCTGCTTTCGGTTGACGTGGACGTGTCCGCTCTGCTGCCGACCGACGACATGAGTCACGGCTTTGACAACATGGCGGATGTCCTGTCGGTTTCGCCCGCTTTGATGGAAGGATACATCCGGGCAGCGGGAAAGATCAGCCGCGAAGCTGTGGGCGATCCAGATGCTCTGGCGCTGACCACCACCTACTCTGTTCCGCGCGTGCTGAACCAGACCCGCCACATCGAGGGCACTCCGTTTGGAACCCGTGGCGGAACCGTGGTCAATCATGACTTTCCGGCCGATGGCGAGTACACCTTCAAGCTGGGATTCTATTATTCTCCGACCGGTCCTCTGTTCGGATTGAATCAAGGCAAGGGGCAGGAGATTGAAGTAGCGATTGACGGGGCGCGGGTGGCGCTACTCGAAATCGACCCACGCATCACGCTCGCGAAGGATGGGATCAAGACTCCTCCGGTGAAGGTGCGCGCGGGTCCGCACAAAGTTTCGGCGGCGTTTATCGCGAGGTTCGACGGTCCGATTGAAGACGAATACCGGCAGTTCGATCAGAGCCTGGTGGATGTGAGCGCGGGAACGGTTCCGGGCGTAACTACTCCTCCACACCTGCATGAACTGAGCATCACGGGGCCCACGCAGGTGGCGGGCGTGTCGGACACTCCGAGCCGGCGCAAGATCTTCTCCTGCCGGCCGACTGGCGGCGAGGACGAAATCGCGTGCGCGAAGCAGATCCTGACACCGCTGGCGCGGCAGGCATATCGCCGGCCGGTGACGCCGAACGACCTCGAAGGGTTGCTGACGTTCTATCAGGAAGGCCGCAACGGGGACGAAAAACATCCCGGCAACTTCGATTCCGGAATCCGCACCGCGATTCAGGCGATCATCACGAATCCCGAGTTTGTGTTCCGGTTCGAGCACGTTCCGGCGAATGTCGCGCCGGGGTCGAATTACCGGATCAGCGACCTGGAGCTGGCGTCGCGTCTGTCGTACTTCCTGTGGAGCAGCGCTCCGGACGACCACTGATCACGGTGGCGAGCCAGGGCAAGCTGCGGGAGCCCGGAATGCTCGAAAAGCAGGTCCGGCGGATGCTGCTCGATCCGAAGTCGGAAGCCATCACGCAGAACTTCGCGGTGGAGTGGCTGCACCTTCACGACCTTAAATCGTGGAATCCGGATCTGTTCATCTTTCCGAATTTCGACAAGAGCCTGACCACCTCGGCGACGCGCGAAACCGAGCTTCTGTTCGACAGCATCGTGCATGAGGATCGCGACATTCGCGATCTGTCTGACGGCCAATTACACGTTTGTGGACGAGCGGCTGGCGCGGCACTACGGAATCCCGAACGTGCTCGGCGAGCGTTTCCGCCGTGTGACGCTGACCGATCCGAACCGCTTCGGAATCCTGGGCCAGGCGAGCGTGCTGATGCTGACTTCGACGGCGATCCGCACCAAGCCGGTGTTGCGCGGCGCCTATGTGATGGAGGTTCTGCTGGGAACGCCACCGCCGCCTCCTCCTCCGAATGTGCCGCCGCTTCCGGAGAATGCGGATTCGCGCACCGGGCACGTGGCCAAGCCGTTATCGGTGCGCGAGCGCATGCAGGAGCATCGGACCAACGAGCCTTGCAAGTCCTGCCACCAGATGATGGATCCGATCGGGTTCTCGCTGGAGAATTTCGATGCGGTGGGTGTGTGGCGCACCAACGACAGCGGGTTCGCGATCGACCCTTCGGGCAAAATGTTCGACGGCTCGAAGCTGGACGGTCCGGTGAGCCTGCGGCAGGCGATTTTGAATCACTCCGATTCGTATTTGACTACGTTTGCGGAGAACCTGATGGCGTACGGACTGGGGCGCATCATCGATTATCACGATGAGCCGTTTGTCCGCCAGGTGGTTAAGGAAGCGGCGAAGAACGATAACCACTTTTCGTCGTTCGTTTTAGGTATCGTAAAGAGCATGCCGTTCCAGATGAGACGGGCGGAAGACGCCGAGCCGACGGATGTGGTGGGAGCCGCGAATAATCATTAAGAGTTTTGTTGAAGCACAAGTTGGGTAGATTTTCAAGTTCAAAATCACGGGTTTGAAGGAGACCAGGTCGATGTCGTATATCAGCAAGAAGCATATTTCCCGCCGCACGGTTCTTCGCGGCATGGGAGTTTCGCTGGCGTTGCCATTTCTGGATTCGATGGTGCCGGCGCAGACACCGATCGCCAAGACGGCGGCGAATCCCAAGACCCGCCTGGCCTGCATCGAGATGGTGCATGGAGCCGCGGGAAGCACGGCGGAAGGCACCGCCAAGAATTTCTGGGCGCCGGGCAAGGAAGGCCGCGACTTCGACTGGAGCCTCAGTCTGGAGCCGCTAAAGGACTTCCGTGAACACGTGACCATCGTCAGCGACACGGACCTGCATCCGGCGACCGCATGGGCGGCGGCCGAAGAGGGCGCGGATCACTTCCGGTCGAGCGCGGTGTATCTGACCGCGGCGCATCCGAAGATGACCGAAGGCTCGGACTACGAGTGCGGCACGTCGATCGACCAGCTGTACGCGCAGCAGTTCGGCCAGGACACGCCGCTGCCGTCGATCCAGCTCTGCATCGAGATGGTGGACGCCTCGGGCGCCTGCGACTACGGGTATGCCTGCGTGTACGCCGACACCATCAGTTGGGCGTCGAAGACGCAGCCGCTGCCGATGACGCTCGATCCGCGCATGGCGTTCGAGAATCTGTTCGGCGAGGGCGGAACGCCGGAAGAGCGCGCTGCGCGGCAGAAGGTGAACCGCAGCATTCTCGACTGGATCTCGCAGCGATGTGGCGCGGCTGCAGAAGAATCTCGGGCCGAGCGACCGCAGCCGGCTGAGCGCGTATCTGGACGACGTTCGCGAGATCGAACGGCGCATTCAGAGAATCGAAAAATACAACGCGAGCGGCGCGGCGCGGGCGCTGCCGGCGGCTCCGCTGGGCGTGCCGGACGATTACGTCGAGCACGTGAAGCTGATGTTCGACCTGCAGGCGCTGGCGTTCATGACCGAAACCACGCGCGTATCGGCGTTCAAGATGAGCCGCGACGTCAGCGGCCGCGTGTGGCCGGAGAGCGGCGTGAAGACTCCGTTCCATAACTGCTCGCATCACGGCGAAACTCCGGTCCGGGTGGAGGAGTTCGCGCGGCTGAATCGCTATCACGTCAGCCTGATCCCGTACTTCCTGCAGAAGCTGAAGAACACGCCGGACGGCGACGGCAACCTGCTGGATCACTCGCTGGTGATGTACGGCAGCCCGCTGGGCGATTCGAATGTCCACAACCACAAGCGAGTGCCGATCTTCCTGGCGGGCCATGCCAACGGAAAGATCCAGGGCGGCCAGCACATCCGCTGCAAGGACGGCACGCCGATGGCGAACATTCTTGTGACCATGGCGCACAAGCTGGGCATGAACGTCGAAACGTTCGGCGACAGCAACGGCGAAATCGCCATCTAGGAAGGAGAAACCAGACATGTTCGTGAAGAGCTTGATTGGCGGACTTTGCATGGCGGTCGCTGGTTTCAGCCGCCAGCGACGCGAGGCTGTCGGAAGCGGCCATGCAGGGCAACAACGACACGGTCCGCTACCCTGCTGAAACAGCGCGTCGACGTTGACGCGTCGCAGGGCGACGGCACCACGGCGCTGCACTGGGCGGCGTTCCGCGACGACCTGGAAATGGCGAAGATGCTGATCGCGGCCGGGCGCCAACGTGAAGGCGGAAACGCGCGAAGGCGCGATCACGCCGCTGTTCATGGCGTGCACGAACGGCAACGCCGCCATGATCGATGTGCTGCTGAAGTCGGGCGCGGACGCGAACTCGGTGAAGGCCAACGGTACCACCGCGCTGATGACGGCGTCGGCATCCGGCAGCGCGGATGCGGTGAAGGTGCTGCTGGACCATGGCGCCGATGTCAACGCGAAGGAAAGCGTTCACGGGCAGACGGCGCTGATGTTCGCGGCGGCGCTGAATCGCGACGCGGTGGTCAAGGTCCTGCTGGCGCACAAGGCGGATGCCGAACATCACGACCAAAGTGAATCCGGTGACGCGGGTCCGGTTCGACCAGGACGGAAACATCGTGGAAGACCGGCCGGGCGCGGGTGGCAGAGGCGGCGCAGCTGCCGCGGCGCCGCCAGCGGCTGCGACCGAAGAAGGCGGGGGCGGAAGAGGCCGTGGACGCGGAGCTCGCGGCGCAGGCGGCGCTGCCGCGGTCGCGACACGCGGGCCGGTGAGTAGCGCCGAAGCGCAGGACAAGGCGGACGAAGCCGCCGACGCCGCGGCTGCCACGGCTGCGGCCGAAGGTCGCTAACGACGCTGCCAAGGCCGACCTGGATCTGTTCGCTCACTCGCTGGGAATGAAGTCGGGCGAATACCTGGTTGCCAAGCCGAAGGCGAGAGCGGGCGACGTAGCGTTTCGCGCTCCGCGCCGCGTGGGGCCGGAATTCACGGGCGGCATGACGGCGCTGCTGTACGCGGCTCGCGAAGGTCATATGGAAGCGGTGCGCGCGCTGGTCGAGGGCGGCGCCGACATCAACGAGCTGAGTGGCGACAAGTTCAGCCCGCTGGTGATGGCGATCACCAACGGCCACCTCGACATGGCGATGTACATGCTTGCAACATGGCGCAGATCCGAAGCCGGCAACGGTTTCGGGAATCACCGCGCTGTATGGCGCGATCGATGTGCAGTGGGCGCCGCATGCGTGGTTCCCGCAGCCCAGCACCGAGCAGGAGAAGGTCGGGTACCTGGATCTGATGAAGGCGCTGATCGATAAGGGCGCGGACGTCAACGCTCCGATCTCCGACAAGGTCTGGTTCCGGTCCTTCACGAACGATTACACCTGGGTGGACCCGGCCGGCGCGACGCCGTTCTGGCGCGCGGCACAATCGAGCGATACGGCCGCGATGAAGCTGCTGGTGGACCACGGGGCGGATCCCAAGACTCGCGACCAAAGCCGGCGACACGCCGCTGCACGCGGCGGCGGGCATCGGCTGGGCGGCCAACTGGAGCGTGAACGCTCCCGTTCCGCTGGTCGACGCCGTGAAGTACTGCGTGGAACTGGGCGACGACGTGAATGCGGTGGACAACCGCGGTTACACGGCGCTGCACGGCGCGGCCTATCTGGGCAACAACGACATGATCAATTACCTGGTCAGCAAAGGCGCCAAGATCGACGTGAAGAGCAAGGCCGGCGATTCGGTCGCCGACATGGCCAACGGTCCGACGCGATTCGGCCAGCCGCATCTGGAGACGGTGGCGCTGCTGGAGAAGCTCGGATCGGCCGAACTCGCACAACTGCCGGTCCGACCAATGCGTGGTCGCGTCCCGGGCGAGCGTCTACGATCGTCCGCTCACGAAGGAAGAGCAGGCGGAAAAGGACAGCTGGATAAGTTCGCGATATCGCTCGGAATGAAAGAAGCCCTGTACCGGCCCGACGTACCCGCCGGCCGGGTATTCCCGGGCGGTCAGCAGTAGAACGCTGTTTCGAAGATTTACGGAGGGCGCCCGTTTCGCATGGGCGCCCTTTTTGATTGTCATGGCGCTGGCGAATCGGTTTCTCATTTACGGGTCTATTCTGCTGGCCGGAAAGGCGTGCGCGCAAATCTACCTGAGCGACCTCTCGATTGCGCATCCGGCTATCCGCTACATGGAGGCTCCCACCGAAGACCCGGTAGCACGGCTGATCCGGGATATCGCCAGCGGGAAGACCAAGCTCGAATCGCGGGCGGACGGATTGGGGTACCTGCCGAGCGTGCTGGACCATCTCGGCATTCGTTCCGATTCGCAGGCGCTGGTGTTTTCGAGGACCAGCTTTCAGGCGCCCAAGATTTCGCCCAGAAACCCGCGGGCAATTTACTTCGGCGACGACGTGGCGGTGGCGTGGGTGCGCGGCGGCGACGGAATCGAGCTGGCGGCGAGCGATCCACGGCAGGGCGTGATTTTCTACACGCTGAAAGCTCAGAAATCGGGAGAGCCTGCGTTTGCGCGCGGCGAAGTGTGTCTGAAGTGCCACCAGGGCGCGGCGACCGCGGGAGTGCCGGGCATGTTTATCGGCTCGGTTTTCCCGAGCGCGTCGGGCGAGCCGCACCGCGAGGGCGCGATCATCACGGACCACCGCACTGCTTTCGCGGACCGCTGGGGTGGCTGGTACGTCAATGCCGTGCATGGCGAACAGCAGGATCGCGCGAATGCGGTGGCGCCCGATCCGGCGGAGCCGGAGACGCTCGATACGGCGGGAAAGCAGAACCTGACCACGCTGGCAGAGATGTTCAACCCGGCGGGATACCTGACGCCGGTGAGCGACATCGTCGCGCTGATGACTTTTGAACACCAGACGCAGATGGCGAACCTGATGACGCGCATCGGTTGGGAAGCGCGGATCCCGGAGACCGACCCGACGCAGCTCCGGTCCAATATCGATGCGGTGGTGACGTATATGCTCTTCGCGGAAGAAGCTCCGCTGCGCGAACCAATCCAGGGCGTCTCCACGTTCACCAAGACTTTTCCGCAGAAGGGGCCGCGCGACCGTCAGGGGAGATCGCTTCGCGACTTCGATCTTCAAACCAGACTGTTCAGGTATCCGCTGAGCTACATGGTGTATAGCGCACAGTTCGACGCGCTGCCGGGCCGGGTACGGGAGCGGATCTATCAGCGGCTTTTCGACGTGCTGACGGGGAAGGACCAGAGTGCAGCGTTCGCGCGGCTTTCCCGCGACGACCGCCGCTCGATTCTGGAGATTCTTCGGGACACCAAGCCGGCGTTGCCTGCGTATTGGCGCGAGGCTACAGCCGCTCCCTAGTTCCGATCTGGTATCCTGTCCAACAGGGAGTCCGCAGGCCGCCATGCCCCAGCCCGACGACAGCCGTCACCAGACGTTTCCAAAGCTGGACGCCGATCAAATCGCGCGGATTGCTCCCTTTGGAAAGCATCGCCGGACCACGCCCGGCGAAGTCTTGCTCGACGTGGGCTCGCCGGTCAACAGTTTCTTCGTGGTGATTGACGGCAGCATTGAGATCGTGAGTCCGACCAGCGCGGGCGAGGTCCCGATTGTGACGCATGAGCCGGGCGAATTCACCGGCGAGCTGGACGTGCTGCTGGGGCGTAATGCCCTGGTTCGGATGCGAACGCGTGTTGCGAGCGAACTACTGGAGGTCGACCGGTCCGACCTGGGACGGATCGTGCAGACAGATGCCGAGCTCAGCGAGATTTTCCTCCGGGCATTTCTCCTGCGCCGCGCGTATCTGGTCAGCAACAGCCTGGGCGGAGTTGTGCTGGTGGGGTCGAGCCACTCGGCGGGCACGCTGCGTTTAAGAGGATTCCTGACGCGCAACGGGCATCCGCACACCTATGTCGACGTGGAGCGCGACGAAGGAGTGCAGGAGCTGCTGGATCATTTCGCGATCAAAGTGACGGATGTTCCGGTGCTGATCTGCGGCAAAACGGTTCTGCGGAACCCCACCAACGCGGAAGCGGCCGCGTGCCTCGGGTTCAATGCGGGAATCGATGAAGGCACGGTCCACGACCTGATCGTGGTGGGAGCCGGGCCTTCGGGACTCGCGGCCGCCGTGTATGCGGCTTCAGAGGGGCTGAACGTGCTGGTGCTGGAGAGCAGCGCGCCGGGCGGGCAGGCCGGGTCGAGCTCCCGCATCGAAAATTACCTGGGATTTCCGACCGGTGTTTCCGGGCAGGAACTCGGCGGGCGCGCGTTCATCCAGGCGCAGAAGTTCGGCGCGCACGTAGCGATCGCACGCGTGGCGGCGAGTCTGAAATGCGCACACCAGCCGTTCGCTATCGAGCTGGCGGATGGCGCGGTGGTGGAGGGCAACAGCGTCATCGTCGCGACAGGCGCCGAGTATCGCAAATTGCCGCTGCCGAATCTCGCAAAATTCGAAGGCTCCGGCGTCTACTATGGCGCTGGATTCATTGAGGCCCAATTTTGCCAGGGGGAAGACGTCGTCATCGTCGGCGGGGGCAATTCCGCGGGACAGGCAGCCGTGTTTCTATCCACGCGCGCGAAACATGTGCACCTGCTGGTTCGTGGACCGGGGCTCGCCGAAAGTATGTCGCGGTATCTGATCCGGCGCATTGAAGAGTGCGCCACGATCACGCTCCGGACTTTCACGCAGATTGAGACGCTCGAAGGCGGCGACCACCTGGAGCGCGTCCGCTGGCGCAACTCCCAAACGGGAGAAAGCGAATGGCGCGATCTTCGCCATGTCTTTCTGATGACGGGCGCCAGCCCTAATACGGAATGGCTCCAGGGATGCGTCGCGCTCGACGATAATCAGTTCGTCAAGACCGGTAGCGATCTGCGGCCGGAGGATCTGGGAGCGGCCAAGTGGCCGTTGCGGCGCGCCCCCTACCTGCTCGAGACGAGTCTACCCAAAGTATTTGCGGTGGGCGATGTGCGGTCGGGCAGCGTGAAGCGGGTGGCCTCGGCGGTGGGCGAAGGGTCGATCGCGATCCAGCTGATTCACAAGGTTCTGGCCGAGTAAACGAGGAGGGAATCGTGAAGGGCTGCGAACACTTAAAGGATGCCGGCGATTTGAAGCCGGCGCGGCACGTGTGCGAAGAATGCGTGAAGATGGGCGACACCTGGGTCCACCTGCGGATCTGCCTGATGTGCGGGCACGTGGGGTGCTGCGATTCATCGAAGAACAAACACGCCACGAAACATTTCCATGCGACGCAGCACCCCATGATTCGCTCGATCGAGCCCGGGGAAACGTGGGGATGGTGTTATGTCGACGAGATCACCTACGATCTATCCGGCGGCGTTCACAAGGCGCGGGTCATGGAGTGACCCTTTGGCGAAGACGCGCACCCAAGTTGGAATCGTCGGGGCGGGCCCCGCGGGGCTGCTATTGTCTCACCTGCTGGCGCTGCAGGGTATCGAGTCCGTGGTGATCGAAGCTCGCAGCCGCAGGCATGTGGAAGAGCGGATCCGCGCGGGCGTCCTGGAACACGGCACGGCGAAGCTGCTGACGGAGTCCGGCGTGGGCGATCGGATGAATCGCGAAGGCCTGGTCCACCACGGTATCGAACTGCGCTTCAACCAGGCCGGGCATCGCATCGATTTCCTGGCGCTGACCGGCCGGTCGATCATGGTTTACGGCCAACACGAACTGGTGAAGGACCTGATCTGCGCGCGGCTGGCGGCCGGCGGACGAATCCTGTTTGAAGCGGAGAACGTCAGCGTGCACGGTTTCGAGACCGGCTCGCCCGCGATACGGTTCAGAATCGACGACGAAGAGCACCACGTCGATTGCGAATTCATCGCCGGGTGCGACGGTTTTCACGGCGTTTCACGCACCAGTATCGGCGCCGGGATTCTGCGCGCTTACGAGCGTGACTATCCGTTCGCCTGGCTGGGGATTCTTGCCGCCGTGCCGCCGGCGGCGAATGAGCTGATCTATGCCCATCATGATCGGGGGTTCGCGCTGCTGAGCATGCGCACACCACAGATCAGCCGCCTGTACTTGCAATGCGCGCCCGATGAGGATCTCGCCGAATGGCCGGACCATCGCATCTGGCAGGAGCTTCAGACACGGCTTGCGGCGAACGACTCCGGTTGGAGGCTGACGGAAGGTCCCATTTTGCAAAAGAGCCTGACCGGCATGCGCAGCTTCATGGCGGAGCCGATGCAGTGGGGTCGATTGTTCCTGGCCGGCGACGCAGCGCATATCGTACCGCCCACGGGGGCCAAGGGGCTGAACCTGGCGGCGTCGGATGTTCGCATTCTTTCACAAGCGCTGGCGAAATACTATGCGAGCGGTTGCCAGGACTTGCTGGATCGATATTCGGCCACATGCCTGCGGCGCGGGTGGCAGGTGCAACGCTTTTCCTGGTGGATGACGTCCCTGCTCCATCGCTTCCATGGCGAATGCGATTTCGATCATCGGCGGCAGCTTGCGGAACTGGATTACATCACCAGCTCGACCGCGGCGTCGAAAAGTCTGGCGGAGAATTACGTCGGTCTCGATCTTTCGACCATGGAGTGAGCATGCAACCACGGCCACCAACGCCGCGAGGGTACCGGAAGCCGGAGCCGGGCAGCCAGGCGGAACGTCTCTATGAACCTTATCGCGCCACGGTTCGCCGAGCACCGCGACAACCCCTGATCCAGTTGCCGCACACGCTGTCGGAGGTGACGGGACCGCTTTTCGGGCACAACCCGATCGGTGAAGCCGATCACGACCTTACCCGTCAGCATGCGGGCGATCCGCTCGGCGAACGCATCGTGGTCGCCGGCAGAGTGCTCGACGAAGATGGACGGCCGGTGCGGAACACGCTGGTGGAGATTTGGCAGGCCAACGCGGCAGGCCGCTATTTTCACGCAGTGGACCGGCACCCTGCGCCGCTCGATTCTAATTTTACCGGTGCGGGGCGCGCCTTCTCGGATGAAGAAGGACACTACCGGTTCGTCACCATCAAGCCAGGTGCGTATCCGTGGGGCAATCATCCGAACGCCTGGCGCCCGGCGCATATTCACTTCTCGTTGTTCGGCCCCGCATTCGTCACGCGCTTGATCACGCAGATGTATTTCCCCGGCGATCCGTTGTTTCCATACGATCCGATTTTTCAATCGATCCGCGATGAAAGAGCGCGCCAGCGGCTGATTTCGAAATTCGACCTGGATGCGTCCGAGCCCGGCTGGGCGCTGGCGTACCGGTTCGACATCGTGCTGCGCGGCCGTGAAGGCACGCCGTTTGAGGAGCATCGATGAAAGACCTGGTCGCGACCCCTTCGCAAACCGTCGGTCCGTTCTTTCATTACAGTCTGACGGTGAACCCGGCGCTGGCATGTATGGCGGGCGCGCGCGGCGAGCGCATCCGGCTGGCCGTTCGCGTGTTTGACGGCGATGGCGCTCCCGTGCCGGACGCGATGGTGGAGCTGTGGCAAGCCGACGCGGACGGAAAGTACGAGCATCCGGAGGATCCGCAGGATAAGACGCCGGACGCGGCGCTGTGCGGGTTCGGACGCGCGCCCACTGGCGATGGCGGGGAGTGCGTGTTCGAGACGGTGCGGCCAGGCCGGGTGTTGGCGCAAGCTCCGCACATAAATGTCATCGTGCTGGCTCGCGGGGTACTGGCGCCTTTGTTCACGCGCATCTACTTTGTGGGAAATCCCGCAAACGCGGAGGATTACGTTCTCGGCCTGGTTCCGGCGGAACGGCGCGAAACTCTGATGGCCCGCCCGGAGAAAGAAGGAACCTGGCGTTTCGACATTTACCTTTCGGGCGATCGAGAGACGGTATTCTTTGACCTATAGTATGGGAGAATGCCGGTGCGCCTGATCGAGGCCTTTTGCCCCACGGAAGCGATCGCGGCGGTGTTTTCGGACGAATCGATCCTGCAGGCGATGCTCGACTTTGAAGTGGTGCTGGCGCGGGCCGAAGCGAACCTGGGCGTGATCCCGCGCGCCGCGGCGGAAGCGATCGGCCAGGCTGCGCGGCCGGCTGCGTTCGACGCGGGAGAATTGGCGGAGCGCGCGTTTCGAGCCGGGACTCTTGCGATCCCGTTCGTGAAAGCATTGACGGAACAGGTTCGCGCGCTCGACGCCGAAGCCGCGGGATTCGTGCACTGGGGCGCGACCAGTCAAGACGTCGCCGACACCGCAATGGTGTTGTTGTTGGTCCGATCATCGCTCATTTTGAGCGCCGATCATGCGCGAATGCAGAATGCGTTGCGGCGCCTGTCAGATCAACATGCCGCCTCGGTGATGCTGGGGCGCACGTTGCTCCAGCCGGCTCCGCCGGTCACCTTCGGGTTGAAGGCGGCGGGCTGGCTTGGCGCCCACGCACGCGCCTGGGCTCATGTCGAGGCAGCTTTCGAAGAAGTCCGGGTATTGCAATTCGGCGGCGCAAGCGGGACGCTGGCCGCTCTGGCGGAGCAGGGAATCCCGGTGAGCCGGGCGCTCGCCGAGGAGTTGAAGCTGAAGAATCCGCCGGCGCCGTGGCACTCGCATCGGGATCGATTGGCGACGCTCGTCTGCGCGCTGGGAGTTTACGCGGGCGGGTTGGCGAAGATGGCTCGCGATATTGCCCTACTGATGCAGGGCGAGGTTGGTGAGGCGTTCGAGCCGGGCGGCGAAGGACGCGGTGGCTCATCCACCATGCCGCATAAGCGGAATCCGACTGCATCGTCGTTGGCTCTGGCCGCCGCCGCGCGCGTTCCTGGCCTGGTGGCGAACTTTCTTTTCGGCATGGTGCAGGAACATGAGCGCGCGGCTGGTGGATGGCAGGCTGAGTGGCTGACGCTCGCCGATGTAACCGGCGCGTGCGCCGTGGCCCTGGCTTCCATGATGGAGGTTGCAGAAGGGTTGACGGTGGATGTGGATCGGATGAGGAAGAATCTTTCAGCAACGCGCGGCACCGTGTTCTCGGAGCGCGCGATGATGCTGCTGGGTGCGACGCTGGGACGCGATCGGGCGCATCAATTATTGGAGCAGGCGGCGCGAATCGTCGACGAAAGCGGACGGGAGCTGACGGATGTGCTGGCCGGAATGCCGGAGGTGACGCGCGTACTGACGTTCTGACCAGATCCGGGATCTGAATCGTCCGGAAGCCTACCTGGGGTCGGCTGAAATTTTTCGAAAGCAACTCCTCGAAGGAGCGTGACGCTTGCCGTTCATAAATGTCGACGGAACCAGACTGTACTACCGGCTGGAGGGACGCGAGGACCGGCCCACGCTGGTGTTTTCGCACTCCCTAGGGGTGGACCATGGTCAGTGGGCCATGCAGACGGCGGATCTGTTGCCGTATTTCCAGGTATTACGATACGACATTCGGGGACATGGCGCGTCCGATGCTCCAGCGGGCGATTACTCGATCGAGCAACTGGGACGCGATGCGCTGGCCCTGGCGGATGCGCTGGGGATTCGCAAATTTGCCTTCTGCGGGCTTTCGCTCGGCGGCATGATCGGCCAGTGGCTGGCGGCATCGGCGCCGGATCGAGTGACGCACGCGGTGCTGGCGAATACGTCGCCGCGCGTCGCGGATCCAGGGGCGATGGAGACGCGCCGGCTGAAGGTGCTTCAGGGCGGCATGGCGGCGGTGGAAGAAGCCGTGATGCAGCGGTTCTTCTCGCCTGAGCTGGTGGCGAGCAATGCGCCGCATGTGCCGGCACATGTGTCAACCACGCGGCGAACGCTGCTCGCGACCAGGCCCGAGGGCTATGCCGGATGCTGCGGCGCGATTCGAGACATGGATAACACCGCGCTCCTGCCGCGGATTTCCGTTCCGGTGCTGGTGATCGGCGGCGATCGAGACATTTCGACGCCCTGGGACGGGCATGGAAGTGTGCTCGCCGCGTCCATTGCGGGCGCAAAAACGGCCCAACTGGCCCCTGCGGCGCATCTTTCGAACCTGGAACGTCCGCGTTCGTTCAGCGCCGCACTGCTGGATTTTCTGCTGCGACCGGCGGGCGCCGACACGATGGACGCGGGTTTCGCGGCCCGCCGAGCGGTACTCGGGGACGATTACGTCGATCGCGCCATGGCGGGCGCCACCAGTCTGAATCGCAATTTCCAGGAGCTGATCACGCGTTATGCGTGGGGTGCGATTTGGACGCGGCCGGGGCTCGACCAGCGCACCCGGAGATTGCTGGCGATCGCGATTACAGCCGCGCTTGGCCGATGGGAGGAGTTTCGTCTGCACGTGCGCACCGGCTTGAAGAAAGAACTGGAGGCTTGCGATCTGGAAGAAGTCCTGTTGCAGGCGGCCATTTACGCCGGCGTGCCCGCCGCCAACACCGCATTTCAAGCGGCGGCTGAAGAGATGCAATCTTCCATCCCTTAGTGATTCTCATATATGATTCTCATATGCGACGAATCCTGCTGCTCCTCACCCTGGCCTGCCTGGCGTTCGCCCAGCGGCGCGGGGTTACCGCCGAAGACTATTTTGCGTTCGAATCCGTAAACGATCCGCACATTTCGCCGGATGGAAAATGGGTCGCCTACACGGTGACCACCATCGACCAGAAGGCCAACCGGCGCACTTCGCGGATCTGGATTGCGGCGCTGGATGGCAGCCATCCGGCAGTTCCGTACAGCGGCGAATCGATTTCGTCGAACTCGGCTCGCTGGTCGCCGGATGGACGTTTCGTGGCGTTTCTTTCGAATCGTGACGCTCAAGGCGGACGGCCGCAGATCTGGGTGCTGTCGCGGAATGGCGGTGAGGCGCGGCGGGTTACCAGTCTTGAAAATGGCGCGTCGAATTTCGAATGGTCGCCGGATTCGACGCGATTCGTGTGCCTTACGCGTACCGGCCCGCCGCAGAGCAAGAACAGCGACGTCCGTCACTATACTCACAGCAACTACAAGTTCAACGACTCCGGCTGGTTCGATGAGAAACGATCTCATGTGGCGGTGGTGGACGTGAAGACCGGGGCGGTGAAGCAGATCACCGACGGAAACGACTGGAATGACACCGATCCACACTGGTCGCCGGACTCGACGCGCATCGCGTTTGTTTCGAATCGCACCGGTCATGAGTTCGATGGCGATCGCAACTCGGACGTATGGGTGATTCCGGCGGAGGGCGGTACGCTGGTAAGGATTTCGGATCATGCGGGGCCGGACCGGAGCCCACACTGGTCGCCCGACGGGAAACGGATCGCGTTTCTTGGGGCAGCGGATGAAGAAGACACTCCGAATATTTATCTGGCGCCGGCTGAGGGTGGAAAAGCGACTGAGATTGCCAAGGACTTCGACATGGTGGTGGGCGAGATGGCGTGGGCCGAGCATGGAAACGCGATTTATTTCGATTCGGGGATCAAAGGCGAAACGCACTTGTTTCGAATGGACGCCGCCACCGGCGCGGTGAAGGCGCTGACATCCGGTCCGCGCAACGTGCACGGCCTTGCGCTGCCGCCGGAGAGCGCCAAGGACCAAAGCGGGAAGATGGTCTACATCGCGAATGACTTCGATCATCTCGACGACATTTACGTTCGCGACGCTGGCCAGGAGCGTCAGGTGACGCATTTGAATTCCGACTTGTGGAGCAAGCTCGAATTGGCGAAGGTGGAGCGCGTCCCGTACAAGGCGGCCGACGGGCTCGATATCGACGGGTTCCTGGTGAAGCCCATCGGCTTCGATCCATCCAAAAAATATCCGATGGTGCTGAGCATTCACGGCGGGCCCTCGGGGCAGTACGGCGTCGACTGGTATCACGAATTTCAGGTGTATGCCGCGCGCGGATGGGCTGTATTTTTCTGCAATCCGCGAGGGTCCACCGGGTACGGCCGTAAGTTCCAGCGCGCGGTCGCGCTTGAATGGGGCGGCAAGGCGTACACCGATATCATGACCGGCGTGCAGGAGGTTCTGAAGCGCAACGCATGGATCGATCGCGACCGGTTGGGCGTTACGGGAGGTTCCTACGGCGGTTTCATGACGAATTGGATCGTCACGCAGACCAACCTGTTTAAAGCGGCGGTTACGTTGCGCAGCATTTCGAACTTCATCAGCGATGACGGCACGCGCGACGGCGCGTACGGGCATGAACGGGACTTCGGCGGCGATATTTTTCACAACTTCGATGAGTATTGGAAATACTCGCCGCTGCGGTACGTGTCGAATGTGAAAACGCCCACGCTGGTGCTGCATTCCGATAACGATTTTCGAGTCCCGATCGAGCAGGGTGAGCAGTGGTTCCGAGCCCTGCAACGGTATCACGTGACGTCAGAGATCGTGTTCTTCCCGCGCGAGAATCACAATCTGACGCGTACCGGCGAGCCGAAGCATCTGGTGGAAAGCCTGAACTGGCAGTGCTACTGGTTCGACCGGTTCCTGAACGGAAACGAGAGCGCCAAACGGCCGACGGATTAGCGCCAGTCGAACGAAAGCTAGATGATTTCGCTCGCGCCTTCGCTGGACCGCATTGTACGGGAGCTTCACGCAGCGGGATTCCGCGCGCTGGTGGTCGGCGGCGCGGTGCGGGACGCACTGCTCGGGCTGGATCCCAAGGACATCGACATCGAGGTCTATGGGATCACCTACGACCGTCTGGCCGAATTCCTGGCGCGGCACGGCCGCATCGATCTGGTCGGAAAAGCCTTCGGAGTAGTCAAGTTTTCCTCGACCGACGGAGCGTCGGGCGATTTCAGCGTGCCGCGGCGGGACAACAAGATCGGGCTGGGCCATCGCGATTTCTTGACCACCTTCGATTCCGGGATCACGCCGCGTGACGCCGCCAGCCGCCGCGATTTCACCATTAACGCCCTCGCCTACGATGCGGTCGCCGGCCGCGTGCTCGACTTTTTCCTGGGACGCGAGGATCTGGAAAATCGAGTGCTGCGAGCGACCAGTGCGGCGTTTTCCGAAGACCCGCTGCGGGTGTTGCGCGGGATGCAGTTCGCTTGCCGCTTCGATCTGACGCTGGACCCCGTGACGGCGGAGATGTGCCGGTCCATCGCCGGGCATTATTCAACTCTGCCTAAGGAGCGGGTGGGGGAGGAGTTCATGAAGTGGGCGGTGAAAGCCGCGCGGCCTGGAAGAATGTTGGAGTATCTGACCGCGTCCGGGTGGATCTCAAACTTTTCGGAGGTGGATCGGCTGCGGGGCGTTCCGCAGGAGCCTGAGTGGCACCCCGAAGGCAACGTCGGCGTCCACACGATGCACGTGGTGGACGCTGCGGCGCGGATCGCGGAAAGGGACGGCTGCTGCGGCGACGATCGCGTGGTGCTGCTGTTCGCGGCGCTCACGCATGACTTTGCCAAGGCCGATACCACCGAGCTTCGCGAAAAAGACGGCCGGCTGCGCTGGACCGCCTATGGACACGAAGCGGCTGGCGGTCCGCTGGCGCGCGGGTTTCTCGAAAGAATCGGCATCAAGAACGCGATCGTGGAACAAGTGGTGCCCCTGGTGGAGCATCACCTGGCGCACGCCAGCATCGGGTTGGACGTGACTGCGCGGGCGGCGCGGCGCCTGGCGGTGCGGCTTGCGCCGTCGAGCATCGCGCAACTGATTCGCCTGATCGAGGCGGATGCATCGGGCCGGCCGCCGATGCCGCCGGGCCTGCCCGAGTCCGCGGCGCGCCTCCGCGATGTGGCCGCGGCGCAAGCGGTCGGTGAAAAGCCGCAAGAGCCGCTGATCCTGGGCCGGCACGTCCTGTCCTACTTTGGCGATCGTCCCGGCAGGCACATCGGCGAAGTGACGCACGCCGCTTACGAAGCGCAGATGGATGGGGCGTTTTCTAATGAGACCGAAGCGCGCGACTGGCTGGAACGGTACATGCGGTCACTCCCCGCCGAATAGCTGGTTGACGTCGGCATAAGCAATCGCCCCGTCCGTCATGGCAGTGTAGGCGCCGCGGTCGCGCAGCTCATGGGCGATGCGATCGACCAAGCCGAGAGTTGCGCGCATGGGGCCCGAACCGACGCTGACCCGCGCTACTCCCAGCGTTTCCAGGTCGGCGATGGGCGGCGAGCCCGCCACCGCGAGAATATTCAGCGGACCCCGCACCGCGCGAACCAGGCGAGCGATCGTGTCGCGGTCGCGCACGCCGGGCGCGAACAGACAATCCGCGCCTGCCTCGCGATACGCATTTAGACGCTCCACGGCGCGGTCGAAACGCGTAGTGTCATCCCCGATCGCGTTCAGAAAAATGTCGGTGCGCGCGTTGATCACCATACCGGGAACGGCCTCGCGAATCGCGCGGACACGCGGGGCGATGTCCATCAAGTCTCCGCTGGCGGTATCTTCCAGGTTCATGCCGACCGCGCCTGCCGCCCACACTTCACGGGCGGTTTCCACGGCGTCGTCATAGCCCGCTTCGACGTCGGCGGTGACCGGAATTTTCACGGCTCGTGCGATTCGGGCGACGGCCCCGATCATTTCATCGCGCGATATCTTCTGGCCGTCGGCGTAGCCGAGCGCGAAGGCAACTCCCGCGCTGGTCGTGCCCAGCGCTGCGAATCCCGCGCGTTCGAAGATGCGGGCGCTGGCTGCGTCCCACGCGTTCGGCAATACAAGAAGACGCGGACCCTGATGAAGCTGCCGGAGCAAATCGGATTTGGCCACTACTTCGAGGATACCAGCGCGTTAGCCCAGAAAATCGAACAGAGTGGTTCTCGGTATCTGCCCTTCTGAACCCAGTGCCGCCTGCTCCTCGGTCTGCGATTGTGTCAGGTCCAGAATGGTCGCCGCCGTGTCCGTGTCCTGAAGGTTGCTGATCTGCGACTGAAACTCAACCTGCTGGGAGGCCGCGGAATCCGTCGCCGCGCTGACGCTGTCCTGCGTGGTTCCGTAAAACGCCAACTGCTGGTTGAGATACTGGGACACGCCGGAAAGCCCGCCTTGGGCCGTGCTGACCGCGGTCTGATCGTTGTTGTTCAACGCCGTCACCAGACCGTTGATCGCGGTGTATACGTTCGTCGTAGGGTCACTGGAATCGAAAATCTGCTGCGCCGTCAGTGCTACGGGAAACGTGGTTCCATTCGGGAGCCAGCGCCACGCGCGTCGAAGCGGCGCCCTGGTAGGCGCTTACCGGATCGGCCTGCGTGGCGTCGAACGTGTACGGCGCGGTCTGGTCCGTATCGCCGGAAAAAATATAGCGTCCGTTGATGGCGGTATTGGCCAAAGTCACCATCTGCTGCTCAATGGACTGAACCTGTTGCGCCAGCGAGGCGCGCGTCGATGCCGTCTGGGTTCCCGTCGCCCCCTCGGCCGCCAGTGTCTGCACCTGATCGAAAAGTTGCACGGCGCTTTCCATGGATTGCTCACCCGTGTCCACTTCGGTCTTGATGCTTCCGAGGTTGGTGGAAATTTGCTGCGACGCCGACAGCGCCGCCCGCGCCTGCAGCAGCGAAGAAACCTGGTCCGGATTGTCGGAGACGTTGCGCATGGTCACGCCGCTCGAAATATCGAGCTGGTCCGTGTTCATCCGGGCGGTCACCTGGTCGAGGTTGTTTATGAATTCCTGATACGTGGAGTTTAGAGGTGAGATCATGGGACTGGCACCATATCCATCAGCACGGTGGTCAGGTTCGAGATGACGCCCACCAGCTTTCCGACGGCTTGGTAGGCCTGCTGGAATTGAAGCAGCTTGGCGGCTTCGTCATTCAGAGAGACGCCGCTCACCTGGGTCCGTTGCGATTGCGCCTGGTTCAATTGGTCCTGCGCCTGCTGCTGATCCGCCGTCGCGCCCGCCACGTCGTTTCCGATCTGGGAGCCGAGATTGCCGTAATACTGCGTGAACGTGAATCCGTTGATCTGTGGCGAGGTCGCCATTTGCGTAAGCGCGACCGCGTTGCCGTTCCCGCCCGGCGCACTTGCCGACGCCGCCGCAATCTGATCCGGAGTCAGGTTGTTTACGGTTATCGTCGACGCCGCATCGGAAGCCTGATCGTAGCTGAAAAGCGGCGTCGTGGGCGAGTTGCCGTTCTGATCCACTCCTTGCGCCAGTTGCGCGTCGACCGAATCGGAAAGCGATTGCGCCAGCGTGTTCAGACTCGACATGTAGCCAGGCAGAGTGGTATTTTTCTCCGCGATCAGCGCGCCCAGCTGCCCCTGGCTGATCTGGGACGTAATATCGTTCCCCTGCGAATCGAGAATTTCGGTCTGGTTCGAAAGGTTGCCCGCCGAAATTGGTAGTTGCGTAAAGCCCAGGACCAGCGGCGTCTGGGCGCCGATGGTTACGTTATAGGCGCCGGTACTGTCCTTGATCACTGAAATATCGGTGAGCTGGGAAAGACTCTCCAGCGCCGAATGCACCTGTGCGTCCAGGCCTGCATCCTGCGTGGCCGCCGCGTTCGATTGATAGCTCTGGTTCAGCCCGGCGATCTGGCCCGCCAGTTGGTTGATCTGCGTCACCACGCTGGTGGTCTGGCTGGTGATATTGGTCGAAACTTGTCCAATTCCGGTGGCCGTCGTTTGAAGGCCTTGCGCCAGTTGGCCGGCCGCCGTGATCACCGCCTGCCGGCTCACGGCGTCGTTGGGGTTGACGCTCAATTGCGAAAAGCTGTTGAAAAAATTGTTGATCGAGCTCGCGACGCCGGAAGTCGATGTCAGATCGAACAGCGACTGGATCTGGCCCAGGTCGCCGGCTGTTTGCGTCGCGCTTCCCAGCAGCTGCTGTTGCGTGCGCACCGCTTGCTCCAGGTACTCGTCTCGCGAACTGATCAGCGGTCCCGCCGCGACGCCGCCCACCAAGCCCGATTCCGGCTGGAATGGCAGTGGATCGAAACTTGGATTCTGGTCGGCATATCCTGGCGTATTCGCGTTGGAGATGTTGTTTTCGATTACGTTGAATGTCTGCCCGAAAACGCCGAGCGCGCTCGCCGAATTCAAGAGCGCAGATGTGATGCCGCCCATGTAGCTACCCCCGGATCCACATTGTCCCCGCAGCCGAAATCGGCGCCGCGTCGCCGGTCGGCGTGTATCCCGACGTCGCCGAGCCCAGTAATTTGGCCCAGCCATGATAGAACGCCGCCCCGTGTTCGATCAGTCTGCTCACCGCGGTCAGCTCAATCCTCAGCGTCTTCAATTCCCGGCTGAGTTCCGGATCGGCCCCTTCGCCACTCAGGTTCTGTTGGACCAGCCCCAGACAGGCCACCGCTTCCACCAGGCCAGGCAGGCATCGTTCAATCTCTTCCGGAGACGGAGAGAGCAGCGCCCCGCGCAGTTGTTCGATGCGGTTGCGCGCGATTTTAAGATTCGAACGCATCGTCGATGATCTTGGAGGCCGTTGCCCCGGTGTCTACCGGATAGGTGCCGTTGGCATACGACCGCGCAATCTGTTCGAGACGCGCCTGCCGCTCCGGCGATTCCGCCGCAAGCGACCGCAAACTACGCACTAACTCCGACAGATGCACGTCGTCAGTGGAACCAGGGGCCGAGGTGGTGCCCTGCGAGCCTGGCGGTTCAACCGGGGACTGTACACCCGTCAAGCGGGCGTTCTGCCCCGCTTGCTGGTTCTGCTGAGCGCGATTGGCCTCAATCGAGGCCAGCCCGGCGGGATTGGGATCGTTTACCTTCATGTTTCAATTCGGGGAGTTTCTTCCCCTAACAGGAGTATCGTCCATCTCTGCCGATCTTTTGACGCGTAACTACCTAAGTAAATCCTTATTCCCTTAGCCGACGGAGGGTATCCCTGCGCCGCACATCCACCCTTTCATCATGACACGATTCCTTCGCGCCGGTTATTTCTTGATGGTCACCGCCGCTCCGGCCGGCCGGAGATCGATGCGGTCAATGTCGTAATCCAGGTCGAACGGCTCGTTGATTTTCGCGTCCGGGTAAAGCGGCATGAAGAACGTTTTGACCAGGAAGTCGAGCACGGTTTGATTTGCGGCGACGCTCGAGATCTCGACGCGAGTCAAAAACACGGTGCATCGGCCGCCTCCGGATTCCAGGCGCACCGAGACTTTCAACGGCCGCTCGCCTTCAATGAGTTTGGTCAGGAACCAGTTTGTGGCCTCACCCTTGGCCTGGCGCATTTTCAGGAAATCCACCGTTGCATATCCAGTTCCGGATTGCTCGCCCAGTTCCACCCGTGAATCGCGCATTCCTTCCGGTACGATCTCCGGCACCCTCACGCGGGCCCAGGCGTTGATCTCCCGGGGAGTAAAGGTCACCGTCTCGCCTCGCTTCACGTGCCGCGACTCGATCGCGTCCAGCTTGCGTTGCGCGCTTTCATACAGCGGGTCGGCCGCGGGAAGCGTCAGCGCCACCGCGGCCATCAGCACCAACTGCCGCATGCCCCCAGTTTAGTAGAATCGCTGTCATGATCACCGAAGACTTTCGGCGCATTGCGCTCAGCATGCCAGAGGCCTCGGAGGGTTCCCACCAGGCGCACCCGGATTTTCGCGTGCGTGGAAAGATCTTCGCGACGCTCGGCTATCCCGACCAGCGCTGGGGGATGGTCAAACTGACAGCCGGCCAGCAACGGGAATTTGTGATGGCTGAGCCACAGGCCTTTGTCCCGGTGAAAGGCGCCTGGGGAGATCGAGGAGCCACCAATGTGCGTCTCGACATGACCGATGAGCAGACCTTGCGTCCCGCCATGCTGGCCGCTTGTCGCAATTTGTGGGTCAAGCCGGCGCCGAAAGCAATATCGAAGCCGCGCTCCCGATGATCTGTCCGGGCTTTATTTTTGTGGCTGCGCCTTGGCTTCCGCGGATTTCTCAATCTCGGCGAGCTGGGTCTTCACCTTGTCCGAATCCTTGGCATCCGGCGCAAACTGAAGGTATGCGCGCAGGAACTCTGCGGCGCCCTTCAAATCCTGCTTCTGCGCCAGAATGATTCCCAGGATGTAATTGGACCTCGGATTCTGGTGCGACGTGTCGATCTTCACCGCCTCGCGCGCGCTCTTTTCCGCCGGATCCAGTTTGCCGAGCTGGAGATTCGCCACCGCGTTGTAATAGTACGCGGCCGGAAAATCATACGGATTCAAATGGAGCACCTTGTCGGTGGTATCGGCCACTTCCTGCCACTTCGCTTCCCGTCCATCCAGCAGGTACAGGCGCTCATACGGATTAATGTACTTGGAATCCGCCGCCAGCGCCTGGCCATACGCCTCGCGAGCCTGGTCGAGATGATCGCGTCCTTCGTAAACGCGCCCCAGCTCATACCAGGCCGGGGCGAACTTCGGATATAAGTCCACGGCCCTCTGAAATTCCTTCTGCGCGTCATCCGGCTTGCTTTTCTTTACGTCCTCCAGCCCCTTGTCGTAAGCCTTGCGCGCGTCCTTGGGAGCCATCGCCAAAGTGGCGCTGGTGGTGAATCCCTCGACGTTGGCCAGGCGATGCAGAATCATCGTGCCGACGTCGGGATTATCCATGTAGCGGCGGCTCGCCAGCGAAATCAGTTCCGACCGAAAACCGGGGATGGTCGCGCGCAGGTCGCAGGTTTGCAGATCTCGTTCGCGCACCCCACCGCCAGAGGGACTCGCCAGTCCGCCCATCTGGCTCCTGGTCGGCGACTCGCTTGCATCGGGCATCACATCGCCCTCCTGCCCCAAAGTGACGGAGAAACGTCCCTTCGAATCGGTATACCCTTCCGCGCGCGGCTGGCCTGCGGCGCAAACCCGCTCGATCGTCACCGGCCCAGGAGGCGCGGAGCCGTCATCCAGCGTCACTTTTCCGGAAATCATCATCGGCCGCCGCTGGTCGTCCGGCGACGTGCTGGTGCCGTTGGGTGTCGTCGAATTTAACGGGGACGTCGGGCGCGAAACGGAACTACTCCCAATTCCTGACGACGACCCCGTCGAAGCTCCGCCCACTGGTGGCTTCGCCTGCCCCGCTAATTGCGCCACAGCGATGATCGTACCTGCGGCAATCCCCAAGACCCGCGAAAAATGCATGGGACTCTCCTAGGCTTTCATGATTATACTCCGCAATTCCCGCAGGCGCATAGAGGATTTGAAGGGTTGACACTCCCCTCAAGAAACATCGACATTGAAGGAGATGAGATCTTTGTTCCCTGCCGTCTTTCCCGCCGTCTTTGCCGCCGCGGTTGCCCTGGTTCTGTCCGGTTGCTCCGATAGTTCCCCTACCGAAACCAAGGCCAAGGCGCCACCGCCGCCCGCTTCGCCGATCACCGGACGTCAGGCGTTTCAGATGACCTACCCGTCGGCGCGCACCTGGGCGCCGGATTGCCAGCCGATCACTATCCGCAGCATAAATCTTCCCAATCCGATATCGCAGAACGGAAAAGCCGGCGCTTGGGAAATCCTTTACGTTTCGGAGGTCAGGGGACGCCAGCGATCCTTCACATGGTCCGCGGTGGAGGCCGAAGGGAACCTGCACAAAGGGGTTTTCGGCGGGCTTGAAGAAGGCTGGCGCGGGCCGCAGGGTGCGGAGAAACCGTTTCTGGTGGCCGCCCTCAGAATCGATACGCCGGAAGCGCTCGAAACGGCGACCTCGAAAAGCGCGGATTATTTCAGGAAGTCCACCGCCAGGCCGCAGGTGAATTTCATGTGCGAATTGACCAACCGGTTCCCGGAGCCCGCCTGGCGCGTTTTCTGGGGAGAATCCGTCTCGTCCGCGGAGTGGTCCGTATTCGTGGACGCCACCACCGGCCAGTATCTGGGCCGTTAATTCAAAATCCCCTCGGCCTTCATCCGTTCCACCGTCACCTTCGCGCGCAGGTTCGCCACGCCCGCGGTGTGCCGTTCGTCCGTGACCGTGAACGCGACCGCGTCGTCCAGCCAATCGTGAGCGGTGCCGTCCGGATCATGCGAGGCGAGCGTGATGGTATAAGCATGCGGGCACAAATCGCATAGGAACGCGAACACCACAGCCACCGTTTCCCCGGCGGCGCAAGGGCCGATCTTCACCCGCTCCAGATCGGTATTGGTACCGTAAACTTCAAACCCGATCTGGGTACGGATCAGCATGCCGAGCACCGGATTGTCGACGGCTTGGTGAAATCGCACGGTCGCGCGAATGCTCACCATCTCGCCGCTCTTGAAGACGATGGTCGATTCTCCCTTGGAGCCGAGCGTCTCCACCGAAATGACCTCCGCGCGTCCATCGCCGCGTCGCGCCGACGGCGCCAGCCGTGGCGAGATCGTTTCGCCCCAGCTTCGGATCCGCTCGGCCACATAACGGCGGTAGCGGATCAGCGTTTCTTTCGGATCGCCTTTGGCGGCGAGTTGCCCCGCTTCCAGCCACCACACCTCGTCGCACAGATCTTCGAGAAGCCGGTCTTCGTGCGATGCGATCAGAATCGTCGAGCCAGACCGCCGCAGTCGATCGAGCGCGGTCAGCGTGCGCGCGCGCACCACCGCGTCCTGCGTCGCCAGCGCGTGATCCAGCGCCACTACTGCCGAGGGCGCCAGGTTCAGCGTATCGTTGAGCGTGACCAGGCGGCGCTCCGGCGGACCAACCACTTCGCCCTCCGCCGCTTGCGCCGCGCCGCCGGCCAGCTTTAACAATTCGGTGACACCGGAGCCCTTTTCTCCGATGACGCCGATGATTACGCCGGAGGGCGCTACCGCGCTGAAGCCCGCCAGAGGCGCAAGGTTCACGTTCCGAAACTCAATGGACATTACCTTACAGGATACGTCATGCCTGCGTCACGGCTTCTTGGTCCACTCCCCGATCCATTCGAGGAACTGGCCGTACCACAACACGCTGTTCTGCGGCTTCAGCACCCAGTGGCCCTCGTCCGGAAACAGCACCAGCTTGGACGGCACTTTCTGCATTTGCAGCGCCGTGAACAGTTGCTGACCCTGGTCCACCGGAACCCGGTAATCCAGCTCGCCGTGAAACACCAGCGTCGGCGTCTTGAACTCCTTCACGAAAAAGCTGGGCGACCACTTCGCGTACAGGTCCGGATTATCCCACGGCATGCCCTTGAACTCCCACAGCGGGAACCACAGCTCTTCGGTCGCGCCCGCCATGCTGCGCAGATCGAACACGCCGTCGTGCGACACCATCGCCTTGAACCGCGTGGTGTGGCCGAGCATCCAGTCGATCATGTATCCGCCGTAGGATCCGCCGGCCGCGGCCATGCGGTCCGGATCGGCGTAAGGCAGCGCCGCGACATGATCCACCACCGCCATGATGTCGTCGTAGACTTTTCCGCCCCAGTCGCCGTTGATATCGTCGATAAACTTCTGGCCGTACCCGGTGGACCCGCGTGGATTCGGCATGATTACCACGTATCCCGCCGACGCGAACACCTGCGCGTTCCAGCGGTAACTCCACATCTCGCCCCACGCGCCTTGCGGGCCGCCATGAATCAGGAACAGAACCGGGTATTTTTGCGACGGCGAAAATCCGGGAGGCTTCACCTCGAATGCGTGAACGCGCGCCTTATCGGCCCCCTCCACCTCCATCTCTTCGAGCGGCCGCAAGGTGCTCCCGTTCAGCAGCGAATCGTTCAAATGCGTCAGCGGCACTTCCGATCCGCCGGTCGAGGAGGCTCGAAAAATCTCCGTCGGACGAGACCCGCTCTGCTCCGTGTAGATCATGAAACTTCCGTCCGAGTTGAACTGCACGTCGTCCAGGCTGGAATCGCCGGCCACGATCGGGCGTGCGCCCCCGCCGGTCACGGCAATCATCCGTAGGCCGGTCCGCCCGCGATCTTCGACGGTGTAAACCAACCGCGTCGAATCGGGAGACCACGTCATGCCCTCCACCCAGCGGTCCACGCTCTCGGAAAGATTGGTGGTGCGCCCGGTCGCCCGTTCCAGCACCATCAGACGCCAACGGTCGCTCTCATACCCCGCGCGAGCCTGCGACCGGAACGCCAGGTACCGCCCATCCGGCGAATACAGCGGGGCGTCATCCGCGCCCGGGCTAATGGTGATTTTCTTCGCTTCGCCGCCGCCGATGGGAACTGTATAAATGTCGGAATTCGTGCTGCTGGCCGGATTCGCGTCCACATTCATCGAGAACGCGACCTCATTCGAATCCGGCGAGATCGCGTAGTCGTCCGGCCCGCCCAGCGAAAACGGCGGGACGTTGAAGGACCCGGGTGTCAGGTCCACCGTGCCAGTGCCGTCCTGGTTCATTGCCAGAATATGCTGGCGGCGCTTGGTCTGATATTCGTTCCAGTGGCGATACAACAGCGCGGTATAGATCCGCGCTTTCACCTTGCTCTTTTTTTCGGCCTCGATCTGGGCTTTGTTGCAGGAATCGTCGGCGCCGCAGTCCGGATAGACCTCGCTCGTGAAAACGATTTTCTTGCCATCCTGCGAAACCAGGATGCCGCCCGCCTCGGTCGACAAATGGCTGACCTGGCGGGTGTTGCTCCCGTCCGGATTCATGCGCCAGATCTGCGCGGAGCCGTCGCGATTCGAGACGTAGAAGATTTCCTTGGAATCCGGCGTCCAGCGCGGACGTTCGTTATCGGTGCCGTCGCGCGTGATCTGTCTCGGCAGCCCGCCATTGGGCGCCACAACGTAGATCTGTTTCGGCTTGGTGTTCTGATCCAGATCCACCGTCTGAACCGTAAATGCCACCAGCTTGCCGTCCGGAGAGAGCACCGGCTCGCTGATGCGCGCCAGCTTCATCATCGTCTGGACGTCGAACGGCTGTTTCTGGCCGAACACGGCCGTAGCGCAAACCAGCGTCAGCACAAGGCGCATATAGCTTCATTCTATAGGCCGCGCGCCTGGGGCAACTAAGGGATTCGGGCCGAACGTGAATTGCGCTCCGCGAACTTCACCCGACTCGCTCACCACCGCGCTCGCCTCGAATCTCGGGTCCTCCGGCGTGCCGAATCGCAGATCGATCTCCTCCACCAGGGTCCCGGCGGGGAGTGGCGTGATCTTCCAGAACGGTACTTGAGAAAACACTGCGAAACCCTGAAATGCGGGAGTCCGACGGGCCGCATCGATCGCCGGGTTGGATTCGGCCACATAATCGATTCGCCCGTCTGACGGATCGAACTGCTCGCCCAAGTCCACCGGCACGATGTCCACCCAGCCGTCGCCCTCCGCGATGCCGCGCCAGCGCCACGGGTTGGTCCGGCTGGGCACCGCAGTCAGCCGTTTCGCGATCGAGCCATTGAACAGATGCGCGCCCATCACGGCCAGCGCGCGCTCATGCGCGGTGTATCGCCCGCCTTCGTAAGCCAGGATCGCCAGCAGCGCGAACCATGCCCAGCCGCGCTGTGGGCCCCGGCCCTTTCTTGGACCCGATCTCGGCGCTCACCAGCTTCGCCAGCGCCGGCGCGGCCACCGCGAGGAATAGAACCGCGAGAATCCAGGGGTCCACCACGTCGGTTTGATCCAGCCGCAGCCATCGCGCCGAGAATGGCAGAAGCATCCGGACTCCATAGATGTTGGTCCAGTCGAGCGCCAGGTGACTCAGCACCCCCACCAGCGAAAATACATATGCCCACCACGAAAGCCTTTGTCGAACCATAGCCAGCATCGCGAGCGGAGGGATCAGCGCCAGCGCCGGCGCGAACATCAGCGCGTGCGTGTAACTGCGATGCCAGGAAAGATAATTCAACGCGCCGCCGAACGCGGAAACCACGTCGACGTCTGGAAGGTTCGCCGCCAGGACCATCATCCACGCCGCGTGCTTCACCTTGCGGTCCATCCCGCTGCGCGACATCATGAATCCCACCAGCGAATGGGTGACGTTGTCCACAATTTTCCTATTGGTACTGCGGCGGCATCAGCACGGTCAGCGCATCCGGGACGATCTCGAAGCTCGCCGGCAACCGTCCCGCGTACTCGCCGTCGATTTGCAGGTGAACGTCGCCCGTCATTTCCACGCAGCCCCGACTTAACGGTACGCACTCCACGCATCGATTGAACCCGCCGCAGCCCGACTCCTGCGATGTACCAAAGGTAGCGCAGCGGATTCGACCCTTCGAACAGCACAATCTCAAAATCGTCGCGAAGCAGTGACGCGCCGCCGGCGATTTCCAGATCGCCGCCGTAGTTCCGCACCCGGCTGGCCAGCGCAAACCCACAGCGATACACCTCGCCGTTGATCCGGGCCTCCAACTGGCCCACGCGCTCTTTGATGTGGCCGAACCCGGCCAGCCAATAGGCCGCTTTTCCCGCCCAGGCCTTGAACGTTGGATTGATGTCGTAGACGATCTTTGCGTCCAGGCCCGCGCCTCCCATGGCGAGAAAATGCCGGGCCGGCCCGCGCCCGTTGCAGATCCTCCCCACCGCCACCCGGCGTTCGACGCACCCGGCCAGTCGCTCGATGGCCCGATCCAATCGTGAACCAAGCCCCAGTTCCGTCGCCAGCACATTCGCGGTTCCGGCCGGCAAAATGCCCAGCGCGGCGCGTGAATGCACCATTCCATTCACTGCTTCGTTGATGGTCCCGTCGCCGCCAAGCACCAGGATCAGGTCGGCCCCCGCCGTCACCGCCTGGCGCGCCAGCCGGGTTGCGTCGTCCGGGCCGGAAGTGGGAGCTAGCGCCGGCGTCAGACTCGCGCGCGACAAAGCTTCAGTGGTACGTTGAAGAATGCGCTCGGGATTCCGCCGGAGTTTGCCGGCCGTTGGGTTGTAGATCAGAACCGGCTGCCGATAGTGTGTAATCTTCCGAGTATAGCTCCGATCGCCATAAACGCGTGACCTCGCCTCCACAGAAAATCGAACAGCTGCGCGAAAAACTGCGTCATCACGAATATCTCTATTACGTGCTCGATGCGCCCGAAATCAGTGACGCCGAGTACGACGCGATGACGCGGGAGCTCCAACGGCTGGAGGCCCAGCATCCGGAATTGGTGACGCCCGATTCTCCCACCCAGCGCGTCGGCGGGAAACCGCGCGAAGGTTTCCTGAAAGTCCCCCATTCGAGCCCCATGCTCAGCCTGGACAACGCCCTGGGCGAGGCCGAGCTGCGCGATTTCGACCGCCGCGTCCGTTCTCTACTGCCCGATGAGTCGTCCACCTACGGCGCGGAGTTGAAGCTCGACGGCTTGTCGCTCGCAGTGCATTATCGGGACGGCGCCATGGTGCGGGCGGTGACGCGCGGCGACGGCGTGATCGGAGAAGACGTCACGGAAAACGCGAAAACCATCCGCTCCATTCCGTTGCGGGTCAAAGGCGGGGGCGATTGGGAAGTGCGCGGCGAGGTGGTCCTGACCAAGAGCGCATTCGAAAAGGCCAATGCAGAGCGTGAGGCGGCCGGTCTGCCGCGCTTTGCCAATCCGCGCAACGCCGCCGCGGGATCTCTGCGCGTGCTGGATCCGTCGGTCACCGCGGCCAGGCACCTCGAATACTTCACGTATTTCCTTTTCGCCGGGGGCAAGCCGGCCTTCGCCAGTCAATGGGAGTCCCTCGATCGGCTCCACCATATGGGATTCAAGGTCAATCCCAAGCGCAAACTGTGCCCCGATATCGAATCGCTGGTCGAGTTTTGCCGCGAATGGGAAGAGAAGCGCGAGTCGCTCCCCTACGAGATCGACGGCGTGGTCGCGAAAGTCGATTCAGTGGAGCAGCAGAATCGCCTCGGGTGGACCGCCAAGGCTCCCCGCTGGGCCATCGCCTACAAATTCCCCGCGCGTCAGGCCGAAACTGTGGTCGAAAATATCGACGTCAACGTTGGACGTACGGGAGCGCTCACGCCGGTGGCTCATCTGCGGCCCGTGATCGTCGGCGGAGTCACCGTTTCCCGCGCGACCCTTCACAACGAAGATGAAATCGGAAGGCTAGACCTTAAAATCGGCGACACCGTCCTGGTGGAGCGCTCCGGCGATGTCATCCCTAAAGTGGTGCGCGTCGTCAGGAAGGGCGAGCACCGCCGCAATTTTAAGATGCCCCAAGCCTGTCCGGTGTGCGGCCGCCAGGTGGTGCGCGTCGAAGGCGAGGCCGCCAGCCGCTGCATCAACACCAACTGCCCGGCGCGTCTGAGAGAATCGATCCTGCATTTTGCGGCCCGGGGAGTGATGGATATCGACGGTATGGGCGAAGCGCTGGTGAATCAATTGGTGGACCAGGGGTTGGTGAAGAACGTCGCCGACATTTATCGCCTCACGGCCGGGCAGTTGATGGACCTCGAGCGCATGGGCAAGAAATCCGCGGAGAAACTCATCGCCAACATCGACGCATCGCGCCGCGCGCCCCTTCCCCGCATTCTGAACGGCCTCGGCATTCCCTTCGTCGGCGAAAGAACCGCGCAATTTCTGGCCGAACAGTTCGGCGATCTCGATAAAATCGCCGCCGCCAGTGAGGACGAATTGCAGAAAGCCGAAGAAGTGGGACCCAAAGTCGCCGCCAGCATCCATCGTTTCTTTGAGGAAGAGCGAAATCGCGAGCTTATCGAAAGCCTGCGCGAACAAGGGTTCAAGTTCACGCAAGAAATCAAGCGCAAAACGGGCGGACCGCTCGCCGGGCTGACCTTTGTGCTCACGGGGACCCTCCCGTCACTCGCTCGCGACGACGCCAAGGCCCGTATCGAATCGGCCGGCGGCAAAGTGACCGGATCGGTGAGCAAGAAGACGGATTATGTGGTGGCCGGCGAGGAAGCCGGTTCGAAGCTCGATAAAGCGCGGGAGATCGGAGTCAAGGTGATCGATGAACCGCAGTTGCTGGAGATGATCGGATCCTGATGCATCATTTCTGGCAGCTGCTCGCGCAATGGGGCCCGCTGGGCGTCCTCGTGATCGCGCTGGTCGATTCCCTGGGTGTTCCCAACCCCGGCCTGGTGGACGGAGCGCTGCTCCTGGCGGCCATCGCCAGCCCCGCCAATGCGCTTCTGTGCGCCGTTCTGGGCGTGACGGGATCCCTGATCGGCGGCGTCGGCTTTCTGGAGATCACGCGAAGAGGAGGCGAACGCTATCTGGTGCAATTCACCTCGTCCGGCCGCGGTCTGAAGTTTCGCGAATGGTTTCGCCGCTACGGCCTGCTGACGGTATTCATTCCCGCTCTGCTTCCGCTTCCGTTTCTTCCCTTTAAGCTGTTTGCCGCGTGCGCAGGGGCGATGGGCGTCAGCCGTTCCCGGTTCCTGCTGGTGCTGGCCGCGGGACGAATCCCGCGCTACCTCGGTTTGGTGTATCTTGGTGCCACTCTGGGCGAAAATTCCGCGTCCTGGATCAAAGGCCATTTGTGGCATTTGGGCGTATTGGCCGTGGTTCTGTTCGCCGCCCTGTACGGTTTAATGCGAGTTGCGGACCGCGACCGGGTAGAATAAAGTTAGACGGGGATGGGCGCCATGCTTGCCATTCAATCCATCACAGATGAAATCGCCGAGTTGAAGCGCTCCCGGCGTGCGGTCATCCTCGCCCATCATTATCAGGAGTCCGAAATTCAGGAGCTCGCCGATGACGTCGGCGACAGCCTGGAGCTGGCCCGCAAGGCTCGCGACTTCGCTGGCGACGTCATCGCGTTCTGCGGCGTGTGGTTCATGGCCGAAACCGCCAAGGTGCTGAATCCGGAGCGCGTCGTGGTGGTTCCCGATCGCGACGCCGGATGCAGCCTGGTCGAAGCGTGCCCAGTGAATCAACTGCGGGCTTGGAAAGCCCGGAATCCGGGCTACACCATCGTTTCCTATATCAACACGTCGGTGGAAGTAAAGGCGGAAAGCGATATTCTCTGCACCTCGCGCAATGCCGTGAAGATCGTCGACTCCATTCCGGCGGATCGCCCTGTGTTGTTCCTTCCCGACCTGAACCTGGGTAACTATGTGCGCGAGCAGACCGGCCGCGCCAACATGAAAATCTGGCAAGGCACTTGCATTGTCCACGCCACTTTCGCCGCCCGCAAGCTCTCCGCGGCCCGCGCCGAGCACCCTTCCGCGCTGGTCGCCGCGCATCCTGAATGCCCGCGCGATGTGCTGCAGATGGCCGACTTTATCGGATCCACGTCGGCGATCGTCGACTGGTGCGCGACCCAGGACGCTCCCGAGTTCATCGTCATGACCGAGAGCGGCGTGCGCCATTCACTTGCGAAGCTCGCTCCTTCCAAGCAGTTCCACTTCATTCCGAACGAGAACTGCAATTGCAGCGAGTGCCCGTACATGAAGCGCAACACCCTCGAAAAGCTGCGCGATGCGCTTCGCAATCTGGCCCCCCGCGTCGAGCTTTCCCGCGACCTGCTGGAGCGTGCCCGCCTGCCCCTCGAGAGAATGCTGGCCGTGCGATGAGTCCGATGGCCCCGCTCCTCGACACCTTCGGCCGCCTCCACGACAATCTTCGTCTCAGCGTGACGGACCGCTGCAACATCCGGTGTTTTTACTGCATGCCAGAGGACGGCGTGAAGTTTCAGCCGCGCGAGCAATTGTTGACTTTCGAAGAAATTGAGCGATTCGTGCGCGTGGCGGTCACGCTTGGCGTGCGCAAAATCCGCCTCACCGGTGGCGAGCCTTTGCTGCGCAAGGGCCTGGCGGAGCTGGTTCGAAAGCTGGCCGCGATCGATGGAATCGAGGACATGGCGCTGACCACCAACGGCGTCCTGCTCGCCGCCCAGGCGCGCGAATTATACGATGCCGGTTTGCGGCGCATCAACGTGCACCTCGATACGCTCGACCGGGAGCGATTCAAGACCATCACCCGCCGCGATGATTTCGACAAAGTGATCGAAGGCATCGAAACCTGCCGCAGGCTCGGCTACGGGCCAATCAAGATCAACGCTGTTGCCGTGAAAAACCTGGTCGAGCCGGATATCGTCCCGCTGGCCCGCTATGGCCGCGAACGCAACATCGAGATTCGTTACATCGAATTCATGCCCCTCGACGCTCAGGGCCTGTGGGAGCGCCACCGCGTGCTGCTGGCCGACGACATGATCGCGATGCTCGAGCGCGAAATCGGGCCGCTCGAAGAAATCCCGGATCGCGACCCGCGCGCTCCCGGCCACAGCGTACCGCTTCGCCGACGGAAACGGCCGCGTCGGTTTCATCGCCTCCATCAGCCGGCCGTTCTGCCTCAACTGCAATCGCATCCGCCTGACCGCGGACGGCAAACTCCGCTACTGCCTGTTCGCCATCGATGAAACGGACATACGCCAGGTCTTACGCAGCGGCGGGACCGACGACGACATTCGCGACGCGGTTCGCGCCTCGGTCCACGCCAAATGGCTCGGCCATGAAATCAACTCCGCGCGATTTGTCCCGCCCCCTCGGCCCATGTACTCCATCGGCGGCTGAAGTTTTTCGCCATTTCTGCCGATAGGCAGCCATGCGCACTGTCAACCATCTGTGTGAAGTCCTGTTCCTGATGACCGCCACGTTTCTCCCCGCGGCAGCCCAGGACGCGGCCCATGACACAACCTCCGCGCACGTCAAGCTGGATGCCGACGCCGGCGGGTGCGCCGATTCCTCCATCTTGCCTAAGCTCCCCTTCTGCCGCATCGACAATTGCGAGAAAAAAGAATCGGACCACCGCGATATCCCTATTAAAGATGAGGGCAAAGGCGAGCCCGTCACCAATCCCGTCGACGGCGAAAGCCGCGCCGTCATGTATGAATGCCGCGAAGGCTCCACTCCCGCGGATCTGGTGCAGCAGGCGGTGGAAGCCCTGCGCGTAGCCGGGTTTGAAGTCCCGTATCAGTTCGTGGACAAGGAAGGCGCCGTCACCGCCCGCAAAGGCGATCTATGGGTGCTGTTCGAAGCCGCTTCCCGCTTTTACACCCTCACCGAGCTCAAAGCCGTATCCGACCTGGAATCCGCCACCGACGCCGTCGCCATGGCGGATGCGATCGAGCATTACGGCCACGTGCCGGCCTACGGCATTCAGTTCATGCCGGGCCGCGCGGACCTCTCTCCGGAATCCGAGGTCGCGATCGGTGAAGTTGCGGCCATGCTCACCGACCACCCCGATTGGCGCGTCCGCATCGTCGGCCACACCGACAACAGCGGAAACAAGGATGCCAATATGACGCTCTCCATGCGCCGCGCCGGCACCGTCGTAACTTTGCTGATCGCCAAGGGCGTCAAGAAAACGCGCCTGGAAGTGGCCGGAGCCGGCGATGGAGAGCCTGTCGCCGACAACGACACCGAAACCGGCCGTGCCAAGAACCGCCGCATTGAAGTGGTGAAACTGCAAACCCCGTAGTTCAACGTAGTACACTCGCGGGTATGCGATTCACCCTGACGATGCTCGTGTGTATTAGCGCGTCCGCCCAACCCGCTTACGACCTGATCGTCTCTGGGGGCCGCATTGTCGACGGCACCGGCAACGCCTGGTTCTATGGCGATGTAGCAATCCGTGGCGATCGCATCGCGCGCATCGCTCCCGCCGGAATGCTTCGCGACGCGCCAACGAAGCAGCGAATCGATGCGAAAGGCATGGTGGTCGCGCCCGGCTTCATCGATATTCAGGGCCAGTCCCGCGGCGCGCTTCTCTCTGGCGACGGCCGCCTGATCAGCATGATCACGCAAGGAATCACCACCACCATCATGGGTGAAGGCGCCACGAACGCGCCGGCCAACGACAAAACGCTCGCTGCCGAGCCCGACGACGCCTCCCGCAAGATCGATGGACGCTTCACCGGTCCACACGGCTTTCGCGATTGGCTCGAAGCCATCGAGCAGCACGGCTCGTCCCCGAATTTTGGTTCCTTCGTCGGCGCCACCACTCTGCGGATGTTCGGCAAAGGCATGGCCCAAGGCGCTCCCACCGCGGCCGAGCTCGACGAAATGCGCGGCGCGATGAAACGAGCGATGGAAGACGGCGCGTTCGGCATGGCGTCCGCATTGATCTATCCGCCCGGCGAATATACCACCACCAATGAGCTGATCGAGCTCGCCAAGGTGATGTCCCCTTACGGCGGCGTCTACATCACCCACATGCGATCGGAAGCCGACCGCTTGCTTGAAGCCATCGACGAAGCCATCAAGATCGGCCGTGAAGGTGGCGTTCCCGTCGAGATTTATCACCTGAAAGCCGCTGGTCAGGCGAACTGGCCCAAGATGGCGCAAGCCATCGCGAAGATCAACGACGCTCGCCGTTCCGGCCTGGATGTCGGCGCCGACATGTATCCCTACGTCGCCGGAGGAACCGGCCTCACCGTGTGCCTGCCGCCGTGGGTCTCAGCCGACGGCAAGCTGTTCGACAACCTGAAAGACCCCGCGGTCCGCGCCCGCATCCACACCGAAGCTCTCGCTCCCGCGCGCGATTGGGAAAACCTGTGCCAGCAGGCGACTCCGGAAGGCGTCATGATCACCCGCCTGGTAAGCCCCGGAAACGAGAAATATCAGGGCCAGCGCCTCTCCGAGATCGCGCAGGCGATGCACAAGGACTGGGCCGACGCCGCGATGGATCTGATCTCAGCCGAGCACACCCGCGTCGAAACCATGTTCTTCGTCGCCAGCGAAGAAAATCTGAAGCTTCAACTCCGCCAGCCGTGGATCAAGTTCGGCACCGATGCCGTCGGCCAGGACCCGGCCACGGCGCGCAGCCTGACGCATCCGCGCTCCTACGGAAATTTCCCGCGTGTGTTGGGAAAATACGTGCGCGAAGAAAAAGTCATCCCGCTCGAAGATGCGATTCGCAAGATGACCTCGGCCGTCGCCAATCGCCTGTCGATTCCCGACCGCGGCTTGCTCAAAGAAGGAATGTTCGCCGACGTGGTGGTGATTGATCCCGCCACCATCGCCGATCGCGCGACGTATGACAAGCCGCATCAGCTCTCCGTCGGCGTGAAAGAGGTTTTTGTAAACGGAACGGCAGTGGTTCACGACGGCCAGGTCACCGGAGCGAAACCGGGCCGCGTCGTGTGGGGTCCCGGTAAAGCCGGCGCTGATAAAATTAAGAATTGATCGACATCCACAACCACTTCCTCCACGGCCTCGACGATGGGCCGCGGACGCTTGAAGATTCTCTGGCCATGATTCGCATGGCGGCCGCTGCCGGTACCACCGATTTCGTCGCCACGCCCCACGCCAATCTGCATTACCGCTTCGATCCGGACCTGATTCATCAGCGTCTGGCCGAGGCCCAGGCCGCCTGCCCCGATATCCGCCTCTATTCCGGTTGCGATTTTCATCTGAGCTTCGAAAATATTCACGATGCAGTCGCGAATCCGCAAAAATATACCATCAATCAGAAAACCTATCTGCTGGTCGAGTTCTCCGATCTTCTGATCTTTCGCAACACCGACGAAATCTTTGCGCATCTTCAGGACGCCGGGATGATTCCCGTCATCACCCATCCCGAGCGCAACGGCCTGCTCCGGCAGCGTATCCAAAACATTGGATCATGGGTCGAAGGGGGCGCACGCGTGCAGATCACCGCTCAGAGCCTGACCGGCAAGTTCGGCCGCCGCGCCGGGGAATTTTCGGAAACGCTGCTCGATCGCGGACTCGTCCACTTCATCGCCAGCGATGCCCACGATTGCGAGAACCGGCCTCCCAGTCTCGACGTCGCCCACGCGTGGATTCAGAAGCGCTATGGGAAAACGCTCGCCGACCTGCTGTGCATCGCCAACCCCAAGGCCACTCTGACCGGCGATCCGGTTCTTCTACCCGAAAAGCAGGAAGCTTCCGAATCGAAAAAGTGGTATCAAATCTGGCGCTAGACTGGTCGAATGCGTGTTTTTCTGTTCGCCATCGCTCTTCCCGTGCTCGCCGCGTCGGTGGCCGGCCTGAAGTGGACCGCCCCGTCCACCTGGAAAGTTGAAGGAGCGCGCCCCATGCGCGCCGCGACGTACACGCTTCCGCTCTCTTTCGGCGATGCCGGAGCCGCCGAATGCGCCGTGTATTTCTTCGGAGCCGGCCAAGGCGGATCGATCGAAGCCAATCTCGACCGCTGGAAAGGCCAAATCCTCGGCCCTGGGGGGAAACCGGCGGACGCGCAAATCCAAAAGCGGACCATTCACGCTTTACCGGTGACCACCATCGACTCGACCGGCGCTTACGCCGGAATGGGCGACAAAACTGCCACCAAAAATTACCGTCTTCTCGGCGCGATCGTTCAAGGCCCCGGCGGCAACGTCTTTCTCAAATGCACCGGCCCGGCGAAGACGATTAGCGCGAGCCAGCCCCAATTCGAGCAGCTTCTCAATTCCTTCGACAAAGAAAAATAACTACTTCGGGTCCGGCACGTTCGGCTTCGGATACACCTTTATCAGCGACGCCTTGTAATCCTCGAACATCGTGTGAATGCCGTCGAACTCGCGCTTTACCTGCGCGCGATACTCCGGCTTGGTCAAGAAATCGTACAGCAGCGCCGCCATCGCCTGGGCATCCACGTTGAATCCGCTGTGACCCACTTCGGTCAAAGCATCCGCTTCCATCTCATACGTGTGATTCGGCCAGTTCGACGTCGCTGCCTGAAATCCGACGCCGGGAATCTCACTCGACACGCTGCCCGTCTCTTCGTATCCCTGCGGCTTTCCCGGCGCCTCTGCGATCTTCGTCGCGCCGTATTTCTTCATGTACGCAAACGCAAGCTCGGAAAGCGCCGCCACGGAAATTCCGTCGCGATCCCGCCCGTAGTTGTCGATTTTCACTTTCGTCCCCGTGGCGAGCGCCGCCGCCCGCGCCGCGTTGTCTACGAACTCGCGCACTTGCGCCAGGTAAACCTCGTCCGGATAGCGAATGTAGAAATCCGCCACCGCGCGATCCGGCACCACGTTCGGAGCCGCGCCGCCTTCCGTAATCACTCCCTGGATGCGAGCTTCCGGCCGAATGCTGGATCGAACCGCATCGATGTTATTGAACAGGTGAATCACCGCTTCGAGCGCATTGCGTCCCGCCCACGGAGTCATTTGATGCGAAGGCGCGCCGCTGAACGTGTACTTCACCCCGTCGATATTCAAGCAGCACGTCCCGAACCCCGCGGCCGGCCGCGACGTCGCGCTGGTCGAATGGCTTCGCACCAGAATATCCATCCCCTTGAACACCCCGGCCTTATTCATTTCCGTCTTCGCATTCGGCGGCATCATTTCCTCGCCCGGAGTCCCGAACACCGTGATGCTCCCCGGCATGTGCGTTTTTTCCAGCACCTCCGCGATCGCCACCGCCACCGCGATCCCGATCGGCCCCTGCGAGCTATGTTGGTCCCCGTGAAACGCCCGCGTGGTCCCGCGAAGCGCGTCATATTCGAGAATCACGCCCAGGTTCGGCGATCCATGATTGCCCTTGTATCGACCCACAAACGCAGTCTTCAGGCCCGCCTGCCCGGTGGTAATCTCGAAGCCGTGCGCCTTCAGGTAGTCCATCAGCTTCCCGATCGAGCGCGTTTCCTCAAACCCGATCTCCGGATGGCGCGTGATGTCGTCCGCCACCGCCATCAGTTCTTTGTCCATCAGCTCTTTGGCTCGCGCCGCCACCTGGTCCCGAGCCGGATTGCTCACCGTCAGGCGTTCCACGATGGTCGGCACATCCAGCGACAATTCGAGCTCCGACATCTGCCGGAGCACACTCTTCGCGGCCTCCCGCTCCGTAGGCGTTTCCTGTGCGAATGCAGTAGCCGCGATCGCGGCGATCCAGATCAGTTTCATGGGATTTAATTATAACCGGCGCGCTACTTCTTCTTCGTCAGCTTGCTCAACCCACGAATCCCGCCCGACTCATCGCGCAGCAGGCAAGTCCCCATGTATTGCTGCCGCGACCGGGCCGCTGCCAGGTCGTGATACACAAACGCGCCTTTGACGAAGAAGTGGACCACTACAGCTTTGCGTGAAAATTGCAAATTCCTTCGAGGCGACCCGCCGTGCAGCAGATTCGCATGCCAGATCAGCACATCGCCCGCGCGAGCATGAAAGTACCGCGGTTCAGCCCCATGCCGAGCGATCATTTCCTGAATGTACGGCTCGTATTTCTGCGCGTACGCGCGATATCCTTCGCTCTGGAAATCGGCCTCGGAGATCCCCACGTCCTTGCTGAACACATAAGGAAGCCGGTGGCTGCCGGGATAAAATACCAGCGGCCCGCTATCCGGATGAATATCCTCAAACGCGATCCACGCCGCGGACAAATACCCCAGCGGATACGTCGTCATGTGGATCGAATCGGAATGCACGCCCTGTTGCGATCCCTTGTGCGACGCGATCGTCTGCAGCGTCTTCGGCTCGCGCTCCATCAGCACGCGAATCCAATGCAGCATCGCCGGATGCTTCAAAATTCTGCAAAAAGCCCCGACTTTCTTATGCGGATTCAGAAACCGCCCCGGATACGGATCGCCTTCCCCACCCGGCTCGGGAGCCAGCTTGATCTTCCCGCCCCTCACAGCCCGTTCATATCCATCCCAAACCTCGGCGAGCGTCTCCTGGTCGAACAGCTTCTTTAAAACAATGTACCCGTCCGAGTTCCAATGCCGGCACTGCTCGGCCTCTTCGGGAGTGATTTCGCCGGCCCGCAACTTTTCGTCGATTCTCTCAACCGCATCCTGCCGGTCGAGCCACGGATACGGTCCCGAATAAGGAAAATGTTCGGCGCGAAAAGCCGGGAGCTTCGAAATCTTAACGGCCTGATCCGCGAACATACCAACAGAGTACTCCTTGCGGGACGCGAGTCGGTAAGATGTGAGGAATGACAATCAGCGTGACCCGCCAACAATTGGTACATATCTTGGTTCTCAGCCAAATCGCGGACACCTATTGCCATCTTGAACGAGCGATCGACCAGGTGACCAGATTAGGCCTGCCTTGTGGCGTAACTCTTGAAGCGTCCGAGATTGTGGCCGAGCTGAATAGTTTGGTCGATACCAATCTGGCCAAGGCCTACCGGCTATCGGAGCTTGGGCGTGAATTCAATGAAATTGCCGGGTGGCCACCTGCGGACGAAGTCGAACATTGCTACTTCACGGTAACGGCGGCAGGCGAAATCGAGATAAAGGCAACCGGCTATTTGTGGCCCTTCGACTTCGAACACGATGACGAAGACGTCCTCCGTGAAGGCTGGACCCTCATCTAAAAGAGGTCGCCGAACGCTTGCGTTAGAATATGACACACGATGTCTCGACACGTCCCCGCGCTGCTCCTTTGCGGCGTCCTCCACGCCGCCGCGATCTCCGATAAGCCTGAGACCCCCTTCAAACTCGCGACCTTCGAAGCTCAAGGCAAAACCCGCATCGGCATGGTCCTCGGCAACCGCATCCTCGACCTTTCAGTCGCCAACGCCTACGTCGAAAAGCAAGCCAGCCTGCCGCCCGTGCAAATCCCGGCCGAAATGCGCGACCTGATCGAGCAGTACCCTGCCAAGCGCCTCTATCAGATCGCCAACTACGCAAAAGAAAAAAGTCTGGACGCCCAGCCCTTTTCCTTCGCTCTGGATAAAGTCTCCATCAAAGCTCCCATCAAATACCCCTGGAACCTCCTCAACATGGCCGCGAACTACTGGTCGCACGCCAGGGAAATGAATGTGAACAAGGACGTCAACCCCGACCGCGACGCCCCCTACATCTTCGCCAAGTCTCCGCGATCCTGCATCGTCGACCCCGGCACTCCCTTCTACATCCCCGAAGGCCGCGACCGTATCGATTGGGAAGGCGAGCTGGCCGTCATCGTCGGCAAGCCTGCCTTTCATGTCGCCAAGGAAAAAGCCCTCGATTACGTATTCGGCTACAGCATCATGTACGACGTTTCCGATCGCGGCTCGCGCGTGCGTAAGGACCCGATGTTCCAAGGCCCCGACTGGTTCAGCGGCAAAAGCCTCGATGGCGCCGCGCCCTTCGGCCCCTTCATCGTTCCGCGCGAATTCATGACCAATCCCCATGACGTCCACATCATGACCCGCGTCAACGGCGCTGTGAAGCAGGACGGCAACACCAGCGACATGATGTACGATGTCGAACACCAGATCGCCTACATCTCGAGCATCATGACCCTCTATCCCGGCGACGTCATTTCCAGCGGCACGATGGGCGGCGTCGGCGTCGCGCGCAAGCCTCCCGAGTTTCTGAAGCCCGGCGACGTAGTCGAAATCACCATCGACGGCATCGGGACCTTGAAAACCCCCATCGCCGCCATGTCCCAGCGTCCAATCAAATGAATCTCAAACTATTCCTTTTCGCCGTCACCGCCGCCAGCGCCGCCACCCCCACGGCCGACCTGCTCGTCCAGCTGATTCGCGTCGACACCAGCAACCCACCGGGCAACGAAGCCAAGCTTGACGATCTGATCGCGGCCAAGCTCAGGCCGCTCGGCTTCACCATCGAGATTTTCCCCACTCCTCAAGCCGGCAAATCGCACCTGATCGCGAGACTCAAAGGCGACGGCAGCGCGAAGCCGGTCCTCATCGCCTCCCACGCCGACGTCGTCGGAGTCGAACGCGAAAAATGGACCGTCGACCCCTTCGCCGGCCTCGTTAAAGACGGCTACGTCTGGGGACGCGGCGCCATCGACTTCAAAGGCGGAGTCGCCGTCTTCGCCGAAGCCGTCATGCGTCTGGCCCGCAACAAAGTCCCCCTCAAGCGCGACGTCATCTTCATGGTCGAAGCCGACGAGGAAGGCATGCCGCTCAACACTTCGTGGCTCGCTAAGTCGCACTGGGACAAAATGGACTGCGAATTCGCACTCAACGAAGGCGGCTGGATCATGAAGCGCCCCGATGGCAAGGTCCGCTACATCAGCATCTCCACCGCCGACAAATCCTCGACCTCCCTGGTCCTCACCGCGCGCGGAACCTCTACGCATTCCTCGATGCCGCGTCCCGATCAAGCCATCTTTCACTTGGCCAAAGCCCTGGCGAAGCTAGCCGATTACGAAACCAAGCCCGAATTGACCGCCAGCACTCGCGAATTCTTCCTCACGCTCGCGAAAACCAGCGAGCCTCCGATGTCGACTTACTTCAACAACCTGGTCAACAGCAAAGATCCGGCACTAATCGCCCAAGCCGACCGCGAAATCAGTAAAGACGTCCTGCTCCACGCGATCATGCGCAACACCATCGCGCCGGTTCTGCTCCAAGCCGGATTCCGTAGCAACGTGATCCCCGGCTCAGCCGAAGCGACCATCAACTTCCGCACCATCCCCGGCACCACGCCCGAAGACCTGACCGCCGAAATGAAACGCGTAATCGGCGATCCCACCATAGACATTGCCCCCGCGAAAGGCAACGCCGGCCTGCCCATCGGCGCATCGAAAGAATCCTCCACCGATACCAGCCTCTATCGCGCCCTCGTCGACAGCGCCGCCAAAGTCTGGCCCGGCGCGCCCGTCACACCATATTTGTTCCAGGCAGGCACCGACGCCGGCGCATGGCGAAGCCGCGGCATCCCGGTGTACGGCATCTATCCCTACCCAATCTCCAACGACGACCTGAGCCGCATGCACGGCAACGACGAACGCGTTCCCATCGCATCGCTGGAGCAGGGAACCGACTTCGTCTACCGCACCCTCCTTCAAGTCGCCGCGAAATAGGAGTATATTTGCAAGAGAGAAAGGCGGACTATGGAGCTAGACCGTAGACTCTTTATCACCAGCCTGGGCGGCGCCGCGGCGGTAGCGGCCATGGATCACGAAGCCCGCGCCGAGGCCCTGGAAGACTACATGGCCGATTTGCTGGACGCCCCAGCGGACGACACCAAGCCCAAGTTCCCCACCGTCACCGAGCTGGAAGGCCAGATCGAAACGCGGCCATTTCGCCGGGGCGCAGGCAGCGTCTTCATCGGCGGACGCGGAAACGTCAAGAAGCTCGCGCCGATGCCGGCCAAGCCCACTCTGCTCGACTTCTTCAATCTCCGCTTCTCCACCGTCAACCACGTCCTGCAAAGCGCCACCGATGCGATGAAGAAAGGCCAGCCCGAAGAGATCATCTTCGCGTGCCTCCTGCACGACGTCGTCCAGACCATGATCAAAACCGACCACGGCTGGTGGGGCGCACAACTATTCGAGCCCTACGTGTCTCCCAAAGTCACCTTCGCCATCCGCTACCATCAGGCCCTGCGTTTTTATCCCGACCACACCGTCGGCTACGAATACCCCGATCTCTACAAGCGCATTTTTGGAGAAGACTACTCCCCGCCGCCGCACATCGAAGCCGCCTACAAATTCGCGAAGAACCACAAATGGTACATGGAGCCGCGCATGGTGACGGTGCACGACCTGTACGCCTTCGATCCCAACGCCAAAGTGTCGATGGACCCCTTTATCGAAGTCATCGGCCGCCAGTTCAAGCAGCCCAAGGAAGGCTTAGGCAACGACAACAGCCCGACGGCCCACATGTGGCGCACCATGATTTTCCCCGACACGCCACTCTAAACGGATCGAAAATCCGCGGAAACGGGGACTGCCACAATCATTCGCGAAAGCGCGGCTCACGTCTGGGCCGAGTGGACCCAGGTCTGTCCCCCCTTTTTCGCCCGTCGGCGCACCCCTCATCAGCGCCCTAAAAACAGAAAGGGCAGGCGACCTCGCCTGCCCCACAAACCCAAAAGTTAACTCCCGCCTTTAAGCGAAAACCTTCACGAACGCCGCCTGGAACTTCTCCATCTCTTCCTTGGTCCCCACCGAGACCCGGATATGAGTCGGCATGCTCGGCCACGGCCGGCCGACGTAGACATTCTCTTTCCGCAACGCCGCGATCGCCTCGCGACTCGGCTTCCTGGTGTCGACCATGAACTTGTTCGACACCGAAGGAATCACCGTGAATCCCTTCTTCTCGAGGTACGCGATGGTCGTGTCGCGAATATCCGCGTTGATCTTCTTCCGCTCCTGGATCACCGTCTTCGACTTCAACGCCGCCATCGCGCCAGTCACCGACGTCACCGGGTTCCAGTTGATGCCGAAGCCACGCGTCTTCTTCAGCAGATCCGGCCGCGCGATCGCGACTCCCATCCGCAGCCCAGCCATCCCGTAAATCTTCGAGAACGTCCGCAGAATGATAACGTCCTTGTCGGCCGCCACCAGCTTGATCGAGGTGTTCTCTTCCTTGCCCGCCAGGTGGATGTAAGCTTCGTCGATCATCACGATCGACCCGGCCGGCTTGTTCGCCACCAGCCACTCGATATCTTCTCTCTTGGTCAGCGTGCCGGTCGGATTGTTCGGATTGCAGACGTAAATCAGCCCTGCGTTCTCCACCGCCGCCATGGCTTTCACGTCGTGCGAATAGTCCTTGTTCAAAGGAACGCCGACGATCTTCGCCCCGATGAACTTCGCCGCTTCACTCCCGGCTTCATACCCCGGGTCCGCGATCACGAAGGGCCGGGTAGGCGAGGTAAACGACAACACCGCCTGCAGCAGCGGCGCGCTTGACCCGTCGTGCACCTGCACGTAACTCTGCTTCACGCCCTCCTGCGACCCGAGCAGCTCCGACAGCTCGCCCGGCAGATAGAACCGGTACCGTCCGCCGTCCGGCAGAATCTCCCGCATCGCCTCCAGCGCTTCTTTGCATGGACCCAGCGGATTCTCGTTATTGTCGATCTTCACCGCCCCCGGGGGCAGCTTGCGGCTGTCGATCGCGACCTGCGCGAAGGCAAACTCGCTGGAAAACGGCAGGCTGGTGCCGGCGGCGAACAGCGTCGCCAGGCGGCCGAAATTCCGCCGTGAAAAACCGCGCTTCAGAAAATCATTCTGCTGCTCAGTGGTGAGCGTCATGTCAATCTCCTCCTTCGCAATTCGTGTGGCGTCCGCGTCATCGGCAAGTCGAGGCCTCAAGGCGAAAGGCGACGTCAATACGCCGAACATACCTCATTGGCCGTGAGTAAGTCAAATGAACCACCGCTCGTTGTAAGTGACGCGCGGCCGGAAACTGCGACCTTAATTTTGCTAAGCTCCAAGTATGAACCGGGTCGAGGAGATCGAGGCGGCCATCAACGACCTGCCGCCCGAAGAGTACCAGCGTATTGCCCAATGGTTCCGCGAGCGCGAGCAGGCGCGCTGGGATGAGCAGATGGATCGAAACTCCTCGGCCGGCAAGCTCGACTTCCAGTTTGAAGAAGCCCAACATGAGTCTTCGCAGGCGCCTCTTCGCGAGTGGCCGCCGCGAAAGTGAAATCTGTCGCCACGCGGCGTTTCTGGGATCTGTTTCACGCCTTGCCCTGCGACGTTCAGGAACTGGCGGTCAAGAATTACCATTTGTGGGAAGCTCGACCCACAAGAGAAAAGCGGAGAAAAGCGGAAAAGCGGGTCAGCCTGAACTTACCCCCTTTTGAGCATTGAAAAAGGGGTCAGAGCGCTCTGGCACTCTTTTGAGAACTCGCGGATCACTGTAAAACACCATATAACTATGATCTTGAGTGCCTCCGCAGCATCCAGGTCCGCGCCCGCCATGGGCAACGGCGAGCGGTGAAACAACCGCGACGGGCTGGGCCGCACTTGCTGCGGCCGTCGTCGGGCGCGGCAACTCCAAGAGAATCATGGTCGCGAAGAAGATTTTGCGAACTTGAAAAAGGGACAGAGCAGACTGGCACCTTTTTCAAGTCCAGAAAAAGTATTAGTTCAGGCTGACCCGGTTTCACCGGTTTCCCAGGCTGACCCGGTTTCTGCATAGGCTGACCCGGTTTCTAGGTTTCTAGGTTTCTAAACACGGTTTCTACAAGGGCTCAGCGCGGGCAAATAGAACGGGGCGTAATGGGCACACTGCTCCAACATTGTTATGCTGACGAACATGGCAGAATCCTCGCTCGCCTATGTCAAAGCAGAGTTCGCTGTGACGCTCGGCTACATCAGGCAGGACATCAAGTGGTTGCTAGATAAGAATTCTGACTTGAATTACACGATCGGGCTGCTGATCGGGTGCGGATGCGAGATGTTGGCGGCATGTGCGGGTGACAGGAAGCGGCTCGGCGAAAAGGTCTTCGCGGAACTGCTGCCTTCAGGGGACTGGCAACTGCTGGCAGAACGCCTGTACACCGCGCTTAGGGATGGGTTAGCCCATGGCTTCGACACGAAGCATCTGGTGGTGGACGGTGTGGAACATCAGATTTTTCTCAGCTCGCACGGGCGCGGCGGATTAGGCTTCGCGAGAGATTCTCAAGGCGTCGGTCTACACATCGACCTCCGTGTTATCGCAGAGGGGCTATGCACAGAGATAGACGAATTCGAGGCGCTATTAGCGCATGATGCTGAGGCGCGCCTGCGGTTCGTCGCGGCCCGGCAGCGGACGGCGATCCTTACGCCGGCGGAGCAAGACGCCTGGCGTCGACTCGTGCGGTCGTTCGGTCTCAAGGAATAAACGGGGAAACGGGCCGGAGACGCTGGCTCTGTCTTAAAAACTCACGTATCACTGGCGTCACTGGCAACCCTGACACTGTTCCACCGCCGCAGCCCTCTTCGGTCCCTTGTGCCCCCACCAACCGGTAGATTACAATATGACACCGAAGGCTAACGCGCTCCCAACCGAGCCGTTGACAGGACCCCTTCTGTTTGAAAGGACCTCAGTAACATGATGCACCGTAGCACAATCCTCGCGCTCGCCGGCCTCGCGCTGACCACCCTCACCCAAGCCCAGTGGAAACCCAAGGACACCGAGTGGCCCAGCTATAACGCCGATACCATGGGGTCCCGCTACCGCCCGCTCGACCAGATCAACGCCGCCAACTTCTCGCAAACTCGAAATCGCCTGGCGATTCAAGACCGACAGCATCGGCAACCGCCCCGAATTCAAGCTCGAAGGCACCCCGCTGATGGTCAACGGAACGGTCTACGCCACCGCCGGCTCTCGTCGAGCCGCCATCGCCCTCGACGCCGCTACCGGCGAGCTTCTCTGGGTCCATGGCGAGCATGAAGGCGAGCGCGGCGCCAACGCCCCACGCCAGCTCTCCGGCCGAGGTCTCGCCTATTGGTCCGACGGCAAGGAAGAACGCATCTTCTACATCACTCCCGGCTTCCGGCTGGTTTGTCTGAACGCCAAAACCGGCCAGCTGGTCCCGACTTTCGGCAAGGGCGGCATGCTCGACCTGAAGCAGTTCGACGATCAGGAAATCTCCGCCTGGAACGACAAAGGCGAATGGGTCCCGGATCTGATTCACGGCGAAATCGGCATCCAGTCCGCACCGATCATCGGCAAGGATACGATCATCGTCGGCGCAGCGTTCCGTGAGGGCATGACGCCCCACAGCATGCGCAACAACAAGGGCTACGCCCGCGGGTTCGACGTCCGTACCGGCAAGCGCCTGTGGATCTTCCACACCATTCCCAAAAAAGGCGAGCCCGGTTACGATACCTGGGAAAACGGATCCGCAGAATACACCGGCAACACCGGCGTCTGGACGCAGGTCAGCATCGATCAGGACCTCGGCCTCGCGTATCTGCCTGTCGAATCCCCCACCGGCGACTACTACGGCGGCCATCGCCCCGGCAACAATCTGTATGGCGAAAGCCTGGTCTGCGTCGACCTCAAGACCGGCGCGAAGAAGTGGCATTTTCAGCTTGTCCACCATCCCCTGTGGGACATGGACATCTCCTCCACGCCCCTGCTGATGGACATCAACGTCGGTGGCAAGATCGTCAAAGCCGTGGCCCAGCCGTCCAAGCAAGGCATGCTGTACGTCTTCGATCGCATCACCGGCAACCCCATCTGGCCCATCGAGGAGCGTCCTGTCGAAGTCGGCACCGTTCCCGGCGAATGGTATTCGAAAACGCAGCCGTTCCCCACCAAGCCGCCTGCCTACGCCCGCAACGGCGTCCTTGAAACCGATTTAATCGATTTCACTCCCGAAATTCACCGCCAGGCGCTGGAAATCGTCAAGAAGTACAAAATCGGCCCAGTCTTCACGCCTCCAGTAGTCAGCAAGCTGGAAGGCCCCTTGGCGAGCCTGACCCTCGGCACCGCCAGCGGCGGCACCAACTGGCCCGGAGCCTCCTTCGATCCCGAAACCCACACCGTCTACGCCTACGCCTGCAACGCCTGTCTGACGCCGATTTCCCTGGTCGAATCCACCAAAGAGATCTCCGACATGCGCTATATCATGGGATTCGCCGGCCGCGCCCCCACCATCGCCCGCGGCCCTGGTGAAAACGCCGGCGCCGATTCCCCCATGCCCAAACGCGCCGCCGCTCCAGCCGGTGGCGGCGGAGGCGGCGGGTATCAACCCCTGAGCGTCAACGGCCTCCCGCTGATCAAGCCGCCCTACAGCACCATCTCCGCCATCAACCTCGACCGCGGCGAGATCGTCTGGCAGATCGCCGCACGGCGAAACCCCCGATGCCATCCGCAACAACCCGGCTCTCAAAGGGATCAATCGTCCCGCGCACCGGCCAAAGCGGCTATAACATCGGCACGCTGGTCACCAAAACCCTGGTGATCGCCGGTGAGGGCGCGGTAACCACCACATCCGACCATCCCCGCGGCGCCATGCTGCGCGCCTACGACAAAGCCAGCGGCAAGGAAGTCGGCGCCGTATTCATGCCCGCCCCGCAAAGCGGCTCTCCCATGACCTATATGGCGAACGGCAAACAATACATCATCGTCGCGGTAAGCGGCGGCAACTATTCCGGCGAATACATCGCCTTCACGCTACCCGACTCCGTAGAATCGCGCCCGACCTCCGGCGGCTCCAGCAACGCCCGCCAGCGGTAAAGTTGGAGTGCCGACCCCGAGCTGCGACCAAAGGAAGCGGTGGATGGCCGGTCTTTCAACACAGACTCAATAACTGTCAGTAAACCAAAGGCACCAGCGCCCAGATGACCTGCCGGTAGGAATCGTAATCGCCGCCGAGTCCTCGCAGCGATGCTCCAGTAAACCATAAATACGAACCACAGGATGATCGAAGGAAGCGCTCTGCGCCACTCCATGGGATCGATACCCAGGCGCGGTCCATAGCCGCCGTTCTTCGCGATCCACGCCCCAAAAATCCCACCGGCGACCGCGCCTCCAAGCATTAGCACAAACTTCTGTCGATTCATGCGCCGAATTTCCCCGCCATTCATCCTACCCTAGCCTCGGATGGTGGCTCAACATGCCTATAATCGGAGTGAGGAGCAATGCTCACCGCTGAAGACAAGGAAGAGATCAAGCGGCTCGTCAGCGAGATGATCGCCAAATCGGGGTCCATTCCTGCCGTCGCCTCAGATCCCGTCGTGGATGTCACCGCCAGAACCATGGAAGTGTTCGGCGCGCGCGAAAAAGCTCTGCGTTGGCTCAAGACACCCGTCCGATCTTTGGGCGATCGAGCGCCAATCTCGCTCTTGAGCACCCCGGAAGGCGTAGCACAAGTGCTAAACACCCTCGGGCAGATCGAACACGGCATCTGGTAGATGCTCGTTTACCGGCTTGGGAGCAGACGCTTTCCTGCCAACGATGGAACCGGCGCCAGCCTCTACGGAGGGCGCTGGAACCACAAAGGAACCCCGCTCATTTACGCGGCACAGAGCCGAGCGCTATGTGCACTCGAGATTCTTGCGAATGCCGGCGAACTCGCCGGCGACTACATTGTGACCCCGATCGAAGTGTCTGACAATCTTCCCGTCGTGACTCAGCCGGTCGAAACGCTGCCGCCAGGCTGGAACGCCGGACAGTCAACGGACGAAACGCGCAACATCGGCACTGAATGGGCGATCAGCATGGCGAGCGCGGTCCTGGTCGTCCCGTCCGCGGTGATCCCTCAGGAGTACAACTATCTCTTGAATCCTCGCCATCCGGACTTCGCCAAAATCAGCTTCCTCAGCGTGGAACCATTCTCCTTCGACGATCGGCTGCGCCGCGCCTGGCTGAAGAAATCATTCTGACGCCTTTGAATCCCGCCCCGCCCATTGGTACCCTAGTCTAAGCATGAAACTCAAATTCGCCGTCATCGCCGTCGCCCTGGCAGCCATCGCCGTCTCCCAGGAAACCACTCGCTCCGTCTGGGACGGCGTCTATTCCGACGCTCAAGCCCAGCGCGGAGCCGGGCTCTACGCCACCCACTGCGCCTCCTGCCACGGCGACCAGCTCACCGGAGGCGAAATGGCTCCTCCCCTCGCCGGTCCCGAATTCATGGCCAACTGGAACGGCCTCACCGCCGGCGATCTCTTCGAGCGCATCCGCACCACCATGCCCGCCAATAAACCCGGCAGCCTCAGCCGCGAAGTGAATACCGGAATCCTCGCCTACATGTTCGCCGCCAGCAAATTCCCCGCCGGCAGCGCCGATCTTCCGCAGGCCACCGAAGTCCTCAAGCAGATCAAGATCGAAGCCGAAAAGCCCACCAAAAAGTAGCCGCTTTCGCTCGCGCGCCGCTCCGTATAAGATATACGAGTGACCCGCACCCTCACCCTCTGCCTTCTCCTTCTCTCTCCGGCCTTTGCCGCCGTCCCCACGCCGGACAGCCACTTTGGCCACAAAATCGGCGTCGACAATGAACTCCTCGATTGGGACAAAGTAGTCACCTACTTCCAATCCCTCGAAAAATCGAGCGACCGCATCAAGTTCAAGGAACTCGGCAAAACCGTCGAAGGCCGCCCGCAGATCGCCGTCACCATCTCCTCGGCGGCCAACATCAAGAACCTCGATCATTACCTCGACATCCAGCACCGCCTCGCCGATCCGCGCCGGACGACACCAGCCGAAGCCGCGCGTCTGGCCACCGAAGGCAAGACCATCGTGATGATCACCTGCTCCATCCACGCCACCGAGGTCGCCTCCACCCACACCGCCGTCGAGTTCGCCTATCGCCTCCTCACCGAGGACAATCCCAAATTCAAGGCCATCCTCGACAACGTGATTATTCTCCTGGAGCCTTCGCAGAACCCCGACGGCGTCGATATCGTCACCAGGTGGTACCGTAAAACCCGCGGCACGCCGTATGACGGCAGCTCCCCGCCCGAGCTCTACCACCACTACGTCGGCCACGACGATAATCGCGACTGGTACATCTTCACCCAGCCCGAAACCCGCAACACCGCGACGCTCGAAAATCTGTGGCACCCCGAAATCGTCTACGACGTCCATCAGCAGGGCGCCAACGCATCGCGCATCTTCGTCCCACCATGGATGGACCCGGTCGATCCCAACATCGACCCCATCCTCGCGCACCTTTGCAACATGATCGGCACCGGCATGGCCACCGATCTCGCCGCCGCTGGAAAAACCGGCATCGCCATCAACGCCATGTACGATTTCTGGTCCCCCGGCCGCCAGTATCAGGCCTATCACGGAGGCGCCCGCATTCTCACCGAATCCGCCAGCGTCAAACTCGCCACCCCCATCACGCTCACCGCCGCCGACATCACCGACAACGCCCTCGGCTACAACCCGCGCGAGCGTAGCTGGAATTACCTCACCCCCTGGATGGGCGGGACGTGGCATCTCCGCGACATCATCGACTATCAGGAAATCGCTTGGGAGTCCCTGCTTTATCAAGCCGCCATCCGCCGCAGCGACATGTTGCATTATTTCTATGAAATCAATCGCCACAACGTCGAGCGATCCACGCCCTACGCCTTCGTAGTCCCGGTCTCGCAAAACGATCCCGGCGCCGCCAGGAAAATGCTCGAAACCCTAGCCTTCGGCGATATCGAAATCCAGCGCGCTTCCGCCGCCTTCACAGCCGACGGCAAATCTTACCCCGCCGGCGCCTACGTGATCGGCATGCAGCAACCCTTCTCCGGCTGGGCCAAAACGTTGCTCGAAAAGCAGGATTACCCGGATCTGCGCCTCTATCCCGGTGGCCCTCCCAAGCGCCCCTACGACGTTACCGCCCAAACCCTGCCGATGCTGATGGGCGTCGACGTCGCCACTGTCAAGGACAGCTTCCGCGCCACCCTCGCGCCCGTAAAACAGTATTCTTTCGACCTGGACCACCCCAAGCCCGCCGAAGGCTTCGCCGCCACCGACGTCGACTCCTGGAAGCAGGTCGCCAAAATCTGGAAATCCGGCCAGCCCATTTACCGCGACGTCAGGACCGGTGATTTCTACCCCGCCGCCGGCGCGTCCCGCAACCAGGTGCCCGCCCCCCGCATCGGCATTTACGCCAGCTACAACCCCAGCATGGACGAAGGCTGGACCCGCTGGCTCCTCGACGATTTCGGCATCCCGTTCAAGACCATGTTCAACGCCGACATGCAGGCCGGCGCCCTGCGCCAGCGCTTCGACACCATCGTGATCCCGGATCAGCAGCGTGCTCAGATCGTCAACGGCCACCGCGCCGGCACCATGCCTCCCGAATACTGCGGCGGAATCGGCGAGAAAGGAGCGGCCGCGCTCAAAGAATTCATCGAGCAGGGGGGCACCCTGATCCTCTTCAACCACGCCTCCGAATACGCCACGCAAGACTTGGGCGTCGCCGCAAAGAACGTCCTGACCGGCGTCCCCAACCGCGACTTCTACTCTCCCGGCTCGCTCCTGAACGTGGCTCTCGACACCCGCAGCCCCCTGGCCTACGGCGTGCCCTCGCAAATCAGTTTGTGGAGCGAACAGAGCCCCGCCTGGGACGCCCCCATCGAGCAAGTCGCCGCCCGCTACCCGTCTTCAGGAGTCCTCGCCTCCGGCTGGCTCCTCGGCGAAAAGCTCCTGGTAGGAAAAGCCGCCCTGCTCGACGTACCTATGGGAAAAGGCCGCCTGATCCTGTTCGGCATGCGCCCCCAATACCGCGGCCAGAGCTACCAGAATTTCAAACTATTTTTTAACGCTCTGGTCTACCACACCAGCAGCTAGTGGCTTGGTGCTCTCCGGCGGTCGTGGCGAACAGCGCTAGATACCGATCGCCGATTCGGAGCCGCGCGCGTCAGCGAGCGAGCTGACAGTAACGAAATGGCCGCGCGAAACCTGCGAAACCGGGACATATAGGAACTGACCATAGCTGTACAGTGTGCAAAAAGGGGGACTGGTTCCGATTCGTAGACGGCGCTTTCAAGTTGGTAGGGCGATATTTCCCGAGACCCATAGAGCTCAGGGTTGAATCTTATATAGCCAGATTTTCCCGTCGCCGCCCTCAACGATGTGTTCCCCGGTCGGCGAGATCGCACACGGGATGGGTCCCCTATCCCGATAGAAACCGTCCAAGTCGAACCTGGTGCTGTAGGTTAAGAAATTGAGCTTCCACGAAACCACTTCTTTGCCGCTCCTGAAATCCCAAACCCGGCGCCGGGCCGCCATCTCGGTGAAAGCGGAAAACAGACCCGCTTTGTAGTCGTCCAATACAACACGGATGGAGTGGTCGGGGACGATCGTTTTGCCGGTGTCCACGGCCCAACAGATTTTGCCGCAGATGGCTTTACCCTGATCGGCAAACCGGCCGCGAGGCGCGTCTGGCCCCGATGCACTATGCAGAATCTTCTTCTCGAATGGGCTCACGATCAGTTCGGTGGTCCAGGGTGATCCAGCCACAACCACTGAAACCGAGAGCAAGCCTCGATCTGGCGAGGCATCCATAATCAACCAGTTTGACGGCACTTCCCAGCTTTCCTGCTCTTGACAGTCCGCATCGTAGAACCTCAAATGTGCGGGACCAGGGTGCAGAAAATCGACGATGCCGTTGGGGGTCGGTTGGGGATCTATGTGGAAAGCGACAATACTGCCCTTGCCAATGAACTTAGGCGCGATGGAATTCGGTGGCAATTCACAGGCCTTCTGATCTGGGAGATGGACGACGTGCCTTCCTGCGTAGATGGTCTGGCTATCCGGAGACCATCCAAAGAAATCATATCCGTCGTTCTTAAACTCCCCGAGAACCGTCTTCGGATCTTGCGCCCGGACGAGCTCTATGTTGCCCCCCATCAGGAAGACTGCGATTTGCTCAGCATCAGGTGAGAATAATAGCTTCATCACCTTGTAAGATTGGCCGGCCCCACGATCTTCGCCTTGGAGAGCTTCCTTCAAGTCAACTTCCCATATTTTCTCCAGGCTGCCAGCCCGCAGATTCCCCGGCAACGCTGCCGCGAGGAGCGCAAGCGGAAGCCACGGGATGTGCCTCAGTCGAAGCATGGTTTCTGAAATTACGATTTGGCGGCAAATTGCCCAAACTTGCAAATGTGGCCATTCACTTCGCCCAGCATACATCAGGATTGAGCCGGCGGCCCGGAAGTATTATGGGTCAAGGAGTAGCGAGCCGTGACCACGCGTCAACCCAAGGTTCACACTCAACTCGGCCGAGCCGCAGTCCGGATCTTTGCCGCCAATGATCGCATGAACCAGGTTCTGATCGAACATCTTGATCCTGCCGCTTGGAGAGCTAAACCGCCCGGCAAGGCCCGCAGCATTGCGGCGATCTTCACGCACATGCACAATGTCCGCTCCAAGTGGGTCAGGCTTACAGCTCCGCACCTGAAGGTTCCACCGCAGCTCAACCGCGCGCACTGCACGCCGCAGCAGGCCCGTGCGGGATTGGCTGAGAGCGCCGCTCGCTGCGCGGAGATGCTCGCCGAAGCGCTCGGCGGTGGTGGGGGCCGCGTCCAGAAGTTTCAGAGAGACGGCTGGGCTCGGCCTTGGCCGGTTGGCCCGGAAATGCTGTGCTACATGCTTTCTCACGAAGCCCACCATCGCGGGCAGGTGTGTATGCTCGCGCATCAGCTCGGATTCCCGTTGCCGAACCCGGTGGCGTGCGGGATCTGGAATTGGGAAAAGCTGTGGAAAGAGTGCGGGTCGTCTGGCGGCCCCGGCTACGATTCCTGAGGAGTCGCCCAAAGTCCCAGGCCGCGTGGGGAGTTTCACGTCGCCGATCGGTAGAATAGCAGTCGGAACCAGTGGAACAGGAACAGGTGACGACCATCATGAGAACATCCGGGATCATTTTAGTCGCGCTCTTCCTCGCGCCATTAACAGCTTTCGCCGGCCCGCCCTTTCAAACCGACGATCCCGAGCCCATCGGCTACAAGCACTTCGAGTTCTATACCTTCGGCACGCTCAGCCAGTTTCCCGGCGAGATCGACACACAAGTTCCCGCATTCGAGTTCAACTGGGGAGCTCTCCCTAACGTGCATCTCCACATCATCGCTCCCCTCGCCGGCTATATTCCGCAAAATGGAATGAACGCGGCCGGAATTGGAGATATCGAACTGGGAATTAAATACCGGTTCCTCCAGGAAACCAAGTGGAGGCCGCAAATCGGAACTTTCACCATGTTTGAAATTCCCACCGGCAATGCCGAAAAACTCTTGGGAGTGGGCAAGACTTGGTATAAGCTTCCACTTTGGGCCCAAAAAAGCTTCGGCCCTTGGACCACCTACGGCGGCGGCGGAGAGGTTCTGGTTCCCGCGAAAGGATACCGCAATTATCCGTTCGCGGGATGGCTGCTTCAGCGCGACTTCGGTAAGAAAATCACGCTCGCCACCGAGGTGTTCTATCACGGGCCCATCTACGACAACACCCGTCACGCGACTATGCTCGACCTGGGCGGTTACTACAAATTTCGCGGCAACGAAAGTTTTCAGATGCTGTTCTGCTACGGCCACTCCTTTGCCGGCCAACCCGAGAAGTACGCCTACCTGGGCCTCTACTGGACCTGGGGCGAGAAGAAAGGCGCCGGCGACGCCTTCAACCGCCTCGGCCCTCCCAACCTGACGGGCATCTAGCGCCCGTTACTTCACCGCCACCACCGCGATCCCGCGCCGCCGCAACTCTTCGCGCTTGGTCTCGCGATGGCTGGCGTCTTCCGCCGCCGCCTGCGCCCGAATCTCGTCCTCCGTCGCCAATCGATGCGACTTCGAATGCAGCAGTTTCGCCGCCACCGCGGCCCCCACTTCGGTAATCTTCCCTTCCGCGCTCATCACCCGCACGAACTCCGGCAGCGTCGCCTGAAGCGCGTGGATCTCCTTCCAGTAGCTCCTCACGTCACGCATCGTCGCCGTCCTTCATCACCCGCGCGATCTCCTGGGCCGCCCGCTCTTTTTCCTCGGCGCTCATCCGCGGATGAATGTGCTCCAGCTTGATGGCTCCCTGCTTTCTCCGCCCCTCCATCTCCGACGCCACGGATCGGCCCAGCTCTTCGAGCGCCTCCCGGTCCAGCTCCCGCACCAGCGTCTTGAATTTAGCAATACGTGGCGGTGTATGTAGTCTACTTGGCTCAGTTAGTTGCTCCCCAATTGAAGAAGGTAGGATGAATGATAGGATCATTAAGCATGACAAAACCCTCTGGTCCAAAAGTGTATAAAAACCTCAATCGGAAAGAGGTTTTGCAAATGGCACTTTCCAGGGGGGAAGGGACTCTTTCGAGCAATGGGGCTTTGGCTGTACAGACGGGGGCTCGAACTGGGCGATCACCTAAAGATAAATTTATTGTCAAAGATTCGATAACGGAAAAGGTGGTGGATTGGGGGCTCGTTAATCAGCCCATTTCTGAGGCATGTTTTGATCAGCTATGGCAGCGGGTACAAAGTTATTTAAATCAACGGGATTGCTTGTTTACGGTGGAACTTTTTGTGGGGGCAGATCCAATCTATCAGGTTCCCGTTCACCTAACGTGTGAGATGGCTTGGCATGCTTTGTTTGCCCAAAATCTATTTTTGACGGAACGCCACTCCCATCAATCTCACCAATCTCAATGGACAATTTTGAGTGCACCAAAGTTTCGAACCGATTCCGAATCGGGATGGTGTCCATAGTGATGCGGCTATTCTGCTAGACTTTACGAAGCATCGATTGCTGGTGTGTGGAACCCATTATGCAGGGGAGATCAAGAAGGGGATGTTTTCTGTCCTTAACTTTATGTTGCCTGATCATAAAGTTTTGCCGATGCATTGCGCTGCTAATCAAGGGGGTCACGGGGATGTGGCCTTGTTTTTTGGGTTGTCAGGAACGGGCAAAACAACGCTGTTCCACCGTCTCCACTCCCGGCGGCGGAGTGAATTGAAAGCGGCCATCGCTCAGCTCCGGATTCTCCTTCCAGCCCGCAAAGCGGAACTCCATCGTCGTCCCGTCTGCCTTTAGCCATACCATGCGGACAATCTCGTCGGAGGGAGTGATCTCCAGCTGCACCTCGTTAACCTAGCCCGCCCATCGCCCGCGGAACTCCTCGTAGCAGGGTGTTTCCAGCTCCGAGGGGAGATTCATCTACAACTTTCGAAAGCCCCCGTAATTCATTCTCCAACTTGGTCTTACCGAGCAAGAATGCCAGTGGCGACCGCAGGTCGTCGAGCTTCCGGAGCGTCGCTTCTGACGTTGCCGTCCGCTGGCAGGTAGAGCCACACCGCCTGGCCGTCGCTGACGAACAGCTTCTCTTCGGAGAACGGTATTCGCACCGCATCTTGCGCGGCTTTCAGCACACAAGCTGCCCAATCCACACGCTCGGCACCGTCGACCCGGTAGATCTCGGTGAAGTCCGATTCAAGACTGCGCAAGTGGTTGTAGTGGTCGTCGACCGCGCGGGCGAGCTTCTGGATGTCGGCGGCTTGCCCGGAAGCGGTTGCTGCCAGGAACAGCCACAGAAGCGGCAATTCAACGGTGGTTTTCCCTTCTCAATTCTACTCGGTGTCTTCTCGGGTGCGGTTAATCACACATGAATGATCCACATTACTAATCCTTGAGTACGACCCGCGGGCATGGCAGACTTTCACTTTCCATGATGTACCACCCTATGATGCACCACGCGTCAATTCGCCGCTGGTTTTTGCTTGTCGCACTTTTCGGCTATGCCTTGCCCAGCGTTCCTCAGGAGGCAAAGCCCGCCCCAGCCGCAGAAGATCAGCCAGTGGCGCCTTTGCCATCGGTGCCGGCAACTCCTCGGCCGCCCCACCTCTCGACACTTTTGCTGCCGCGCCACGCCTGACCTTCACATTGCTAACCAGGTCGCCCAGCGCGCCACGAGGGGCTTTCGAAGAGATAGGCGACCGCGACCGCGATCGCGAGCAGGCTGATGGCGGGGATCCACGTTCGCGAGGGTGTAGGTGGAGAAGCGGGCGGCCGCGATCAGGTAGCCCGACCTCCCCCGGGGGCCACGAGCGGGGGAAAGAGGGTCGCCGGCTGGTCGGTACGAGGAGGTTGTCGTTGGTCGGCCCCACGATCGCGGTCGATTACGCCGTGAGTCCCGCGAACAGGGCGAACAGATCGCCTCGACGAGGCTGCCGAGGTCGACCCCTGATCGCGATCACGGGCCGCGCTACGCCCCGGTGAGGACCCAGTGGGCGAGGCCCCAGAACATCCGGTGATCGCCGCCGTGAACACGAGGGTCCCGATGAGGGCCGTCGCGGCGCGAATCCTTCGCCTGGACCTTCTTCGTGATGTCGTTCGAAACCACTCAGCGCGACCCGCGCCCAGACGAGGGCCAGGATGCCGCTCCCGGCAGGGCCACGAAATCGACCAGCCGATTGATCGCCGCCGTGAAGTTGGTCACCGCGGACGAATTCGCGTCGGCTATGGGGGAGAGCGCCGGCCGCCGTCGCTGCGTGGGCCGGGCCCGGACCACCCGCACCCGAAGGGGAAGCGAGCGGATCAGGGCCGCGACCGAGAACAGCCACCCCGGCGTCGTAAGGGAGCCCGTCGCCGGATCACGGGATGGGGTGGTGGGACCATGCCAGCACCTCCTCTCCGTCGGACGAGGTTTCGCTGCGGATCTTTCCCTCCGCGACGAGACGATCGATCGCCGAGCGAACCGTGGGGAGGGGAATGCCCGCCTCCTCGGCCAGCAGCTCGACCGTCGGACGGTCCGCCCATCCGCGGGCTCGAGTATCTTCCGCAACGTAATATCGGGGTCGGGCGATGGGATCGGGGCGAAACGGAGTCCGCCGAGCGCTTCCAAACGAGGACGGCGACGCCGAGAAGGACGGTCCCCGAGGCGACGGCGGCTACGGCGATAGGCCCGGAGGACGCCGAGCACCGTGCGATGGGAGCACGTCAACCGTCGAGTTCGTCTCGAGGGTATGCCCGAGCCGATCGAGCCCCACTACCGTCACGCTGGTCGGGCCCGATCGACCGTCGGGCAGCGACCACTGGCAGCTCCCGTCGTCGGAGCCGATGCGGTCCACGTTCCGCCGTCGGTAGCGTTCATCCACAACGCGAACGGAGGAACGCCGCCCTGTAGCTGCGCCGCCACATCGAGGAGGTCCAGGAGGACCCGAGGTGACCGAGATGCGGACCCCCGAACGGGGGGAATGAGGAGCAGTGGATGGTTCGTTCCAGGCACCGCGGAGTCGAGCACGGTCTCGGAACCGGGACGTCAGGCTCGAGATCAGCGATCCCGACCATCCGAGCGGCGTTCCCGCGCCGCTCACGCACCGAAGACGAATGTCCCCAAGCAGACGACAGCAGGGCATCGACGCTACAAGAACGGAGGGACGCCGCTGGTGACGACCGAATCAAGGGTGATCCAACTACCGCTCGCCGTGAGGGACCGCTCGCTCGTTCCCTGGACTGCAAGCGCAGGGTCGACCGTAACGACGGTCGCCGACGTGACCTCGACGCCCACGGCGGCTGCCGGTCGCCGTCACGATCGTGGGAAGGAACGAGCAGCCGGCATCTGGGCCGGGAGCTGCAGGGTCCCGTCCCCCAGCGAGGTGAGCGTGCTGGGGCTCGGATGGCCCAGGATCTGGGCCGTCACGCGGAAGGGCGGCACGCCCCCGGCGAAGTCGACGGCAACGATGGGTGGCCCGATCTCGCCGGGCACGGACGGGGGAGCGACCAGGGCCGTCAGGGGGGGTTTCACCGGTTCGACCAGGAGGAACTCGCGCCGATCGGGAAGTTCGGAGAGCCTCACGGCGAGGGATCGAAGCCGAGCCCGTCTCGTTGAACGTGCACGTGAGATTCTCGCCGAAGGGGTCAGGCCGACCGAGGTGGGCCACTGCCCATCGCAGAACCCGAAGGGCGGCAATTACTACAGTAGCACGGAGAAGCGTACGGAGAAGTGCACAGGGGTGTGGGAGCCCACCGCCCCGGACAGCGATCCGATCCCCGCTGCCCGCCGGTCGCTCACTCGATCGCTTCGACGACGGCGCCGAATAGAGGAACCCAGCGTGTCCTCGACCGAAACGGACGGGAGTCCTTCCGGTGAGAAACGAGTGAGGGAGCGCGAATGCGCCCGGAGCTGGTAAGGTTCAGCGCCGAGCGCGTCCCATCTTTCCATCGACCTCGACCAGATAGGGGGCCAGTCCCCGGCCACCGTCACGGTCAGATTGACCGATTGGCCCAGGCGCAGGACACGGTTCCACCGAGAGATTCTCGAGGGAAAGCAATGCGATAGCCGTGACGTTCGCGGTCGCCGAACCGGCGATCAACTACCCCTTGCCCTCCGCAATCCCGCGCGCCACGGATACGGACCGAGAACGTTTCGGTGCCGCTCTCGTTCAACGTAGCGGTGAAATTGACGATCGCCTTCCAACGGCTGGAGCACACCGAGGGGGGTGCCGCTCGAGGTCGACCCAGGACAAGAAGAACCATCCGGCGCGGCGGTTCATCCGGGGGAGCCCAGGAGAATCCACGAAGCAGCCGAGCGTCGTAGAGTGCCCCACGGACATCGCCCAGGCTGGGATACCGCGATAAAGCGGCCGCGCAGGAGGCTCCGACCGAGAGGGCGCCTGCGGGGCCTGCCGTGTGCGACTGGGCGAAGGTTCCGACAAGGGCCGCGGAAGCGAGGAGACCCACCGCGAGGAACGGGCGGGTCGAGGGATCGGGGTCGGCTGTGGCGCGCTCGACCCCCGCACCGTGTCACCTCGAATCGGGGACGGGTCCCGGTATTAGCGGCCGCATCCGGCGCCGAACGATGGACGGTGTTCCTAACGGTGCAGGAGGAGCAGAACATGCTCCCGGGAGAACGGAGTAAGCGGATCTCGCTGCTCGGCGGCGTAACCGCCGCAGCCCATCGCCCCGCGCATCACGGACAATCCAGACGGAGGATCGCCGCTGGGTCACCGAACGCACCTTGAGCATCAGCACCCCCCGCCCGACGGACGCAGGCACGACCGCGCGTTCTCCACGAAGAATACGCGGCCTCGTCGCTGGGCCACGTCCTGGTAGAGGAGGTCGACCTCCCCAACGTCGGCGAGGTACCGCCGGGAGTGGGAGGCTCGGCCAGAAGGGGAAGCACGTTCGACCGCCGGGAGAGCGCGAGGAGCGGGGCGAACGAGGTCGGGCTCTTCTCCACGACGAAGTGGCGGCTCCGGGCCAGACGTCCGAAAGGTGGCTCACCCGTCAGTGCCGTGGGCTCCCCCGAGGTAGAGGACGCGCGCAGCTCGCCCCGAGCTCCTTGGGAGCTCCCTTCAGGAGGAGGGCCGCGAGCTTCGATCGGAACAGAACCCACAGGCGGTCCTCGACCGACTCGACCGTTCGAAGGGTCTCCCCGTAGACGCGCACCCCGGGGTTCTCGTTGATAAGTGTAGAGGTCGCGGCCCTCGCGGAAGATTCCGTTCCCGCGCGGTCGCCTCCACGGTCGGGCCTATGCGGTGGCGACGACGAAGTCGACTTCGACGGGGCATTGAGAGGAAGGGCCACGACGCGGATCGCGCTACGCGCCGGTCGCCCCTCCTCACCGAACACCTGGACGAGGAGGTCGGTCGCGCCGTTCGCGACCTCGTGCTCCAGTCGAATCCCGGTGACGAGGCGACATAGACGTTCACCTTGACGATCCGCTCGGACCCGGTCAATCGAGCCCAGGGTCGCCTGAGTACGCTGAGCGCCTGGAGCATCGCGCAACGGCGAGATCGAGGGCGACCTCGGGGGTGAACGTGCAACCACCCGCAGTGGCGACCGCGCCGTTCTCCCGCACCGATCTGTTCCGGAGACCCACGCGGAGGTCCCGGAGACCGTGACGGGCGAGTCTCATTCCCGGCCGGGCGGGGGTGGTCAGGGCGGAATCGATGCCAGTGCCCGAAGCCGCTCCGACGGCATCCCGGTCATGCCCCCGCACCGCTCCCGCCACAAAACGGTGTGGCGTCCCGTCGGTCGACAGGGCTAAAGAGGCGGCGGTCGGTTCTCGGCGCGCATGGCGCTCTTCGGCCGGCTTCAGCATGGCCAGGGACGCGACGGACACCGAGGAGCCCGCCCCGGAGCCAGCGGCCGATCTCGAGCCGGTGGCCCCCGAGGCTCCGCCCTCACCGGAACCGAAGCCTCAAGGGACGGCACCTGCAGCCGGCGGCGCCGGTGCCTCCGCCGCCCGACCTTGCCCCCCTCCGCTACCAGAGCGGACGGTCGTGGCTTCAATTCATCCGGGTGCGGAGAAGGGCCCGTTTGCCTCCTGCTTCGTGTGCGGCACTCCGCTGGAGGCGGGCGAGTGCCCCAACGTGCGTATTTCGTGGATGGAGTGAGCCCTCCATCGCGCGTCGAGACGTTCGACTTTGAGCCTCCCTCGTTCCTCCACCTCAATGTCCTCGTCCTCCAGCGCGGCGATAGGACTCGACTCGCTCGAGCGGAAGGTCGTGGACCACCTGCTCGACTCCACCGGGATACGCGGTCTCCCTCGGGCTTCACGACCACGATGGACGGCTCCCGGATCTGTCACAGCGGCAGCAGACGCTGGTCCTTCCGGGCCGACCTTGCTCCTCCACCGCCTCGCAACCCTCGACGGCACCGGGTACTCGGACACCCGCAGGGTCGACGCCTTTCTGCTCCGTCTGCTCCTCGAGAGCCCGCTCTTCGACCTGCGCGACTCGGGGATTTCGAGCGGAATCCGATGTCGTACGTCGAATAGGTCTCACTGGCATGGTATCTAACCGGGATCCGCGCCCGCGGAGCGACGCGTCGCCGCAATCGTGCGCACGCTCGAAGCCGTTCCCCCATCTCCTCGAGGTGGGGCAACGGCGCCTCGAGACGCCCAACTGCCGAAGCCGTTCGTCGGCCTCGCCCTGGCAATAGGCGGGGACTTCCGGAGCACTTCGGCGAGGCCGAGGCGTTCGCCGCGCGGGCCTCGCTCGGACCCCCAGTGGTGGCCGCCCGCGCCCTCGGCGGAGACGGCGCTCCACCGCTTCCTTTCGTGGTTGCGGGAGCCGGCTTCCCGCCGCGACCCCCGAGTTCGCTCTGGGCAGCGCGCGCTACCAGCGTCTCCTCTTCGTGCGGGAAGGGATCCGACGGTCGCCAATACGATCCGGAAGACCGGAGTCGTGGATCTCGAGCGCGATCAGGCGCGGCTCGCCGCCATCGCGGCAACCGAGGGAGCATGCAGGTCCCCGAACTCTTCGGTGGCCCCAGCGCCGAGACCACCCCACCGCCGCGGCCGTGCTCCCGACCGCCCAGCGGTTCGTTGAGGAGGCTCGGGGGCGCGTCGCGGCCCAGACACGTGACAATACCAGTAAGGGGCTGGTCCGGGTCGAGGAGACCCCCGTGTGGGGTCGTGCCCTCTCGACCGCGAGCATGAACCCACCAGGTGAGTTTCGACACGGATGGGTGGGAAGGGATGTTCTACGTCACCCCCGGTCGACCCGCGTTGGACGCGGATCCAGCGGGAGGATGCATCGGTCGTTCAATCACGCGATGCCTCCGGAACATCACGGTCCACGAGGTGCCCCGGGCACTATCTCCCAGTTTCCTCACTTCCGGCAGGGCTCGAGGAGCCTCGTTCGCAAGGTCTACCTCTCGGCCTCGTTCACAGAGGTAGGCCCGCTACACCGAGCAGCTGGCGATCCGAGGCCGGACTCAGTCAGGAAGACCGCCGCGGAATCGCCCAAATCGCAGCGCGCTCCTCCGCAACTGCCGGGCTGCTCGTCGGTCGGCCTCCACACCCAGGGGATGACCCTGGAAGCGACCGCCCTCTTCCAGCGGGAGGCCCACTTTGAGCGACTCCCCGCCGAGCGGGAAGCGATCCGCGGGACCTTCAACCCCGAGTACCTCTGCTACACCCTTGGAAAGCTCGCCATCCTGAACGCGCGGTCGCGATTCCTCGCGAGCTGGTTCGGAGGCGACACCCGGTTGTTCCACGACGCCCTGCTCGGCTTCGGCTCCCCTCCGATCGGGCTCATCGACACGCTCCTCAGCGCCGCGCGGCGGCCTGACGGGCGCCCATCAGGGATAGCCTCATAACTGTCCCCCGTTGGGTTCCCCATCTGGATCAGTAGTTCCCGGTCAGGAGTCCCCGACCCAGGATGGAATCGCACGGTCACCTCCCAGCGCCGCCCCCATCCCCCAGCACGACGGGCAACGGCAGCGCTCGGTGCTCATTCTGCTCTCCGCCACGGCGCTCATGGTCACGTACATGCGAGACAATGATCATCCCGGCGCTGACGAACTTCCAGTCGTTCTACGACAACGCGCCCCTCACTTCGGTCACCTGGATCCTCTCGGCCTACCTCGCCATTATCGGGGTCACGATCACCCCACTCACAGGCAAGCTGGGGGACATCTACGGAAAGAAACGGGTCCTCGTCCCCCTCCTCTCAACCACCGTCGCGGTGAGCATCGCCCGGGTTCACCCCGACATCGGATCGCTCTCGGGGTCTCGCGACCGAATCAGCCCTACCTGTTGATCGGCGTGCGGGCCGTCCAGGGGGTCGGATTGGGGATGTTCCCGCTCGCGTTCGCGATGATCGGGGACGAGTTCTCCCGGAACAAGATCGCGGGCGCGCAGTCGATCGTCGCGGCGATGTTCAGTGTCGGCGCGGCCGTCGGTCTCTTGGGGGGTGCGTGGGTGACCCAAGAGGTACGGCTGGCAGCTGACCTATCACACGATGATCCCGATCGCGGGGAGCGTCCTCGTGCTCGCGATCCTCCTCCTGCACGAGTCCCGAATCCGGCTCGCGCAGCGCGTCGATGTCCCCGGGGCCGCCACCCTCGCCCTCGCGCTCACGTTCTTCCTGCTCGGCCTCACCGAGGGGCCGGACTGGGGATGGACCCAATGGTCGGCCTACACCTTCCTCGGCCTCCACCTCGGGACCCGGAACTTCTTCCTGCTGGCCGCGGCGTTCCTTCTCGCGTTCGTCCTCATCGGAGCCTGCGGAGCGCGCACCCCATCGTCGACTTCGCCAAGCTGGCGGAGCGGAACATCCTGCTCGCGAATTCCGCCGGGCTTCTTCGCGGGGACCGCGATGTTCGTAATGTTCGTGGGGCTCGTGGCGCGGGCGGAAGCGGCGTCACCGGTCGGGCTCGGGAAGACTGTACCTCGACTTCGGTCTCTACAGCGTTCCCACCACTGTGACGAACATGATCGTGGCCCCGATCATCGGCCGGTCGATCCCGAAATACGGGCCGAAGCCCGTGATGCTCCTCGGATCGGCGCTCGTCGTGATCGGCGGCACCAGGTTTTGTACATCTACTCGTTCAGGTATTGCTCATGGACAGCCAGCTTGGTGCGGAAGCCGGGTTCGCGGGCAATGCCTTTGACTTCGATGGTGCCATCGTTAATTTCCGGAAACTTCCAGTTGGAACAGCTTGACGACAAATTGCGGGTCGGCCCGCGACAGGATGATCTCGGGGCCGTGCGGGCCGCTTTCCACGGCCTTGACGTAGCAGCGGATGCGTTCGCCGATTTGATATTCCTCGGTCGGAACCCGTTCCCGGTTGGGCAGCAAGCGCCTCGTATTTTCCCAGATCGATCGTTACGTCGGAACGCTCAAACCGCGCGGACGACTCCGCTCATGATGTCGCCCACCCGGTCCTTGAATTCCGTGAAAATAGTTGCTTCTCCGGCGCGGCGGATATGCTGCATCAACGCCTGCTTGGCATATTGCGAGGCGATGCGTCCAAATCCCGCGGGGGTGACCTCCTTCTCCAACTCGTCGCCCAATTGGGCGTCGGGCTTGATGCGGCGGGCGTCAAAAACCGAAATCTGATCGTGCTTGGAAATGACCTTTTCCGAAACCACCAGTTTGGCAAAGGCCTTGATGTCGCCGTTCTTGGTGTCGATGGCGCAACGCAATTCGCGCGCCGGGCCGACCGCCTTCTTTGCGGCCGAAACCAGCGCCTCTTCGACGGCTTGGACCAGGACATCGCGGCTGATGCCTTTTTCGCGCTCCCAGAATTCCAAAACTGCCAAAAAATCAGCGTTCATATTATTTTTACTTTCCCCACACGGGGAATAAAAAAGCCGGTAGAACCAGGCTCTCCGACTTCCGCGCTGGACGTATCCAGCAAAACAAACTGTACGTTGCAGCGTGTATCATACCCAAACACCGGAAGTCGTCAAGCTTGAAAAACGCCCATTGCGTCAGGAAACTTGAGAAGCCTGATTTCAGTTTTTCCATTCCAATCCAGGCACGGTAAATGCAATACTGCAAGACATGCCTCTTATGGCTGATTAAAAGTCTGAATTTTACACTTTATCCCAAACTCCCCATTTAAAAAATCGTGAAATTTTCCCGAAAACCCCGCGTTTTAATGCGTGACATAGATGCAACATATTGTCAGCAAGGCATTTACGCCACAACCGATTTGCGACATAAATAACAAACAAGCCGTAAAACAGACACCAAACAGTTGTCGACACATACCCTCAGGAATACGCAAACCCCGAAAGCTGGCCCCTAAAGCATTTGGGGGGCCGGGGTCGTTCGTGTATTCCGAGTATTTCGTGGTTAAAATCCTTTTTCCTTCGTCCCTTTCTCTTCCCAGGCAAGCCGAGGGGCTGGTGACGTTGTTTTTCTCCAGTATCCAATGTTTCCACCCTTTCAGCGTAACGTAACTGTCATCACTTTTGAAGAGCGGCAGAGGGCTGCGCACACTCCAAAACGCTGGCGCGTGGTCGGATGTCTCGGCTTCGGTCTTTCCTTCACGTGGTCCACCAGATCTCGGCAACACCGGAAACACTGGCAACATTTGACGTTTTTTGGCGGCGGAGACGGCTCGGAGCGGCTCAAGCCGGAAACTGGCAACAAACCACCTTCGTAAGTCCTTGCAGCTCAATAATGTAACTTGTTACCAGAAACAACCGTTTTTATTCAACAGCCCTGACAGGCTAAATTCTAAATGCTGATGCTAAAAACCGGAGGCGAAATGTCAAATGCTGAAGTATTGAAAAACTCAAACGTTGTTGGCTAAATTCCTCTCGCCTTTGAACCACGTATTCTGCAATGTTGTGGCATTGTGATGAAGACTGTGCTGCTCGTTGAAGACAATCAGGATGATGTTTTTGTAATGAAGATGGCCTGCCAGCGCACCGGCATTCCCCATCTGCTCAAAGTGGTGACCGATGGCGCGATGGCGCTTGATTACCTTGCCGGAACCGGCGACTCTTCGGATCGAACGGTTCATCCCCTGCCCGATGTCGTGTTTCTTGACATAAGAATGCCAAAACGCGACGGGCACGAGGTGTTAAAGTGGATACGGTCACAGCCGGGCTTGAAAAAACTTCCGGTGGTGATGCTCACTGTTTCCACCCAGTTGTCGGACGTTGATCGCGCATACGAGTTGGGCGTCACCTCCTATCTGCAAAAGGTTTCCTGTCTCGCGGAATTTGGCCAGGGTGTCCGAATCATTTTGAAGGTACTGGCTCGAATTAAATGTAACCCCATCTTGATCTTGACCGAATCTCCGCCACTCTTGCCAGGGCTTGCAGAATGCCAATAGTTTGCAACTGGTTTTTCGGAGATGCCAGCCGTCCTTTTTGCGCGCTACGAGTGAAGCCGCATTTCTTTTGCATGGCATAATTCATGCAAATGGTTTGCTGCTGCGGCAATCCGATTCCGCTGCGATTAAAGAAAGGAAGTAATGAATGCAAGACTGAAACTAACTGTGTTGGCGCTGTTGATTGCCGCTCCCGGAATGACTGCCCATGCCCAAACCAACCTGTTGCAAGCGGTGACCGTTGGCTTCACCTTTTACTCCCAAGGAGCGCCCGTGATCACATCCTCCGGCACGAATAACGTCGTTGACAAAGACTTTTCGGAACCAGGGACTTGATCAGGGCCGTTTCGGCTTCAGGCACGTTCCATTCCGGAGACGTCCTGGCTCGTGCCACGCCCGTCACGACGAACGGCACATTGGGGACAGCCTCGTGGGTCATCTTTAACGCGAACACGACGCCGAAGATCACGCCGATCAGCACCAACGTTTATTTTGACAGTCCACACTGACGACGCCTATGGCAGGGACCAATCTCGCCTATATTCATGGCGAAACCATCACGGAAAACAACGTTATCAAATTCGGAACGACCGATGAAATCAGGACTATGATTTTGAGCAACAGCATGTGGCAGGTAAAACTGCAGGGCTATGCTCATGGTCATTCTGGTGCCCATCAGCCTGGGCGGGAGCGATGTTGTTTACTTCCCAAGATTACAACTGGACTGGCCCCGGCTCCGGCACCACCACCAACTCCGCCGTCGTGGTCATGGAAGGCGACGTTACCGAGAGTTACTTCAAATTCCATAAAGTACCTTGCAACTAACTACGACCCGGCGCCAGCATCCATTGGAAGCTGGCGTTTTTTGTATTCATCAAAATTTTCGCAAAATGCGAATAATTTCCACTCCATTTTCGTATATTGCACGGCCTTTGCCCAGGGAAACAGCCGTCATCCTGCCAGCATACTTGTGGCATGATTTAAGCAAGCGAATGATGCGGTGATTCAGAGAAGAAGGGTTGCGCTCTTCTCCCATGATTTATGGATTTTCTAGTCATAGACGACGATAAGGCATTTCGAGATGCCACCTGCTATCTCATCGAGAACGAGGGCCATTACGCCCAGCCCGCCTCCTCCGGCGAAGCCGCCCTGGTCAATCTCAAGGAAAATGACTTTGACGCCGTGCTGCTCGGACGTCAATCTTGGCCGGGAAAGCGGCCTGGATTTGCTCCCGCAAATCATCCGCAACCATCCCAACCTGCCGGTGGTCGTTTTCACCGCCCAAGGCACCGTCAACACCGCCGTCGAAGCCATGCGGCGCGGGGCCCTGGATTTTCTGGAAAAGCCCTTCACCCGCGAGCAATTCCACCGGGTGGTGGCGCGCATGCAGCGCTTCAATCAAATGAGCCAAAGCATCGAGCGGCTGGAACGCGAGGTGAAGGAAAGCAAATCGCAAAGCCCCGAATTGCTGCTGGATTTTGCCACCCCGCGCATGAAGGAAATCATGGACGTGCTGGAGAAGGCGGCGCGCACCCCGGCCTCCATTCTGCTTTTGGGCGAAAGCGGCACGGGCAAGAGCGCCCTGGCCCGGGTGGTGCATCAGCAAAGCCATCTGGCCGACAAACCGCTGGTGACAGTCAGTTGTCCCAGTCTGTCCAAGGAATTATTGGAGAGCGAACTCTTTGGGCACACCAAAGGGGCCTTTACCGGGGCGGTCAAGGATCGCTGGGGCAAAGTCAAGGCGGCCGAGGCGGCACGTTGTTTCTGGATGAGATTGGAGATTTGCCGATGGAGATCCAACCCAAGCTGCTGCGCCTGTTGCAGGAACAGGAATACGAGCGCTTGGGCGAGAACATCACCCGGCAGGCGGAATTGCGGGTCATCGCCGCGACCAACCGGGACTTGAAAAAGCGGATGGCGGAGGGGGCGTTTCGGGAGGACCTGTATTTTCGGCTCAATGTCATCGCGGTGGAAGTGCCGCCGTTGCGGAGCCGGCCGGGGGATTTGGCGCGACTGGCGGAACATTACCTCAAATACTTTGCCGGGCAATGCGGGCGCAAGGCGGTGGAATTTTCGATGAAGCGCTGGCCGCATCAACGCTTACGGCTGGCCGGGCAACCTGCGGGAATTGCGCAATGCCATAGAGCGGGCGGTGATTCTGAGCAAGCGAGGACCGGATCGGAGCGGAGGATTTGCCGCTGGAGAGCACGGGCGGCGGCGTGGACAATGCGGATGCCGCACCGCAGCCCGGCGATTTGATTTCGCTGGAAAAGCTGGAGGAAGTTCACATCCGCAAAGTCCTGGAACGCACCGGCAGTGTCGCGCAAGCCGCGCGGGTTCTTGGAATCGATCAGGCCACGATTTATCGCAAACGCGACAGGAGTCCAGCTAGAGCCTTCGCGAGAACTCCATCGATTCAGCTCGCACAACTGCCGATCGATAATCCCGGTTTTCCTTGCAGATTGCCCCCCCTGTGCCTTCAGACGTTTAAACAACCGAAACCATAGGCGCTGGATACCAACGTTATCCGTCTTAAAGCATTTCATGGCATACAAACAGCTTCCATAAAAGAGAAGGAGTGAACTATGAAAATGAATCGAACT
>CAWJHI010000090.1:0-40212 GCA_963842485.1 Terriglobia bacterium | reverse complement strand
TTGCTGGTGCTGACGCCTGGTTCCGTTACGTATTGCTTGGGCTTATGGGGAGCCAGCGCGGTGCTGGCCGGATTCATGGTGATCCTGTGGCGCGGCGCTCGCCTGTTCGTACGCGCCGGGGACGATTTCGGAAAATATCTGGCTCTGGGCGTCACGGTGTCGATCGTCGTGCAGGCGCTGATCAACATGAGCGTGGTCCTGGACATGGCGCCGACCAAAGGATTTCCGCTTCCCATGATCAGTTTCGGCGGCAGCTCCTTGTTAAGCACGCTGCTGTGTCTGGGGATGTTGTTGAGCGTCAGTGAAAATGAGGGATGAGATCGAAAGTCTGAACCATGGGCACATTCGTCATGGCCGGCGGCGGAACCGGCGGCCACGTGATTCCCGCTCTGGCCGTCGCGCGCGACCTGCGCGTGCGCGGGCATGCGGTCCACTTCATCGGCACGCAGCGCGGGATGGAGGCAAAGCTGGTGCCCGCGGAAAAGTTTCCGGCCGAGTGGATCGAAATCGGCGGACTCAACCGCGTGGGCCTGCGTCAAACCCTGGCGACGCTCGCCGAGCTGCCGCTCAGCGTCTGGCAGGCGGCGCGCATGCTCGATCGAATCCGGCCCGCGGCGGTATTTTCCACCGGCGGCTACGTGGCGGGACCAGTGCTGCTCGCCGCACTTTGGAAACGATTGCCGGTGGTGGTGATGGAACCGAACGCGGTGCCCGGCTTCACGCACCGGCGCCTGGCTCGATTCGTGTCGCGCGCCTTGGTCAGCTTCCCGGAAACTGCGCGATGGTTCCCGAAAGGCCGCGCCGAAGTCACCGGTCTCCCGGTGCGCGACGAGTTTTTCGAGGTGTCGCGCAAGCGGCCGGGACCCACTTTTTCGATCCTGATTACGGGCGGCAGCCAGGGTTCCCGAACGCTCAACCGAGCCGCCGAAGAGAGCTGGCCGCTGTGGAAGGACCCGTCGGTCCGCTTGCTGCATCAGACCGGCGCCGCCGCATACGAGGAGCTGGCCGCGCGATTCCGCGAGTCTGGTCTGAAGGGAACCATCACGCCGTTCATCGACGCCATGCCTCGCGCATTCTCCGAAGCGGATCTGGTGGTGAGCCGGTCCGGCATGGGCACCGTGAGCGAACTGGCCGCGGCAGGCCGGCCGTCGATCCTGGTTCCGCTTCCGACAGCCGCCGATCAACATCAGTTGCGCAACGCCGAAGCGTTCGAAAAGGCCGGAGCCGCGCGGCTGATTCGGGATGCAGAAATGTCCGGCGCCCGCATGGTGGAGGAGGTCCGCCGCATGCGAGCCGAGCCCGCTGTTTTGGAATCCATGGGTGGGGCCGCGCGTTCGTTCGCCCGGCCCGGGGCGGCCCATCGAGCCGCGGAGGTTCTGGAGGGGTTTGTACGTTGACAAGTCGTTGAAAAGCCGAAACAATACAATATTGAAATGTTTTTTAAACCCCAACACGTTCATTTCGTCGGTATCGGGGGCATTGGCATGTCCGGGCTGGCCGAAGTATTGCTCGAGTTGGGCTATCGGGTGAGCGGCTCGGATCTGAAGCTGTCGCCCGCCACGGAGCGCCTGGCCGCCCGCGGCGCCGCCATCTTCGAAGGTCACGCGGCTGAAAATCTGGCCGGCGCGAGAGCCTTGGTGATCAGCTCCGCGGTGCGCGCCGGCAATCCCGAAGTGATCGAAGCGCACCGTCTGGGCATCCCGGTGATCCCGCGCGGAGAGCTGCTGGCGGAGCTGATGCGCCAGAAATACGGCATCGCCGTGGCCGGAAGCCACGGCAAAACCACCACCACCTCGATGATCGCCGCGGTGTTGAGCCACGCCGGCTTCGACCCCACGATTGTCGTCGGCGGACGCGTCGGAACCATGGGCGGCGCCAACGCGCGGCTCGGCAAAACCGACTATCTGGTGGTCGAATCCGACGAAAGCGACGGATCCTTTCTGAAACTCGCGCCGATCGTCGCGGTGGTGACCAACATCGACCGCGAGCATCTGGATCACTACTCCGGCATCGAAGAAATCCGCCGCGCCTTCGCCGAATTTGTCGGTAAAGTTCCGTTCTATGGCGTCGCCGTGCTGTGCATCGACGATGAAAACGTCCAGCAGATCCTGCCCGCGGTCAATCGCCGCATCCTGGCGTATGGAACCAGCGCGCAAGCCGATCTGCGCGTCACGCATTGCTCCAGCGGCCACATGTCCAGCGAATTTCATATCGATTTTCGCGGCCGCGACCTGGGCCATTTCCACTTGAGCGTGCCCGGCACCCATAACGTGTTGAACGCCGCCGCCGCCGTCGCGGTGGGCCTGGAGCTGGAGATTCCGGTCGAGACGATTCGCGAAGCCCTCGCCGCGTTCAGTGGCGTGGAACGCCGCTTCCAGGTTCGCGGCGTGGAGCGCGGCGTCACCGTCATCGACGACTATGGTCATCATCCCACCGAGATCCGCGCGACGCTGGCCGCGGCCCGCGCCTGCCGCTTCGCGCACATTCATGTATTGTTCCAGCCCCATCGCTACACGCGAACCGAGGCCCTGATGGACGATTTCGCGCGCTCGTTCCATCAGGCCGATTCGGTGCATGTCCTGAACATTTACGCGGCCTCGGAAACGCCCATCGAAGGCGTCAGCGCCGAAGCGTTGGCGGACCGCCTCCGCGCCTTCGGCCATCGCAGCGCGCATTACGCCGGCTCCATGGACCGCGGGATCGATGCCGTGACCAGGGCCGCGCAGGCCGGGGACGCGATCGTGACCCTCGGCGCGGGAAACGTGTATCAGGCAGGAGAAAGAATTCTAGAGAAATTGGCGGCGGCGAAACCATAGTATGGCACGCAGGCCCATCGAAGGCATCGGTACGCTGCCGGGCATGGAAGACGATTCCATTCCCGCGCCGAAGCCGCGCGTGCGCTCGGGCCCCGCTCCGCGCCGCGAAATTCCGGTGTGGCGTATCGCGGCGATCGTCGGCGTGATCGCGATCGTCGCGCTCGCTTCGCTCTACGGCCTGCATACGCTCGAGCAGTTCCTGATCCGCGATTCCCGTTTTGCGCTGAACGGTCCGGAAGGCTCGCCCGATACCGCGACCCTCGAAATCGGCGGCGCGAATCACGCCTCCACGCGCAGAATCGAAGCGGTCTTCGCGGAAGACTCCGGACGCAGCGTGTACCTGCTGCCCCTGGCCGATCGCCAGGCCACGCTGCGCACCCTCGAGTGGGTGAAGGACGCCTCCATCGTGCGTTTCTGGCCGAACCGCGTGGTGGTTCGCGTCTGGGAGCGGACGCCGGTGGCCTTCGTCACGCTCGCGCCTTCGCGATTCGGCCTGATCGATGAAGACGGCGTGATTCTGCCGCCCGCGCCGGATCGCTTCACCCTGCCCGTTCTGGCGGGCGTGAAAGCCGCCGATCCGATCGCACAGCGGCGCGATCGCGTGCATCGCATGCTGCGCCTGACGCGCGACCTGGGCGAAAGCGGCGCGCAGATTTCCCGCATCAACGTCTCCGATCCCGATAACGTCAAGGTCAGCCAGCCATGGGAAGGCCGCGTCGTCACTTTAATGCTTGGCGACCATAACTTCAAGCTGCGGTACCAGAATTTCGCGCGCAATTATCCGGAAATTCAGCGGCGGCTGCCGGACGCGACCACGCTCGACATGCGTCTGGAAGACCGCATTACGGTGGTGGATCCATAGATGCCGTCGAAGACCCAGCTCGCCGTCGGCGTGGATGCCGGTAGCTCCCGGACCCGCTGCGTCGTGTGCTCGCTCGAAAACGACCAGATCCGCTATCTGTCGCACGGCCTGGCGCCCACTTCCGGCTGGGCGAAAGGCCGGGTGACCGATCAGGAAGCCCTGGCCGAATCGATCCGCTACGCAGTGATCGATGCGGAACGCGGCGCCTATGCCTCGATTGAAAGCGTGACAGTAGGCGTCGGCGGCATGAGCATCGCCGGCGCCCAGAGCCGGGGAGTGTACGAATTCGGACGCCCTCGCGAAGTGGACGCCGAAGACATGGCCTACGCCGTGAAGCTCGCCTCCGACCTTCGCCTGGAGCGCGATCGGATGTTGCTCCACGTTCTTCCGCAGGACTTCACGCTCGACGGCCGCGCCGGCGCCCGCAAGCCGCAGAAGGGCGTCTGCTCGCGCCTGGAAGCCAACGTCCATATCATCACCGCTTCGTTTCAGGAGCATCAGGCGGTCATCGCCGCGACGCATCTGGCCGGCCTGGCCGTGGAAGAAACCGTCTTCGAGCCGATGGCCACGGCCTACGCCTGCCTCTATCCGGAGGAGCGCGCGCGCGGCGTCGCGGTGCTGGACCTGGGCCTGCACTCCACCGATCTGGTGGTCTATGACGGCGACGCGCTGCTGCTCGCCTCCAGCATTCCCATTTGGACCGACCACCTGACGCGCGACGTCCAGTCGATCTTCAAAGTCACCTATGAGGACGCCGAGTGCCTGAAGCAGCAGTATGGCTGCGCGCTGCTCGGCCTCACCTCCGATTCGAGTTTGATTGAAGTTCCTTCGCCCGAAGGCCGCCCCCCGCGCGAAGCCCGCCGCAGCGTGCTGAATGAAATCCTGGAGGCGCGCGCCGAGGAGCTGTTTCTACACGTCCGCACGGAGCTGCAGCGCGCAGGCATGGAGCGGAACCTGGGCGAAGGCATCGTGCTCGCCGGCGGCGGCGCGTTGTTGAACGGCATGTGCGATATGGCGGAGCGCGTTCTGAATTGCCAGGCCGGCAATGCGCTCGCGAAAGGCTTCGGCGATTGGCCCGAAGAATTGAACACTCCCGCGTGGACCACGGCAGCGGGTCTCGCGCTTTATTCCGCGAAGTTGAAGCTCCACCAGCCGCCTCGCCGGCGGTTGCCTGGATTGATGGGCTGGGTAGCACGGTAAGGAGAATCTTATGGCGCTCGATACTCTGAAATTCGTAATGGAAGACGACGTTACGCCTAAAACAAAGATACGCGTTTTTGGCGTGGGCGGCGGCGGCAGCAATGCCGTCGCTCGCATGTTGAATGAAGGGCTCACCGGCGTCGAGTTCTGCGTGCTCAACACCGACGTGCAGGCGCTTTCCGCGTCGCCGGTTCCGAACCAGCTGGCCATCGGCTCGAAGATGACCAACGGCCTCGGCGCAGGCTCCGACCCAGCCGTCGGACGGCAGGCCGCGCTGGAGGACACCGAGAAAATCATCGATCTTCTCGAAGGCGCCGACATGGTTTTCGTCACCGCCGGCCTCGGCGGAGGCACCGGCACCGGCGCCGCGCCCGTGGTCGCGTCGCTCGCCAAGGAACTGGGCGCGCTGACCGTCGCGGTGGTCACCAAGCCGTTCGCGTTCGAAGGTCCCAAGCGCCGCAAGCAGGCCGATCAGGGGCTCGCCGAACTGGCCAGCGTGGTCGACACCGTCATCACCATCCCCAACGATCAGCTTCTGGAGCTGGTTCCGAAAGGCACCAGTTTCTTCGAAGCGTTTCGAGTCGCCGACGACGTTCTGCGCCAGGCCGTGCAGGGGATCTCGGATATCATCACCACCCCCGGCCTGATCAATCGCGATTTCTCGGATATTCGCACCATCATGCTCGGCATGGGCTATGCGATGATGGGCACCGCCACCGCCAGCGGTGAAAACGCAGCCGCCGTGGCCGCCGCGAAAGCCATCAGTTGCCCGCTGATGGAGGCCGGCGGCGTCCGTGGAGCGCGCGGCGTCCTGATCAACATAACCGGCTCCAGCCGTCTGGGCCTGCACGAAGTGAATGAAGCCTGCACGCTGATCCGCCAGGCCGCGCAGAACGAAGACGTGCAGATCAACTTCGGCGTCGTGCTGAATGAAGCCATGGGCGACGAAGTAAAGATCACCGTCATCGCCACGGGCTTCCAGCGTGAAAATCTTCCCGCCATTTCACGCAAGAACCAGCGCGGCGCGGAATCTCCCGTGATGCAGCCGGAGCCGGAACCGCAAATGGTACTTCCCGAACCCGAGCCTGAACCGATGTACGCCGAAACCCGACCCCAGGAGCAGACCCATCCGGCCCACGACGAGCCTCCCATGGCCGCAGCGGCGGCCACCGCCAACGGTCCCGACGTGGCCTTCGACGCGCTCTTCGACGACCTCGATGTCCCCGCGATCCTGCGCCGCGATCGCCGCATGATTCAGTAGGCTGTTAACCGATCAGGTGCAAGGCCACGCTACGCCGGTGCGGCGCGCTGCGATGCTCGAACAGGTAGATGCCCTGCCACGTCCCCAGCATCATGCGTCCGCCTGCCACCGGAATGGTCAACTGTGTCTGTGTCAGCGCCGCGCGAAGATGAGCCGGCATATCGTCCGGACCCTCCGTGGTATGCCGATACCGCGGATCTCGTTCCGGCGCCAGCCGCTCGAAATAGTCCGCTAAGTCGAGCACCACGTCCGGATCGGCGTTCTCCTGAATCACCAGCGAGGCGGAGGTGTGCTGGCAAAACACTGTCAGCAGCGCGGTTTCGACGGCGCAAGCCTGAACCCACGCCGCCACTTCGCCCGTGAAAGGATACAGCCGTTTGCCTCGCGTCCTGATTTCAAGGACGTGAGTGAACTGCTTCACTCGACCGTCACGCTCTTGGCCAGGTTCCGCGGCTGGTCCACATCGCAGCCCCTCCGAACCGCAATGTGATACGCGAGCAGTTGCAGCGGCACCACTTCCAGGATCGGCAGCAGCATCTCATGCGTGCGCCCGATGGGGATCACGTAGTCCGCCATCTTGCGGACTTCCTCGTCGCCTTCGCACGCCACCGCCACAACGCGCCCTTCGCGCGCCTTCACTTCCTGGATGTTCGACAGAGTTTTCTCGTACAGCACGCAGCTCATCGGGTCGGAAGGATCGCGCGTGGCGAGCACCACGGTGGGAAGATTCTCGTCGATCAGCGCGTTGGGCCCGTGCTTCATCTCGCCCGCCGGATATCCCTCGGCGTGAATGTAAGAAATTTCTTTCAGCTTCAGCGCGCCTTCGAGCGCAATCGGGAAATGCACGCCGCGGCCCAGGTACAGAAAGTCCGTGGCGCGGAAAAGGACCTTGGTCAGCTCCTCGTAAATCGCCTCATGCCGCAGAATTTCCTCGAGCAGTTGCGGCACCCGCAGCAACTGGTCCACCAGCTTGCGCGAGGTTTCCATATCCAGCGTTTCGCGATTCTGCCCCAGGTACATGGCCAGCAGAAACAGCGCCGTCAGCTGCCCCGTGAACGCCTTAGTCGACGCCACGCCGATCTCCGGCCCCGCGTGGGTGATGATGGTCCCCGCCGCTTCGCGCGTGATCATGGACCCCACCACGTTGCAAATGGCCAGCGTCTTCGATCCCTTCTGCTTGGCTTCTCTCTGCGCCGCCAGCGTATCGGCGGTTTCGCCCGATTGCGAAATGACCACGGTCAGCGTGTCCTTGCCGACAATCGGATCGCGATAGCGGAACTCGCTGCCGTAATCCACTTCCACCGGGACGCGCGCCAGCCGCTCGATCATGAATTTTCCGGCCAGCGCCGCGTGCCAGCTGGTGCCACACGCCACCACGCGCACCTTCTGGAATTCCTTGAACGCCTTGGCCGAAATGTCCATTTCGTCCAGGAAGATCCGCCCCGATTCCTGCCCGACGCGTCCGAGCGTGGTGTCGCGCACCGCGCGCGGCTGCTCAAAAATCTCTTTGAGCATGAAATGCTTGTAGCCGCCCTTTTCGGCCATGATCGGATCCCACAGGATGTGCGATACCTGCCGCTTCACCGGGCGGCCGTTAAAATCCGTAAGGTGTACGCCGTCTTCGGTCAGCACGGCCACATCACCATCGGCCAGGAAAAACATGTCGCGCGTGTGGCTCAGGATGGCCGGAACGTCGGAAGCCACGAAATACTCGCCGTCGCCCAACCCCACCACCACCGGCGGACCGGACCGCGCCGCCACGATCTTATGCGGATCTTTCCTCGAGATGACGCTCAGCGCGAAAACGCCGGTCAACTGCCGCACGGCGTCGCGCACGGCGTTTTCCAGGTTCCCGTCGTACGATTTTTCGATCAGGTGCGCGATCACTTCCGTATCGGTCTCCGTGCAGAAGCGATGCCCTTCGCTCTCAAGTTGATGCTTCAGCGCCAGATAATTCTCGACAATGCCGTTGTGAACCACCACGATGTCCCCGTGGCAGTCGCGATGCGGATGCGCGTTCTCTTCCGTCGGCCGCCCGTGCGTCGCCCAGCGCGTATGCCCGATCCCGTAGGAGCCTTCAATCGGGCTCAGCCGCAGCGCGTCCTCCAGATTCCGCAGCTTTCCTTGCGCGCGCCGGATCGAAAGTTCCCCGCCGTCTTCGAGCACGGCAATGCCGGCCGAATCGTACCCGCGATACTCCAGGCGCTTCAATCCGTCGAGAATGATGGGGACCGCTTTCCGCGGGCCGATGTAGCCGACAATTCCACACATATATTTATTCTAGAAACTCCACGCGGTACTCTTCGATCACCGGGTTGGCTAGTACGTCCTGGGCGATCTGGTTCATCTCGCTCTCCGCTTGCGCGCGTCCGGCGCCGGGCGCGATCTCGATGTCGAAAAATTTCCCCTGCCGCACCCCGGCAATGGAGGTGTGGCCCAGCCCGTTCAGCGCCCGCTGAATGGTCTGCCCCTGCGGATCGAGCACCGTGCTCTTGAACGTCACGTACACGCGAGCCTTCATAGCTCTTATTGTACGGGACGCGCTCCCGTACCGCCTGCGAAAGCGGGAAAATGGGACAGTGATCCCAATTTTCTGGTTGGTGGCGTTCCAGGCGGGCCAAGCATCGCAGATAAAAGGAGTTGCCTGCGATACGGGCGTGCCGCTGGTCATCGAGAGACAGGACTTCAAGATCGCCGCGAAGAGCCGTGCGCTACTCCTGTGGATGTGCGAGGCCGAAAAACATGCGAATGAATTCGATCCCAAGGCCTATACTTGTCCGGACCAGACCAGGGGGCATTTTTACAGTGGCCGCGCGTTCGTTTCTCTGATCGAACGTCCACGAGAAGAAGCTCATTAACACGGCGGCCGTGGTGGGTGATTGGCCGTATGAACAGACTCTAGATCTTCCCTACAAGATCGCCCGGTTTTTCTATCGTGTCGATGGCCCGCTGAATCGCGACGGCGAGGGAACTCCGAGGATTTTGTGGTTGAGGGACTACAACGGCGACGGCGAAGCGCTGGAGTTTGCGCTGTTCAACGCGCACAACTGCACGATCGTGAACACCACATTGTTGGGATACAGCAAGGCGCGGGATCGAGTGATTCAGTACCCGGTTCACCTGGTCCAACACGAAGGAACGAAGGTCACCGCTCGCGATTCGCCTTGGTTGGATCATTTCATGCTGCAGAAGCCGGTCGCGCCGCGACTCTGGAAGTGGCAGTACCAATATCACGTTGGCGGGTTGACGCACTACCAGATCACGTACAACCCGGCGAAAGAGATGTTTGAGGGCGAAATCGTCATAGACCCGGAGGACGCCGCGAAGTAGCGGGTGGGAATAGTCGCGTGAGCTCGCGGCGAGCTCACTTTACGTCCATAATAGATGACGAGGAGCTTCTCATCGTCCAAGTCTCGGTTCTTGCCTCGTCGAGCGCCGGCAACGCCACTCTGGTGGCGACCGCGAAGACGCGTCTGCTGGTGGACGCCGGCTTGAGCCGCAAAGAGACGTTCGAGCGTATCGTTGCCTCCGGCCTCGACCCTGAATCCATCGACGCGATTCTGATCACGCATGAGCATACCGATCACACCTCCGGTCTTCAGGCGATTGCCCGCAAGCTCGACGTGCCCGTGTATCTTTCGCGCCTGACCGCTCCGGCCATCGCCTGGGGCGAGTTCACGCCCAAGCTGGAACTGTTCCAGGCCGGCGCCAACTTCACCATTGGCGACATCGACGTCACCAGCTTCACCATCCCGCACGACGCCGCCGATCCCGTGGGTTTTTCCTTCGTGTCCCAAGGAATCAAAGTAACCATCGCCACCGATCTCGGCTACCTGCCCGATTCCATTCGCTTCCATCTGTGCGGATCGGACGTGCTGCTGCTCGAATCCAATCACGATCTGGAAATGCTCAAAGTGGGCCCGTATCCCTGGTCCGTGAAGCAGCGCGTGATGGGCCGCATGGGACACCTTTCGAACGACGTCGCCTGCCGCTTCGTCCGGGATCACCTGGACTCCCGCACCTCGACGCTGATTCTCGGGCATCTCAGCGAGCACAACAACCATCCCGAGATCGTGCGCCTGATGGCGTCGCAAGCGCTCGACGGCCGGGCCCTGTTCACCCGTCTTTTAATCGCCGATCCTCGTCGAGCGACAGAAACGATTCAATACTGAAACATGATCGCCCGTTACACTCGCCCCGAAATGGGCCGTATCTTCTCCGACGAAAATCGCTTCGCGCAGTGGCTTGAAGTGGAGCTCGCGGCAAGCGAAGCCCTGGCCGAGACCGGTGAAGTCCCCGCCGATGCCGCCCGAGCCCTGCGCGCCCACGCGTCGTTCGAGGTAGCCCGCATCCATGAGATTGAGCGCGAAGTCAAACACGACGTCATCGCGTTCACCACCGCGGTCTCCGAAAAACTGGCCGCCGCGGGCGCCGCCGAAGCCTCGCGCTGGCTGCATTACGGCCTCACTTCGAACGACATCGTCGATACCGCTCAGGCATTAGTGCTGAAGCAAGCCTCGCAACTGCTGCTTCAGAACTCGGAGGCGCTCGGCGACCTGCTTCGCCGCCGCGCCCTCGAATTCAAACACACCGTGCAAATCGGCCGTACCCACGGTATCCATGCCGAGCCGATTACGTTCGGCCTGAAGATCGCCCTGTGGTTCGACGAAATGACGCGCAACATCACGCGCCTGAAAGCCGCTGCCGAAGACCTCCGCGTCGGAAAAATCTCGGGAGCCGTCGGCACCTTCGGCCACATCGGTCCCGAAGCCGAGGAAAAAATCTGCGCTCGCCTTGGCTTGCAGCCTGCGCCCATCGCATCCCAGGTGATCGCGCGCGACCGTCACGCCGCGTGGATGTCCGCTCTCGCTCTCATCGCCGCCACACTCGAAAAAATCGCGCTCGAAATCCGCCACTTGCAGCGCACCGAAGTCCGCGAAGCCGAGGAGCCGTTCAGCCCCGGCCAAAAAGGATCCTCGGCGATGCCTCACAAACGCAACCCGGTCACCGCTGAGCAGATCGGCGGCCTGGCTCGCCTCGTGCGATCGAACGTTCAGGCAGCGTTCGAAAATATCGCCCTGTGGCACGAACGCGATATCTCCCACTCTTCAGTCGAGCGCGTCATCCTGGCCGATTCCGCGATCCTGGTCGACTACATGCTCGCCAAAACCCACTGGCTGGTCGACGGCATGCGCGTCTATCCCGAGCGCATGCGCCGCAACCTCGATAGTACTCGCGGGTTGATCTTCTCAGGGCAGCTCCTGCTCGACCTGGCCGCCGCCGGAATGCTGCGGGAACAGGCGTATCGCCTAGTTCAGGCCCACGCCATGCGCGCCTGGGAGACTGAGGGAGATTTCCGCTTTGCCGTAGAAAACGACCCTGAAATCCTTTCCTATCTTCCGCTTGAGAGCATCCGCCAGGCCTTTTCAGTGGATCGCTACCTCACCTCGGTCGATCGCATCTTCGATCGCGTGTTCCAAGACAAACATAGTTGAATCATTAGTTTAGCTAGTACCTGAAACGTTCTCCTAAAATCTCGGGGTCGAAATCGGACGCTTCTGGGTTAAACTGTTGTCGGAACCTAAGTAAGAATGAGCCACCCACGAAACCTGGAGTACGATTTGGCGCGGGTCCTTCTCGTCGATGACGACCCCGCGTCGCGTCTGACCCTCCAGACCGTGCTCGAAGCCGGTGGCTACAACGTGGATGCGGCAGCCAGCGCCGCCGAAGCCGTAGGAAAGCTTGACGAACGTCAGTACGAGCTGGTTTTGAGCGATTTACAGATGGAATCTCCGGATTCCGGCCTGAAAGTGATCGCGCACGCCCGGATGATGAACTATAAACCGGCCACGGCCCTGATCACCACGTATCAGAACGCCCGTCCGGCGCACGACCGCAACCAGAACTCTTTATTAATCAGTCCTGAAGATGTCCCCGGTCTGCTCGACAAAGTGGCCGACATGATCAGCCAGCGCGCCACTCGCCGCCTGGAACGGGAACTACGCCTGGCAGGCGCAGGCGTTTAATTCAGCCCCGCGACCGCCTCTTCCAGCCGATCCAGCCCACCCGCAAAGAAATGGTCCCGAGCCTCGATCAGGATCAGCCGTTTCGGCTCCGCCAGCGCCGCGACCGCCGGCTCAATATCAGCGACGGATCCGTATTGATCATGCGTGCTCTGAATGAAGATTCGCGGGACCGTGCATCCGTCCAGATACGCTTGGTCCTTGTAGATCGCCGGGAACCCGGCCGCGATAATCCTCCTTGGGCGCACTGCCCCACTACAACCCAGCCGCAGCACAATCCGCGACCCAAACGAAAACCCGGCGAGCGTGAGCGGCAGTTCCGGATACCGCGCACGCAGATACGCGAGACACGTCCGCGCGTCCTCCAGCTCGCCCTCGCCCTGGTCATAAGTCCCTTCGCTGAGATTCACGCCGCGATAATTGAAGCGCAGCACCACCGCGCCCGCCTGCCGCAGCCCGCGCGCGATCCGGTACACCACCTTGTTATGCATGGTCCCGCCATGCTGCGGATGCGGATGGCACACCAGCGCCGCTTCGCGTGGCGCACCGTGCTCCGGCTCTTCAAGCAGAGCCTCCAGCCTTCCCGCAGGACCCGGGACAAACAGCGATTCGATCCGCCTGGGCATCAGTTGGTGCGGTAATTGGTGAACTGCAGCTCGAGACCGAAATCGGAGGAGCGCATCAGCGCCATCACCTCCTGCAGCGTATCGCGATCCTTGCCCGCTACGCGCACGAAATCGCCCTGGATCGAGGCCTGCACTTTCCTTTTGCTGTCCTTGATGGTCTTCACCATCTCGCGCGCCTTTTCGATCGGAATCCCCTGTTGCAGCGTGATTTCCTGCCGCACCGTGGACCCGGCCGCGGGCGTGATGGTGCCGTACTCCAGGTTCTTCAGCGGAACCTTGCGCTTCACCATTTTCTGTTCCAGAATCTCAGCGACGGCCTTCAGCTTGAACTCGTCGGCGCTTGCCAGCAGAATCTTGTTTTCCTTCTCGTTCAGCTCGATACTCGAATGCGAGTTCTTCAAATCGTACCGCTGCTGGACTTCTTTGATGGCCTGCTGCACCGCGTTGCTGACTTCGGGCAGCTCGATTTTGGAAACGATGTCAAAGGAATTATCGGGCATCAGTGCCCTAATGCTACCAAAACTTTTTCGGTGATTTCACGCACCAGCGCCGGAAGCGCGGCATCCAATGCCAGCGTGATCGCAGCCTCCACCCGCTCCGCGTCCACTGCCGAGAATTTCGACGGCTGAGGAGGCGCCGGAGGGGAATTGGCCGGCTGAGCCGCCGCTGCGATCGCCTCGGCGAACAAACCGCGCGCGAGCTGCGCATCGTGGATCAGCGGCCGCAGCGTCTGCATCACCACCGATGCTTCGAAAGGTTTTTTCAGGATCGCGTCGCAACCGGCGCGCCTTGCTTCTTCTTCGTCGAAGGGCTCCAGCAACCCGGCGGTAAGCACCACGCGCACATGGCGATGGGCGCCCTTGATCGCGCGGCAAAGCTCGAATCCGTTGCGTCCCGGCAGAAACACATCGGCGATCACCAGGTCCGGGTCCACGTCGGCCAGACGCACCAGCGCGGTCTGTCCATCGGTGACGCTCACCACCGAAAAACCCTCCTCGCGCAGGATGCGCTCGCCCATGCGCTGGGCGTGAGGGCTATCGTCGGCGAGCATGATCATGCTCATTTATCGGGTTGAGCAGGTGTTGCTTTGGCTGCGTCCGATGCCGTCTTCTTGTCGTCCTTCTTCTTTTTCTTGTCGTTCTTCTTCTTGCTCTTAGGATCGATCGCCGCGGGCTGCGCCGTGGCCGCAGCAGGAGTCGAGGCAGCAGGTGTACCCGAAGCAGGCGCCCCGGCGGCAGGAGCGGCAGGCGCTGCAGGAGCCCCGGCAGCAGGCGCTCCGGAAGGAGGCGCAGGCGTCGCCGAAGTCTCCTTCGCCCCGGCAGCCGGGGTAGCGGCCGCCGCGGACGCTGCCGGCGGATTCAGACGCGCATCGGGCAGCTTGTCGAGCGCCGTCGGATCCGTCACCGGCGCCACAGTCACATCGGTCACGCCCACCGGTCCCGCCGGAACCGGCACGCTCACCGGAATCGACGCCTTGGGAGCGCTCCATCGTAGGAGTGCCCGCCTTCGCCGCATGGCTCACGTCCGGCCGCCCGCCGAGAAACCCGAGCGCCGAATGAAGCATGCCCGGCCGCGAGTAGTTCTCTTTCTCGTACTTCATCCGCGCGACCGCCGCAGGATCTGCCGCGGGAACGGCCATTTCGAGCGACTCCAGCTTCCGTTCTGGCCTGATCCGCATACGGGCTGAGCGGATAGTCCTTCACGATCTTCGCCAGCGCCTCGCCCTGCTTCTGCCGGAACCGCGGGCCCATGCGGCTGTAATCGTCGGCTTCGAGCCACAGCGCCGCATCCGCGTGGCTATACAGCGGATACTGATCCACCAGACCATTGAAGCGATTCGCGGCCGCCGAATGCGACCCCTTGTTGTGATAGAAAAGACCGGAGTCGTATTCGGCTTCGGCCAGCACTTCCTGCACCTGGCGCAGCTCCTGCTCGGCTTCCGGTACGAACTTAGAGTTGGGATACTGCGTGATCACCGCCTTGCACTCCTGCTCGGCGCGCAGCCCGTTGTTGGGATCGCGATCCGCCTTCTGCATCTGGTTGAAGTGGATGTCGCAGATCTTTTTCTGCGATTCCGCCGCTTCCGGCATGGTCGGATAGAACAGCTCGAAGTCTTTGTATTCCGCCTCCGCCTGCGCGCTTCCATGCAGCCCGCCCTCGCGATACCAACTGTCCGCAATCGCGAGTTTCGCCTTCGCCAGAAATTCGCTGGTGTCGTAAGTGTTGATCAGCGTATTCAGCGTCAGGCGAGCCACTTCAAACCGCCCGTGCTCGATATCCTTCACCGCTTTATCGAACAGCACTTTGTCGGGCTGCTGCGTGTCTTTGCTGATCGGATTATCATACTTCTTCCGCTTGAATCCGCAGGACGCCGTAAGCAGGACGGCGAAAGCCACTAAGGCCACACTGGTTTTTTGATTACGAATCATACGACGATATCCTTATGACTATACCCGAACTGCCGCGGCTTCGCAGGCCAGCCGCCGTAACTCCGTAAAAGCGGCCCCTGCATTCACACTGTGAAAAATCGACGACCCGGCAACCACCCACTCCACTCCGGCATTCACCACCGTAGCAATATTCTGGGCGGTTACGCCCCCATCGATCTCGATCGGAAGGTGCAATCCGAGGTCCCTTTTCTTCCACGTCAATCTCCGGACCTTCTCTAAAGCGTTGGGAATAAAACTCTGCCCGCCGAACCCGGGATTCACGCTCATCACCAGCACGTAGTCGGCGACGTTCAGCACTTCATCGAGCGTGGCGACCGGCGTCGCCGGGTTGATCACCACCCCCGCGCGCGCCCCTTCGCTCTGGATCATCCGCAGCGTCCGATCCAGATGCGGGCAGGTTTCCTGATGCACCGATACCTGGTCGGCGCCGGCCTGTATGAACACCGGCGCATAGCGGTCCGGATCCGTAATCATCAGGTGCACGTCGAAAATCATCTTGGTGATCTTGCGCAGCGACGCGATCACCGGCGGACCAATGGTGAAATTAGGCACAAAGTGCCCATCCATCACATCCAGGTGGATCATACGGCAGCCGGCTTCCTCGACGGCGGCCACCTGCTCACCCAGGCGCGCAAAATCCGCCGCAAGGATTGATGGAAGTATCTCGATCAATTCGCTTTTATAAGGTTATCACGGCCGCGAAAAAGCCATCCCCCGCGTCGCGCCCCGGCAGCCGCGTTTTCGCCTGGCTCGCGTGGAATCCAGCCACCACGTCCTCGTTTTCTTCTCGTTCGAGCGAACAGGTCGAGTACACCAGCAGCCCGCCCGGCAGCAAACCTTCGAGCGCCCGTTCGAGCATCTTCCGCTGCCGGTCATGGAAGCGAGGCAAGTCCTCGGGCTTCAGCCGCCACTTGATCTCTGGATTATGCGCCAGCGTTCCCGTTCCCGAGCAAGGCGCGTCCAGCAAAATGCGATCGAACTTCCTTCGAAACGGCAACGCCGCGGAAGCATCCAGCACCACGCGAGCCGCTTCCGGCGGAACGTCGCTCAGCCGCTGCAGACTCACATCGCCGGCGATCACGCGTGCCCCCAGCGCGAGCGCTTGAGCCGTCTTATTCCCCGGCGCCGCACATAGATCGAGCACAGTCATCCCCGGCTCGATTTGAAGCAACGGCACGATCGACTGGGCGCCAACATCCTGTTGCCTTCCGGTTGCCGCATTCACTTGGGCGGCCGGCTCGATAAGCGCCGCAGCCGCAATCTTCTCCGCCGCGTCGCCATACTGAACCCGCCAGCGCTCCAGCATCCATGCGGGAATGCTCAGTTCGATAGCCCGATCCGGCCACTGAACCGGGTCGCGGTTCACCTTCCGCAGCACGGCATTGACAAACGCCGCCGCCGACCTCTTCCGCGCCCGCTTTACCAGTTCGACGCTCTCCGCTACGGCGGCATGCGCCGGAATCCGGTCCAGATAGCGAAGCTGATAGATCCCCATCCGCAGCGCAATACGCACTTCGGGGTCGAGTTTGGTGCGTCGTCCTGAAAAATGCTCGATCAGGAAATCAAGCTGTCCCTGAAACCGCAGGCACCCGAACACGATCGCCTCAGCCAGCGCCAGATCGCGCTCGGTACCGGATTCGCCGCGCAGAAGATCGGACGCAAATCCCCCGTGGTGGACGCGTTCCAGAACCCGAAACGCGACATCGCGGGCGGGACTGATCTTCCCAGTCACGATCAGCACTGGCGAAGCATGACTTTCCGCCTACGCGCGCCGGCGCTCTTTCTCCAGCCTTTCGGCAACGAACACCTTGAGCAGGGATTGATACGGAACATCTCGTTTATTCGCCAGGATCTTAAGGTCCTCAATCATGGAAACCGGCAGCCGCAGAGAAATGGTGCGCAGCGTGGGCTTCAGGTTCGGAAACCTGCGGCGCTGAGCGGACTGCCAGTCGATGAACTCCGTCGAATCGTGTTCCGCCCAGAACTTGCGTTCTTCGTCTTCGGATCGAAACTCAGGCACCGGACGTTTTTTCGTGCTTGGCATAAACATCTCTCTCCTTTCGGTTCATGTCTCGAACCGAGATAACACGCAGTAGTGAGCCGCGGATGGTGAACGCGGCAAACAGGCGTCTCCCTTCCCTCGTCCGCCCAAGTGCGTAATATCTTTTCTCCTGTTCGGAGTGACGATCATCATTCCGAATGACGAGGGGTTCATTAAAAAATATGTCCTCTGCTTCTGCAGGAGCAACTCGATGCCGTTCCCAGTTCTTCTGTGTGTTTCCGCCGCTCCATTCAAATCCGGTACACGCATCGAACAGGGCTTTTCGCTCCGCCACCGCTTTCAGTATATATCTGACATATACACTGTGGCTAGCGCAATCTATGCCTACTTCTTTCCGAGACTGATCAAATTCGCGAACAACCGGTACGCCCCCGGAACCCCCGCCGGCAACTGCCGGTAAAACGCGAGACCCGCATACGTGAACGTCCCTTTCCCATACTTCGCCTGCAATAACCCGCCCTTTTGTGGAGCCTGATCGCGATCGTGACACTCGATCAGCGGCCTGTACTGCGCGTCCCATTCGGTCATGAACTTCGACCCGCGCTCCTCCACCCATCCCTCAAAATCCGCCGCCGTAATCTTATTCGGCGTCGAAAATACCGGATTCGACGGATCGAGAATCGTCACCTTGGCATCCTCTTCCGACACCTCCTCGGGCCGCTTCCCCAGCTTGAACGGATACGGCCCGTAAGGAATCGAGTCGAACTCCTCAGTCTGATACTCGACGATCAGGTTCCCGCCGTTCTTCACGTAATCGAGCAGCCGGCTGTTATGCGCCGTATAATCGGACCGCGTCGCCGCCGCGCGCGCGCCCACGACGATCGTGTCGAACTGCACCAGGCTCCCCGACGCCAGGTCGGCCGCCGTCAGCATCTGCGGTTTCACACCGATCTGTTCCATCGCTTCCGGCACCTCGTCCCCTGCGCCCATGATATATCCCACCTTCAGGCCCGGCGCGGTGCGCACGTCGATCCCGGTCAGTTCTTCCGCCGCCGGCCGGTACAAATATCGAGTCTCCAGATCGCGATGGGCGATAGTCCGGTAGCCTTCGCGATACGTTTTGCCGCCGTACTCGGCGATCGCCTGGATCGTGTAGCTTTTCGCCGCGGCGGCCTGCGCCGCGACGTGAAACTCCACGCTCTGTACTTCGCCCGCGTGGGTGAAATGCAGCTCGCTTTCCACCGGACTCGCATTCCACCCGGCCGGCAGCTCCAGCCGCACCTTGGCATCGGCCGCGCCTTTCACGTTGCTCATCACGCTCGCATGCACCTGTACACTCGAGCCGCGCCGCACCACCGGAATCACCCCGAGCGCGGGCGTCACCTCCACGCTCATTGCCGGCACGATGGTCACCAGGGAGCCGCCGCTTTTAGCCGGCTCCGCGACGCTGAACCGCACCCCGCCCACGCGATACATCGCCGTACCGGCCATTTCCGGCGGCGCGAACGGCAAATTCAAATATTGCGCCTGATCGATCTGCGCCATCGTGTCGCGATACTCGTTCTTTCGGGACCAGTAGGGCCGCGTGTACTCCGCGTCTTCGCCAACCGTTACATCGAACTCCTGCTTCACCTGCTCGTTGTACCCCAGCAGCTCGCGCTGCCCCGGAGTCGACGAGAATTGCACTCTGCCGCGCACGCTGAACCCCAACTCGACGTTTTCCATCTTCAGGTTCGAGCGATTGGTCAGCGTTCCCGTCACCGCGAACTTCTCGCCGGGCGTCGCCGCGGCTGCAGTCGCGGACATCTCGAAGGAAACTCCCGCCAGCAGATTGCCGGCGTGCATGAACTCGTCTTCTTTATTGCGTAGCCGGAACAGCAATTCGTATTTCGCGTCCTCATCGATTTGCGCGTCGCTCACATTGCGGATCACCACGCGCAAATTCCGCAGCGCCGGCGCGATATGCGGCTCGATCACCCGCGACGGATCGCGCGCATCGAATTCATCGATCGCCCGGGCGACGTCCTTTTCGATCTCGCCCAACGGAATGTCCAGATTCAGCGCCGGCGCCAGCTTCCCCAGGCCGCGCAGCGTCGTATCCAGCCCGTCGAACAAACTGGCCTCATGCGCGGCCTTGTCGCCCAGGGCGCTCTCCGCCAGCGCGAAGCCTGAAGGCGACGGTCCCGGCGCCGCGCGCCGCTCGCCCGCCCCTTGCGATCTCTGAAAGCTCAGCCCTTTCGCCGCTGTTTGCCGGTAGCTGGCCCCTAGCATCGGATCGTAAACGCCGCTGTCGATCGTCACCGTTGCAGCGTCGTTCCCCCGCACCGGTCGATACAGCTTCTTCACCTGCCACGGCCGTAACCCTTCGCGAAGCTGCTCTGGAAACCGCGCCGGATCGGCTGCGGCCTTGAACACTTCCGTGCTCAACACCCCCGCGGCCTGATGATTCCCGTGCCCGTCCCGCGCATCGCCATAAAATCGCGACACGATCACGTCGGGCCGGTACAGCCGGACCACGCGGACGCAATCCCGCAGGACATTTTCTGAGCCCCACCGCTCCATCGTCTCGTCCAGCCGCTTGGAAAATCCAAAATCGATCGCGCGCGAAAAAAACTGATCCACCCCGTAGTATCGATCCGACGCCAGCAGTTCCTCGGTCCGCACCAGCCCCAGCGCGTCGAACAATTCCGGCCCGATCAGGTTCGCGCCACCCTCGCCGCGGGTCAGCGTGAACAATCCCGTGCGCACTCCCTGCCCGCGCGCCAGCCAGGTCAGCAGCGCGCCATCCTCATCGTCCGGATGCGCCGTCGTGTGCAGCACCGTGGCCGTAGTCCGCAGCCGTAACAGGCTTTCGTAAGCCGCCGCCGCATTGGAGTTCATCGCGGGCGGCTGCACTTGGGCTTGCAGCCCCAGCCACACGATCGGAAGATACCGGACACTGCGCATGCTTTCTTGGGATCATATCAGCTATGCGGAATTTGATGTGCCTCCTCGCGTTCGCATCGCTATCGTTTGCCCAGGACCATCGCGCCAAATCAGTGGACGTGAAGATTCTCTCCACCATGCTCGCCGACGACAACGGCCTGGGCGAGTGGGGATTCGCCGCGCTCGTCGTCGTCGACGGCCACCGCATTCTCTTCGACACCGGAGCCCACCCCGACACCGTCCTCAAGAACGCCCGCGATCTGAAAATCGACCTGAGCAACGTGCCCGACGTGATCCTGAGCCACAACCACGCCGACCACACCAGCGGCCTGATCACCCTCAAGCGCGACGTCGGAGCCAACGCGCTGACCCGCGCTCACGTCGGCGAAGGCATTTTCCTGAATCGCGGCAACGATCGAATCGACAAGCTGCGCCGCGATTTCGAATCCGCCGGCGGCAAATTCGTGGTCTACCGCGAGCCCGCCGAACTTTTTCCAGGCGTGTGGCTCACCGGCCCCGTCCCCCGCAAATACCCCGAACGCAACTGGAGCGGCACCGGCCAGGTCGTGCTGCCCGACGGCTCCAAGAAAGAAGACAACATCCCCGAAGACATGTCGCTCGTGATCGACACCGATCGCGGCCTGGTCGTTGTCTCCGGCTGCGGCCACGCCGGCATCATCAACACCCTCGACTACGCGCGATTGAAAATCCGCACCGCGCCCATCCACGCCGCCATCGGCGGATTCCACCTCTATCAAGCCGACGAAGACAAACTCAAATGGACCGCCTCGAAGCTCCGCGAGTTCGGCATCCAGAATTTCATGGGCGCCCACTGCACCGGCATTGAAGCCACCTATCGCCTTCGGGAGCTGACCGGTCTATCGCGCCAGACCGCCGCCGTGGCAGCCGTCGGCGCCGAATTCCGCTTAGGCGACCCCATCAAACCCGGTAACATCTCAAAATGAAGCTCGCAACGTTCCTTGTCCTCGTCACCCTTCAGGCCTCCGCGGCTGACCATTGGGTCGCCACCTGGGAAACCGCTCCCGGAGGCCCCGCTCCCAATGCCCGATCCTATAAGGATCAGACCCTGCGCGAAATCGTCCACACCACCGTGAGCGGAACTGCGGTGCGCGTCCGTCTCTCCAACGTCTACGGAACCCTACCCCTGTCGATCGGCGCAGCCCACATCGCCATCCGCCGCGCCACGTCGAGCATAACCCCCGCCTCCGATCGACCTCTCACCTTCGGCGGCCGGCCCGCTGTCTCGATTCCCACCGGCGCCTTGGTCGTCAGCGATCCCGTCAAGCTCGACGTGCCCGCCCAGTCCGATCTGGCCGTCAGCCTCTATCTACCCTCGGAGACCGCGGTCGAAACCGCGCATCGCAATGCCTTTCAGACCAACTACGTCGCGCCCGGCGACGCCACCGCCTCCGCCGATCTCCCGTCTTCCGCCACCACCATGAACTCCTGGCCCTTCCTGGTCGGCGTCGATCTGGCGCGCCCCGCCAAAACGGAAGCCATCGTCGCGTTTGGCGATTCGATCACGGACGGCGCCGGCTCCACTCTCGATGCCAACCACCGCTGGCCCGACGCGCTCGCCCAGCGCCTCATCTCGAGCAAACGCCCCATCGCCGTCCTGAACGCCGGCATCTCCGGCAACCGGGTCCTTCACAACGGCGCGGGTCCGCTCACCTATTCCGGCCCCAGCCTCCTGACCCGATTCAATCACGACGTCCTGGCCGAGCCCGGCGTAAAGTACGTAATTCTATTTGAAGGCATCAACGACATCGGAGTCCCCGGTACCGCCGTGGCGCCCGCCTCCGAGGAAGTAACTCCCGCCGACATCATCGCCGGCCTGCGCCAGATCGCCGAACGCGCCCACGAACAGGATCTGCGGATATTCGTCGGCACCCTCACCCCGTTCGAAGGCACTCGCATCGCCGGTTACTTTACGCCGGACCGTGAATTGAAGCGCCAGGAAGTGAACCAAGGGATCCGCACCGGCCAAGGCTTCGACGCCGTCATCGACTTCGACAAAATCGTCTGCGACCCCGACCACCCCGCCCGCATTCTCCCCCGCTACGACAGCGGCGACCACCTCCATCTGAGCGACGCCGGCTACCAAGCCATGGCCGCCGCCATCGACCTCACGTTATTCAAAAAGTGAACGTTGAAAAAAGGGACCAAGGGGGACCGCCAGAATCGATACCCTCAAATTCGATCCGTCCCCTTTCCGAGCCGCCGTTTGATCGAAACTCCATCGCCGCCACAGTGACCCTCCATGCGGGCCACGAACTCCTGGTCTCCAAATGGCCACCCGCCGCAACTGCCGAAAACGGCTATTCTCACGAAGGGGACGGAACTGTGCGTCCCTAGTATCTGCAAGTCGATTCGCGGCGAGGGTTTATAGGGATCGTTTTACGTATCTTCGCGCGGGTCGATTCTGTCCACCTCGTCCCCCTCGTCCCAACAGGATGCTTACCCTTTACGCCCTTACGCCCCGTGGATAGCAGTGGCTTATTTACATGGGATACAAGGGATCGTGGAAGGGTCGATTGAGAAGTACTTCGACAGCAACTGCTTTGCTTGAGCACTCACTTGGGCGCCGCTCTGACATGAGTATTTGACTAACGTGTCTTCAGCCTCTCTTGAGTCGCCAAAATGCTTCACTACGTCGTCTTTGTTTCGCCACGCGGCCATATCGGCGAGCTCGGTTTCTTCCATGCCGCGCTCGCTCCCAGGATCCAGATAGAAGGAGACTGCTGAGCCTAAACGGTGGACCCGATCATCGGACTGAGCGATGTGTTGAGCGTCTTTCAGACAGTACCCAAGTGAGGAAACCTCAAGGCTAATGAGTCCGCGCTGCGCAGCAGTGCATTCCAGGTACACTGTTCGAAGCACCATTAGATATTCCTTCATTCTGACCAGGTGCATGACGTTGATCGGAAGGAAGGAGCCGGGATACCTGCGTTCAGGAACCAGCACCCCCGGCTTCACCGCAAGATAAATCAAGGCAGCTCGCGGGTCGCTCCATTTCGTAAGCCCTTGCTTAATGTCCGGCGAGAAGTTCTCTATCGGGTAAGCGGTGAAGTGATTGTCGACTAAGACCCGAAGCGTACCGCTCTCCTTCCGTAAGAGCCACAACGCCTCGCGATTGAACACATCGTAACTCACGCCAAATCTCGGCACGCAGTCTCGTGTTGGCAGATACCAGATCACGGACATTTTAGTTTCCGGCTTCCGCTCGGACGTCTGCGCCTTGATCACCGCGCCGACCTCAATCGTAATCTCACACGTGTAGATCGGATCGTAGTCATTTGCCGCGAGCGGGTGCGTTTTCGGGGACGAAAAGAAGTTCCAGATCCTGTGAGCGGCCACTGCCCTTCCAACGATGACAATATCCGCAGTCTCGAATTGCAGATAGAGCGGAGGTGGAGCACCGCCCCAGAGGAGACTGGCGCCGATAACGACATAGACAATCGACCGGGCCCAGCAAGTCAGTTGCAATTGTGCCTCGTCATTCCGTCGACGAGGTCCAAGGGGTCCAAGGGGACAGCCAGAATCGACACACTCAAATTCGACTCCACTGCAACACTCAGCTCCGTCCCCTTCCTCAGATTCTAGCCGAACCCGCCGTCTGTTCGAAACTCCATCGCCGCCACTTGCGTTGAAAGTGATCCTCCATGCGGACCACGAACTCCTGGTCTCCAAATGGCCACCGGCCGCAGCTGCCGAAAAGGGCTATACTCACGAAGGGGACGGAGCTGTGCGTCCCTAGTATCTGCAAGTCGATTCGCGGCGAGGGGGTTTTTATAGGGATCGTTTTACGTATTTTCGCGCGGGTCGCTTCTGTCTGTCCCCCTCGTTCGCAAATTCAGTAGAGCGGTCGCGGCGTTGAGTGAAGCGGCGCGCGAAAATCTGAGAAAGGTTCACCTGTCCCGGTTTCCCTCGACGTGCAAGCTGAGAACCACAGACTTGAAGACTTTAAAGAAGCTCTCCGTGTTGGTGTTGTTTTCCCAAAATCCAAGGGAAGCGCGAACCATGCGACCCTGAACCTCAAAGAACCATTGGTGGGACTCTATAAATGGCGGCACGGTGCAACAATGCGATGTTATTTCGACAACGGAAAGCGAACTGCGGCCGTCGCTGACCTCCAGCGTTCGCCGGCCGATAACGCTTTGCTTGGCGGTGGATATCCTAACCCATTCCTCTAATGTCCGAGGACTCTGGTCGGTGACGGACTTGCGCTGGACAGGGACTGCAATCGTGATTTCGGCTCCATCCTTCGGAAGCACAGTCCCTCTTACCGCCTTAGATGGTGGAAAGCTGTGAATATAGAATCTCGTTGTGTCTCCGGCCAGATACCAGTCATCCGGATATTGGACGCTGTAGGAGTGCTCTTGATTCACGAAGGTCTTCAAGCCGGCTGTGGGCGGTGGCACGCCGAAGGCCGTCGCGGAAGAAAAAGCAACGACGATTATCATCAGTGTTGCCTTAGCCAATTGCATACTTGTTACGGCGTCGTCGAGAGGCAGCGCGAGAACTTAACGTGATTTAGATTGCCGCCCAGTTGCGGAAATTCGGGACAGTACACTCAAATACCAATCTTCCTGGACCCCAAGGACCTCCAGGGGACAGCAGAATCGACACACTCAAATTCGGCATCACTGCAACACTCAGCTCCGTCCCCTTCCTCAGATTCTAGCCGAACCCGCCGTCTGTTCGAAACTCCATCGCCGCCACTTGCGTTGAAAGTGATCCTCCATGCGGACCACGAACTCCTGGTCTCCAAATGGCCACCGGCCGCAGCTGCCGAAAAGGGCTATACTCACGAAGGGGACGGACCTGTGCGTCCCTCGTATCTGCAAGTCGATTCGCGGCGAGGGTTTATAGGGATCGTTTTACGTATTTTCGCGCGGGTCGCTTCTGTCTGTCCCCTCGTCCCTCGTCCGTCCCCTCGTCCGCAGTTCGTGGATCTGCATCGCGCAGTCTTGGTCAGTCGTAAACACGCGGGCGTAGATGGCGATCTTCATGATGCCCTACTCATGGGTTGCACATCGGTTTCGATCCGATCGGCGAGGGCATCTTCGGCCGACTCCAGATCGTACTTGGCTTGCAGGTTCATCCACATCTGGGCTGAGGTACCGAAAAAACGGGCCAGGCGAAGCGCTGTATCCGCGGAAAGCGAGCGTCGGCCGTTGATGATCTCAGTAAGCCGATTGGCGGGAATGCGCAAGGCCAGCGCGAGCGCGTTCGCGGTGATTCCGGCATCCTCCAGGACCGTCTTCAACACTTGGCCGGGATGGACCGGCGGCAATTTCTTGGCTTTCGTGGGCATGGGAACATTATCCTTTATCTGTTGCATTTATCAGTGATAATCCGTTATCTCGACACCATGAGCATCGCCGTTGCGCCAGTCGAAGCAGATGCGGAACTGATCGTTGATTCGAATGCTGTACTGGCCAGCGCGATCTCCAGCGAGCTTTTCCAAGCGCAGACCGGGAAGCGAAAGATCTCGCAGCGAAGTGGCTGCGTCAAGCAGAGCGAGTCTATTCCGCACCGCTTTTTCGATGCTCTTCCATTTCCTGCTCGGCAGCCGGTTGCAGAGTTTTTCCGTTTCCTTGTCCTGGCAGGAGCGAATCATCTACTGGTAGTGTACTACGTGACGCGTAGGATGTCAAATGGACAGCTGTAGCGTGGCGACCATGACTCTCAATGAAAGGTTGCGATTCGGCTGAAGACGTTACGGGCAGGCGACCACTGGCGCGGTCAAACGAGGCCTTAAAGTCAACGGTCCAAGACTGCCGTGGCCACTCTGCTTCCGCGAACCATGTCTTGGCCCGTGACCCGATCCCGCAGCGAGGTGTCCGGTTTCGACCAGAACCAGCGGCGTTTCCGCCCCGCCACCGGCTCGCGGCAAACGTAGCACTCGATATCCGTCTTGGCGATGATGCTGTTGCAGGCGGTGCATCTTGATGGGCAACTTGGCATAGCCCATTCAACCGCGAATCGTTCTATATTTCTATGAAGCCGATGTACCATTTTTCGTCAGTACCTTGGTATTAAGGGAGCCGCGCCCACGCAGTCCGATGGACCGGCATCTATCATGATGATGGACCCGCGCCATAAAGCAGTATTCATAAATGAGCTTAACCAGCCGGATCATCGGCCGCCTTTGGCACCTGCCGGCTCCGGCGAGCCGTGACATTGTCGCGGAACCCGATATCCGTGTCTCTGTCCGCGACGGCACGGAGCTCCTCCTGGACCGCTATTATCCCCGCGGAGGCGGCCATCTGCCCGTAATCCTCATCCGCAATCCCTATGGACGTGACAATTTGTTCGCACATCTTGCCGTGATCCTCGCCGAACGCGGCTTTCAGGTTTTGCTCCAAAGCTGCCGCGGGACCGGAGGTAGCGGGGGCATCCTGCATCCGTCGTTCAACGAAGAGCATGACGGCTCCGACACCATCGACTGGATCGGCCGGCAACCCTGGTTTTGCGGCAGTCTCGCTCTCCTCGGCAGCAGCTATTCCGGCAATGCCGCATGGGCCGCGGCACACGGCGCTGGCTCGAAAATTGGGGCCCTGGCGCTGCATGTCACCCTGTCGGACTCCCGCGCTGAAACCTACGCCTTTGGAGGTTTCACGCTCGAAGCGTGCCTCAAATGGACCCGCACCGTGACTCAACCCGAACGCTTTGGCGCGCTGCCGTTCCTCATCGCAACCATGCTGCCGCAAAAGCGCGATCGCGAGAGAATGCAACTGGCGTTCAGCTCTTTGCCATTGAGAGATGCGGATGAAGTCGCGGTCGGCTGCCGGACTCCCTGGTGGCAGGACTGGGTGGAACACGCGGAACCCGGAGATCCATTCTGGACCCCCATCGATTACTCCACGGTCGCGGCCTCCGCTCCGCCCACCGCCATGATCGGCGGCTGGCATAACGTCTTTCTCCCCTGGCAAGTGAACGATTTTGAAGCCATGCAGGCCGCCGGCCGCGAAGCCTCCCTCACCATCGGACCGTGGAGGCACGCCGACCTCGATGCCCTCGGCGAGACCGTTCGCCAGGCTCTGCCGCTATTCCGCGAAATCCTCATGAACGCCCCCGCTCCACCGCGCCTGCCCGTGCGCCTCTTCGTCCTCGGAGCGAACCAATGGCGCCAATACCAGTCCTGGCCTCCACCCGGCTTCGCTCCGGTGGTTTACTATCTTTCCCCCGGCGGTGGTTTATCCACCCGCTTACCGCCGCCCGGCCCGCCGGGCAGCTACGATTACGACCCGTCCCATCCCACGCCGGCCGTGAATGGTCCCACCTTGCAAGGCGGTCCTGCACTCGGCGACATGGCCAAGCTGGAAAGTCGCTCGGATGTATTGTTGTTTACCGGCGAGCCGCTCGAAGCCGCCATGGAAGTGATCGGACCCGTGTGGGCCCAGCTCTTCTTCAAATCCAGCCTCGCGCACACCGATTTCTTTCTGTGTCTGTGCGATATGGATTCCACGGGCCGCTCTACCAATGTGTGCGACGGTTATCTCCGCATTCGCCCGAATCATCCCGCTCCCCTCAGCGACGGAACACTAAGGGTCCGGATTGATTTTTGGCCGACCGCCTATCGCTACCGACGCGGCCACCGGCTCCGATTGATCGTGGCCAGCGGCGCCCATCCGCGTTATGCCCGCAACCCCGGCTCCGGTGAGCCCTTGGCTGACGCGGTGACCTTCAAGGTCGCCCATCAGGAAATCTTCCACGACCCCAGCCACCCGACTCAAATTGTGCTTCCCATCGCCGCCTGCCCGGCATCAGGCTTTAGCCGACCGCACCTCATTTAATCGCCGTTCGAGGAATCGCCTCTCGCTGTCGTTAGTCACCAGTTCCAGCGCTCGCCGATAGCTCCTCGCCGCTTCCCCCGAGGCTCCCATGCGCCGCAGCAGATCGGCGCGCGCCGAATGCAGCAAGTGATAACCCTCCAGATCGCCCTCCGCATCCAGCTCGTCGATGAGCGCCAGCCCCTGTCGCGGCCCGTGGACCATCGCCACCGCCACCGCGCGATTCAGCGACACCACCGGCGAAGGCTGCAGCCGCTCCAGCAGATCGTATAACCGTAGAATCTGGAGCCAGTCTGTATCCTGGATCCGCGGCGCGCGGCAATGCACACCCGCGATCGCCGCCTGAACCGCGAACGCCCCCGGCCCTCCTTGAAGCGCCTGCTCCAACAGCGGCAACGCCTCGGCGATCTGCTTATGATTCCACCTGCTCCGGTCCTGCTCTTCGAGAACCACCAGGTCGCCGGCCTCATCCAGGCGTGCCTCCCGCCGCGCATCGTGAAGCAGCATCAACGCGACCAGGCCAGTCGCCTCCGCCGGCGGGCGCGGAAACATCAGCGCCCTCACCAGCCGCCCCAGCCGGATCGCCTCCGCGGAAAGATCCGTCCTCACCAGCGGCCCTCGACTGCTGGCATAACCTTCGTTGAAGATCAGATAGATCACCGTCAGCACCGCGTCCAGCCGCTCCGGCATATCGTTCGTGCCCGGCACCGTATACGGAATCCCCGCGTCCCGAATCTTGCGCTTGGCCCGCACCAGCCGCTGCGCCATGGTCGCCGCCGGAACCAGAAACGCGCGCGCGATCTCCTCCGTCTCCAGCCCGCCCAGCGTGCGAAGCGTCAATGCCACCTGTGCCTCCGGCGCCAGCGCTGGATGGCAGCAGGTGAAGATCAGGCGAAGCCGGTCGTCCATGATTTCTTCCGCGTCGTAATCCGGCTCTTCGATTCCCGGGCTCAAAGCAGCGTACGATTCAACCTTTTCCTGGAACCGCGCCGCACGGCGGATGCGGTCGATGGCCTTATGCTGAGCCGTCTTGATGATCCAGGCGCGCGGAAACTCGGGGATCCCGCCCGTGCGCCACTGGTCCACTGCGGCCGCAAATGCTTCTTGCGCCGCCTCTTCCGCCATTTCGAAGTCGCCCACCAAATGAATCAGGGCCGCCACAATCCGCCCCCAGTCGGAGCGATATACGGCCTCGACCGCCTGGTCGGCATCCCCGTGCATGCAACGATGGTAAAAAATTATCTGGCGGGTTGTCGATTCCGGCTCTCGCCGGTCGATTCACCGATGGAGGTGCACGCATGCAGTACATGCTGCTGATTTACCTTGACGAGCAGGCCCTGAGCGAGGCCGAGCGCCAGCAGTGTTACCTCGAATCCGCCCAGTTCGCGCATCAGCTCAACCACAGCGGCCAGTATCTGGGTGCTGCGCCCTTGCACCCCACCTCGACCGCCACCAGTGTCAGGGTTCGCGAAGGGAAACGTCTGGTAACCGACGGTCCCTTCGCCGAGACGCGCGAGCAACTCGGCGGCTTCTTCCTGATCGACGCGCAGAACCTGGACCAGGCCATTAACATCGCCGCCCGCATTCCCGCGGGCCGCTGGGGCACGGTCGAAATCCGCCCGGTAATCGAGGTCCCCACCCTGCGCGAAAATTCAATTTTCGCCCCTGTCGATCCGGTGTCTCCCCGTTCGACTAAACCGTAAAGGAACACAACCCAATGCGCTTCATGATGATTGTCAAAGCCAGCCACAACTCCGAAGCCGGCAACCTGCCCAGCGAGGAGCTCCTCACGGCCATGGGCAAATATAACGAGGAGCTGATGAAAGCTGGCGTTCTGCTCGATCTCTCAGGACTCCACCCCAGTTCGAAGGGCGCCCGCATCCGGTTCTCGAAAGGCAAACGCACCGTGATCGACGGCCCCTTCGCCGAGACGAAGGAGCTGATCGGCGGCTTCTGGATGATCGATGTCAACTCCAAGGCGGATGCGATCGCATGGGCGATGCGCGCCCCCGCTCCGCACGGGGAAACCGAGGATGGCGAAATCGAGCTTCGCCAGGTCTTCGGACTTGAGGACTTCCCTCCCAGCGAAGCAGTCGGCCGCGCGCGCGAGCTCGGTGAAAAGCTCGCGAAGAAATAGTGAGAAAAATCATGCAAACAACGGCCGGCATGATATAGAAGTATGGATACAGATTAATTCTTGAAAGGTTGAAAAATGAGCAAAGTACGGGTTTTAGTTGGAACACGCAAAGGCGCCTTCCTGCTGACCTCGGACGGCAAGCGCGAAAAGTGGGATGTCAGCGGTCCCCATTTTGCCGGCTGGGAGATCTATCACGTCAAAGGTTCGCCCGCCGACCCGAACCGCCTGTTTGCGTCGCAGTCCAGCGGCTGGCACGGCCAGTTGATCCAGCGGTCGAGCGATGGCGGCAAAACCTGGGAGCCCGTGGGCAACAAATTCGCCTACGACGGCATCCCCGGCACTCATCAGTGGTACGACGGCACGCAGCATCCCTGGGAATTCAAGCGAGTCTGGCATCTTGAGCCATCTCTGAACGATCCGGATACGGTCTACGCAGGCGTCGAAGATGCCGCGTTCTTCCGCTCCACCGACGGCGGCAAGAACTGGAGCGAGCTCCCCGGACTGCGCGGCCACGCCTCCGGCCCCCGCTGGCAGCCAGGCGCCGGCGGCATGTGTCTGCACACCATCGTGCTCGATCCCACCGATCCCAACCGTATCTTCATCGCCATCTCCGCAGCGGGAGCTTTTCGCACCGACGATGCCGGCCAAACCTGGAAGCCGATTAATAAGGGACTCTACTCCCAATACATCCCCGAGCCCACCGCCGAAGTCGGCCACTGCGTGCACCGCATCGCGATGCACTCGTCGCGCCCCGGTGTGTTATTCATGCAGAAACACTGGGACGTCATGCGCACCGACGACGCCGGCGATCAGTGGCGTGAAGTCAGCGGCAACCTTCCCACCGATTTCGGATTCGTGATCGACGTCCACGCCCACGAGCCCGAAACCATCTACGTCGTTCCGATCACCAGCGACTCGTTGCATTATCCTCCGGAAGGAAAACTCCGCGTCTTCCGCAGCCGCACCGGCGGAAACGAATGGGAGCCCCTCACTCAAGGCCTGCCGCAAAGCGATTGCTATGTGAACGTCCTTCGCGACGCCATGGCCGTCGATCAGCTCGATTCCTGCGGCGTCTATTTCGGCACCACCGGCGGCCAGGTCTACGCGTCCGCCGACGCCGGCGATCACTGGGCCCCTATTGTCCGGGATCTCCCAGCCGTGCTTTCTGTCGAGGTTCAAACCCTGTTGTGAATAATGTGGTCAACAATGTGGTGAGCAATTTCGTCACCCGCGTCATACTCCCGGCGCATCTCCGGACCCTCGCCCAAGTCAATGGAGAAGTGAAACTCGATATCCCGGGTCCGGTCACCACCGCCTCGATCCTGAATGCGCTGGAGTCTCGCTATCCGATGCTGCTCGGCACCATCCGCGATCAAGTGACGCAACAGCGCCGGCCGTTCGTCAGATTCTTCGCCTGCCAGGAAGATTATTCGCTCCATTCCCCCGACGCTCCGCTGCCCGAAGCGGTCGCCAAAGGAACGGAGCCATTTATTATCCTCGGCGCCATCGCCGGCGGATAACGCTGTTCCGAAGCTCGTAACCACTGCAGTTTTGACTACCAAACCAAGCAGCGTAACCATACAACTGAATCCCTATCTTAATTTCAACGGCAACTGCGAGACCGCGTTCAAGTTCTATGAGCAATGTCTCGGCGGCAAAATCGAGGCCATGATCCCGCACGCAGGCACGCCTGCGGAACAACATACGCCGCCTGAATGGCGCGACAAAATCATGCTTGCCCGCCTGGTCGTGAACGGCGAAGCTTTGATGGCTTCCGACGCTCCCCCCGAACATTACCAAAAACCGAATGGCTTCTACGTGTCCATCCAGCTCCAGGACCCTGCGGAAGCCGACCGTATCTTCAACGCGTTGGCGGATCAAGGGACCATCCGCATGCCCATCCAGCAGACCTTGTGGGCCGCCCGCTTCGGCATGCTGGTCGATCGCTTCGGCATCCCGTGGATGATTAACGGCGGCATGGTCGGCTAACGCAATCGGCGCTTCCTTCCGAAAGAAGCCGTTAGTGGTTGTGTATACTAGCCGAAAAGCGCCTTCATGCAGCGGTCGAACTTTTCAGATGAGCGGTTTCCCCGCCGCCGCCGCGCGCCCACGTTGCGCCAACCTCAAAAATGGAATCCGATCGTACCCGTCACCGCGCGAGGCGTAACATAGTGCGTCCCGCTGAAAGTCGACAGGAAATTGTACAGCGCTTCCTTATTCGTCAGATTGACGATCGCCACGCGAGCGCTCCACTTATAACGGTCCCCGTGAAATAGGTTGTCATGGCCGACAGACAGGTCAAACAAGTTGCGCGGCGCGATGCGTGGCGGATTATGGTCGTCGTCCTCCGTGCCGGCGGCGGGAATCTTCACCAGAGACGAACCGTACTGCGATGCCGGGCACAAGCCCGACGCGCTGATCGGAGTCGTCGGCGTTGCGTGCACGCTGCCGCAGAAAAGTCCTGCCTCGAACTGTTGATCGGGCGTAAGATTGGACACGTCGACTATCGAATCCGTCCCGTTGGGCCCGTTCGCACAATTGCCCCCCGCGCACGGCAACGGACCTGCCACCAGGCCGCTGTCATATCGCCAGTTAAAACCGATCCACGGCCCGCGCTTCCCTACTTGATATTGAAGGTGCGTGGTTTGATTGAAGTTCTCGTCGTGATCGATTCGGAACACGCCGCCCGCGCCGAACGACGTGGGCGTGGTGCCGATTCCGCTCACCTGTGGTCCGAAGAAGCGGGCCGCGACGCTTGAGAATACGACGAACGCGCTAAAGCCGTGGAAATTCGGAATGCTGGCGCGCACCGCATAGCCGGGAATTTTCGAGCTGTTCCACTCGATCGGATACGTAATCGGCGTGTTGCCCAGAACACTGAAATCATAAGCCAAGTGAGTGTATTTCCAGATATATTCGGCATCGATCACCAAATATTTCCCAAAAGCCTGCTGAAGACCGGCGTGGAACTCATTGCGATGGCCCGGCCTTAGTGGCGAGGTCAGACAGGGATAACCTTGTATCGTTGCCGACAGATCGTTGATCACCGGATCGTTACAACCCAAGCTCGCTAAGACCAGATTCTCATTAAAGGGCGTCTCCATGGTCCTGGCGTAGGACACGCGCGCAACAGTGTTGGTCGGCTTGAAATTATACGCGATACCGAGTCGAGGCTCAAGTTGATTCGCGCTGGTGATTCCGCGGTATATATCCTCGCGAAACCCCAGGTTGAACGTCCAATTATTCATCGTTATGGAGTCCTGAAAAAAGAGAGCCAACTGCCGGATGTCGGCATGACCGTTGAAAGTATACAGCCCGCTGCGCGAAGCCGGACATCCGTCGGAAGCAGGTAAAGGCGCCGTACGGGTCAAATCGTAGCACCCTAATAGCGGGTCGAAGCCGGGATTCGCCTGAAGGGCGCCCGTGCAACCGTTGGGATCTGTGATCCCCGCGCCGGTAAAGGGGCTCCCGTCGGCGTTTAGACAAACCGGGTTGAAGGTAGGATCGACGATGCCGAAGGAATCGGCTTCCGTCAAAATCGTGTCTTCATACGTTACGCCGGCCTTGATATTGTGAATACCCTTTACGTAAGATAAATTTGCTCGCAGGCCGAGATTCGTCAGCTTTCGGTTCTGGCCAATGGTGTTGGTTTGAAGGCCGGGAATCAGATCGGCGAACGGATCGCTGCTGGGGTAATAATTGTATTGATCCTGGCGCACGAATCCACCAAAGGTCAACAGCGTGCTCGCGCTGATCAGCCGCGTCCAGGTCGGCGCCAGATTAAAGGTCCTGATTCTGGAAACTTGATCCGTGGGGCCCACCACCTGCCCGTTCGGACCCAATCCATTGTTGTCCGCCACCAGTCCCGACCAGGCGGTCGCATTTTGCGCATCGAATGAGTTAGGCGTTTGAAACCAGGAGCGCGTAAATTGAAAGTTCAGATTGAAGGTGTCATTCTGAGAAGGTTTCACATCCAGACGGTCAAATATGTTCTCCTGGTTGCCATGATCGTGCATAACCGTAAATTCCGGCCCGTCCAGGAATCGGTTCGTGTTCATCCCGCTGCCCGCGATGAAGTTGCCCCACTTCTTGCCGCCATACGCCAAGTCAAACCCGCCGCCGTAAGTCCCGAAGCTTCCAAATGAAGTGCTGACACTTCCGTGCGGCTGCGTAACGCCCAGCCCCGACCGAGTCGTGACGACGATCACCACGCTGGTTTTGTCTCCATATTCCGCTGGAGGGGCGCCTTCGATAACCTCCATCGATTGCACCGCCTCAATCGGAATCTGGTTGGAGAATACCTTGCTCTGTTGATCCGTAATCGGCTGCCCATCGAGCGAAAACGAATTGGAAGCATGGTCGCCCAGCCCATGGAATAAGCCATTCGAATCGGCTGAAATTCCCGGTGAAGCCAGCGTAACCAGGGAACTCAGCGACGACGATTGGCTTTCGGAGGGAGCTTGTCGAACAACCCGCGATCGATGTCAGTGTGGGTCGTCGGATCGTTCTCGACCAGATCCGCGGCCGCTTCCACGGTTACCGCGGTGGTGGATGTGCCGATGGTGAGACTCACGGAAATCTCCACCGGAATCGAGGACCGCACGTCGACGTCTTGCGCGCTGTTCTGAAACCCAGAGGCCACCGCGCTCAGGTGATAGTTGTTGAACGGTACGTTGTTCAACGCGAACCTTCCCTGGCTGTCCGCCTGCGTTTTCTGATCGTAATGGGAAACCGGATTCTGAATCTCCACCGACGCGCCCTTGATGACTGCGCCCGATGGGTCGAGTACCGAGCCTCGAATCGTTCCGGCACTCCCGGACGCTTGGCCTAGGCAGTACGGCGTAAGAACGAGAATAGCAAGACCAACAATTTTCAGCATGGTATAGGCGACATTACAGCGTTTACGCAATCTGCCCTAGTGAATAACGGCAAGCGATCTAAATACTCCGTATCCGGGCGGAATTTTGCGATGAACGGACTGGGCCTGAACCCGATCCCGCGCCCCCAAAAAGTCCGGCCCGCTCATTACAACTTCCGGATCGTTGGCCGTTCCTTTGTACCCGTTCATAAGAAACTCGTAGCTCGACCCGGTCGTTCATGTTAAGACCATTTGGACTCTGTATTCCGAGCATGAGCTTAAAGACTCTCATCGTCGACGACGAGCCGGTTGCCCGCAAAATCCTACGCGACGAGCTGGAGTTAATTCCAAACGTCGAGATTGTAGGAGAGGCGGACAACGGATCCGCCGCCTTGGACAGTATCGCCAGGTATCAGCCCGACTTGGTCCTGCTGGACTTGCAAATGCCCGTGATGGGAGGCTTCGAAGTCGTGCGGAATCTCAGTAGCGGTACGCACATGCCCGTGATTATCGTTGTCACCGCCTACGATAAGTTTGCGCTCCAGGCGTTTGAGGCGGGCGCGATAGATTACCTGCTTAAGCCCATCCGGCATGAGCGCCTGGTCCATGCAGTGGAACGCGCCAGTCGTCTCACCGGCACGGAAGCCGTTGAAAGGCTGGCGCAGCTTCAGAGTATCGCGGACCAGCCCGTGGAGGGACCGCGAACCAGGAGAATTGTGGGCCGTCTCGGCGAAGAGTATTTTCTCCTGCGCGCCGATGAGATCTACGCTTTTGAAGCCGAAGGAGACATCGTCTGGATCGTCACCGCCAAGCGAAAGTACCAAGCCACTCAGACTCTGAAAGCTCTCGGCGAACGTCTCCAGAATGCCGGTTTTCGCCGGATTCATCGCAACGCCATCGTGAATGTCGATCACGTCCGGAAAATGAGCGCCCTCAGCAGCCAAAGATGGCTGATTACGCTGAATAATGACCGGGAATTGATCGCCAGCAAGCGCCAGGCCCGTGGCGTTCGCCAGTTTCTCCACTAAGAGCTTGTTGAAAAATGGGACTGACCACTTTGTCCCCGCCCACAAAACGTTGATTCCCGATACCAGCGCCGCGGCGGACATAGCGGTCTGTCCCTTTTTCAACAAGCTCCTAGCACCCATCAGCGGCAAAAACTAGCCAACCGCTACTCATAACGTAAGGCTTCGATCGGATTAATCTTCGCCGCCCGCCGCGTAGGTACCCAACAAGCTAACAACGCGACGCTGGCGAACAATAATCCCACGCCAATCAGTGTGACTGGATCAGCAGGCTCCACTTCAAATAGAAACGACCTTAATACTCGCGACAACACCAGCGCGGCCCCAATTCCCGAAACCACGCCGCCCGCGATTAATCGAAATCCTTCGACGAAAACCAGATTCCGTATATCCCGCCGCTCCGCCCCCACCGCCGTCCGAATCGCGATCTCCCGCCGCCGCGACGCCACCGACAACGACAGCACCCCGTAAATCCCCACCAGCGTCAGCACACTCCCCACCACCGAAAATCCCACCAGTAACTGCATCGCGAAGGTGCGCGACCCTAGCGAATCGTCGCGAATCTCTCCCAGCGTTTTCACATTCTCCACCGCCGCCGTCGGATCCACGGAGCGCAACGCCCGCCGCACCGCCTCGATCATCGACCGCGGATCCGCCGCCGTCCGAACCGTCAGCGTCTTCGAAAACGCGTTAGCCTGCCACAGAGAAAGATAAATCTCCGGCCCCGCCGCGCGAGTCAGATCCTCCGTCCGCCCATTTGCCACCACGCCGATAATCTCTATCGCAGGCTTCTGCCGGTCGTTCATCCAGATTTTCCTCCCGATCGGATTCGCTCCTCGAAAGTATCGATCCGCCAAAGCCTGGTTCACCACCGCGACACTCACCGGCTGGCCGGTATCCGTATCCCGAACATCCCGCCCCTGCGTGATCGCCAGCCCCATCAGCTTGAAATACCCCGGCGTCACCGCCCGAAGCGGCGCCGCGATCCGATCGCTAGGCTTGATCGGCAGCGGCTGACCCTCAATCTCCACGGCCCCACCCCAACTATTCCCGGTCAGCGGCACGCCCCACGCGAACCCAACCTGCTCGACGCCCGGAATCTCCGATACCCGCTCCAACGCCCGATGATGAAAGTCCTCCCACTGCTTGCGTTCCCCCACCGCCGTTACGCTCATCGTTAATATATGTGCGGTCGAATACCCCGATTCCACCCTCGCCAGATTCATCATGGTCCGGATCAATAATCCCGCGCCCACCAGCAGCGCCAGCGTCAACGCCGTCTGCACCGTCGTCACCATTCGCAGGATCTGCCGCTCCCCCGGCCCCGCGCTGCTCTTCGGACCCGCGCTCTTCAACACATTCATCGGATCCAGCCTCGACGCGCGCAGCGCCGGAAAAACTCCCGCCAGCACCGCCGCCAATATCGCCGACCCCAGCCCGCACGCCAGCACCGGCCAACCCGTCGTCACCGCAGTCCAGCCGCGGAATCGCATGTCCTCCAATCGCCTTGAACACTTTGACGATTCCGAACGCCAGCCCCACTCCCAACCCTCCGCCCAACACCGCCAACAGCAGGCTCTCCGTCGACACCTGCCGGAACAGCGCCACCCTCCCGATGCCCAACGCGCTCCGCACCGCATACTCCTGCTGCCGCTGCAGCCCGCGCACCAACAGCAGCGCCGCCGCGTTCCCGCACGCGATCAGTAACACCAGCGCCGCTGCTCCCAACAGCGGTAATAGAATCCGTCGTCCATCGCGATTCAGCTCCGCTTCAAGCGGCTGCACCTTCGCCGTAATACCTTCGAAACTCGCGATCGGCCTGGGCCTCTCTTGCCGTCAAGATCGTCAACTCCGCCTGAGCCTGCCCGACCGTAATCCCGCTCCGCAGTCGCCCGACGACGTCCCACTCCTCCCGCCTCAGATGGTCCGTGCCGACATTGACCGGAACCCAATAATCCACGTGGGCGTCGACGTTATAGTTAGGCTCCTTCGCCGTTCCCGGCGATGGCAGAAACCGGACTCCCTCCGGCATCACCCCGATCACTCTCGGCGGAGTCTCCCACCGGCTGATCCGAATCGTCTTGCCGATAATATTTCGGTCTCCGCCGAATCTCTTTTGCCACAGGTCGTACCCAAGAATAATCGCCGCCGGCGATTTCACGCCGGTCTCCGTCTCCACAAAAGTCCGCCCCAGCATCGGCTGCAGCCCCACCGCTCGAAAATAATCCTGCGTGACGTACATCCCCTCCATGGACGCGCTGCCATCCGGCAAAACCAGATAATCGAATCCCCACGAATACGCCCCGATCGCTTCAAACGACTTGGCCTCTTTTTGCCACTCCATCCACTGCACCGCGGCCCACTCCCGCGGATGCGTCATCTCCTGTCCATCGGCCCGCGCGGCAGGGATCAGCACCAGCCGATCGGGCTGTCGATATGGCGGTCGCGTCAGCAGCACACCTTGAACCAAACTGAACACCGCCGCCGTCGCCCCAATCCCCAGCGCCAGCGTGAGCACGGTAATCAAAGCAAACCCCGGCTCCTTGAGTAGCATCCTCGCCCCAAATCGTAGGTCCCGAACCATTCACCCTCCCTGTCGCTTTAAACACACTTCGCATGCGAATCTGCACGCGAACCGCCCTCTCGCCTTGGACGCGTCCCATCCAGCAGGGTTAGCAGAGACATTTCCCAGCCATGTGGCGTGGACCAGCATTTCAAGAGCGCCATAATGACTAGCCTTCGCTTCAGGCCGCCCTCGGTTTCATCAAGCGCGTGAAGGGCAGTCATCACATTTTTACGTTCCTGAATCTTCAACCGCGCGGCTCATTGGCGAAGCCTTATCTGGTCAACCAGGCCCGTGCAGCGATCGTTCGATATAAGCTGGCGGAAGCCATGGAATGACGAGATACGAGATTGTCGAGTCGTTTATCGCGAAGTCCCGGAACCGCCAGGAAGCCATCGCGAACGCGGAAATCGTCATTCCGGAGTGGCTCGAAACGGCTCGTGAACTCGGCCGTCCGGTGCCGGAACCCCAGGGTCGCCTTCTTTTCGCCAGAAGTCGCAGTCCTTTAACGGCCACCGATCAGCGTCGCGCGTTTCCCGTGAAAGCGGGATCGGCGGTCACAAGCAGACTTCCCGTTCCCTATCCGGCCCTCGAACGTTCGCTCCGTCCGAGTCGAGGACGACTCGCTCGGGGACTATGAGAATGCTTTTTCCGGGCCGAGCGTCAGCCGTACGTGAGGTCGGTGCTCTGTCCGACCTCGATAATATATCCGTCAGGATCGCGGATGTAGCAGCGCGTCTCGCCGTATTTGGGGATCGGCTCCGTGATGAACTTCGCTCCTCGACTTTTCCATAATTCATAGCAAGCTTGAATATCCGCAACGCGGAAATTCATAAAGCTGTTGATGTGATTCGGGTCGGGGACGCTGAGCGTTACCGTCGGCTTATCCGGGGTCGGCCCGCCTCCAACGTTCAGAATCATCCAGATATTCGCAAGCTGAAGGTACCCAGGCGCGTTGCCGTCACCCAAGCTCAGAATGCGAGCGCCGAAGACCTTTTCGTAGTAGCGAGCCGATCGCTCGATGTCGGCGACGGTGAGAAAATGTGCGATGCTGATCCCCTCTCTCGGGGGCATCTCATAGCTCTTCTGCTCGATTTGTACGCTGCTCATTTGACGACTCCAATTCCAATATCGTACATCTCGCACGCCAGCCCAGGGGCAGCGCGGCATGGATGACGCGCAACTCATAGACAGCCCCCGGGAACGGTCCGCTCTCACCTTTGTCCAGTTCGGGGACCACCCACCCCAAGCGCCTCCCTTGGGCCGGCAAACGCTACGCCGGCGATCGCGAGCTAGCCGGGACGGTATGGAAGTGGATCGAGATCCTGATCAACCGGCAACATGACCGGGTCGGCGATGGACGTGCATGAACGCGCGGTGCTGGTTGACGGAGATACGCCAAAGGCGTAGTATAGAAAGGTGTTCGAGTTCGTCGAGTCGCCCGCCTTCGAACGGTTCCGGGCGTACTACCTCGATGACGAGGAATTTGGCGAGTTGCAGCAGTTCCTGATGCGACATCCGGAAGCCGGAAAAGTTGTCCCTGGTTCGGGTGGCGTGCGAAAACTTCGCTGGCGGCTAAGCGGGACGGGAAAACGCGGTGGGTTGCGCGTAATCTACTACGTGCGTTATGAGCCGAACCAGTTT
>CAWJHI010000089.1:0-12556 GCA_963842485.1 Terriglobia bacterium | reverse complement strand
AAACGATGATATTCGACAGCGGCTTGCCGGCGAAAATCGGGCTGCTGGCGGAAATCGCCGTATACGGGCGGATTCCATTGATCGGTTGATTGTAGTTTCGCGCGATGTTCAAGTCCGTTCCCTTCATTCCGAAGTATCCGACCATAAGGTTGAGCTGCGGCGCCAGTTCCTCCTGAATATTGAAGTTCCAGGATTGTGCGTATCCATCTTTGTAATTGTGGGCGATCGAGGTCGGCGATACCGAGCCACTCGCCAGCGTGTAGGCGTCCGAAAAACTTACGAAAGGAACGCTGGCCGTCGGCGAGAAAGAAATTGGAAACGCAAACGGCGGGTTTCGCGCGATGGGAGTAATCAGGCTGGAGCTGGGCTGATCGGTCATGATCGCATACGCGCTTCGAATCACGGTCTTGCTGCGGCCGAAAGGATTCCACGCGAATCCCAGTCGCGGCTGGAAGTTTTCGGCGCTCTGGTTGTACACCGTGCCCAGCTGTTTGCCCACCTGGAGCAGGGAAACCGTGGTTGGATCGAAAACCACGAACCGGTTCTCGGCTTCCACCGGCGTGCCGTTCCAGTCATAGCGCATCCCCAGTTGGAGCAGCAAAGTCCGCGTCACTTTGTAGCTGTCCTGCACGAAAAATCCTAACGCGTTGGTGAAGCTGCGGCTGGCGCCGTCACTGGCGTTCGCGGTGAAGCCCGTGGCCTGATCGTTGATGAACGCGGTGATGCTCGCGAACGTGAAGCTCCCCGGCGTGTAGCCATTGATGTTGCTGTCGGCGCGCCGGAACTCACCGCCCATCTTCACCGAATGCTTCCCATGCGTCCAGGTCAAGGTATCCGATAGAACGGCAGTGTAATCGCCGCGGAACGAAGGCTCGCCGCTGATTCCGCCGAATGAAAACGCTCCGGTCACGTTGATTTGCGGAAAATTGGTCACTCCATTGCTGATTCCGAAATCGATGGACGTCAGGTTGGTCTGCGGATTGAAGGGCAGGTGCAGGCGATTGAAGCCCAGGCGCGCTTCGTTCACCAGGCTGGCGCTGAACACCTTGGTCTCGTTGATCGTCAGGATCTGCCGGCGGCCTTGCCGCGTGTCGCCGTAGCCGACAATGTTGTTGCCGGATGTGCTGGGCGGCTCATTTCGCAGATCCTGCTGGATCGCGTAGTACACGTTCAATCGATTCGAATCGTTGAACGAGTGGCTGACATTCGCGGTTCCCTGATCGATGTTCACCGGCGCCACTGCCGTGCTCAGGTAAACATTCCCGGCCGAGTTCGGCAGCGGGATCAGAGGCAACAGTTTCTGGATCACCGCGTCGCCGGTGGCCTGAGCCTGGGCGCGCTGCGCAGGCGAGAGCACGGTCGCCTGCAAGGGAATGCCCTGCCGGTGCCGCAGGCCTTCGTAACTCAGATAGAAGAACGTTCTGTCCTTCTTGATCGGCCCCCCGCCGTCGCCGCCGAACTGGTTCCGGTGAAACGGAGCCTGCGGCTGCAGCCCGACCGGATTTCCGAAGTTTCGCGCGTCGAAGTCGTTGTTGCGGACATATTCGTACGCCTCGCCGTGGAACTCATTGGTGCCGCTGCGCGTCGCGATGTTCACGATCCCGCCGGAATTGCGCCCGTACTCCGGGCTGTAGGTCGAATTGTCTACGGTGAACTCCTGGATGGTCGCGATGGTCGGCTGAAACGTGATCTGGTTCCCTCCGCCGAAATCGTTCAGGTTGATTCCGTTGACCATGAAGTTCACGCCGTCCTCGCGCGCACCCGCCGTATTGAATCCGAAGAATCCCTGGCCTCGCAAGGGAGTAGCCAGGTTGGCGTTCTGCGGCGGCGTCACCGAGCCTGGAATCAGGAAGCCCATGTCCAGGAAATGCCGGCCGTTCAACGGGACGTCCTGAACCGTGCGCTGGTCCATCACGGCGCCTACCGTGACGGTTTCCGAAGTCAGCGCCGCCGGCGCGGCCGTAACCTCTACGGTTTCACTCGACGACGCCACTCGCAGCGTGAAGTTCTGCTGAACGGTCTGGCCAACCTCCAGAACCAGGTTGTTGGCCACCATGTTTTGCATCCCCGTCGAACTCACGTTTACGCGATACATCCCCACTGGTAGCGAAGGGACCACGTAAACTCCCGCCGAATCGGTTTCCACCGTGCGTTCCTCGCCGGTGCCCTGGTTGTGGACCACGATTCTTGCGCCGGGGACAATCGCGCCCGTTGAATCGGTGACAATGCCGGAAACGGTCGCGGTGGATTGCGCCCGGATCGTTTGAGTCAGGAAGCTGAAAGCAAGCGCGACGACGATCCATCGCAGTTTTCGCGTCATCCCAATACCCGTCATCCCAATGTGGTCCATAATCGCTCCTTTGCGGACGTACCTATGACCGGCCCGTTGTTTGGTGAATTATACATCGAATCCGCCGCGGATCACATTCTTCGGAATCCGCCTGCGATAGTCTCGACATCCTCCATCGCGCTACCCTTGCAGCAAGGCGCCGATGAACGTTCCCGATCTTGCACTGCTCGAAGAAACCGGAAGCCTTGGTGTCATGCACCTGAAGAGGTTCTGGTCCCGGACGTTGGCAAAGCGGGCAGCGAAGCCGAAGGAACCCAACAGCGAATGGGTGTTGGACAACATTCTGCTATCCGGCCTTCACCTTGGGATTCATGAAACCCTCGAATTCCTGATGCGGAATACTCCGGCGTTCGAGCAGTTTGAAGCCTGGATCTTCAATCTCAACGACCAGCTCAACGGTGGAAGGCTCAATTCCGCCCGCGTGGCCCGCATCAACGCGGCCCTCCTGGGGACCCTCGATCCCGGCACGCCCCCGTTGCCTGGCTCCGCGGATGCCACGCTCACCGCCGCCGACCTCGATTTCTGGGACCAGCACGGATATGTGGTCCTGCACGATGCCGTGACACCCCATCAGTGCCACGCCGCGGCGCAGGCGATTTACGACTTCCTGGCCGTCAATCCGTCCCATCCGGAAACCTGGTACCAGAATCCGCGCGGTCATTCGATTTGGGTCCCGCTCCTGCGCCATCCCGCGTTTTGGGCCAATCGCGAATCGCCGCGCATCCGTTCCGCATTCGCGCAACTTTGGGGGCGGACCGATCTCTGGGTCACTGTGGATCAGGGCGGCTTCAACCCGCCGGAACGCCCCGGCTGGCCGTTCCCGGGGCCGCATCTGCATTGGGATGTCAGCCTGGCGCAGCCAGTGCCGCTCGGAATCCAAGGCATCCTGTATCTGACCGATACTGCGGCCGATCAGGGCGCATTCACGTGCGTGCCCGGCTTTCACCGGCGCCTGGCAGGGTGGCTCGCGGAACTGCCGCCGGGCGCCGATCCCAGGCACCACAAGCTCCTCAGCACTCTGCCCGCGGTTCCCATCGCGGGGCGCGCCGGAGACCTGGTGATGTGGCATCATGCTCTGCCGCACGCCGGCAGCCCGAATCGCTCGAACCGCCCCAGGGTCGCCCAGTACATCAAATTGCTGCCCAGCCGATGGGACGCGAATCCGGTTTGGCGTTGAAGAAATCTACCGGCGCCCCAGTGCGAAGGAGTCAACGTGGTTGTGCCTATGCTCCAGGATCTCCAGAACCTCGGCATCGGTCACCTGCCGGAAATCGTCGTACCACTCGCCCACGGCGAAGAACGGCTCCGGCACCGCGAGGCAAACGCACTCGTCGGCTTCGCTTCTCACCCGGCTGCATGCTTGTGAGGATCCCACCGGCACCGCGATGATCACCCTTTGCGGGTGAGCGCTCCGGACATGCCGGGCCGCAGCCACCATGGTGGAACCTGTCGCCAGTCCATCGTCCACCAGGATCACCGTGCGGCCCCGAAGATCCGGCGCCGGGACACCGCCGCGGTAAAGCTTTTCGCGACGCTCCACCTCGTGGACTTCGCGAGACACCACAGCCTCGAGTTCTTCGCTGGAGAGGTGAAGGTCGCGCATCATTTCGCGGTCAAGAACGCGCGTTCCGCCCGCAATCGCGCCCATGGCGAGTTCCGGCTGCCACGGAACACCCAGTTTGCGGACCACCACAATGTCCAGCGGCGCCCTCAACACCTCCGCCACTTCGACCGCAACCGGAGCGCCACCCCGAAGCAACGCCAGCACGATCGTGTTCGGCCCCAGCTTGCGTAAAGCGAGTTCAGCTCCTAACCTCCGTCCCGCATCGGCCCGATCCTGAAACGGCAGCTCCACCATAGCGCTCCTCCTTGAGATCATTCACAAATCTGCGCCCCTCCGCCGATTCGCTCCATCTGTTCGTCCACATGTTGCAACTCCATTTCGAGCAGTTCTCGCCAGATGATCCGTTCTTCGGCAGCCTTTTCAAACGTTGGATCCTCCCGGTGGTTGCGCACCATCCCTATGTTTTGCAACCGGGAGAAAGCCCGCGCGAGCCGCTGGCGGGTTGGGCAAATGGCAGGTCGAGCAAGCGGCGCCGCGTCCAGTAGATCCAGTGTGCAGAGTCGATTTTTCCCGTTCATCCTGCCAATGGTTGTGCAATTCGTGTTCCAGCCAGCGAGTCCTTGAATCGACGGCCAAACCCGGATCCGCCGGCCTGTGTGAGCGAATTCGCGCGATTTCCTGCGCACCTAGACCCATGCGCCTCGCTAGTCATGTCCAATAACGGCACAGTGTGCAAAAAGGGGGGCTGGCTCGAATTTCGCTGCTTTTGCGAAAGTTCGTGCCTGTACCCCTTTTTGCCCCGCCCGAATCAGCTTGTCCGAGATCAGCGACGCACTACACTAGGCCGAGGGTCGTGGACAGGGTGGTCCCTTTTCAGCACCCTGCGACGGCTTCCGGTAGACTGTGAATGCGCGTGATGGACAACGCTCTTGAAGTCGATCGTCTGTCGGTTCGCTTCGGCAAAGTGGAGGTTCTGAAGGACCTGAGCTTTACCGTCGCGAAAGGAACCTCTCTGGCCGTCATTGGACCAAATGGCGCCGGAAAGACCGTGCTCTTTCAGGCCCTTATCGCGTCGCTTCCCTCCGAGGGGACCATCCGCTGGGCCCCGGACGTCAGAATCGGCTATGTTCCTCAGAAGCTTGACCTGGAGCGCGACGTGCCGATCACGGGCGCCGATTTTCTGCGCGCGCGCGGCAGCTTGACACGCGGCCCGGACACCGGATTGTCGCGCATCCTGGAGCTGGTCGGCATTTCGAAAGAAATCAGCCAAAGCCCGATTGGGACCCTCTCGGGAGGTCAGTTCCAACGCCTGCTGGTTGCTTTCGCGCTGTTGGGAAACCCCTCGGTTCTTATGCTCGATGAGCCCACCGCGGGAGTCGATGAGCCCGGGCAGAAGCGCCTGAACGAGTTGATCCGCCACTGGCAGCAGGAACGGGGCCTCACCGTTTTGTTCATCTCACACGAGCTTTCCGTGGTGTATGAATACGCCACCAACGTGCTCTGCCTGGGCCGCGGAACTGCGTGCTTTGGACCGCCCCGCAAGATTCTGACGCCGGACTTGCTTTCTGAGATCTATGGAACGCCGGTAGACTATCACGTGCATGACCGTTGAGAACCTGCTGCTCTCGATCGCCATGGCCATAGCCGCGGGGCTGGTGGGATGCTTCGCCGTAATGCGGCGCATGGCGCTCGCCGCCGACGCCTTGTCGCACGTGGCTCTGCCCGGCATCGGAGTGGCGCTGGCCCTCCACATCAATCCGATCTTCGGCGCGGCGGCCATGCTGTTCTTTGGCGCGCTGCTGGTCTGGGCCGTGGAAGGCAAAGCCCGGGTCGCTCCGGAGGTGCTCATCGGCGTTTTGTTCTCCGTGGCGCTTGCAGCCGGCAGTATGATGACCTCCGGCCAGGATCTCATCGAAGCTCTCTTCGGCGGCGCCGGCGTTTTGACCTGGCCCGAAATCCTGTTCGGCCTGATCGCGTCGAGCACCGTCATCGCTGTTATCGTGACCCAAAGAAACCGGCTGGTGGTGATGCTGATCTCGCCGGACGTCGCGCGCACCGCTGGCATCGACGTCCGCCGCCTCAATCTGATCTATATGCAGATGTTCGCCCTTACCATCGCGCTGGGGTTGAGATACCTGGGAGTGCTCCTCATGGGAGCCCTGATTATAATTCCCGCGGCAACCGCGAAGCGTCTGGCCGGAAACCTTACCGGAATGCTTCTGGCCGCCGTCAGTGTCGCCGTCGTGGCCACCGTCGCCGGAAGTTGGCTGGCCTCATCGTTCCATCGCGAAACCGGACCTCTCATCGTCACCGTAGCCGCCGGATGCTTCTTGCTCAGTTTCCTGCGCCGCTAATCCAGAGGTTTGGCGACAAGCTTGCACACCTAAACGGCGGAGGTGCCTATGCCGCATTGGGTAAAGTACGTTCTACTGGCCGTGGTCCTACTGTTCTTGATCGGAGCCTATCCCCTTGCCATGCAGTTTGAAACGGGGTCGATCCGGGGCGTGGTCACGAACGACCAGGGGCCGGTCAGGGCCTCGGTCGAAGCCCATACTGTGTTAACGGGTGCCGTCATGGCAGGCGCCGCTGCTCGCACCGAGTCGGATGCCTTCGGCGCTTACCAGCTCGATAATCTGCGCGTTGGACGATATTCGCTATGGGTGCAGGCGGCGGGACACGAATCCATGTGGATCCCCGTAGTGATCGTGGAACGCGGCCGGACTACCCGGCAGGACGTTCACCTGACCAGAATCCCGACGATACCGACTGGATTGTAGGCCGTCCCAAAAGCTGGTTAAATGTAACCGCGCTCCGCCAGCTTTGCGATAATGCGCTCGGCTCCAGCGTCCGCCATCTCCCGGTCGCCGTGCACGATCACTTCCGGGTTCTCTGGAGGCTCATACGCGGTTTGAAGCCCCGGCACAGCGCTTGACGCACCTTCGCGCCCCTTTCGATAGATCCCCTTAGGATCCCTGGCGTCACAAACCTCGAGCGGCGAATCTACATACACTTCCAGAAATCTCGGGATCTGCTTGCGCGCCTGATCCCGATAGCTGCGCCGGTTAGCCGTTGCGTCGAAGATCACCGGCACGCCATGCTCCACCAGAAGCATGCCGGCGTAGGTCATCTGCCGATAAAACACGTCCCGCTCTGCTTCGTCATACCGGGGCTGCGGAGTGAACACCTTACGCAGCACATCCGATTCCAGCACCGCCACGTCAATCCCCCGGTCAGACAGGCGAGACTTCAGAGCCGACGCCAAAGTCGATTTACCGGACGCCGGAAGACCCGTAACCCACACCGCGAACGCGTGGTTCGATTTACGCTCCACAATAATCGTTCGCCTTTAGCGGATCGAAGCACTCGCTCTCGAGCACTGCCACCACGAACGCCAGCATCTTCTTGCGCACAGCGTCCGGAAGCGAAGGGTACCACACCGGGCTGGCCATCACTAGGCCGCGGAAAGCCAGGAATGGAGCCGCGATTCGCAGCATTTCGCGGTCTCCGCTCTTTTCGAGATACCGGTCCCAGAAGCCGAGAAACAACGTTTCGAAGCCGCCTTCCAGGCGTCCGCTGCGCTGCAAGGAGAAAAACAAGTAGTTCATGGTCAGCGAAGTAACATCGTCCGCCGGGTCGCCGAACTCGCCGCGGGATCGGTCCAGCACCGAAAAATCGGCCGCCGCGCCAAATAAAATGTTCCATGGATGAAAATCGCCGTGGACTTGCCGCAGCCGCGTCGTGAACCCTTTCAGCCGCCACCGCCAGCTTACCGCCAGGTGCTCAATCTTCTCGAGCAGACTCGCAGGCGCAAGCGGATGCTCAGGATAGGAATCCGCAATGCCCATGATGCATTCGCCGTGCCCCACCAGTTCGCGGATGCGGCGAAGGTATAGGCCAGGGTCGCTCCCCGGCGCTTTGTGAATCTCCACCAGGTAGTCGCACAGCGCGCCGGCGCGCGCCAGGTCGAGTTCCGTGATCCCGTCCGCATCGCGAAGCCGCTCCAGGTCATGCGCATAGACCTGGCCCGTGGCATATTCGGTCAGCAGCCCGAACTCCTCCACCTTGCCGGCGGAAATCACCTTACCGTCCGGCTGAAATCCGCACACGTCCAGCGATCGAACGTGCCGCGGAAGACGATTGAACGCCTGGTGCTCCCAAATCAGCTCCTGCGCGCGGTCGGCCATGTGTTCGTGACCGAACGGACCCGCACTCATCGTGTGAAGCACTGCGGTCCGGCGCTCGCCATGGATTTGATAATCCACTTTGAACGGGGTCCCGTATCCGTAGCTCTTGACGTCTTTGGAGCCGTCCGTATCTCCCAGGACGGTCATCGCAAGCACCGTCGCCGGCGCGCCGAGCACTGTCTGAAGATACCGCTCCAGCTCTTCCTGTTTTAGAAGTTGCATCATGTGACTCACAAACCTCGGACTACCTCTTCCACCCGCCGTGCCAGAGCGGCACACGATTCACCCTGGAGTGCAATGGGCGCTCCAATCTTGATCTCCACTGGCCGCGGGTGCGGCCATTTCGCATGCGATGTCCGGGCACCGAAAGGTCCAGCCTCGGAAGCCGTCGTCGTAGACGATGAATTCTTCCTGATACTGCGCGATCCGGCCAGGAAACTGGGGCAATTCACTCAGAGTGCGCGCCGGCTCCGTGGACGCGCCGTCTGAAAGTTTCGTTTCCGGCATGACGGACGGCATTCTCAGTACCCTCTGTCACATAGGCATTTTATCAGCCAAAACATTGTCCTTTCGCGACTTCGAAGACTTGCTTATCCTCAGTCCTCCAGCGGCGTCGACCCGTCCGGAGCGTTGCAGCGCTTCGCATGGAAACCGGCTTGCATGTAAAGCCTCAAGGAACTGGTCTAGAACAAGCTCCTGGATCACCCGCGCGAGGAATCTATGATCGTTGAGAAGTCATCGATATTCGAATCGCTTGAATTCATCGCCCTTCGCGAAATTCTCGATTCACCCGGGCCCTGCGTAACTCTCATGCTGCCGCCCTACCATCCAGGAGAACCAGCCCAACCGGGAGCCGCACTTCTCAAAGCCGACCTTCAGGATGCCGCCCAGCAGCTCGCGAATCTGAAGTTTCCAAAAGTCGCGATTGAAGACCTCCTGGAGCCCCTCAAGGATCTGGCGAACGCCCCCGCTTCGCTGGTCGGCTCGAGCTGGGGCCGCGTGGTCTTTCGCGCTCCCGATGCGTTTCTTCAAATCCAACTGAACCTGCCTGTCAAGCCCAGCGTCACGGTCGCCGGCTGCTTCGCGATCCGCAGACTGCTCCCGGAGCTCTCGGTCCCGCGCGTGTTCTACGTTCTTGCGACGTCGAAAGAATCGGTCAGCCTGTTCCGCTGCGCCGATCATCGGGCCGAGCTTGTGCCGCTTCCCGGCTGTGTCCCTTCCACCTTAAGAGAAGCCCTCGGATTAGACCAACCCGACCACAATCTGGAGAATCGCTCGGCGATCGGCGCGTCCACCGGAGCCATGCATGCCATCCGCTTCGGCACCGGATCCGGACGCGAGACCGAACATGCTCACCTGGCCGACTTTTACCGGCTGGTGGACCGCGGAATTCACCAGCTTCTCCATGACCCGGTCCCCCTTCTTCTGGCGGGAGTGAATGAAGAAACCACCGCGTATCGCGCGATCAGCACCTATCGAAACCTGGTCAGCGAGAGTCTCCACGGCAGTCCGAATCTCTTTTCCCAGAGTGCCGAATCGTTATCGCAAGCGTACTCGCTTCTGCGCGCCGAAGAGATCCAGCGCGAAGCCAGGACCGTCAAGGACGCGGCGGAACGCTCCGCGCCAGGGCTGCTCTCGGCCGACCCGGACACCATCCTGCATGCGGCGTTCGAGGGCCGCGTTCGTGAATTGTACGTACATGAAGCCACGGAAAATCGCGGCGTCTTCCAGAGGGGAGATTATCGAAGCTGCGGCACCGAAGATTTACTGAACCTGGCGGCGGTACAAACCATTCTCCATCGAGGAACCGCGTTTGAGCTGCCCAACGGCATGATGCCGGAAGGAACGGTAGTCGTCGCCAAGATGCGCTTCTAGCGTCGCTTTACGAGATGCGCTTCTAATCGAGCGTCGATTTCCAAGACCTGTCTCGAGCGCGTCGCTTTACGAGATGCGCTTCTGATCGAGCGCCGGTTCGCGATCCGTAAGTTGAACTTCACGGCGATCGCCGCCGGCGTAAAACTGCTCGCACTCGCTCTCCCGTCCACGCACGATCCGCTTTCCATTCAGCGGTCCTCGCTGCGATGTGATGACCGTCGCCTGGTGCTCATCCGGCCCGCCGTCGCAGTACAACACTACCCAATCGCGGGTCCGTCCGAGTTCGTGCGCGTGCGCTGTGTTCGAATACAGCGCCGTGTAATTACGATCGCCCCGGTGGGTGTGCAGGATGGGAAGCCACGCCTCTCCCTCAGGATTGAAGCGCCGCGGCGCGATGGTGGCTAGCTCACCCGCGGCCGCCTTTTCGTGATATTCGCGGTCTACATCCAGCAATTCTTCCACGGACGGCTGATTTTCATCAGGATGCCTTTGCCGCCGCACGCGCCCCAAACGAGTCGCCATGGTATCGGCGATCCCCGCCAGCTTCTTCTTGCCGATCCCCGCGAGATCAGCCAGACGCCCGTCATGCGCAGCCGCCTCCAGGTCTTCAAGCGAGTCGATTCCAAACTCCCGGTGCAGGCGCTCTGCCAGCACCGGGCCGATTCCTGGAACCGACTCGAGCATCGCCACCGAATCCGTCTCGCCGCGCAGCCGGTCGAGCATCGGCAGCCGGCCGGTAGTTACCAGAGTCCGCAGCGCCGTTCCCAGACGCTCCCCAACCCCGACGATCGCGCGCAACCCTTCTTCTCCCTGTTCCTGCCAGACCTCGGCCAGTGGTTTGGACAAATGGCGGACGCTCACCGCGGCTCGACGATAGGCCTGCACGCGGAACGGATTCGCTCGCTGGGTTTCGAGAAGGTCCGCAACCTCCTCCAACCGGCGCGCGATTTCAACGTTTTGCATGATTCAGCGGCTCGCTGCCGAGATGCGTGCGAAACCAGTCTCTGGCCAGAGCGGCGGCTTGATCCAAAGTGCCCGGTTCTTCGAACAGGTGAGTCGCGCCCGGGATCACCTCGAGCTTATGTTCGGTTTGGCGCGGGAGCTGAGCGATCGCCGCGCGATTCAGATCCAGAACCACAGGATCCTCCTCGCCGACGATAAACAAGGTTGGAGCCAGCACCCCGCGTAGCGCCGATCCCGCCAGGTCCGGCCTTCCTCCGCGCGAAACCACGGCTCGAACGATCTGCGGGCGTTCCGCCGCGGCCACCAGGGCCGCTGCCGCACCCGTACTGGCCCCGAAATAACTCAATCCCAAGTCCTTCAGACCCGGCTGCTTCGAGATCCAGTCCGTGATCGCGGCCACACGCCGGCCGAGTAACGGGATATCGAAGCGCAGCTCGGCGGTTCGAAGATCCACCGCTTCTTCTTCCTCGGTGAGCAGGTCAATCAGGATGGTCCCGATGGCGCCGCGATTCAGCACGTCCGCGACATGCCGGTTTCTGGGGCTGTGCCGGCTGCTGCCGCTGCCATGCGCGAACAAAACCAGCCCTTTGGCGCGATCCGGCACCGCTAGATCCGCGGCCAGCTCGATCCTTCCCACCGGTACGATGGTGGCAGCCTGTTGCATTTTCTGCCTCCTTAGAGCCTGTTATTCCCCTTTTTCAACAAACTCATACATCTGCCCTCTTCTTGTGCAGGTGGGATGCCATTTGGCTCCCAAGTTGCTACCCCTAATTTAGCGATGCAGCGATTGGTTGATTGGTATGACCAAAGGATGGGAATCGTTATGCTGGATGCGACTCTGCCCATAATTACCGAACAGGGTGTAGGCGAATGTCCGGACCTGGATCAGGCGGCTTGCGTTGCGAATCGGCCCAGGGCCAGCCGTGCGGCGTCCGCTCCGGCTGCGATCATCCGCTCGATCGCCACCGGCCCCGGCAGGTACCCGGCAAAAGGAATCTTGGGATGGATCAGGACGTCGGTATTGCCGACGGCGCAATGGTAGTGTGATGGATAGGTGCGGCCCGCACGCGGATGATGAGGATGAATGCCGACCCTGCGCAGTAACGAGCTGACTTCCCAAACATCGGAGCCGATGATGAACTCCGCGCCCATGGTCCGGCATGCCTCCGACGGCAGGACGCACGCAATCCCGCCATCCTTCAGCCGCATTCCTTCGCGTTTCACCGGCCGCCGGATTCCGCGCAGCGCGCAGCTCGCCGAGATCGCCGAGGCAAGTTCGCCCTGCTTGATCGCCACCGCGCGCTTGGCTGGCATCTCCGTCGTCAACACGGCAAACGGAAGCTTCAAGTCATGGAACGTCGGCGGAAGGTGCTCGGCGCAAAATCGCTCCAGCGTCTCGCCATGCAAAAGACGGGGCCAGAAGACCTTGCGCGCCAGCGCGGCGATCTCCCGCCAATCCATGCCCGCGGCGACCATCGCGCCGATCAGACTGCCCGAGCTGGTTCCCGTCACGAAAGCGGGCTGGATGCCGGCTTCCGTCAGAACCTTGACGACGCCGATATGGGCCAGCCCCCGCACGGAACCGCCACTCAGAGCCAATCCAATACGGCGGGAGTGGAT
>CAWJHI010000088.1:0-7843 GCA_963842485.1 Terriglobia bacterium | reverse complement strand
GACGCGGAGTTGGAGGCTGCAAAAACCGACGAGAATACCCCAGCGGCCTGCTCGGCTTGCTGTTGTGCGAGCGAAGTGGGCAGAGTGAATTGTCCCGCCACAATGAAGTTCAGCGGCTGGGTTCGTTGCAGATACGTTCCCTTGCTTCCGGAGTATCCCAAGCGGAGCAGCCATTTCGAGAACAGCTCGCGCTCGACGGTCAGGGAGTATTGCTGCACCTGCGGATTCTTAAGATTCGGATCTATGTAGGTGACGTTGCCGAAATTCAAAATGTTCGTGCCGAAGGTCCCCACGGCTCCCCCCTTGTGCCTGGAACGCCGACGTGCCGGCGAGAATATTGGTGAGGGAGTTCGCGCCTACGCCGACTTGCGCTTGCGACAATGTGAAGTTATACATGAACGGGGGCAGGAAGCGTCCGTTGGTGATCGGGTTGAGATAAATGAAATCGTAAGCGATTCCGTAGCCGCCGCGAATCACGGTCTTTCCTCCGGGCGGATTCCACGCGAACCCGAACCGCGGGCCAGGATTGTAGTTGGTTTTGAAGTAGGATCCGCCGGTGTAAAACGAGCCCAGCGGACCGGCGCCGGCGCCGCCCAGCGGCGTGGTGGTTTTGCTGATGTCGAGGTTCGACAGGATGCCGTTGACCTCGTTCACGCCATTCGCGACCTCCTCACGAAAGCCGATGTTGAGGGTCAGGTTGTGGGTTACCTTCCAGTCGTCTTGCACGAAGAAGAATTCGTTCCAGACGCGGTCTCCGCGATGCGAGTTGCCGAAGTCCTGGGTGTATTGAAATGGATTCCCGGCCAGAAAGTCGGACAAGGAGAGGAACGTGAGCGTGCCGTTCACGTTGTTGTCGAAAAAGCTGTTGGCCTGGATGCGGTCGAGCTCGCCGCCGAACTTGATGGTGTGGCTTCCGATCACGTGCGTCACGGTGTCCTGATACTGATAGGTATTCTGGATGCGTCCTTGCGGCAGAATCGGATCGGTTCCGAAGTCGGAGATCGATGCGTCGGCAAAGACGATCTCCGGCTTTCCGGTATTGTTGACAAACGGCGGAAATTGCGGCGCACTGCGTCCGTAGGACGTCAGGATGAAGATGATCGAGGGGGAAGTTTCAACAAAATGAATGAAGATTGTCACTGGAAAATACAGTCAAGCATGTATTGAAGGTATCCTATCGGCATACGGGACGGAGCGAAGCTTATTGCTTGGGCGGATCCGCGATGGTGCCGCCGAGTCCGGCGTAGGTTTCTTTCACCTTCACCACTTTCGCACCGGTGAACGTAATGAAGGTCACACGCCCCGGCGGCGTGCCGTAGATCCAGTCTTCGTATTCGACGCCTTCTTTGGTTTCGCGGGTCTTATGAACCGGCTTGCCGAGCGCCATCACCACCTGGTCACGATCCATCCCGACGATGACTTTCTTGTCCTCAATGGCTTTCTTCACTTCGGGAGGAATGGTCTCGGCGTATTGCTGGGTGGCGCTCTGCTGGTTGAAATCGAGCACCGGGGCCAGCATCTTTTTCACATCCGCCGAAGTAATCTCGCCAATCGGTTCTCCGAAGCGCAGGGCAATCGTCGTGCCGGCAGGCGCGTTGGTGGGCTGGCCGCCGTTGATCGGCTGCGTAGCGCCGCCCATGCCGACTGAAACGTGGTCCTTCCAGGATTTGGCTCGCGCGCCATGATTGATTTCGAGAATGATCGCGTCCTTCTCGATCTCCACATGAGTCACCTGAACCAGATCGCCGACGCGTCCGCACGGGCCCAGTTCCTTATGGGCAGCGGCCCACTTGTCCTTATCGTAGGTGCCGTCGGTCTGAAGGTCGAGTGGTTTCTTGGACCGCGGTAAAGGGACCTTGACGGTAGCGTACTCGGCCATTAATCCGCGCATGATTTCAACGCGCTGGTCGAGGGTGAGCTTGTGCTGGTCTGCGTAAAGCGAAGCGACGGCTGCCAACGCCGTTAGAACACGGGGAGAAATTTTCGCCACGGCAACACCTCAATCCGCCTCAATCCGCTCCGGGAACAGCCGCCGCACGGCGAAGAACAGCGCTACCACTACCGCTGTCGTCAAAACGCTGCCTTCGGGACCGTAAGCCCCCCCACTCCACAAACCGGCTGTCGTCCAGTGGAGGGCATATCCCGTAACTCCCATTGTAAACCCGCTCAGATTGACCCCGAACAGCGGCAGAGTAACGTTCCACCCGAAGTGCAGCCCGATGGGAAGCCACAGCGCTCCGGTGCGCAGGTACGCGTAGCCGAAGAGCACACCCCACAGCATTGTGTTCAGAACGCCCAGCGCGTTCGAGTTCTGGTTGGGCAGGTGCGCGATGCCGAACAGGACGCTGGTGGGGAGGATGGTGGCGAACGGACCGATCGATCGCACCAGCAGTTGAAAGGCGTAGCCACGAAACAGCATCTCTTCGCCGGCGGCGCCGAACAGGAGCACCAGGCTGACGAAACCAAGACTTAACCAGGGATGTTCCGACCCCTCGGCGGGTTGGAAATTCGCGAAACCCGCCGCGAGCGGCGCGGCGAGAATCACGACAGCCGCGCCAGCCGCGACTCCGGCGCCAATAAAAAACTCGCGCAAGGAAGGGGGCGCCCAGGCAAGGCCCAGATCGGAAAGAGTCCCGCGCTCATACACTCGCACCGCGATCGCGTTTGCCAACGCAGCCGCCGCAAACACAGAGAGCGCTGACGTCACCATGATCCCGGCCACGGGAATCATGAGAATCGGGAACAATATCATGCCAAGCCACCCGATGATCGCGAACAGCCCGACGCGCAGCGCGATGCCGGCTTTGTCGATGGCCGGGCTCGGGTCCTGAGCCGGCTTTGGAACGATTTTCATTTATACGACCGAAACATCGCTTAGTATACCGACAAGGCGTTCGGCGATCTTCAGCGTACGATCGTCGCGATCGCGATCGGGATTGAAGTTCGCAATCGTGGCCGCGGCGATGGGAACGGACGCGCCGATGATCGGAATCGCGCCGTAGAGTTCGGTGGGCGCAAGGCCTCCGGCAGCCGAAAAATTCACGCCAGGCGAGAATTCGGGATCCAGTACGTCGAGATCCAAACGCAGGTAAATGGCGGAAACGCGTTTTGCCAATTGGGTTACCGCGACGGGCAGATCCGCAAGGCCAATCCGGCGGATTGCGGAGCGCTCCAGACGAAGGCTCTCTGCTGGATCCAGGCTGCGCGTAGCGACCAGCAGAACATTCTCTTCGGGAACCGGGCAGGTGAGCCCGATCCGCTGACGCAGATCGTCATGACAGTTACCTGTCGCAATCGCCAGAGACATGCCTTCGAGGGCTCCGCTGACGGTGGTGTCCGGGGTGTTGAAATCGCCATGCGCGTCGAACCAAACCACTCCCAGGACGGCATCGGCTTTCTTCGCGGCTTCCTTCGGGGAGAGGCCGGACAGCGTGCCGACGCAGGAATTGCAGTTGCCGGCGAGCACCAGGGGCGCGCTGCGATGGGACTCGACCGCACGCGCGAGTTGTCGGTTCACGTCCACCACGGCGTCGATTTCGCCGGTAGCGGAATTGGCACGCTCGACGATGGGGCAGGACCGGTGAAGGGACTGAAGAATTTTCGATGGGCCGCGGCCTACTTCCACATCACGGCGGCCCAAATGAAACGGAACGGCAATCACCTAAGCCACAGTGTATTCTTAAGTCGATGCACCCTCAACAGCCGGCGCCGAAGATTCAGCTTTCGAACACCAACGACTACCGCGAAAGCTACGCGAACAGCGTGCAAGTTCGCGTGAGCCTGTGGGATTTCTACCTGATGTTCGGCACCATCAATCAATCGTCGCCCGACGCGGTTTCGATCCAAAATTTTCAAGGAATTTTCCTCAGCCCGCAGCAGGCCAAGGCGCTGGCGAACATGCTGGCACAGAACGTGCAGCAGTACGAGTCCACATTCGGCGAAATCAAGTTGGAGCCGCACGCCACCGGCCCGGTGATTCAGTAGCGCGTGCGGTCCCAAACGCGAGCCGCCGGCATTTTTTTCCTGGCGTTCACGGCGCTGCTGCTCGCGATTCATGCGCCCTATCTGAAGCTGCCGTTCTTTTGGGATGAACTGGGGCAGTTCGTTCCGGCGTCGCTCGATATTTACCAATCGGGGGCGTGGATTCCGAACTCGACGCTGCCGAATGTGCACCCGCCGGGCGTGATGGCCTATCTGGCGATGGTGTGGAAGATCTTCGGGTTTTCGATCCTATCCACGCGCGTGGCGATGCTACTGATCGCGTCGGCGGGTGCGCTGTTCTCGTTTTTGCTCGCGATACGGCTTTCGCGCAGAACGGCGGGCGCGCCCGCGTTCGCGGCGGTCCTGTTTCTGCTCGCCACACCGATGTTCTACACGCAGTCGATGATGGCGCAGCTCGATATGCCAGCCATGACGCTGACCGCGCTGGCGTTGTCTGTTGTTTCTTGAAGAGCGCTACGCGTGGTGCGCCCTGGCATGCATCGCGCTGGTCCTGGTGAAGGAAACCGGGATCTCGACGCCGTTCGTGCTGGCGGCGTGGCTGTGGATTCGCGGCGGGCGACGGAGGGAAGCGCTGTACTTCCTGGCGCCCGCCGTCGCGCTGAGCGGGTGGCTGCTGTACTTGCATCACGGGACGGGCCATTGGCTCGGCAACGACGACTTCGCACGCTACAACGTGTCGGATTCGCTTGCGGCTCGGCCATATTTTTGGGACGCTCCAGCGGCGGCTTTATTTTCTGTTTATCGCGGATGGCCTGTGGATCGGCGCGATCAGTTTGTTCGTCGGCTCTCGTGTGCTTAGAGGGCGCGACTGGAACATTGCCTTTCTGGTCGGCGGGAGCGCAGATCCTGCTGGTCAGCGTGTTCGGCGGCGCCTCGCTCGATCGCTATGCGATGCCGGTGTATCCGGTCCTGTACGCCGCGATGGCCGCCGCGGGGTCGTTATATCCGTCCAGCTGGCGATGGGCCACGCAGGCAGCCATGATATTCGCGTTGACCGTCGGGCTGTATTGGAATCCGCCGTATCCGTTTTCGTTTGAGAACAACCTCGCGATGGTTGATTTCGTCGAACTGCATAAGGAAGCGGCCAGTTATCTGCAAACGTGGGCGCCCGATAAGCGCATTGCCAGCGTGTGGCCGTTCACAGACGAGGTTCAACGGCCCGAGTTCGGATACGTGCAACACAGGATGAAGGTCCAGCAAGCAGAGGATTTTCGTCTCACCAGCCTGGCTAACCTGGATCGGCGCAACGTGGACGTGCTGGTGGTATTTTCGCGGAACTGGGCGCTGGACGGAGGTGCACTCGAATACGAATTCGTGCGTGCGTACCTGCGCCGGAACTGGGGTTACTACACGCAGGCGACACCGGATCAGATCCGCGACGGCCTGGGATTTGTGCCGGTGATGAAGCTGACTCGCCGCGGCCAATGGATCGAGATTTATCTTCCAGAGTGAGTTTCGGAGGCCAGAGCGAGTTTCGGAGGCGGCAGTGAGTTTGTTAAAATAACGTTTCTCATGCGAGTCGGCGTCGTCGTCTTCCCGGGCAGCAATTGCGATCATGATGCCTGGTACGCGGTCACACGCAACCTGGGCCAGCAGGCGGAGTTCATCTGGCACGACTCCCCGACGCTCGGCCAGGTGGACGCCGTGATTCTGCCCGGCGGCTTCGCGTATGGAGACTATCTGCGCTGCGGAGCGATCGCGAAATTCTCGCCAGTGATGGGCGCGGTGCGGAAGTTCGCCTCGGAAGGCGGGCTGGTGCTCGGGTTGTGCAACGGGTTTCAGATTCTGACCGAAAGCGGATTGCTGCCCGGAGCGCTGCTCCGCAACCGCGATCTGAAGTTTGTCTGCCGGCAAGTGACGCTGCGGGTGGAAACCGTCCACACGCCGTTTACCGCGTCGGCCATGCGCGGGCAGTTGTTGCGGATTCCGGTGGCCCATGGCGATGGATGCTATTTCGCCGACCAGCGGACTCTCGACATGCTCGACCGGGAGGAGCGCGTGGTTCTTCGCTATACCGATAATCCGAACGGGTCGCTGCGCGACATTGCCGGCATCTGCAATGAGCGCCGGAACGTGATGGGGATGATGCCGCATCCGGAGCGCGCTTCGGACGTCCTGATGGGTTCGACCGATGGCCGCGTGATTCTCGAAAGCATGGTGCGATCGCTGGTGGCTGCCGCCGCATGAGCGATCTTCCGGCCGGCGAGCTCGCCAAAGTACGGTCCATTCTTCAGCGCGAACCCACGGAAACCGAGCTCGGCATCTTCACCGTGATGTGGAGTGAGCATTGCTCCTATAAAAGCTCCCGTCTGCATTTAAAGAAGTTGCCTACCAGCGGAGCGCGGGTTTTACAGGGGCCCGGCGAGAACGCGGGCATCATCGATATAGGCGACGGGTGGGCCATCGCGTTCAAGATTGAGTCCCACAATCATCCCAGTTTCATCGAACCCTTCCAGGGAGCGGCCACCGGCGTCGGCGGCATCCTGCGCGACATTTTCACCATGGGCGCCCGGCCCATCGCGGTGATGGACGCACTGCGCTTCGGTCCGCTGGACGGGCTGCGAAACCAGCGCATTCTTGAAGGCGTGGTCAGCGGGATCGCGCATTACGGCAACTGCTTTGGCGTCCCGACGGTGGGCGGCGAGTGTGTTTTCGAACCCTGTTACAACGGCAATCCGCTAGTGAACGTGTTCGCGCTAGGCGTGTTTCGCCACGATGAAATCTTCTATGGCCGCGCCTCCGGCATCGGTAATCCGGTGATTTACGTGGGCGCCAAAACGGGTCGCGACGGAATTCACGGCGCGTCCATGGCGTCGGCCGAGTTCACTGAAGAGTCGAAACAGAAGCGGCCCAACGTGCAAGTAGGCGATCCGTTCATGGAAAAGCTGCTGCTCGAAGCATGCTTGGAAGCGATGCGAACCGGCGCCATCGTAGGCATTCAGGACATGGGCGCCGCGGGCTTAACGTGTTCCACCTGCGAGATGGGCAGCCGTGCCGGCACTGGGGTCGAAATCGATCTTGCGCTGGTTCCGCAGCGCGAGACGGGCATGACGCCCTACGAAATCATGCTCTCCGAATCGCAGGAGCGCATGCTGCTGGTGGCCGAAAGCGGCCGGGAACACGAAGTATCAGCCGTATTCCGCAAGTGGGGTCTGGACGCGGTGACCATCGGCCGCGTCACGGATGACGGCAAATTGCGGGTGAAGAACCACGGCGTGGTGGTCGCCGAGATTCCCAACCGCGAGCTGGCCGATGAGGCTCCGCTGTACGATCGTCCGCATAACGCGGCGCCGTATCGCTCCGCGCCCATGACTGGGCCTGAGTTTGCGAGCAGCGACCTGCTGGGCGATCTTCTCAAAATCCTCGGTTCGGGCGACGTGTGTTCCAAGCGCTGGATCTGGCAGCAGTACGATTACATGGTTCGGACCAACACGCTCGCGGGGCCCGGCAGCGACGCCGCGATTGTGCGGATCAAGGAAACCGATACGAGCATCGCGATGTCGCTGGATGGCAACGGGCGCTACTGTTCGCTCTCCCCGCGTGAAGGCGCGCGGCTGATCGTCGCTGAATGCTGCCGCAACCTATCCACCGTAGGCGCGCTTCCGGTGGCGGCTACCAACAATCTGAACTTTGGCAATCCGGAACGGCCCGAGATCATGGCGCAACTGGTGGAATCGATCGAGGGAATCGCCGAAGCCTGCCGTCATTTCGAAACGCCGATCACCGGCGGCAACGTCAGCCTGTATAACGAAACTCTGGGAGAGGCCATCTGGCCGACACCGGTGATCGGGATCGTCGGCCTGATGAAAACGCAACTGCCCATGACCATTGCTTTCAAAGA
>CAWJHI010000087.1:0-32062 GCA_963842485.1 Terriglobia bacterium | reverse complement strand
GAGGCGACCCGAAGATGCTGGGAAGTTCGATTCCGCTGGACGGCAAACCATTCACGGTGATCGGGGTGGCGCCGGCGGAGTTTCAGATCCTGTATCCGAGCGATCTGTGGACGCCGTTTGTTCCCATTCGCCGTCCGGAGCAGCGCAGGATGCATTACTTGCAGGTGCTGGGGCGGCGGAAGGCGGGCGTCACAGACGATCAGGCTCGCGCGGATATGGCGGTGATCGCGGAGAACATCGCTCGGATTGCACCGGACACCAACAAAAATTGGGGCGTGACGGTGCGTCCGCTGCGGGAGGCGCTGGTGGGCCGCGAGCTGCGGGTAACGTCGCTCGCGCTGGCGGGGGTGGTTGGATTCGTGCTGATGATGGCGTGCGCGAACGTCGCGAATCTGATGCTGGCGCGGAGCTCGGCACGAACGCGGGAGATCGCGGTGCGGGCGTCGCTGGGAGGGTCGAGAGGGCGGATTTTTCGTCAATTGCTGACGGAGAGCGGGCTGCTGGCGGCGCTGGGAGGCGTCGCGGGAGTGGCGCTGGCCTGGGCGATCGTACAGGCGGCGCCGGCGTTTCTCCCGGCAGGAACCTTGCCGCTGGGGCTGCAGTTGAAACTGGACGTGCGGGTGATCGGGTTCGCGGCGGGGGTGACGCTGTTCACGGGAGTGCTGTTCGGGCTCGCGCCGGCGCTGCACGCGTTGCGGATCCCCCTGGCAGAGGCATTGCGCGCGGGCAGTAGAAGCTCGACGGGGCGATCCAGCGCGTTTCGCGCGGCGCTGGCGGCGGGGGAGATCGCGGTGGCCGTGATGCTGGTGGCGGGCGCGGGGTTGTTGTTGCGTACCATGACATCGCTGAACGAGGTCGACCCAGGGTATCGGGCGGATCACGTTCTGACCATGCGGGTGGTTCTGCCGCTGAGCCGCTATCCGACGCCGGAGCGGGCGCTCACGTTCTACGAAGCGGCGCAACGCGAAATTTCGGCGCTACCGGGGGCGCGTTCCGTGGCGCTGGGCGGAAGTCTGCCGTTGGACGGCTGGGACATCGGACAGGGGTTCGACATTGTGGGCGATCCGTCGAAGGGCGAAGCGAACCAGGCTGCGGCGCACTATCAGATTGTGGGGGCCACGTATTTCGAGACGCTGGGCATCCCGATTCTGCGAGGACGCGCGTTTACCGATCACGATAGCGGGTCGACGGCGCCGGTGTGCATCGTCAACGAGGAATTTGTGCGGCGATATATGAAAGGACGGGAGCCCATCGGCATGCGCGTCAGGGTGCAGGCGATGGCTCCAGCGGGTCCGACACCGGTGGTGCGTGAGGTTGTGGGCGTGAGCCATCAGGTGAAAGTGGACGGGCTGGGCGAGACGGAAAATAGCGTGGAGATTTACGTTCCGATCAGACAGAACCCGTGGTTTTCGGCGTCGATCGCGATCCGCGCCGCGGGCGATCCGATGGCGCTTGCGCCGGCGGTGAAAAGCGCGCTGGCGCGCGTCGACAAAAGTCAGCCGGTGACGCAGATACGCACGATGGAGGAGATCGCGGCGAATTCCGTGGCGCAACCGCGGTTCCGCGCGGAGCTGGTGGGTGCGTTTGCGGCGCTGGCGATCGCGCTCGCAGCGGTGGGGATTTTGGGAGTGCTCGCGTTTTCGGTGAGCCAAAGGACTCGCGAGTTCGGGGTGAGAATGGCGCTGGGAGCCCGGCCGGGCGACGTGTTGAGGATGGTGATCCGCGGGGGGGTGAAGATTACGCTGGCTGGAATCGCGGTTGGGCTGGCGGCGGCCGCGGCGCTGACGCGATCGCTCGAGTCGCTGCTATACGGAGTGAAGCCCCTGGATCCGATCACGTTTCTGGCGGCTCCGGCGGTGCTCGCGCTGGTGGCGCTGGCGGCGTGCGCGGCTCCGGCGATGAAGGCGTCGCGAGTGGACCCGGCGATCGCCTTGAGGCAGGAGTAAGTAGCCTCCGTTCGAGTGTAGTGCGTCGCTGAATTCGAACAATATGATTCGGGCGGGGCAAAAAGGGGTACAGGCACGAACTTTCGCAAAAGCGGCGAAATTCGAGCCAGTCCCCCTTTTTGCACACTGTGCCGTTATTGGACATGTCCGGCCCAGGCCCGACGCTCTTACGGCTAGTCTGGCGGCGGGGTAAGTGCGGTTGGCCGCGCTGGAGTGGAAATTCGGAGGTAGAATGAGGTCAGCCCACTCGATGCCGGTCCAACTCGACCTCTCAAAGTTGAGCGTTCGCCAGTTCGCAGAACGATTTCGCGGAGACATGATCCCTCTGAGTAATACGTTCTCGTATTTCTGCGCCTCGGTCCCCATGTCCGAGGAGGACCTGAAGGAATATCTGGAAGAACCGGTGGCCGCGCTGCCTCCCGCGATCACGGCCGGGCTGCCTAAGATTTCCATACTGCTGGTTCCGTACCTGGAACGCGGCAACGGGCGCGAGGGGGGCAAAGCCAGGTCCGCGGGCGACTATATCTCGATCGAAAAGCCGCCGGAAGGGCGCACGGCCATGTCCACGCACTTAAGGATGGGCGAAGAGACGGTGCTGGTGTTCGCGCTAAAGGATCAGGAAGTGGCGGAATATCATTACCGCTTCTATCACCTGCTGGCGACGCTGATGGGCGACCATCAGACTGAGGATATGGACATGGCGTACGGTCGCGTCCTGCGCGAGGAGATGAATGCCGACGCGCATGGCGAAGTGGATGAGCCGAGCTGGCGCCTGAAGCAATCGCTCCATCGGACCAAAGGCAGCCATTCTCACACCGGGCGCGGCGGGAAAGCGTTCCGGGAATACGCGCGGCAGAGCTTTGTCGATACGCTGACGCTGTACCTGCACGGGATCTGCTGCGATATCGACGTCGATACGGGCCCGCGTCAACTGCCCAGCCGCTATCTGCGGAGGCGGCTGCTGGCGCTCGAAGAGTTGTTCCCGCCTCCGAAGGGCTACGCGGTTTTCCCGGAACAACTGGAATCGTGACTTGTGTGCGGGATCGCTGGGTTCACACATTCCCAATACCGGCCTGAGCGCAAGCGGATCGAACAGATCACGCGCAGCCTGACTCACCGGGGTCCAGATCAGCAGGGCGTGTGGGAGTCGAATTGCGTCTCTCTGGGCGCGGTGCGGCTGAAGATCATCGACCTGGAACATGGCGATCAGCCTATGTCGAGCGACGACGGCGGCACGGTGCTGGTGTTCAACGGCGAAATCTACAATCACGCGGAGGTTCGGCGGGAACTGGAGAAAGCCGGACACGAATTTCGAACGCGCTGCGATACCGAGGTGGTGTTGCGGGCATTTCTCGAATGGGACATGGCGGCGTTCGAGCGTCTGCGCGGGATGTTCGCGGCGGCTTTGTGGACCGAGTCCCAGCGCCGGCTGGTGCTGGTGCGGGACCGGATGGGCATCAAGCCGCTGTATTACTTGCGCCGCGGCGGCGACTTGTACTTCGGGTCTGAGCTGAAGGCGATCCTGCTGCATCCGGAAATAGACCGGCGTTTGAGCACCGCGGGTCTGGACGGCTATTTGTCGCTGAATTACGTGCCGGGGCCGTTCACGCTGATCGATGGAATCGAGAAAGTGCAGCCTGGCTATTGGCTGGAATGGCGGGATGGGTCGGTTCGAAGCGAGGCGTATTGGCGGCTGAATTTTCGTCCCGATTCGGGGCTGAATCTGGAATCCGCGAAAGGCGAGCTGGATGGCCTGCTCCGCGCGGCGGTGGGCGAGCACCTGATTTCAGACGTGCCGTTAGGCGTGTGGTCCAGCGGCGGCCTGGATTCGACCACCATTTTGCATTACGCGGCGGAGCAATGGAGCGGGCGGCTGAAGACGTTTTCGGTTTCGTTCCGCGGGCGCAGTTTCGATGAGAGCGCGTATTTCCGCGAAGTGGCGGCTCGCTATCAGACCGATCATCATGAGTTCGACCTGAACCCGGAAGGCGATCTGAGAAACACAATCGAGCAATTCGCGTTTTATTCCGATGAGCCGAGCGCGGATGCGGGAGCGGTGCCGGTCTGGTTCCTGTCGAAGATGTGCCGCAGCGAAGTGACGGTGGCGCTTTCGGGCGATGGCGCGGACGAGCTGTTCGGAGGGTATTCGACGTATCTGGCGGATCGCTATGCGAGAATGCTGCGCGTGGCGCCGCGTCCTTTGCGAAGCGCTGCCGCGAAGATGGCGCGATGGCTGCCGGTATCGGACGAAAAAATCGGCCTGGATTATAAGATCGTCAGGATGCTGGAAGGCTCCCTGCTGGATCCGCTGGACGCGCACCTGTTCTGGAACGGCACGTTTGCGGGCGCCGAAAAACGGCGGCTCTGTGCGATCGCCGAAGGAAATCACCGGTTGAAGGCGCCGCCGGACTCCGCCGGGTATTTGAACCGGTTTATCTGGATGGATCAGCTTTACTATCTTCCCGACGACATCCTTTATAAATGCGACCGGATGAGCATGGCGCATTCGCTGGAAGTCCGGCCGCCGTTTCTGGATCACCGGCTGGTGGAGTTCGCGGCGAAACTGCCGGAAAGCATGAAAATCCGCGGCGGGAATCTGAAGTTCATCCTGCGCGAACTGATGAAGGACCGGCTGCCGGCGCCGGTGATTCGCAGAAAGAAAGAAGGGTTCGATATTCCGGCGCATCACTGGCTGCGAACGGTGCTGCGGCCGCTGGTGGAAGAAACGCTGACCCGGAGCAACGTCGAAGACAGCGGAATTTTTTCCTGGAATGCGGTGAACCAAACGATGCGGACGCATTTCGAACGGCGCGCCAACCTCGGCTATCATTTATGGGGGCTTCTGGTGCTGTTCCTGTGGATGAAGCATTGGAAAGTCCAACCGCCTTCGCCGGCGGCTCCGGAAATTCCGGAGTGTATGTCCGCACGCAGTTGACGATCAGGTGACACAGGTATTCTCGAATCGCGCCGCCGGAGGCCGCTAGGTAAGCGGATGCGCGTCACCATCGACGCCACCTCCGCTCTTCTGCGCAGCGCTGGCGTAAAAAACTACACGTATCATTGGGTGCGCCAATTGCGGCAGCAGGCCAACGGCGACCAGGTGCGGGCGTTTCCTTATTTGGGCGAACTGGGACGGCTGGACCATGAATCCTCCACGCTGACGCGCCTTCAGACTCTGCCGAGGCTGGCGTTGCTGTACTTCGTGAATCTGCCCGCGAATCCGGCGATCAATTGGGTGCTGGAGGATTGCGATGTGTTTCATGCCTCGAATCAGGTTCGCCGCGCGCCCCGGCGGGTGAAGCTGACGGCGACGATTTACGATCTGACGTGCCGGCTGATGCCGCAGTTCCACACCGCGGCGAATGTTCGCGCAGAGGCCAGCTTTGCCGCGGAAATCGTGCGGCGCGCGGATGGACTGATCGCGATATCGGAGAATACACGGCAGGATGCGATCCGGCTGCTGGGCGTGGACCCGGAGCGGATCGAGACCATTTACCCGGGGATCGCGGAAGAATATTTTGCCGCGAAGGGGGTTCCGCGAGACCGTCCCTACGCGCTGTACGTGGGGACCATCGAGCCGAGGAAGAATCTCGACACTTTGCTGGATGCCTGGAGTCAATTAAAGGCGGGACTGCGCGGGGAGTTCGACCTGGTGATTGCGGGTCCGGCCGGGTGGGCGTCGGAGAAGACGCTGGCGCGCGTCCGGGCTGAAGCAATTTACCTGGGATATGTTCCCGAAGCCGAGCTGCCTGGATTGATCGCGGGCGCGGCGGCGTTTGTGTATCCGTCCTTGTATGAAGGCTTCGGATTTCCTCCGGCGCAGGCCATGGCCGCGGGCGTTCCGGTGCTCACGTCGAACAGCTCCTGCCTGCCGGAGGTAGTGGGCGACGTGGCGCTGCTGGCCGATCCGAATAGCGCCGTTGAAATCCAGGAGGGGCTGACCAGACTGCTGGAATCGGAGAGCTTGCGCGCCGAGCTCGGGGAACGCGGACGGGCGCGCGCGCGGTTATACCGGTGGGAGAGCTGTGCACTGAAGTCGCTGGCGTTTTTCCACAAAATCGCGGGGAAATAATTTCGAAAGAGGGGACAGACCGCTCGGTTCACCCGCCGCGCTCTGGCGAAATCGGGGGCTTGCGCCTTTCGATTTTCTAATGAACGGCGAAATCCCAGACCTGCACGTTTACTTTTCCTTCGGTGTACTCGACCAGCGCATATTCGCCGGGAGCCAGGTCGTTTTCGGGCCAGATCTTAAAGAGCAGGTCGCCGACCTGCTTCTTGAACGTGGGAATGTCGTCGCGAGTCTCGACCACTTCCTTGCCGACCGGAATGATTTCGAGATGTTCAATGATTCGCCCGCCCTTCTTGCTGGGCGAGAGCTTGATGATTCCGAAGCGCTCTTCGTCCGACAGGCGGAAGTAGAACTCAGGGCGCTTCTCGGCGACATGGGTTGGGGCCGAATCGCCGTCGAGCTCCAGGGTTTGCTTGCCGGGCACCAGGGGAATCGGCGAGATGGCTTTGAGGACGCTTTGGCGCTTGTTGTTGACGATCTTCGATTCACCCACCTTGATGGGGTCGAGTTGATCGCCGTGAATGTAATAGGCGCCGGGTTGGGCGGGAATGCGCTGCACCTCCTTCGCCTCGGCGTTGAGGGCTGCATCCTCGACGACCTGCTCTTTCTCTTCGGCTTTGGCGGCGGCTTCGCGCTCGGCGACTTCTTTCTTGGTGCGGTCCAGATCCACCAGGTCGAGCGGGATCTCCTCCCACTCTTCGCGCTCCGTGCTGAAGTATCGAACGCGGTCCTGAAGCACCTGATATTCGCGCGCCGCCTGATAGGTTCCATCCTTGAGATACAGGCGGATGGTGGCGCCGAAAGCGGCGGCCGCGAACAGAAGCAGAATCGAGATGCGCCGGAACATCTGCTTCTATTATGAAAGAATGCATTCTCGTCCACCAGGCGGTTGCTGATCTTGCGGATCGGAATCCACACATCGATCGCGGGCGCGCTGGAACGGTCGGCGCTGAAGGCCGCGGAGCTGGGCGCGAATACGTTTCAGATCTTTTCGTCCAGCCCGCGGCAGTGGAAAGCGTCGGTTCCCAGTGCGCCGGCGATTCGCCTGCTGCAGCGCGCGCGGGAACAGCATGACCTGACGCCGCTGGTGATTCACGACAACTATCTGATTAACCTCGCGTCGGCGCATGAGAACGTGCGCGCGCTGTCGATCCAGGCGTTTCGCGGTGAGCTGGAACGCGCCCTCGCGATCGGCGCGGAATACGTGGTGGCGCATCCGGGCAATTACAAAGGGCAGACCATCGAGCAGGGGATTTTGAATTTTCTGCAAGGCGTGGCGGCGGCGGCGAACGGTTTGAAATTCGAGAAGCTGATGCTGCTGATCGAAAATACGGTCGGCGCGGGGGCGCAGCTCGGCAGCCGCTTCGAAGAGCTGCACGTGATGCAGGAGTACGCGGGCGATCTGACCGATCTGCCGGTCGGATTCTGCCTGGATACCTGCCACCTGCTGGCATCGGGCTACGATGTGGCGAGCGCCGATGGGTTGAAGAAGACCGTCGCCGAGGCGGATCGCGTTCTGGGCCTGGAACACGTGCGCGTGATGCATGCGAACGACTCGAAGGGCGCGCTCGGGTCCCACATCGACCGGCATGAGAACATCGGCGAAGGTTATATTGGATTAGAGGGGTTTCGACGCATTCTCGCCCACCCGGGGCTCCGCTCCAAAGCCTTTATCCTCGAAACGCCGGTGGATCACGACGGCGACGACCGGAGGAATCTCGAAACACTGAAAAGCTTATGCCCGAAATTGTCTACGACCACAACCAAATCGAGCTGAAGTGGCAGGAGCGCTGGAAGAACGCCGAGCTGTATCGCGCCGATCCGGACTCCGCCGCGCCCAAATATTACGTGGTCGAGATGCTTCCGTATCCGAGCGGACGGCTGCACATGGGCCACGTGCGCAACTACTCGATCGGAGACGCGCTGGCGCGTTACATGTGGATGCGCGGATACAACGTGCAGCATCCGATGGGCTGGGACGCGTTCGGCCTGCCGGCTGAAAACGCGGCGATCAAGAGCGGCGTGCCTCCGCGCGAGTGGACCATCGCGCGCATCGCGGAAATGAAGCGCCAGATGAATCGGATGGGATTCGCGTATGACTGGCGTCTGGAACTCGCCACCTGCGAGCCGGAATATTACCGCTGGAACCAGTGGTTCTTTCTGAAGATGATGGAGCGCGGCCTGGCGTATCGCAAGAAAGCCCTGCTGAACTGGTGCCCGGAGTGCGGCACGGTGCTGGCCAATGAGCAGGTGGTGGACGGCTGCTGCTGGCGTCACGAATCGACGCCGGTGGAGCAGCGCGCGCTGGAACAATGGTTCTGGAAAATCACCGCATACGCCGAGGAGCTGCTGCGCGACATCGACGAGAAACTGGAAGGGGGCTGGCCGGAGCGCGTCCTGTCGATGCAGCGGAACTGGATCGGGAAGTCGGAGGGTTCGGAGATCGAGTTCAAGCTGGAAGGCTCGGGCGAACCGATCCGCGTGTTCACGACGCGCGTCGATACGATTTACGGGGCGACTTGCGTGATCCTGGCGCCGGAGCATCCGCTGGCTCAGAAATTGCTGGACCAGGCTGGACGCGCGCGGGCCAAGCAGATGATCGATGCGCGGGGGCAGAAGGGTCCGGGCGATATCGAAAAAGAGGGCATCGCGACGGGCGCGTTCGCCATCAATCCGTACAGCGGGGCCAAGCTCCCGGTGTGGATCGGGAATTTTGTCCTGATGGATTACGGCACCGGCGCGATCATGGCTGTGCCCGCGCACGACGAGCGAGATTTTGAATTTTGCACGACCTACGGACTGCCGATCGTTCCCGTGATTCGGCCGGTGGATGGCGCGTTGGACGAACACCCGAAGGCTGCGTTCACCGGATACGGCATCGTGGAGCGATCCGGAGAATACTCGGGCCTGCCGAGCGAGGAAGCGCGCCGCGTGATGAATCGGCGCGCCGAACGGGACGGATTCGGCAAGGCATCGATCACGTACCGGCTGAAGGATTGGGGCATCTCGCGGCAGCGCTACTGGGGAACGCCGATTCCGGTGATTCATTGCCCGAAGTGCGGAATGGTTCCGGTTCCGGAAAAAGATCTGCCGGTGGTGTTGCCGATCGACGTGAAGATCACGGGCAAGGGACGATCGCCGCTCGAAGATGTTCCGTCGTTCATTAACGTCAAGTGCCCCGCAGTGCGGCGGCGATGCCCGGCGCGAGAGCGACACGATGGATACGTTCGTCGATTCGGCCTGGTATTTCTATCGTTACTGCGATCCGCATAACTCCTCGAAGCCGTTCGACACGGCGGCGGTCGAGAAATGGTTCCCGATGGACCAGTACATCGGCGGCGTGACGCACGCGATTCTGCACCTGATGTATTCGCGCTTTTTCACCAAGGTGATGCGCGATCTGGGTCTGGTAAAGAACGACGAACCGGCGGCGAACCTGTTCACACAAGGCATGGTGCTGGGCGCCGACGGAACGGCGATGTCGAAATCGAAGGGCAACACCGTCGATCCGGAGGAAATGGTCGACAAGTACGGCGCGGACACCTGCCGCCTGTTCGTGCTGTTCGCCGCTCCTCCGGAAAAAGACATGCCGTGGATCGAGTCGAGCGTTGGGGGCCAGCGCCGGTTCCTGGAGCGCGTGTGGCGATTCGTGACACGCAATCTGCGGCGCGCCACTTACGCAGCCGATCCGGCCGCCGACCGGCGGGCGCTGCGCAAACTGCATCAGACCATTCGCAAGGTGACCGAGGATTTCAACAATCGCTGGCACTTCAATACGTCGATCGCGGCGCTGATGGAGCTGCTCAACACGCTGTATGACGAAGAGGAAAAGCTGTCCCGGGAGGCCCTGGACGGCATCCTGCCGTCGCTGGTCCTGCTGCTGGGTCCGTTCGCGCCGTACACGGCGGAAGAGCTGTGGGAGCAGATGGGCCGCAAGGGTCCGGTGTTCCGCCAGGCGTGGCCGGCTTATGACCAGGATCTGGCCCGGGAAGAGGCCGCCGAGGTGGTCTTGCAGGTGAACGGAAAGGTTCGCGGACGGATGGCCGTGCCGTTCGGCACGCCGCGAGAGGAGCTGGAGAAACTCGCGCTGGCGGACCCGAAGATTCAGCCGTTTCTCGCCGGCAAGCAGGTGGTTAAGATGATCGTGGTGCCGGACAAATTGGTGAATATCGTCGTTAAATAACGGGTGAGATCAAGGGCGGGATTCCGTAAACCCCGCCCTGTCTTCTTATTGAACCGCCACCGTCGCAGTCGTCTGGGTCTGCACTCCGTCGACGAAGATGACCACTGGAAGAGCGCTTCCCGTCACGCCGACCGGCACCTGCAGATTCACCTGTACGACGCCGGTGATCAGCGTGGGCGCCGCGCCGGCGAATTGCACCGTGGCGGGCTGTCCTCCGATGGTGGCCGTCACCACGCTCGACCCCTGCGTCCAGTTCTTGAGCGGCATAAAGACGGTGGAGGAGTTGACGGACCCGTCCGTACTGCCGGGGCTGGTCAGGCCGCCGCCGGTCAGGAACAACGCGATGAAGGAACCCTGCGGCGCCAGCGCGGTGGCGAGCGTGGTGCCGGGATAGGTGCCGCCGAGCGGGCCGTTATAGACACTCGCAGCGGCGGTGCTCAGGTTCACTGCGGCCGCTTGTCCCGAGCCGGTCGCATTCTGGGTGTAGATATCCGGAGCGACACTGGTCACCTGAAGCGTCAATCCCGCCGAGGGCGTGTTGTTGTAGGAAACCACTATGGTGGTGGACGTGCGGCCGGCGATTTCCCACGGCACGATCACGTTGATCTGCGTGGCGGAAACGAACGTCGGCGTGCCGGCAATCCCGTCGAACAGCACCTGTACTCCAGCCAGCGTCGAATTGACTCCACCCTGTGCGTTGACCGTGAACACGGTCCCCGAGGCGGGGGTTGCGGGCCCGAGATTGGAGCCCTTGATCGCCAGCAGCTCTCCGGGAGCGATGGCGCCGAATCCGTTATTGACCGCGCTGGTCGAAACGGTGGACGGCATCGGTATGGGCGCGGCGTTGACGGTCAGCGTGACGTTCACCGTAATCGGCGAGGCCAGCACGCCCGGCGCGCTGATGCTGAGCGAGCCTTGAAGCTGTGTTCCGGCCGCGGTACCCGCTGGGATCTTGGTCGGGTCGACCGAAGCGTTGACCACCTTCGAGCCGCTGGACCCCGTCGACCCAGTGCTGGTGTCGATTCCCAGCCATCCGCCGGAGCTGGTGGTGCCGATGTTAAACGTCACGGCTCCGCCGGTACTGGTTAAGGTGAGCGGCTGCGTAGCCGGCGCGGATCCCGTGAGAGTGTAGCTGAACGCGAGCGCGGCAGGGTTGACGGCCAGCGTCTGCGGCGGACCGATGATCAGCTTGACGGGGATGACCGCCGTCGGCGTCTCCGCATTCTGGAAAGTGAACGTGATTTGCCCGGTGTAGGTGTTGGCGGGAAGCGTCGCGCTGGACGCGGTGACCTGAACCGAGCCCAGGGTGGTGCTACCCGACGTCGGAGTCACGGTGAGCCAGCCGCCGATGGTGGTGGCCGTCGACGCGATGAAGTTCGCGTTCCCTCCGGAAACCGTGAAGTTCAGGTTCTGCGCGGCGGGCGCCGGGCCGCCTTGCGACTGATTAAACGTCAAGGCCTGCGGCGTTACCGCGATGCTGACGGTGGAGCTGACGTTCAGCGTGATGTTGAACATCACCGGCTGGGGTAATCCCGCCGCCGAGGAAAGCATGACGGTCCCTTGATAGGGACCCGGCGTCGTGATGCATCCCGCATTGATCTGCACCTGCGCCGGCGAGGGAGTGGTTCCGGTGGTGCCTCCCGTGGATGGCGCCGCGAAGAGCCACGCGCAGGGAGAGCTTTGGGCCGAGACCTGATACTGCAGCGGAGTGGTTCCGTCGGTGCTGGTAAGCGTGATCTGGCGCTGGATCCCGGCCGAGCTACCCAATGTCGCCGATTCGATTCCGAAGCCTTGCGGCAAGCTGATGTCCAGCAGAGCGGAGGTGCTGACAAACAGCGTCACCGCAATATCCAGCTCCGCATTGCCGGTAATGCTGCTGTAGGTGACCCGGACAGTCCCGCTGCAAATCCCCGGCGTCATTCCGGAGGTATTCACGCTGACCGTCAGCACGTTCGGCGTCGTGAGCGGACTCTGCTGGGCCACCGCCGTGAGCCAGTTCCCGGTTCCGCAACTCGCCGTATTGCCCACCGAGGTTGCCAGCGTGAAGCCCACCGGCGGACCGGTGGACGCCAGGATAATGGTCTGGGCCTGGGGAGGGGGTTGGGTGGTTTGATAGCTGAAGACCAGCGACTGCGGCGCCGCCGTAACGGTCGACGTCGCACCGACCGTGAGCGTCACCGCGATTGGAATGGTATACATGTCGCCATTGTTCGGCGCGATGGTCACGGTTCCGGTGTAGGTCCCGACAGCCAAGGTGATCAGAACGCTCGAGACCACTCCCACCTGAATGGTCCCCGCTGTTCCCGTGTTTCCCGAGGTCGGCAAAACGGTGAGCCAGCCTCTATCGGATGTGAAGGACACAGAGAAGGGGATCGATCCGGTTCCAGAGCTGCCCACCGTGATCGACTGTAAGGCTGGCGCAGAGCCTCCAAAGGCAGCGGCAAAGGCGAGCTGATTGGCCGGAGCCGTTGAGACCGTCAGGAACGGGTTGTTGCTGACCAGCAGCGTCACGTTGATGGTCGGCGAGGTTCCGCCGATGTTCGGATTGATGGTGATGGTCGCGTTGTACGTAGCGGGAGTCAGCACGGTGGGCACCGTCGGCGACACACTGATCTGGAGCGTCGCCGGCGAATTGGTATTGGCGGCCGAACTGATGGGCGTCACGTGCAGCCACGTTGAATTCGGAGACTGGCTCACGCTGAAATTCACCAGGCCGCCGTTGGAGCTCACGCTCACCTGCTGGGTCGCGGGCGCCGCGCCCCCGGTGGTGTAGAAGAAGCTGGCCTGGCTCGGCGAGACGGACAGCGTCGCGTTGGCGCTGACCACCATCGTCACGGCGATCGCCACGGCGTCGGTGGTGGTGGTGCTCTGCACCAGAATCTGTCCGTTATAGGTTCCCGGAGTGGGAACCATGGAAGGATTTACACCGACATTAAACGCGGACCCCGTGGTGCTGCCGCTGAACGCGTCGGGTACGATCCACTGATTCCCATCCGTGGTCGAAGGAATGATGTTGTAGTGGAGCGCGGAAGCGGTGCTCTGGATGGTGACCTGGCACGTGCTCGACGAGTTCTGGACCGCGCAGTTCAGCGGAGACCCGAAGCCCGCGCCCGCTTGCCCCACGAAACTCAAGGAGGCTGGAATCGCCGAAAGCGCGGTGGTGCTGGTGACCAGGGCAGTCACGTTCACCGTGGCTGTGCTGTTCACGTTTCCGAAGATCATCACCGAGAAACTGCCCGAATGCGTGCCGGCGGTAAGATTGGCTGCATTCACTGTGACCGTCAGGTCGCCCGGCGTCTGGGATATGACGCCCGGATTGACCTGAATCCATGGCGAGGCGGCGGGAATGTTCACGGTGACGGTATTGCCGTTGTTCGGCGGCGTGGTCACGTGCACGGTTTGAGCCTGGCTGATGGCGCCGAGCGGCACGGTGAAACTCAGCGCTTGCGTCAGCGGCGTTCCATTCACCGTCAATGTGACGGTTTGCGCCTGTGCTGTGTCGGAAAAACCCAGAGCCAGCAGGCACACAGAAAATACCAACACACCCATCCACCGCGAAGTTTGTCCAAGCATCTCTTTTCCTCTCAATGATGAAGCCTCAGAATCCATTTTGGGCCAGAACGGCCAAATGCGGCGTGTCCGTTCAACGAAGGCGCCGCGATATACTTCTATGCAATTGACGCGCCAAGAGCCCAGGTGTTTCAGACTCTTTTACGTCCGCGCGGGGAAGCTCCCGGGGCGCATGATCAGCCGAGTCAAGATAATCCTCGAAATTCCGGCTGAATTACATGATGTTTATTTAATAAATCATGTGAAGTTGTAGGGCGGAATCGGGAGACTTTATTGTGGCTGGCTTTGGGCGCGGCAGCCGGGGGCCTCATCCGTTAGAATTGGGGCAGGAGTCCCTTCTTCTGTCAGATCCGCTGATTCGCGTGGAGCGCCTGGAGAAACGCTATCGTTCCGGCGACGCGGACCTGGTGATCTTCGCGGACTTGAACTTCGAAATAGCCCGCGGCGAGCGCCTAGCCCTGGTGGGCGAGTCTGGAGCCGGTAAAAGCACGCTGCTCCACCTGTTAGGCGGTCTGGACAGGCCTTCCCAGGGTGCGATATACTTCAGGCAGAATGACATATGTCAGCTTCCGCCGAACGCCCTTGCGGAGTTCCGCAACCGGGAGCTGGGATTTGTCTGGCAGATTCACTCTTTGCTCGCCGAGTTCACGGCGCTTGAGAACGTGATGATGCCGCTGCTGATACGGGGTGAAGGGCGTGACCGCGCCGAATCCGTATCGATGGCGAGGCTGGATGAGGTGGGATTGCGAAACCGCGCCACCCATCGCGCGGGGGAACTGTCGGGCGGGGAGCAACAACGGGTGGTCCTGGCTCGCGCTCTGGTGGGCGACCCTAGCGTCCTGCTGGCCGACGAGCCCACCGGGAGCCTCGACTTCCGCACTGGCGAAATGATCATGGGTCTGATTGAAGACCTGCATCGGTCCCGAAGCTTAACCTCCATCCACGTTACCCACAACATGCAATTCGCGCGCCGCGCCCATAGGGTAGTGAAGCTGGAACACGGCGCACTGATCGAAAACGAGTTTTCTTCCGATCCTTCTAAAGAGTCTCAGGGCAGGAATTATGTTTGAACGTTATACAGAAAAAGCCCGCCGGGTGATCTTTTTCGCCCGCTACGAAGCCAGTCAGTTCGGCAGTCCTTGCATCGAAACCGAACACCTGCTGCTCGGCCTTCTGCGCGAGGACAAGGCCTTGGCGAACCGGTTCCTGCGCTCCAGCGCTTCGGTGGAATCGATTCGGAAGCAGATTGAAGCGCACACCACGCTGCGGGAGAAAGTTTCGACCTCCGTCGACCTGCCGTTGAGCCACGAGTGCAAGCGCGTGCTCGCCTACGGCGCCGAGGAGGCCGAGCGGCTGAATCACAAACACATAGGAACCGAGCATCTTCTCCTGGGCCTGTTGCGGGAGGAAAAATGTTTCGCCGCCGATATTCTGCATGAGCGCGGCTTGCGTTTGTCCCAGGTTCGCGAGGAAATTGCCCGGTCGAGTTCTGAAAAAATGTCATCCAATCGCCCCAAAGAAAGTTCGTTACTGAGCGAATTCAGCCGCGATCTGACGCAGGCCGCCATGGATGGCCTGCTGGATCCGCTGATCGGCCGCGACTATGAACTGGAGCGCGTGGTCCAGATCCTATGCCGCCGCACCAAGAATAATCCCGTGCTGATCGGCGAGCCCGGTGTCGGGAAGACTGCCATCGTCGAAGGTCTGGCGCAGCGCATCGCCGACGGCGACGTGCCCTCCTTCCTGGCCGACAAACGAATCCTGGCGCTGGACCTGTCGCTGATCGTCGCCGGCACCAAGTATCGCGGACAGTTCGAGGAGCGCCTGAAAACCATCATGAAGGAATTGATGGAAAATCAGAACGCCATCATCTTCATTGACGAGCTGCACACGCTGGTGGGCGCCGGGTCCGCTGAAGGCTCGCTGGACGCGGCCAATATTCTGAAACCGGCCCTTTCGCGCGGCGAAATCCAATGCATCGGCGCGACCACTCCGGCCGAATATCGCAAGTCCATCGAAAAGGACCGTTCGCTCGAGCGCCGCTTCCAGGCCGTCAAGGTCCCGCCCCCCAACGAACAGGACGCGATTCGCATTCTGTTCGGCATCAAGGAGCGCTACGAGAAGTTCCACGCGGTGGCCTACACCGACGAATCCATCGAGAACGCCGTCTACACGTCCACGCGATTCATTCCCGACCGGTTTCTGCCCGACAAGGCCATCGATCTGATCGATGAAGCCGGCGCGCGCGTGAAACTCCGCCAAACCACGCTGCCCGGCGAAGTGGCCGATATTCAGAAGCGGATCAAGTTCATCGTGCATCGCATGGAAAACGCGATCGCCAATCACGAGTTCGAAAAAGCGCGCTTCTATTCCGATGAAGAGCGCAAAGAACGCGAGAATCTTCGCCAGTTGCGCGAAAAGTACAACCTGGACGACACCTCCACCGGCGTGGTGACCAAGGACGATATCGAAGACGTGGTGGCGCGCTGGACCGGTGTTCCCATGACGGCCATTCGCGAGGAAGAAGTCGCCAAGCTGCTCAGAATCGAAGAAGAGCTGCATCGCCGCGTGATCAGCCAGGAGAAAGCCATCTCCGCGCTGGCCCGTGCCATTCGCCGTTCACGCGCCGGCTTGAAGTCGCCGAAGCGCCCCGCCGGATCGTTCCTGTTTCTGGGCCCCACCGGTGTCGGAAAAACGGAAGTCGCCCGCGCACTGGCGGAATTTTTGTTCGGCAGCGAAAAATCGCTCATCCGCTTCGACATGTCGGAGTTCATGGAGAAGCATTCGGTCTCCAAGCTGATCGGCTCGCCTCCGGGCTACGTCGGATACGAAGAGGGCGGCCAGTTGACGGAGCGCGTGAAACGCGCGCCCTACTCGGTGATCCTGCTCGACGAAATCGAGAAGGCGCACCCGGATATTTACAACATTCTGCTGCAGGTGTTCGAAGACGGCCAGTTGACCGACGGATTGGGCAACACGGTCGATTTCAAGAACACCATCATCATCATGACCTCCAACCTGGGCGCCCGTTTCCTGGAAAAACGCAACCCCATGGGCTTCTCGGCTCCCACCGAAGCGGGCATGCCGTCGAAGGTTGAAGACCAGGTGATGGCCGAGGTGAAGAAGGCCTTCAATCCCGAATTCCTGAATCGCCTGGATGAGACCATTCTGTTCACCTCCCTGAGCGATGAGGATCTGCTCCAGATCATGGATCTGCTGACCGAGCTGATCAACAAGAACCTGGTCGCCAAGCAGATCAAGATCAAGCTGAACCACGAAGCCTCGAAGTACATCCTCGAAAAAACCTGTGCGGACCGCAGCTACGGCGCGCGCCCCTTGCGCCGCGCGCTGCAAAAATACATCGAGGACCCGCTGAGCGAGGCCCTGATCCAAGGGACCTTACCGCGTCCGGCCGAGCTCGAAGTGTATCTCGCCGACGGCGGAATCTACTGCCGCCAGCTAATGGAGCAGCCGGTAGGCGCGCCGGCGGACGAGCCGCAGGCGACCGGGACGCCGCTGTTGTTGTTCCAATAGACTACGCGGGTCGAAACAGCAGTAAATCCAGGCTGAACGTCACTCGCGTCCCCTCGGCGGGGCGCGATCCCATCGGCCGGTAAATCGAAAGCAGCACGTCGTCGACCGCGTCCGCGTCCAAATCGGCCTCGGTCGATACGCGCCGCTGAGCCTCCAGTTTAAATTCGCGCGCGAACACCTCGATGGTATTCGCCACGCGATCCCGGCCCGCGCCGCGCAGCTCGATCAGATCCTCAGGCGCGGGAATCGCCACCAGCAGGCGTCCATCGCCGCGCAGGACTCGCCTGAATTCGCCTGCGTTCATCCGCGCGGTGATCGACAGCACCATCGAGAACGACGCGTCGGCGTACGGCACGAAGCGGTCGGCATTGGCGACAATCCACTCGCACTCGGGGTAGCGCCGCGCCGCGGCATCCACCGCCAGAGTGGAGATGTCGACGCCATGGGCGTCGAATCCGGTCTGGCGTTCGAGCGTTCCCAAATAATAACCATCCCCGCAGCCGGCGTCGAGAACGACGTCACCGGCGTCTGCGGCCAGCAAGCCTCCGATCGCATGAACCATGGGCTCCGTCACTCCGCGATCGTGCAAGCGCCGCCGCGCCGCCACGGCCTCCGGCGTATCGCCCGGCTGCTTGGACCGCCGCTCCTGAGGCTGAAGAAGATTGACGTACCCGCTGCGCGCGATGTCGAACGAATGCCCGCGCCGGCAAACCATTCGCCGCGGCTCCCGCACCAAGGCCAGGTGGCAATCGCGAACCGGACAAACCAGCATTATTCGAGTCGATAATTCGGAGCTTCCTTCGTGATGATCACGTCGTGGACGTGGCTTTCGCGCAGCCCCGCCGACGTGACTCGAACGAATTTGGCTTGGTCGCGAAGCTCGGCGATCGTCGCGCAGCCGCAATACCCCATCCCGGCCCGCAGCCCGCCCACCAATTGATACACCAGATCGGCCAGCATTCCCTTATAAGGAACGCGGCCCTCGATGCCTTCCGGGACCAGCTTGCCGCTGGTGTCGGCCTGCGGGTAGCGATCCGACCCGGCGGTCATCGCACCCATCGACCCCATGCCGCGATAGCTCTTGAACGTGCGGCCCTGATACAGAATCGTTTCTCCGGGACTTTCTTCGGTTCCGGCGAACAGGCTTCCGATCATCACGCTGTCCGCGCCCGACGCAATCGCCTTGGTCACGTCTCCCGAGTACTTGATCCCGCCATCGGCGATCAGCGGCACGCCCGATCCGCGCGCGGCCTTCGAGCACTCGGCGATCGCGGTGATCTGCGGAACCCCGGCGCCGCTCACCACGCGCGTGGTGCAAATCGACCCCGGTCCGATGCCCACCTTGATCCCATCCACGCCCAGCCCGATCAGATCGCGCGCGGCTTCGTAGGTCGCGACATTGCCCGCGATCAACTCCACTTCCGGCAGCGCATGTTTCACCGCCGCGATCGCCTGCATCACGCCCTTGCTATGGCCGTGCGCCGAATCGACCGCCAGCACGTCCACTTTTTTCTTCACCAGTTCCTGCGCGCGCTCCAGAAAATCGCCGCCCGATCCGAGCGCCGCGCCCACCCGCAATCGCCCCTGCTCATCCTTCGCCGCGTTCGGATACTTCAACTTTTTCTGAATATCCTTCACCGTGATCAGACCCTTCAGGTTGTACTGATCGTCCACCACCAACAGCTTTTCCACGCGATGCTTGTGAAGGATCGCCGCGGCTTCCTCGAGCGTCGTGCCCACGGCGACGGTGATGAGATTCTCCTTGGTCATCACCTTTTCGATAGGCAGATCGAAGCGCGTTTCGAAGCGCAGATCCCGGTTCGTCAGGATCCCCACCAGCTTCCCCTTCTTCGTCACCGGAACGCCGGAGATGCGGTAGTGTTTCATCACGTTCAGCGCGTCGGAAATTTTCTGTTCCGGATCCACCGTCACCGGGTCGACGATCATTCCGCTTTCGGAGCGCTTCACGCGGTCCACTTCCTCGGCCTGGCGTTCCACCGACATGTTGCGATGCACAATGCCGATTCCGCCCTGCTGCGCCAGTGCGATCGCCAGATGCGATTCCGTCACCGTGTCCATGGCGGAACTGACAATGGGAATATTCAGAGCGATGTTTCGGGTAAGCAGCGTGCGCGTGTCGGTTTGGGCCGGGACCACCTCGCTGCGCGACGGGAGCAGCAAAACGTCGTCAAACGTGAGCCCTTCCGGGATCGTATCTGGGATCATTCTTCATGATACACGCCGGTCTGTTAGACTGAAAGTTCCCTTTTATGATTCCAGCAACACAATTGCGTCCCGGCATGGTGATCCTGTTCAACAAGGAGTTGTTCTCCGTCTTCAAGATGGAACATCGCACCCCCGGCAACCTGCGCGGCTTCGTCCAGGTGAAGATGAGAAATTTCAAGTCGGGCACCATGATCGAGCACCGCTTCAGCTCGGAAGATAAAGTGGAGCGCGCCTCCCTCGACGAACAGGAGATGGAATACCTCTACGACGACGGCGAGTATTTTTACTTCATGAACACCGAAACGTTCGAGCAGATGCATCTGACCACGGAAATCCTCGGCGACGCGGTGAACTTTCTGATCCCGCAGTTGAAAGTGAACATCGAGTTTTACGAAGGCAAAGCCGTCAGCGTGGAGTTGCCGCCGTCGGTGGACATGAAAGTGATCGAAACCGAGCCGGGCCTCAAGGGCGCGACGGTGTCGAACGTCACCAAGCCGGCCAAGCTCGAAACCGGATTGGTGGTGAATGTGCCGCCGTTCATCAATGAAGGCGAGAAAATTCGCGTGTCTACTTCGGAATCAACGTACTTAGAGCGCGCCTAAGCTCCTCGTCCTCCTCTGGCATTACCGTTCGCAAATCGAGCACCAGCCGGTCGTTTTCGATCCTTCCAATCACCGGCGGCGCGCCCGCGCGCAGCTTCTGTTCGGTGGCGACTGCATCACCCGGAATGGCCAGCAGCCACGTCGGGAGCCACTGGTCGGGTGTCGATCCGCCTCCCGCGACGCTTCGCCCCTCCACTACGCTAAGCAGCGGAACGCTGCTTTTCATGCGACTCGCCCGCTCGCCGATTTCGTCCGCGGTCATGCGGATCATGCGCAGCGCGGGAATCTCCTCCCATCGCTCGAAAACCAGATGACGAAGCGTGGTTTCGAGTGCCTGCGTGATCAGCTTGTCGATTCTCAGCGCGCGAAAGAGTGGATTGCGCCGCAGTCGCGTGACCAGCTCCGCGTCGCCGACGATCAGTCCCGCTTGCGGACCTCCCAGCAGCTTGTCGCCGCTAAACGAAACCACATTGACGCCCGCATCCAGGCTTTCAGAAACCAACGGCTCGCGGATTCCGAATGGCGACAGATCGGTCGCGCAGCCGCTGCCCAGGTCTTCGTACAGCGGCAGACCGCGCTCCCGCGCCAGCGCCGCCAGTTCACTCAGACCCGGCTTCGACGTAAATCCCTCCACATGAAAATTGCTGGGATGGACGCGCATCAACACCCGCGTCCGCTCGCCGATGGCGTCGCGATAGTCGTCGAGGTTCGTGCGATTGGTGGTTCCAACTTCGCGCAGCTCGGCGCCGGACGCGGCCATGATGTCGGGGATCCGGAAGCCGTCGCCGATCTCGATCAGTTCGCCCCGGCTGACGATCGCCTCGCCGCCGCGCCCTAGCGTGTTCAGCGCCAGCAGCACCGCCGCCGCGTTATTGTTCACGGCGATCCCCGGTCTCCCCGCCAGCCGCTCCAGCAATCCCGAAACGTGAGAATCGCGCTTGCCGCGGCGCCCCCGCGCCAGATCGTATTCGAGATTCGAATACCCTTCGAGCGGCGTGAACCTGACGGCAGGAGCCCGGCCCAGATTGGTGTGCAGAATCACGCCGGTCGCATTGATCACGCGCCGGAGCGACGGCCGGTCGAGCGCGGTTACCTGATCGCGAACGCGTTTCTCGGCGCTCATGGGGTCCACGTCGATTCCCGCCAAAAGGTCGGCGCGCAGCGCGGCCAGCACGCGCCGCGTTTCGTCGACCACCAGCGCGCGCGGCGCTCTCAAGTCACCCAGCTTCCCTGCCACTTCATCCACCGATGGAAGATCCCGCAAAGCCGTCATGTCGCCGGTATGATAGCTTACTTCCGCGCCTTCGGGTGAGCCCGATCGTACACCGCCATCAGGTCAGTCAGCGAAACCTGCGTATACTTCTGCGTGGTGGCCAGGCGAGCGTGGCCCAGCAGCTCCTGAATCGCGCGCAGGTCGGCGCCGTCGGCCAGCAGGTGAGTCGCGTAAGCGTGGCGCAAACTATGCGGATGAAGCGAGGCGTCGCCCGAAATCATCCGCCCGTAGAATTTCACCACGTTGCGCGCCCCGCGATCCGACAATCGCCTGCCGTGATGATTCACCAGCAGTGCGCGTTCCCCCGGCTTGGCTGCGCGGACGCTCAGGTACTTTTCGAGCGACGCCGCGGCCTTCCCTCCATAAGGAACCTGCCGCTCCTTGCGCCCCTTGCCGCGCACGATAATCCAGCGCTCAGTCGAATCGAAATCGTCCAGATTCAGCCCCACCAGTTCGCTGATCCGAAGCCCGCAGCCATACAGCAGCTCGAACAGAACCAGGTCGCGTTCCGGATGCGGCCGCTCCAGCTGGTCCGCCGCCACCCCTTCCACCAGCATGTTGGTCTGCTCCGCGCTGGGGACGATGGGAACGCGCTTGGGCGCTTTCGGCGTCCTCACCAGCCGCGCGACGTTCGCCGCCACCATACCTTGCCGCAGCATGAAGTTGAACAGAGACCGCACGGCGGCCAGCTTACGGCGAATCGTAATCACGCTCAACGCCCTGTCATACAAGCTCCCCAGCCATTCGCGCAGCGCGATCGCGTCAATCTGCTGTGGCGCGGACGCTTCCGCGCCCGGCGGGGTGAAATATTCGACGAACTGTTCCAGATCCGTGGCGTAGTTGCGCAGCGTGTGCGGCGAGGCGTTTTCCCGCCCCAGCGAGGCGAGATACTGTTCCACCGCGCGCGCCAGCTCAGACATGCGCGTAAAGATACTGGTCGAGCGCGGCTAGCGCCCGCCGGCACACTTCGGCATGCCGCTGCTTCCGGTCCCGTGGAGGCTCGGCGAGCTTCGGCAGCAAATCGAACGTGATGTTCGCCGGCTGATAATTCGCCGGATCGGCGCCAGACACGTAGGCGCATAACGACCCAATCGCGGTATCGCGTGGCAGTGTCCGCGGCGATTCCCCCACCGCCACCGCCGCGGCGCCACGTCCGGCCACCAGCCCGGTGGCGATGGATTCCACGTATCCCTCCACCCCCGAAATCTGCCCCGCGAAAAAAATATTCGGCAGCGCGCGCAATTGCAACGTCGGCCCCAGCAGCGCGGGACCGTTGATGTACGTGTTCCGGTGCACCTGCCCATAGCGCAGAAATTCGGCGCGCTCCAGGCCGGGAATCAGCCGCAGCACCCGGGCCTGATCGCCAAAGCGCATATGATTCTGAAAGCCCACCAGATTGTAGCTGCCCGCGCGAGCATCCTCCTGCCGAAGCTGCACCACCCCGTAAGGACGCCGGCCCGTGCGTGGATCCGTCAGCCCCATCGGCTTCATCGGTCCGAAGCGCAGCGCGTCGCGCCCCCGCCTGGCGATCTCTTCAATCGGCAAGCAAGCTTCGAAATAACGCGGATGATCCTCGTCGATGTGTGCGGGAACGTTCTGCGACGCCAGCAGCGCGTCGAGAAACGTCTCATACTGCGGCCGGTCGAACGGACAATTCAGATAATCGTCCGTCCCGTCCAGCGATTTCCCATACCTCGACGCCCGGAACGCAACCGAAAGGTCGATCGAATCGGCTTCAACAATCGGGCTGATGCTGTCATAAAAGAAAAGCCCGGCGCTGCCCGTGATCCGCGCGATTTCCTGAGCGAGCGCGCCGGAAGTCAGCGGCCCGCTGGCGACAATCCAAATCTCTCGTGGACCGAGAACGGTAACCTCTTCGCGCCGGATCTCGATCGCAGGCTCGGCTTCCATCAGACGCGTGATCTCCGCCGCGAACAGCTCGCGATCCACGGTCAGCGCGTGGCCCGCCGGAACACGCGTGCGCGCCGCGGCCTCGATCAGCAACGATCCCAGGCGGCGCAGCTCTTCTTTCAGCAGCCAGGGCGCGGCGTTTTCCTGCTCGGTCTTCAGCGAATTGCTGCACACCAGCTCCGCGAGATCGCCGGTTTTATGCGCGGCCGTCTGGCGAACCGGACGCATTTCGTAAAGTATGGCTCGCCCGCCGGCCCGCGCGATCTGCCAGGCAGCTTCGCATCCAGCCAAGCCTCCGCCGATAATGTGGATGGCCTTCAAGTCTCTCGATATTCCCCGAACACCCGCCGCAGCCGTTCGGAAATCTCGCCCACCGTGGCGTAGGCTTCGCACGCGTCCAGGATGCGCGGCATCAGATTCTCCGTCCCTCGCGCGGCTTGCTCCAGAGCGTTCAACCGCACTTCGACCTCCGCCGCTGAACGTGTCTGCCGCAGCGCGCGCAGCCGTTCCACCTGTTCGCGCTCCAGCGTGGGGTCCACGCGAAACGTGATCGGCGGATTTTCTTCGGCCTGCCGGAAACGGTTCACCCCCACCACCACCGTCTCGCCGCTTTCCACTTCTTTCTGGAATGCATAGGCCGCATTCTGAATCTCGCCTTGAATGAAACCCTTCTCGATCGCCGCCAGCGTCCCGCCCATCGCGTCAATGCGCTCGATGTAATCCATCGCGCCGGCTTCAATCCGATTCGTCAATTCTTCGATGTGGAAGCTGCCTCCCACCGGATCGGCGACATTCACAACCCCCGTTTCATTCGCGATAATCTGCTGCGTCCGCAGCGCCAGCCGCGCCGCTTCTTCGGTCGGAAGCGACAGCGCTTCGTCGCGTCCATTCGTGTGCAGCGATTGTGTTCCTCCCAGCACCGCCGCCAGCGCCTGCAGCGCCACGCGCACCACGTTAACGTCGGGCTGCTGCGCGGTCAGCGTCGAGCCCGCGGTTTGCGTGTGGAACCGCAGCATCATCGATTTGGCGTTGCGCGCTCCAAACCGCTCCTTCATGATCCGCGCCCACAAGCGCCGCGCCGCCCGATACTTCGCGATCTCTTCCAGAAAATGATTGTGCGCGTTGAAGAAAAAGAGAGCCTCGGCGCGAACGAATCCACTTCCAGGCCCGCGTTCACCGCCGCCTCGACATACGCGATCGCGTTCGCCAGCGTAAACGCCACTTCCTGCGTCGCCGTCGACCCGGCCTCGCGAATGTGATACCCGCTGATCGAAATGGTGTTCCATTCGGGCAGCTCGCGTCCGGCCCACCCAAACAGATCGGTGATGATCCGCATCGCCGGCCGCGGCGGATAAATGTAGGTTCCGCGCGCGATGTACTCCTTCAGAATGTCGTTTTGCACCGTGCCCGAAAGCTTGCGCACATCGGCGCCCTGCCGCCGCGCCACCAGCACATACAGCGACAGCAGAATCGCCGCCGTCGAATTGATGGTCATCGACGTAGTGATCTTGTCCAGCCGAATCCCGTCGAACAGCCGCTCCATGTCGTCCAGCGAGCAGATTGCCACGCCCACCCGTCCCACTTCACCCGCCGCCATCGGATGGTCGGAATCCATTCCCATCTGCGTGGGCAAGTCGAACGCCACCGAAAGTCCGGTAATGCCTTGCGACAGCAGATAGCGATAGCGCCGGTTGCTCTCCCCCGCTGTGCCGAAGCCCGCGTACTGCCGCATGGTCCACAGGCGCCCGCGATACATGTCCGGATAAATCCCGCGCGTGAATGGATACTCGCCCGGCATCTCCGTCATGAGCGTGAAATCCGCCGCGCGCGCAGTAAAGATGTGATCCCGAAGTACGCCATCAGCCCCGCAAAGCTGAAGGAAACCACGATTCGGAACAGGCTCTCCGCATCGCCCTGGTAATGGCGAAGATAGCGCAGCGTGGACGGAATCGGCGCGCTGGCCAGCACCAGAAAAAGGAAGCCGATCATCTGGTTCCACAGCGCCCGCAGGGGGCGTATCACGCCGGGCAAAACGTGGCCTAAGAAACGCTGGATAAGTCGGCCCATCGGCTGTACTCTCATCCTAACAAACGCGATTCGATACAGAATCCTCCGTCGCCTGCCGATATGATAGGTAGGAGTTTGTTGAGAAAAGGGGACTGACCACTCTGTCCCCCCGCGCAAGACTTTGACGCCCCCCGCGGCCAGAGCGGCTGGTCCTCTTTTTTCAACAAACTCCTGGGGAGCGGCAAAGGCCGTCATGGAACCGGATGGCCTCTTGCTGCATCAGGTGATATGCTGAAGGTGGTTTGCTAAGGACAATCGCGCGCCGGCGCAGGACCGTTTGGAAAGTTTTGCCTGGAAGGCGAGGCGCGGCAGAAAAGAGGATCCTTTGGAAGATCGATTGAAGGAGCTCATGCAGGAACTGGGGAATGCCATCAACGAGTCACTCTCCGATTCCGACCGCATTGCCGCTGCCATCGGCGAAATCAAACGCGCTGGCTATGACGTCTTTCTAGTCCTCGAAGCCACTATCGGCTTCAACAAGCGCGACGAGTCTGAAGAACCCGAAGAAGGCGAAACCATCGAGCTCAAAACTCCGCCCGAAACCGGACGGCGTAAGGTCGGCAAGATCAAACTCACCTCGCAGGACCAGAAATTCCTGCGCGCCCTGAAAATCGCCATCGACGACGAAGGCCGCTAATCAGGGAAAGTCCGCATCCTACTAGGAACTTGTTGAAAAAGGGGACTGACCACTTTGTCCCCGCCAGCAAAACGTTGATTCCCGGTACAGGCGCCGCGGCGGACATAGCGGTCTGTCCCCTTTTTCAACGAGCTCCTAGACCGCGTCGCTCCGCGAAGGAGCCGAGGCTTTTAACAAACTCCCCAGCCGCGTCCCAAAGTGCGGACGCGTTCCCGATTCTTCCCCCGCCGCCGCCACCGTCGTCGCCAGCGTCGCCAGCGTGGCCGGCATCGTCCCCTCGGGTTCCTTGGTTGGCGCTGCCATCGCCCCCGGCTTGAAGAACGGCATCACCAGCTCCGGCGAAGGCCGGTTCGCTTCGAGCGCATCCATCCCATCTACCGTGATCTGCAAGCTGCTTTTGTCGTCGTTGATCACCAGGCTCCGCTGCTTCAAGTACCACAGCGCGAAATTCAACTCCTCCGGAACCGCCATCAACATATTCTCGATGTGCCGCATCGACAGGCTGGGCGTGAACGGGCGGGTGCGCCGCCGGTCGTACAGAAGACACAACAACGCCGACCGCAGACCGGTCCCGCGCCCCATCGCCTCAAAAAATTCGAGCCCGCTGAACTTCGGATCGCCGCCCGTGTCGACGCCCTTCAGCTTGTCGAACCCTTTGCGAAGTTCCGGGTCCGAGAGAACTTCATACGCCAGGTTTACGGCCTCAAACTTCTCCGCGTTGCCGGTGTCGGTATTGCCCGGATGATATTTCTGCGCGAGCTTCGTGTAGGCGGCTTGAATCGTTTCCGAGTTCGACTTCGGGTCGAGATTGAGCAGCGCGTAATGGTCTTGAAACTTAGCGGCGGACGAAGAGGACATGGTTTTTCTTCCCTCACTTGCTTATCGGCAGAATCGCGGCGGAGGCTCTCGGCGAAAATCCCCATCGCCTTGGGCGGCTTCGCCTTAGCTTCACGCCACCCGCGAGCCGTCCGTGATTCCCGGCGCCTGCGGTTCGGCGCGCTCCGTCGCGATCGACTCCACCCACTCCGCGCCTTTGATCGTGATCGTGTGACGCGCGCTGTCGGACCGCACCAGGAGTCCGCCTTCTTTCAGGAACCACAGACTGAACTCCAGTTGCTGCCGCGGGATCGCCAGAACTTCCTCGAAGTCCCTCAGCGACATGCTGGGTTGTTCGGGATGCGCCGCCCGTTTCTTATACAGCAGCGAGAGAATCTCCTGCCGCTTCTGCCGTTCGACGTCCACGCCTTGCGACGCATTGGCCTGCTCGAACAGGTCCCGCGCGCTGCGGCGCCGCGCGTTGCGATGCTCCACGTCGTAGGCCGCTCTTTTCGGCGGATCGCTCAGAATCTCATATGCTTCCGAGACCTTGCGAAACGCCAGCGCGTCGCCGGTCGTCTGGTTGTCCGGATGAAAACGCTGCGCCTGGATGCGATAAACGCGATAGATCGTCTGTTGGTCGGCGTTCGGGCTTATCTGAAGAATCTCGTAGTGGTCGACAAACACACTTGTCTCCAACACTAATTATCGGCCGCCCAGCCTGAACGGTAAATAGGGCCAGAACCTTAGCCGCTCCATCCCCTCTCACAAATCGGTCGCTACGGTTGAAAAGGGGGACTGACCACTGTGTCCCCAACGCAAGACCCCGGATTCGCGCAACACCCGACAGTGGACACAGCGGTCTGTCCCCTTTTTCAACTGGCCTCGCCCAACGCAAGACCCCGATCTGCGCAACACCCGACAGCGGACACAGCGGTCCATCCCCTTTCTCAAAACTAACCGTTAGCGCTAGCTTGAGCCAGCCTCAACCTCCTGTTTAGGAAACCTGGTTTGACCTTCATCGCCGCCCGCCTTATATTCCCAGTAGGTCTCGTTATATAAAATTCATTTTCCTGGAAGGGCTGCGCATGGCTCCGTCGCGTGTTGCGGATGACAAATTCGACTCGCTTTGTCCTCATTTGTCTGAAATATCCGGTCCTCCCTCAGTCTGTCTTTCACGATCCATCGTTGACTCAGGAGTCACCCCATGAAGAGCACCGTAAAGAAAACCATTCACTGGATCCTGGCCGTCGTTCTGTTGGCGCTGCCAGCCTTGTCCCAGGAATTTCGCAGCACCGTCAGCGGGGTGATCTCGGACCCCGCCGGCGGACGGGTCCCCAACGCGAAAATCGTGGCCACGGAGGAGCGGACCGGCACCAAGCTTCAGACCGTCTCAGATTCGGCGGGCCAATATACGCTGCCGTTTCTCGCGCCCGGCATCTACGACATCCAGGTGCAAGCCGACGGCTTCAAGGAATTCACCCGCAAAGCGATCAACGTCGGCTCCGGCGAGCATCCCGTCATCGACGTCTCCATGGAAGTCGGCAATGTCAGCCAAAGCGTCGAAGTCACCGCGGACGCCTCGCTGATCAACTCCGAAAACGCATCCGTCGGGACAAGCCATCACCACCAAGGAAGTGGAGGATCTGCCTCTGAACGGCAGAACCCCGCTGGTGCTGGCTTCTCTCTCCATGGGCGTCCTGGCCACCGGGCAGCCGTCCCTGATCCATCCCTTCGACAGCGCGGGCGCCGCTGGGTGGAGCATCGGAGGCACGCCTTCGCAAACCAACGAAATCCTCATCGACGGATCTCCCGATGCCACCTGGGACGGACGCTTGGCCTACAGCCCGCCCACCGACGCCGTTCAGGAAGTTCGCGTGAAAGCTTTCGATTCCGACGCCTCTTTCGGCCACACCGGCGGCGGCACCATGAATCAGGTGCTGAAAACCGGCACCAATTTCCTCCACGGCTCGGCCTGGGAATTCAACCAGCCCAATACCCTCGCGGCGAATAATTTTTTCAACAACAAAGCCGGCCTGGGAAATCCCGTCACCCACTACAACCAGTACGGAGTCACCGCCGGCGGGCCGATGCTAATCCCCAGGGTATTCAACGGCAAGAACAAGCTGTTCTGGTTCTTCGCCTGGGAAGGTCTCAAGGACAGCCAGCCGAACACCACGTTTCTCACCGTCCCCACCGCCGCCGAACGCACCGGCGATTTCTCGGCTCTTCTCAAACTCGGCAGCCAATACCAGCTCTATGACCCGTATAGCGCCGTCCTCAACGGGACCACCATCACCCGTCAGCCCATTTCCGGCAATGTCCTGCAGTCGAACGAATTGAATCCCATCGCCCAGGCGTACATGAAGTTGATCCCGCTGCCCAACCTCGCCGGCCAAGCCGGTGGATTCGACAACTACGGAAGCACCGCCGGTACGCCCGACAATTACAACAACGAACTGGGCCGGCTGGACTACAACATCAGCAACAATGACCGCATGTTCTTCGATATCCGCCGCACTGGCTATCAGCAAAGCAAGAACGATTACTTCGACAACGTCTCCACCGGCTCGCTGCTCACCCGCAACAACTGGGGAGCCAGCGTCGACAACGTCTTCAGCGTAAATGCCACCAACGTGATCGACCTCCGCCTCAACTTCACCCGCATGGGCGAAGCGCACCCGTCGCCCAGCGCCGGTTTCGATCCCACCAGCCTCGGCTTTCCCTCCTACATGTTGAGCACCTCGGAATATCCGCAGTTGCCGAACATCGCTTTTGCCAGCACCACCGGACTCACCACCCTCGGCACCAACGCCGCCAATGCGCTGCCTTCGCAGTCTCTTCAATTGTTCGGCACTTGGATCACCATCAAGGGCAACCATACCTTGAAGGTGGGCGCGGACGCGCGCCAGTATGTCTTAAACGTGTTTAGCGCCGGAAATTCGGCCGGCGACTTCTCCTTCAGCTCGAATAGCTGGGTGAAGGCCTCCAGCAGCGCCTCTTCCACCGCCGTGTTGGGTCAGGACGTCGCCGAATTTCTTCTCGGCCTTCCCACCAGCGGTGGATACGACCTGAACACCTCGGCCGCCTATTACGAACATTACGTCGCCGGATTCGTCCAGGATGACTGGCGCGTCAAAAAGAATCTCACCGTCAACCTCGGTTTGCGTTTCGAATACGACGCTCCGTACTACGAAAAGTACGATCGCACCGTGGACGGATTCAACTCCACTGCCCAGAATCCGCTGGCGCCGGCCGCCATCGCCGCTTACAACGCTCATCCCATCTCGGAGATTCCCGCCGGAAGTTTCAATGTGAACGGCGGCTTGAATTTCCCTACCGATGGAGCCCTGTATAACCAGACCTCTCACCCCTTCAGCCCCCGCGTGGGATTCGCGTGGACCCCGGAAAAGCTGCACAGCAAGACCGTCTTCCGCGGCGGCTTCGCCATGTTCGTGCAGCCCGTGAGCGTCACCCAGCTCGCCATCACCGGCGCCTATTCCACCAATCCCATCCTTCAGCAATACGGATTCAGCCAGACCACCACGTTTACTCCTTCCAACAACAGCTTCCTGACCCCGGCCACCACGCTCAGCAATCCCTTCCCCACCGGCATTAAAGCGCCGGCCGGATCCTCAGCGGGCCTGGCGACCTTTGAAGGTCAAACCGTACAGTTCCTCGATCCCAACATGAAAGACCCATATTCGCTCCGCTGGAACTTCGGTTTCGAGCATTCCTTCACACCCAACACTCTCCTCGAAGTCACCTATATGGGGAATCACGGTGTGCACCTGCCGATCTTCGTCACCCAGCTCAACGGGATTCCAGCCCAATACCTGAGCACCCTCGGAACCCGCGACCAGACCACCATCAACACCCTGAGCGCTACCGTGTCGAATCCCTTTTCCGGCCTCGCCACCGCGCTGAACGGGACCACCACCAGCGTCGCGCAACTGCTCGCGCGCTATCCCGAATTCCCCACCGGAACCGGTAGTTTCTCGAGCGGTGTGGTCGAGCTTAACAACACCGCCGGAAGCTCTTTTTACGAGAGCCTGAACGTGCGTTTTCAGAAGCGCTTTTCGAGCGGACTGACCATGGTCGGCAACTACGTTTTTTCGAAGCTGATCGAGCGCGATACCTGGCTGAACGATACCGATCCCATCCCCGAAAAACGCATCTCGCCGTTCGATCACCCCAACCGCTTTGTGCTCGCGTTTGTGTATGAGCTCCCCTTCGGCGCCGGCCGGCGCTTCCTGAACTCCAGTTCCCACCTGGAAAATCTACTGGTGGGCGGATGGGGCCTCAACAGCATTTACACCTATCAAACCGGGGCTCCGCTCACCTGGGTGAACGGCAGCACCACCAATCCCGGCGATTACGTCTACTTCGGCGCCCCCATCGTCCTGGACAATCGCGAAACCAATACCACCGCCTTCAACACGTCCGCCTTCGATACCAAATCGACGGACCAGTTCCAGTATCATATTCGTACGTTCTCGACGACTTTCCCCAACCTCCGCCAGGATGGCATCAACGACTGGAGCCCGTCGGTCAGCAAGCGCTTCTTCATCAAGGAGCAAATGAATTTGCAGCTTCGCCTGGAAGCCTACAACGTGCTGAACCACCCCACGTTCTCCGCTCCCAGCACTACGGCCAGCAGCTCCGGCTTCGGCATGATCACGACACAGGCGAATCGCCCCCGAACCCTTCAATTGGGCGCCCGGTTCGTGTTCTAAGAAGCCAGAAGGTACTTGAAAGGGGGACTGACCACTCTGTCCCCAAGCGGCCCTCACGTAAAGGATGGCAAAGCCCGACGGCGGACAGAGCGGTCTGTCCCCCTTTCAAGTACCTTCTAACCCTGCTAACTTCATTTTTTCAATCGGCGTGTATCCGCGTTAATCTGTGGCCCGACCAGCGCATTTTGCAGAAACCGCGCGATCGAAGCCGTCAGCGCCCGCGGATGTTGCGCCCGTACCGACGCGAGCGCCTGCTGCCGCACCAGCCGCCGTCCCGCCACTCGAAACGTTTTGAAGAACCTCGGCTGGCTGCGCAAAGCATATTCCGGGAGAATCGAATAGCCGAATCCCGCCTCCACCAGACGCTTGATCGCCTCGGTGTCGTCGGCTTCCATGATCACCCGCGGCGTCAGTGCGATTTCGCGAAAGAACCTGTCGATCATCGCCCGCATATTGCTGCGCCCCGGATACAGAAGAAACTGCGCCGATCGA
>CAWJHI010000086.1:0-19810 GCA_963842485.1 Terriglobia bacterium | reverse complement strand
GAAGCCCACGCTGAACGTGCTGACGCCGCGCTGCTTCGGCGCGCGCACCAGCCATCGGAAGAAAGACGGCAGCCGCCGACGATGTCGCGGTCGCCGGGAATTTCCAGGCGCGCGATCGTCACGATCGCGAACAGCCCGAACGCCGCATCCGGGATCCATAGCGCGATCTCCGGTCGCAGCGTGCCTTGCTTCGCCAGGTTGACGCAACTGATCAGGCCCATCCAGTAGATGAACGCAATGACCACGGTCAGCACAATCGCAGCGGACTTTCCGGCGCGCCGCGATGGTGATTCCCAGCGGCAGAGCGGCCAGCGCCAGCAGCACGCAGCCGAGCGGCATGGCCAGCCGCCGGTTGAGCTCAATCCGGTCGTCCAGAAGCTGGTCCCGATCGCGCCGGAATGCTGATACGCTTCGCGATACAGAGGGATGGTGTCGATCTCGGTGGACGGATGCGAGTTGGTCTGTTCTTTCGGTTTCTGCGCCTCCAGCGCCTGGTCCCCGGTGGGCGCGCCGGAGATGTGATAATTGCTGTCCTTGTCGGTTTCGTAGCTGGTGCCGTTTCGAAGATTGAGCTGCACCCGGTTGTGGACGATATCCGGCACGGCGATCGCTTCAGACGCCAGCGTGACCCGTGGCGTGTCGCCGCGATCCGCGGTGCCGGGCTTGCGTTCCTCGGGTGGAGTGATATCGGCCATGAAAATCCGCTTCAGTCGCGAGGCTTGGCCGGAAGTGATGTCGGTGACGTAGAGGATGGTGTTGGGGAACTGCTCTTCGAACACGCGCGGCTGAATGTCGGCGGTCAGCTGGTGCGCCAGCACCTGGTTTTCGACGCGATAGCCTTCGCGAATCGACCACGGCGTGAGCCACAGCGACGCTGCCGCGGCAACCCACATCGCCAGGAACCCGAACGCAAAGATGGCCGGCACCACCCGGCGTCCCGGGACGCCCGCCGCGCGCATGGCCGTGATTTCTCCGTCGGTCGACATGCGGCTCAGGGTGATCAGCGTTCCCACCAGCACGCCCAGCGGAATGGTGAACGGCAGCGCCTGGGGAAGCACCAGCGCGAACAGGTACGCGACCGAGGACGGCGCCCCCGTGTTGCGCACCAGAAACTCGAACAGCGGGCGGGATCGCTGCAGGAATAGAACGAAAGTGAACAGCACCGCGCCGAGTATCGTGCTGACTAAGATCTCGCGAAAAATGACACGGCTGAGCAGGCGCATGGACTTCTAAATTACCCAAACCCTCAGCTGCCGCTGGTCGGCGGCGGGACCAGAGGCGGCTTCGGCAATTGGTCCTTCGGGAACTCAAACTCGATCTCGTCGAACAGCATCCCCGGCGACACCACCGCGGTAGGCGCCAGATAGCCGACCGCGCCAAGCAGCGCCAAAGGCGCGGAGTTGTTCACGTAATCGAACAGCGCGGTCTCCTCGGAAGCGGCCAGAATATCGCGCAGGCTCCGCGTCGAAACTCCCCGGAACCGCAGACCGCGCACCAACTCCTCCCGCCCATCCGGATACACCCGGTACACCAGCAGCGGCGGGCTGACCGGCCGCGCCGATCCCCCGGACTGCGCACCGGCAGCGATCAGCTGGCGCAACTCGCCCGTGCCGGCAGAAAACGGAAAGTCGAGCTTCCGTACCAGCATGCCGTACGGCTTGCCGCGCTCCTTGCACAGGTCGATCAGTTTTTTCTTCAGATCCGCCAGCGGCGTGGTCTGGTTCGCCTTGATGAACAGATTGCTGATGGCCGCGCTTTTCGCGCCGTACGCGCCCGCCAAACGTGCGTGGCCGTTCGACGCCGGAAAATTCCGGATCGGCTGGCGCGTAGTGAGAAAACTCTTTAGCACGCCCTTTTCCACCAGCGACACCGGCTTGGGAACCACGCCTTCCAGGTCCACCACGTCGTTGCCGGCCAGCGGCTTCCCGTTCCATACGGTTTGCGTGGGGTCGTCGGTAACGTCGATCCAGTCCGGAAAAATCCGCGAGCCGATCTTGGTTTCAAGCTCGCTCGCCAGGAAATTGACGGCCCGTCCCGGCTCCGCCAGCGGCTTCCGCGGCACGTCCAGATTGTCTCCCAGCAACTGCCCCAGAAGCTGCGCGGCGGCCTGCGGCTCAAACAGCGTAGGACCCGAAAACTCAGTGCCAGCCGGCGCCTTGGTCAGCGCCCGAATGTTCTCGGCGACGCTGATCAGCGCTTTCCGCATCTCGGCCTCTGAAGACAGCTTGTCCAGATCGAGCGCCTGAAACGTCGCGGCGTCGCGCACCAGCATGCCGTCCGCCGCCTGTCCCTCCGCCTTGGCATACGAGTAGGCGATGTTATCGGAATAGCGCACCGCGGTTCCTTCGTTGTTCATCACGTAGGTGACGCCCTCAATGTTGTCGAATTCGACAAAGGAGGAAAGCACTTCGGGATAGGCGTTGAACACCGCCGACAGTCTCACCGTGCGCGCTTGCCACGCCGCTTCGTCGGGTTTCTTGCGCGTAACCTTGCCGATGCTCTTCACCGGATCGGCATGCGCGAAATCGGGCAGCTTCTCCGTGGGCGCGTTGACGTTGTTTAGCGCCGCCCGCTTGCGCGCCATCGATTCCAGCGCAGTCTTATAGGCGCGATCGGTAGCCAGCCAGAAGCACTCGCGCAGCGTCGCGTAGTTGTCGTCGATGGGCCATTCCTCGTCGAAACGCGAGCCCGTATAGATCCCGCTGTAGACGTGTCCGGTGTTGTCGAAATCGTAGCTGCCCACCCGGACCTCGATCACCGGTACGCGGGAGTGGTTGTGCGCCACATTCACGGCCGCGCCCATCGACGCGTTCACACGAAAGTTCTCGGCGTCGGTGAGGCTGTAGCTGATGAAGTACGGAATATCGTCCCCGCCGCCCGCCACCACGCGAAGCTGGCGGGACCGGTCCAGCTCATCCCGCATGGCCCGGAGGATGACGTCGTCGTCGGAAGCAGTTTGCGGGAGCGCGACGAAAACCGCCGCGGCAAACATCAGAACCAGGCGCCGCATCATTGCGAATGGTCCCCCGTCGCCGGCCGGGTCAGATACGGCGGGCGATCCTGGGAACGCTCCTTGCGCTGGATCTCGATTTCGGAAACCAGAATCGCGGGCGCGATCGCGGAGACCGGTACATCGCCGCTTTCAGCCCCGCAGATTCCGTTGAACACTTCCATCCGGTCCGAGGTCGCCATGATTTTTGCGAAGCTCGCCAGCGGCGTGCCGACGATGTCCACGCCGCGGATCAGCTCGTCCGGGCGCCCGTCCGGATAAACTCGATAAACCACCAGCGGGATCACCGTAAACGCCTGCAATCCCCGGCGCGCCGTGGTCGTATACCCGCCGGTCACCTGGTCGAAGAACAAGCCGTACGGTTTCGCTTGCCGCTTCACCTCGGCGATCAGCATGCTGCGCAGTTCCGTGTCGCTCACCTTCTTCGATGATTCGACCAACAGATTCGACTGGCGCGAAACCACTTCCGCGCCCGGGGCCCGCCGCCCATGCCCGTTCGATTGCGCGAACCCCTGAATCGGCGACCGCGACATGAGAAACGTCTTCAGAATCCCGTTCTCCACCACGGTCACCGGCCGCGCCTTCACTCCTTCGTCGTCATAAAGGTAGAATCCGTTCAACGACGTGCCCTGAAAATCGGCCCGCGTCGGGTCGAAAATCACCGAAAGAAACTCAGGCAATACCGGCTGGCCGACGCTTTTCGTGAAGGTCTGGCCTTCGGATTCGTCCTTCTGGCGATGCCCCTCCACCCGGTGTCCGAAAATCTCGTGGAAGAACACTCCCGCGGCGCGTCCCGAGAGAATCGCCGGCCCGACGAAGGGATCGGAAGGCGGCGCCCGCAGCAGGCTCGACAGGTTCGCGCCGGCGCGTTCCACCGCGGCGAGAATCTGCGCGTCCTTGGGCAGCTTCGCCGGATCGTCGGCTTCGAAACTCTCCATGGTCTCCAGATCCATGCCGTCGGACGCTTTCCCGCGCGCCGTGATCATCAGACGCGCGAACATTCGCCCGTGTTCCAGTCGGGTGCCCCCCGTCGTGACCAGGGTCTTCGAAACCCGCTGCGCTTCCACCGCAACGCTCGCGTTCAGCGCCCCCGGATACTTGGTGAACTCGGCCGAGAGCTTCCGCAGACGCTTGGCCCAATCCGCGGCGTCGAATTTATACCGGGCCGTCGGCGCGAAGAAGGTTTGCGGCTCTTCTTTCGAAAAATCGTCGGAGGTGTCGTCCGCGGCGGCGCGCAACTTTTCGTCCGCCTTGATCCGGATCAGACGGTTCGACGCCGCCCGATACACGCGGTCCGTGGCCAGCCACAGCGTCTGGCGGATGGAAACCGGATTGTCCTCGAGCGCGATCGAGGTGCCCGAAGTGAACCTCGGCCGGTCGTTCCCTACCCGCCGATAGTTGTCGAACTGCGGGCTGCCGACGCGAATGGTGACGTCCAGAATCCGTCGGCGTCCATGATTCTGCACATCGAGCGCGCCCTGGCTGGCCACCACCACATCGGCTTCATCGTCGCTCACCGCGTAGCCCATGAAATACGGCGGCGGTTCCCCCTTTTGCTTCAATGCCGTGAAGTTGCGGTCCAGCTCATCCGCGAGAATCTTGACCAGGGGAGATTGCCCAAAAGTGGTGGCGCAGCACGCGAAAACAAGGAAATAACGCACTTGTATATAAGGATAGCAGGGAGCCGGCATTCAGAATCCGGACTGCCCCGCTTCCCAATCACACCGGAAGGGCGGTGGCCCCGCGATCCCGCCAGCCGTTCAGAGCCAGGCCGTACCGGCCGCGGATGCCGGTCTTTTCGAAGATGTGCTTCAGGTGGATTTTCACCGTACCGGGCCGGATGCCGAGTTCCACCGCAATTTCCTTGTTCTTAGATCCCTGCTCCACCAGTTCCAGCACCTGCTGCTCCCGCGCCGTCAGCTCGCTTCGCGGATATCGGTCTGGGCGCGCCCCATCGCGGAACACGCAGTCTTCCATCCAGCTTCGGCCGGCCGCCACCGCTCGCACACACGCGACGATCGCGGGAAGTCCCGCGGTTTTCCGCAGAATGCCCCGCGCCCCGGCTTGCAGAAAGCGCAATGCCTCGGACTCGGTCACGGAAACGCCCCAAACCACGATCGCCGTGGAGGCCGCATCGCTGCCGTTTTCCCCGTTTTCTTCTGCTCGCGGCGCCAGCCAGTCCAGAATCGCCTGAATGCCGAATGCCTTGTCCAGGATCAGCACGTCCGGCCGCTCTTCCCGCGCCAGTTCCATGGCGTGACTCAGTGAGTCCGTCATGTTCAGAAGCTTCAGGTCCGGACATTGACTCAACAAGCTGCGCACGCCCTCCGTCGTGACGGGTTGCGTGTCGCATACCGAAACTGTCGTCACGGTTTCGCTCCCCCCGTTCGCCTCCGTTCCACCGTTCGTTTGCAATCTTGAATGAGCCCCGTTCGGGCCGCCATTTGTCGGTATCACGTTTTTTCACCCTTTCGATTACCAGTTACTTACACCCGCGGGTAAGAGCCGCGCCCTAAGGAGTTTGTTGAAAACGGGACTGACCACCTCGTCCCCCGCCCGCAACACGTTGATTCCCGGTACAGGTCCCGCCTCGAACATGGCGGTCTGTCCCCTTTTTCAACAAACTCCAGGAGCACATCCTCTAATACCCATCTCTAAAACCATCTCTAACCCAGGTCAACGAGGCTTATCGTCCAGGAGTACCTCTCTCTTAGTTGCAGAAAGAACCGGAGGTTCTCATGTTATGATCGCTTCTAGTCGAATTACTTCTTTGAAACGGATTCCAAACTGGACTGCCGGTCCCCATGCAGCATCGTGAGGCGCCTCCATCCGCTTCGAGACGAGCGGTCATCATCAGCCCGACGTCCCGGATGGCGGACGAATTAGAACCCCTCTTGCAGGCGCACCTCCAGGGTGCAACCATAAGCCACGTCCGCAGTTACCCCTCCCCACGCGATTTAGGCGGGGCTTTGGGCGGTGGATCGCCGCACATGGTCTTTCTCGACGTGGTTTCCGACCGTGAGCAGGCCCTGCAGCTCCTTACCGAAATGACACGGCTCGGTCCCTCGATTCAGGTGGTGACCCTCATGTCCGGGAATGAGCCCGATCTCATCCTGCGCTGCTTGCGCGCCGGAGCCGTCGATTTTCTCATCCAGCCCTTCACCGCCGATCAGATTGAGGGCGTCATCGCTAAGCTCGCCCGCCAGCAGCCCAACGCCGACGGCGGCGCCAAGGAGCCGGCTAAGATCTTCGCCGTGATGCCGGCCAAAGGCGCCTGCGGGGCCACCACCATCGCCTGCAATCTCGCCTTTCAGTGGAAACGGCTGGGAGCCAAGAAAGTTCTGCTGGCCGACCTCGACCCCCTGGCCGGCACCACTTCGTTCCTGCTCAAGATCAAATCGATCTACAGTTTCCTGGACACCTTGCAGCGCTCCCACGAGCTGGATTCCGATTTGTGGGGCGCCATGGTCACCAACGTCCTGGGCGTGGACGTCCTGCTGGCCCCGGAGTTGATGGTCGAGGGCACCCAGGAGCTGCACGATCCCTCGCCCATCCTCGAATACGCGCGCCACGCCTACGACGTCGTGGTGATCGACACCGGCAGCGTGTACGGCGACTGGAACCTCAACACCGCGCGCGCCGCCAGCGAGCTCCTGCTGGTGACCACCAATGAGCTTCCCGCCCTACAGGCCGCCCAACGAGCCCTGTCCTATCTCGATACCAACCGGATCGGCCGCTGGAAAATCCGCCTCCTGGTCAACCGCTATCATCGCGACGTCGGATTGAGCCGTGAAGTCATCGGCACCGCCCTGCACACCGAAGTCTTCGACATTCTGCCCAGCGACTACGAAGCCGTGCAGAAATCGCTGATGGACGGCAAACCCGCGCCGCCGAGCACCGCCTTCGGCAAGAGCATCATGCAGCTCGCGGACCGGCTCGGAGGCCGGAGCGAGACGACGAAAAAGAACAGTTCGCTCGGCGGCCTGCTAGGATTGTTCGGCAAAACCTCGAAGTCGACTTAAAAACTACTGCCCGGCGCCTTTCGGCACTTCTCCGGCGTGCGGGCGTGTGCCTTTCGATTTCCATTCGCGCAGCTCGGAGAAGCCTCGCGAGACTTCCCCCGCCTGGATCGCGCAATGGCCGTCGTGATTTACATATTGCTGGACGAACAGGTTGCTGGTCCCCGCAATGTCCGCGCTCGATGAGTACTGGTTCGGAATCCACACCGGCACCAGCGGATCGTAACTGGTATGAATGGCGAGCATCGGCCTCATAATCCGTCCGCTCGGCGTGTAATAGCTGCGAAGATAGGCCTGCGCTTTCGGATCCACGGCGTAGCGCGGTGTCAAGCGTCTTATGGGTGAGCATAGAAGCTCTCGGTCCTGCCGCGTGCTAAGATCACCTTGACATGCGCCACGTGTCAGGTTACGGCGTTCCATGATACGAACGCTCGCCACAAGGGACTGAAACGGCTTTTCGAACAGGACGACCGAGCGGCGTAAACCCGGAACATGCTGGCAAGCTGCGGAACATTCTGGCGACGCTTCACGCGGCCCGGACCGTTACCCACATGGATTTGCCGGGGTTCCGTTTGCATCCGCTCAAAGGCGCGTCTGGGCCGTTACAGTACGCGCCAACTGGCGGGTGATTTTCCGCTTTGACGGCGACGCGGAGGACGTTGATTATGTCGATTACCACTGAAAGGAAGCAGCCCATGACGATGAAAAACCCTCCTCACCCAGGCATTGTCGTTTTCGAGGTATGTATCGAGCCTTTGGGCCTGACCATTACGGACGCGGCCGCCGCTCTTGGAGTGACGCGCAACACGCTCTCGGAACTCGTGAACGGGAAGCGCGGCATATCCCCCGAAATGGCCGTGAGGCTATCGAAGGTTTTCGGAGGCAACGCCGAAAGCTGGCTGGTGCAGCAGGCGCAATACGATCTTGCCCACGTTCGCGCCGGCCGGCTGAAGCTGAAACGGCTCGAACTGGTTTAGCGTTCCTGTAAGCGTAGTACAAAAAGGACTGGTGCAGATTCTCGTGATCGACCACGCTGAGAAGCCATCGGAGAACTGAGGACTGGGGCGTTTCACAAAGGGCTCTTTGCGCAACGCCGTGAGAGGGGCCGGTGAAACTATTCGATTGGGAAAAGATGAAGCCCGCAGCTCTCACTGCGGGCTTCGGATCTGTGCTCGCCATACGAGCGTAGCGGATGACGGACAGAGCGCACTGAAAGGCACACCATCCATTAGAAAGTTTATCACCAGCGGCGAATTTTGTCTCCCCCCGAGGCACCGGGGACTCCGGGCATATTATTGCTCTTTGGGTAACGGGTGTCTTGATCCTAGTCGCTGTCTCGTCCTGCGTTAGGCGTGTCCTGTTTTGTGAGGCAAATCGCACGCCCGGGCCGAGGCGAGCAACTACCGGCCTCGGGTTATTTAGTGCCTCTGGACCGGAGGCGCTGATGACTTGGGGAGGGGCTTGAAAGCGGCACTAGAAAACACTTACAGTCGTAGTCATATGGCAGCGAAACAAGCAGCTTCAAATGAACGTGTCCTTCGTCGGAATGAAGAAAAGTGGACTGCTCCATTGATGGATGCTGGTTGGACGGCGATTCCTTCGATTATTTTGGACAAGCAGCACGCTCTCGGGCTTGATCCGGTCGATGTGAATATTCTTGTTCAGCTTGCGAAGCACTGGTGGTTCACCGAAAATCCTCCCCACCCTTCTAAAGCTACGCTTGCCGAGCTTATGAATATTGATCCGAGTACCGTTCGGCGACGCATTACTCGGATGGTTGATGCAGGGTTTATCCGGCGCGTTGCCCGCTATGACGCTAAACACGGTGGGCAGACCTCAAACGCCTACGAATTCGATGGGTTAATCAAGGCCGCGACGCCGTTCGCTCTGGAAGCGCTGAATATTCGTGAGGAGCGCCGAGCTGAAGACGTCGCCCGCCGGAGCCGCAAGAAGCCGAAACTGGTCGTGAACAATGCCGTCAGCCGGAAAACAATTACACGGCGATGAGCAAGAAGATTACGGTTCTAATCGACGGCGGTCATTTGCGCATCTACCTGAAACACGCACACAAGCCCGTCACCGCTGACTACATCGAAAAAGTTGGGCTTGCGTGCGCCCTCGCAACTGAAGAGATGGTTCGGATTCTTTACTACGATTGCGCGCTCTTCAACGGGACCACGAAGCTTCCCGTCTCTCGGACGATTCAGACGCACGCTCAGGCAACACCGTTGTTGCATGATCTTGCGCAGAAGGACCTTTTTGCTGTGCGCAGAGGCGTGTTGAAATTTCGCGGCTACGTTATCAAAAAAAACTATCAGCCCTCGAACCCGCCCGTCGATGCCGACTTTGCGCCGAAGTTTCAGCAGAAAGGCGTAGACATGCGCATCGGTCTCGATATGGCGACTATAGCGGCCAATCGCTCCGTAGAGCTGATTGCCTTGATGACAAACGACACCGATTGCGTTCCAGCGATGAAGTTGGCTCGCCGTGCTGGTATTCAGGTTGCGCTTCTGTGTGTTCCCGGCTGTAAGCCCACGCATGAGCTTCTCGCCCATGCAGACTTCAAACGCAGCATTCCGTGGCCCTGATTGTCTGCCTCCCCGATAGCCGCTCTTAGCGCGTTTCACAAAGGGGCTGTTGCGGGACATGCCGATCACCGCTTATAGAGACGAATGTAGTTCTCCCAATAGGCGCGATCCGAAAGAGACCGAAAATCTGAGTCGGCGAAATCAACTTCCCAAGCGTTTCGGTCGCCGCGTCGGAAAAACCACAACCCCGTCTGCATTATAAACTTCGGGTAATGCGGCGGCGGCCACCACCGGCAATAGTTCTCCCACTTGCAGGCGAACCGAAGATTGATTTGGCGCGGCAAACGACCTCCGTAAAGGACCTCATCAACGGTGATGACGCCGCTCAGGTGCCAACCGTCAAACCACAGGAAGGTCGGACTTGCGTCGAAGGTGCCTACGACTACGGCTTGAGCCTCGCGAGCAATCCAGTCCCTTTCGGTGGCCCTGAGGCAAAGAGACCCGCCCAACGTCTCACCAACCATAAGGACGCGAACGAAATGCCGGAGCGTGCCTGTCGCACTGATCATGGCTTGGCGTATTCGACACCGATACTGTGAGTAGAGTTCCAGCGGTACATTTTCGCGGCGCTATCTTTGTCTATCTACGATCCCTCACCCTCTCGGCTCACCGTAAAGGAGACTCTGATATAATCGACCTTTCAGCCGTGCGAACCGGGGAGAATCTTTGGCCGCGCCGCCAGCGAAGATCATCGCCATCTATCCAGGCTCCTTTGACCCGATTACCAGCGGGCACCTGGACCTGATTGCCCGCGGAAGCCGGCTGGTGGACCGGTTGATCGTCGCGATTCTCAGAAATGAGGCCAAGCAGCCTCTCTTCTCCGTCGAAGAACGCGTCGAGATGCTCCAGGAAGTGATCAAACCGTATCACAACGTGGAAGTGGGAATGTTCAACGGGCTGCTGGTCGACTATGCCACGCAGCGCGGAGCGAATATGATTCTGCGCGGCATTCGAGCCATCTCCGATTACGAATACGAGTTGCAGACGGCCTTGATGAACCGCCGCTTGCAGCCGGGAATCGAGACCGCGTTTCTGATGGCGGGCGAGGCGTATTCCTTCATCAGCTCGCGGCTGGTGAAGGAAGTGGCCAAGCTCGGAGGGAACATCGCGGGCCTGGTCCCGCTTAGCGTGGAAGAGAAGTTATTGCGGCGGCTCGCCGCCAGGAGGGAAGAACGTGGAAGTGTTACAGGATCTGGCTGAGCGGATCTCTTCGATCAGCATTTCATCGACCTTGGCGGTGTCCGCCGAAGCGGAGCGGCTGCGGCGCCAGGGTGGAGACGTGGTCGATTTCGGCGCGGGCGAACCCGATTTCCCGACGCCCGACAATGTCAAGCGCGCCGCCTTCGACGCCATCACCGGCAACTTCACCAAATACACCAACACCGGCGGAACCGAGGAGCTGAAACAGGCCGTCTGCTGGCGCCACCAGACCGATTACGGCACCGATTATTCCACCAGGGAATGCATGGTGACGGTCGGCGGCAAGCACGCGATCTTCAACCTGATGCAGGCCCTGATCGATCCCGGCGACGAAGTCGTCATTCCCGTGCCCTACTGGGTCACTTATAAGGATGTGGTCCACTACGCCGGCGCGAAATGCGTGTTCGTCGATACGAACGAAGCGGAGGGATTTAAGCTCCACGCTTCGATGATCGAGCGGCATTTGACGCCGAAGACCAAGATGATCGTCATCAATTCTCCGTCGAACCCGAGCGGAGCCGTGTTCGCCCGCAAGGAACTGGAGCGCGTCGTCCAGCTCGCCCGCGACCGCGGCATCTGGGTGATGACCGACGAGTGTTACCACCGCTTCGTCTACGATGGCGAACTGTTCTCGCTCGCCGCGTTCCCGGACGCCAAGGAAACCGTGGTGGTGGCCGGATCGCTGTCGAAAACCTATGCCATGACCGGCTGGCGGATCGGATTCGTGCTCGCTCCGGTGCCGGTGATCGCCGGCATCATGAAGCTGCAAAGCCATTCCACCTCCAACACCAATTCGATCGCGCAGAAAGCCGCGATCGAGGCCCTGCGCGGCCCTCAGGATTCGGTGACGGCGATGCTCGCCGAGTATCGCCAGCGCCGCGATTACGTGGTGGCGCGCCTGCGCCAGATCCCCGGGGTTCGCGTGAATCAGCCGGAGGGCGCGTTCTACGTCTATCCAAATGTGAGCGTGGCTTTTAAAGGCGGCATCGCCAATGCAATGCAATTCGCCGAAAAGCTGCTCGCCGAAGAACTGGTCGCCGTCGTTCCAGGTGAAGCGTTCGGCACCGCGGACCATGTCCGCATCTCCTACGCGACTTCGATGAAGGAGCTGGAACGCGGCCTGGACCGTATCCAGAAGTTCATCGCCGCCCGCGCGTAAATGGGTCCTCGGCGATTGACCCCGTCGTTTCGCGAAAAGATCTGGGGCTCGACTCATCTGGAGCCCTGGTTTCGCGATTCAGACCGGAAAATCGGCGAGGTGTGGTTTGAAGGCGTCGACCACCTTCCCTTGCTGGTGAAGTTCATCTTCACCACGCAAAAACTGTCCGTGCAGGTGCATCCCGGCGACGAATACGCCGCGAAGCATCATGCCTCGCGCGGAAAAACCGAGATGTGGCACATCCTCGCCGCCGAGCCGGGCGCGAAAATCGCCGCCGGATTCCACCACAGCATTACAGAACAACGGTTACGAGAAGCTTCCCTGTCGGGCGAGATTGAGGATCTGCTCGAATGGTTTGAAGCCCGCCCCGGCGACACGTTTTTCATCCCGGCGGGTACCGTGCACGCCATCGGCGGAGGGCTGGTCCTATGCGAGATCCAACAACACTCCGACGTCACCTATCGCCTCTACGATTACGGCCGTCCACGCGAGCTGCATCTCGATCGCGCGGCTGCGGTGAGCCATCGCGGACCTCATGCCGCGCGCGCCGGTGAAGTTTCGTGCGCATATTTCAAGACATCGCGCGTGTCCATCGCTTCTCCAACTCACCATACGGCGCCGGGAGAGACTTTCGAATTGCTGATCGCGATCGAAGGCCACGGCGAAATCGCAGGCCAGCCGATGAACGCCGGCGAGGTTTGGTATATCCTGCCCGGCAGCGACCCGTTTGCGCTGAACGGACCCATGAAAGTGCTTAATGTTACCACTGGTAACATTCGTTAGAAGCATAAGAATCAATCCTTTGCCGAGGGTGCACCGGAGCGCCATCCGGCGGAAAACCGCGAAATCTGCACCCGTTGGTTGGCCTCAGCCGAAGAAAATCCGCCAAGTGGTGACAACTAAAGCATGTGTCACCATGGAGGCTCGGATGCTCCGGGCCTGCCGGAATGCCAGCCCGCAGCAAATTCCGAGGAGCGTTGCCATCGCGGCCATGCGCCAGTTCGGGAACGCGTTGCGGAACCAGAGATGGGCCGAGCCAAAGACCAGCGATGCCGCGATCAGGCCGGCCCACTCGCTGCCAAGCCATGTGGTCATCCACTGTTGCAGCAATCCTCTGAAAAAGAACTCCTCGCCAAGCGCTAAGACCCACAAAACACCGAAGAACGTCGCAACGGCGACAACCGAGGTTTTTTCCCAACCCGAAGGAGGCCAGCGCGGCTTGGCGAAGTGGATCCACCAGGCGAGCGCGGCTGCCACCGGCAAGAAAACAGCGTAGTAAATCGTCCCGATTTTCCATTCCCGCTTCTGCGGCCAGAATCCGAAGCCGACGTTCTGCGGGCGGCGGATGCTGACCATCGCGAATATTCCGGTCCGGAACCACATCAACTGTCCCAGAACTTCAACTTGCAGTTTCGGATGAGGATCCGCGTAAAACTGGTGGAGAATCCGCGAGAGCCACACCACCGCCACGAAAATCAGGAATAGAACGTCGGAAGCGGGTTTGTGCGGCAGCAGGATGTACCAGAAGGAGGCTGCGGCGGCGAGCACGGCGATCCACAGGCAAGCGTGCCATCGAAACGATCCAAGCGCCAAAGTCGCGGCGGAATAAGGAGCTAGCGCGGCTATCGTGAGCGCCAGGGCGAACGCGGCGGCGGGCAGTTTTTCGATCCGGGACCGGACCCGGTCGACCGCCAGGGCATAGAAGAAGGTCGCTTCCAGAAGGAACGCCGGCAAGACGGCCAAAGCCGTCCGAATCGGGATATTCTGTTGAACAGAATACAGGTAGGCCGCGATAGCGCAGGCCGCCCATAGCAGCGGCAGGAGCATGTGGGTTCATCCTAGCATGTAACCTTTTTAACGGCTTAGAGTATCCAAATACGACAACGTGAACGCAACCGACAACGCCCTAATGGGGCAGGTGAGTAGCGGAGAAGTGGCCAAGATGGCCATGCTGTTCGAACGGCACCACCGGCCGCTGTTCCGGTACTTCGTCTCGATGAACCGCAATCGGGAGTTGTCGGAAGACCTGGTGCAGGACGTGTTTTTCAGAATGCTTCGATACCGAGCCAGTTACGACCCGAACCAGAGCTTCACGGCCTGGATGTACCAGATCGCGCGCAACGCGAGCGTCGATCAGGCGCAGAAGCGCAAGGGCGAAGTGGTGGGGATCGATGAGTTCGACGACCGCAGGCCGGAACCGGCCACCGAGGCGCCCGGCCCGGAGCAGGCGGCGGCAAAGGGGCAGGATCTGGCGCTGCTGCGACGGGCGCTCGACCGGCTGCCGGCCGAGAAAAGGGAAATTCTGGTGCTGAGCCGGTTTCAGGATATGAAGTATGAGGAAATTGCGGCGGTGCTCGGATGCGAAGTGGGGACGGTGAAAGTGCGCGTGTTCCGGGCGATGCGCGCGTTGGAGCAGGCGTATTTCGCCCTGCTGGGAGAAAAAACGGCATGACTTGCGATCAAGCAAAACTTGTATTGGCGGATTACTGGAACCAGAGCCTGGGTGAAGCGCAGGAGCTCGCTTTCGAAGCGCATCTGGCAACCTGCGATGCCTGCCGATCGGAGGCGGAGCGCTTGGGCTCGCTGTGGAAGAGCCTGGCGCTGATCCCGTCGGAATCGAAGGATTTCGAGCCGGGCGTGAATCTGCGGAGCCGGTTCTATGAAACGCTCGGCGCGTACCGGCAGGGGCTGGAATCGGCGCCGAAACGCGGTTGGCGCGAGAGAGTTTTTGCGCTGTGGCCGAGGCAGCCGGCATGGCAGATGGGGTTGAGCTTCGCCCTGCTAGTGATCGGCCTCGGCGTGGGATATCAGATGCATCCGGCAAAAGGAGCGGGAGTGCAGGAGCAGCCGGCGGCCGATCAAGAGGTCGCGCAGCTCCGCGGGGAGGTAAACAGCATGCGTCAAATGGTGGCTCTATCGCTGATGCAGCAGCAATCGGCGGGGGAACGGCTGCGGGGCGTGAGTTACGCCTACCAGGCGCCGTCGTCGGATACCGAGGTTCTTTCGGCACTGCTGACCACGGTGAATCGGGGATCAGAACGTCAATGTGCGGCTGGCCGCGGTGGACGCTCTGCACCGCTTCGGGTCGAGCCCGGTGACGCGCACGGCGATTGTGCAGTCGATTCGCAAGCAGGATACGCCGCTGGTGCAGATCGCGCTGCTCGATTTGCTGGTGGACCTGAAGGATGCCTCGGCTGCGCCGGAACTCGGCAAGATCCTCAGCGATGAAAAGATCGATTCGGCGGTCCGGCAGCACGCCAAATGGGCGCTCGGGAAGTTGCAATGAGAATCGCAGGGGTGATGGTGATGTCCGCGCTGGCGTTCGGGCAGACGATCGAGGACAAATCGACCGAGCATCGGTCCTATGCCGGCGCGCGCGAGCTGATCATCGACGATGTCACGGGCTCGATTGAAGTCACGGCGTCGACCGGCGGGCCGGTAGAAGTGGATGTCGAAAAGACGCTGCGGGCTTGGTCGCAGGACCGGATGACGCTGGCGAAAAAGGAAGTTTCGCTGGCGGAACGGCGGGAGGGCGGACTGGTGCAGCTGATGGTGGACGGTCCGTTCCGCTGCCATTGCAGCGACAATTCGATCAATTTTCACGGCGATAATCTGTACGAGTTCGAATACGATTTCAAGATTCGGGTGCCGCGGGATACCAAGCTGGATCTGCGCACGGTGAACGACTCGCACATCCTGGTGAATGGCACGTCGGGTGAATTCAGGATCAGGAACGTGAACGGCGGGATCGAGATGCGCGAGGTGGAAGGATCGGGGTCGGTGAGTACCGTGAACGGGCCGGTGAAGGTGACCTTCGCGCGGAATCCGGCGGGCGCAACGTCGTTCAAATCGGTGAACGGGACGCTTGACGTGGCCTTTCGGGGCGGGTTGAATGCGAATGTGAGGATGAAGACGACGAACGGCGGAATGTTCACGGATTTTCCGGTGACGGCGCTGCCGGCGGCGGCGGAGCAGCCGGAGGAGCGCAATGGAATGAAGATATACCGGCGCAATCGGATGACGGGGGTCCGCATCGGCAATGGAGGGCCGGAGCTGACTTTTGAGACGTTGAATGGAGAAGTGCTGATCAAGAATCGAGAGAAGTAGGACGAGAGAAGAAGATGAAAAAAACAAATTACAAAACAATGTGGTTAGCCGGCGCGGCGCTGGGCACGCTGCTGGCGATTCAGGTGTCGGGGCAGGATACGGGCGATAAAGTGACGGTGCCGTTTCGCGATCCGTCCAAGCCGCGGACGCTGGTGGTGAAGATCATCAACGGCGGCATGACCATTCGCGGGTACGACGGCAAGGATGCGATCGTGGAGTCGACGGGCCGCGGTGCGCGGCATCGCCGGACTCCTCCCGATGGAATGCACCAGCTCAACACGGGCAGCGGGCTGGAAGTGACCGAGGAAAACAATGTCATGACGGTGCGCGCTGGGGTGACCAGCTCGGCGGAGCTGAATATTCAGGTACCGACGCAGACCGCGTTGCGGGTGCAGACGATGAACGGCGGGAAGATCGAGATTGAAAATATTTCCGGGGAAATCGAAGCCGAAAACATGAACGGCGCGATCACGATTACGAACGCTTCGGGTTCGGTGGTGGCGAATTCGATGAATGGCCGGGTGACGGTGTCGCTGGACCATGTGACGCCGAACAAGACCATGAGCTTTTCGACCATGAACGGCACGATCGACGTGACACTGCCGGCCGACGTGAAGGCCAATCTCAAACTGAAGACCGATAACGGCGACATTTTCACGGATTTCGACGTGAAGATTGAAGGGTCTCATCCGCCGGAAGTGGACGATCAGCGGAAGAACGGTGGCCGGTACCGGGTGAAGGTGGATAAGACGATGTATGGGTCGATCAATGGCGGAGGGCCGGAGATGCAGTTCGTGACTTACAACGGGAATATCATGATTCACAAGAAGTAGCGGGTATAGCGTGTTGCTGATCTCGAGCCATATGATTCGGGCGGGGCAAAAAGGGGTACAGGCACGAACTTTCGCAAAAGCGGCGAAATTCGAGCCAGTCCTAGCCAGTCCCCCTTTTTGCACACTGCACAGCTATTGGCCGGGTTCCAGCGCCCTGTTTCGAACTGCAGGATTCGGGGGGCAAAAAAGGGTACAGGCACGAACTTTCGCAAAAGCGGCGAAATTCGAGCCAGTCCCCCTTTTTGCACACTGTACCGTTATTGGACATGACTTGCTACGGGCTTGAGGCAAGAACGGGGCGGCAATGGCTAGAATAGTTCCTACATGGCTCGATTTCCTGGTGTAGATTACCTTTTGATTGATTCTCTGCTTTCCGAACAAGAATTGATGGTGCGGCAGACCGCGCGGCAGTTCGTGGATGAGCGGGTGATGCCCCTGATGCGCGATTCGTTCCGCGATGCGAAGTTTCCGCGAGAGCTGATTCCGGAGATGGGCCGGCTCGGATTCTTTGGCGCCAACCTGGAAGGCTACGGTTGCGCCGGGATGAGCAACGTCGAGTACGGCCTGATCATGCAGGAGCTGGAACGCGCCGATTCCGGCGTCCGCAGCTTTGCCAGCGTCCAGGGGGCGCTGGTGATGTATCCGATCCACACTTACGGGACCGAAGCGCAAAAGCAGAAATGGCTCCCCAAGCTGCAATCGGGCGAGGCGCTGGGCTGTTTTGGTCTCACCGAGCCGGGGTTCGGATCGAATCCGGCGGGAATGCTGACGAAGGCCGCGTTGCAGGGATCGGAATGGGTGATCAATGGAGAGAAAACGTGGATCACCAATGGATCGGTGGCCGATATCGCGGTGGTGTGGGCGCGCACGCCGGACGGTATCCGCGGATTCCTGGTCGAAAAAGGCACGCGGGGATTCTCGTCGTCGGAATTGCATGGGAAGCTGTCGATGCGCGCGTCGGTGACATCGAGCCTGGCGTTCAACGATTGCCGCGTGCCCGAGTCGGCGATGCTGCCGGGAGCCAAGGGATTGAAAGGTCCGCTGGGATGCCTGACGCAGGCGCGATACGGGATCGGCTGGGGAGTGATCGGCGCGGCGATGGACTGCTATGAAACCGCGCGTTCCTATTCGGTGTTGCGAAAACAGTTCGACGACAAGCCGATCGCATCCCATCAACTGGTGCAGGAGAAGCTGGCGGACATGATCACGGAGATCACCAAGGCACAGTTGCTCGCGCTGCATGTCGGGAGACTGAAGGATCAGGGGAAACTAGACCCGTCGCACATTTCGATGTTGAAGCGGAACAACGTGCGGATGGCGCTGGAGTGCGCGCGCCAATCGCGCGACCTGCTGGGCGGCAATGGGATCATGGACGAGTACCCGATCATGCGGCATCTGTGCAACCTGGAAACGGTGAAGACGTATGAAGGAACGGATCACATCCACACGCTGGTGATCGGCGAAAGGGTGACGGGGATCGCGGCATATAAGTGATGCGTGGTAGCATGAAAGTTAGATCCCACGCTGGAGTCCTATGGTTATTCTTCTGACGGTGATTCACATAGTGGTTTGTTTGTTTCTGGTGATCGTGGTGCTGCTGCAAAGCGGCAAAGCGGCGGATTTGGCTGGGGCGTTCGGCGGCATGGGTTCGCAGACGGTGTTCGGGCCGCGGGGATCGGCGACGTTGTTGTCGAAGGCGACGACGATTGCGGCTGCGGTGTTCATGGTGACGTCGCTATCGTTATCGATCCTGGCGACGCGGGCGGGTCGAGGGTCGCCGGGCGCTGCTGCAAAAGGCCACGAAGCCGATTCCGGCACAGAAACGGTCCGACGGTGCCGCAGCCGGGCCAGTACGGTGCCGATCACGGTGACGCCGTCGGTGGACGGAAAAGAGCAACCGAAGCAGGTGATTCCCGCTCCGGTGATCCCGAATCCGAACCAGCAGCAGAAGAAGTAGAATCCCACCTTGCGGAGGTGGCGGAATTGGCAGACGCACTAGCTTGAGGTGCTAGCGGGAGCAATCTCGTGGGGGTTCAAGTCCCCCTCTCCGCACCATTTTACAGCCTGTATAATCAGTTGAGTACGGGCTCCTTTCCCGTTTGTGCCCAATTTGTGCCCAAATAAACGGCTTCCATCAGGGCATCAATACGCTCCTGGCGGGCCGGGCTCCATTTGGCGTAGTGCTTCCTTACGATCTGCTCCGAGTTCCCCAGGATGTCCGCCACTTCGCTGAAGCTGGCTCCGTTCCCCAATAACTCCGTCGCCAAAGTATGCCGGAAGCGATGAGCGTGTGCGCGCCGCACCCCAGATTTTTTGAATACAGCCGCGAGGGTCCGCTCAACGATGCCTTTCATCGCTCGTTCCGAACTGTTGCCGTTCCAAAAAAAGTACTTGCAATTCGAGTCCGCCTTACGTGGAGGAGGAAGCGCATCAAGGGCCGCTTTCATCGCATCGGGGATGCGGAGCATAACAGCCTTGCCACCCTTTTCGGTCCGCAGAAAGATGCGCCACCGACCTTTACCATCTCGCGAAATCCTGTCCTTCGCAAGCAACCCAACATCACCGACCCGCAGCGCAGTGTACCGGAATGTGTATATCATCGCTCGCGCACGCAGCCGTTCGTAGCTCGCGCGCCCAAACGTGTCGCAGGCGCTAAAGACTCGAGTCATTTCAGCTGGTTCGTATGGCTCGAACGTCGTTCGGCTTTATATTCTTCGGGCTCTTGATGCGCTTCGCAACGTTCTCTCCGGCCCACCTCCGGTCGACGCAGAAACCGTTGAACTGTCGAAGCAGTTGCAATTCCTTCGACGCAGCGAGCACTCCCAAGCCGCGAGTTGCCCGAAACGTGTCGAATGGAACGGGATCAACGGTTAGCTCTTGAACGGAGTCAATTT
>CAWJHI010000085.1:0-6422 GCA_963842485.1 Terriglobia bacterium | reverse complement strand
GTTCGGGCAATATTCTTCGATCACATCGAGAATGCGTTCAGAGTAGGGCTCCCGTTGGTCGTCCCACGTGGTGTCCTTGAGGGTGTAAGGCGCGTACTGCAGAAAAATTCCCATGATGTGGCGCCCGCGGGCGCGAGGCTGGGATCGTACATGGTGGGTACGGTCATCTCGATCAGGGGGTAGCGGGAGGGGGCGTCCGTACTTGGCATCGTCCCAGGCGCGCTCGATGTACTCGACGAAGGACAGATGTGCATGGTCGCGCGATGCTGCGGGCCGGCGAGCTCGGGGAGGGCTCGGAACGTCGGGCAGGCCGCTGAGGGCGAGGTTCATCTTTAAGCGACGTGCCTTCGGAGCGGAACTTGCCGATTGAGTCGCGAAAATCGGGATCGAGATCGGCCGCGTCCAACAGCTTGAGAAAGGTCCGGCGCGGGTCCAGATTGCTGGCGATGATTTTCGCTTCGAATACGTCGCCGTTCTTCAGAGCCACGCCGTGTGCCCGGCCATTCTTCACCAGGATTTTTTCAACCGGCGCGCTGGTGCGGAGCGTCGCGCCGTGAGCGCGGGCGGAATCGGCGATGGCGTTGGACACACCGCCCATGCCTCCGCGGACGAATCCCCACAGGCCGCGATGGCCGTTCACGCCGCCCATGCAGTGATGCAGAAGAATGTAAGCGGTGCCGGGCGATCGCGGGCCGCCGTTGGCGCCGATGACTCCATCCGTGGCGAGCGTGACTTTCAACTCTTCGGATTCGAACCATTCGTCCAGAAAATCGGCAGCGCTTTGAGTGAAGATTTTCACCAGCGCGACCGATTTCCTGGCGCGAAAGACCTTTCATGCGTCCGGCGAGCTTCAGATATTCGAGCCAATCGCCGGGGCTTGGGCGGGAAGTTCGGGGGAGTGGTCAGCAGCAGCGACTCGGCCACCACGGCGAGCCGTTCCAGGCGGTCTTCGTACTTGGGATACGTTTCGGCGTCGCGCTTCGAGAACTTGGCGATCTCGGCCAGAGTTTTCGCGCGATCCTGCCACATGAACAGATGCGTGCCGTTGGGAAACGGCGAGAAGAACGCGGGGTCTTTGGCGTCGACCGTGTAGCCGTAGCGGGCGAGTTCGAGCTCGCGCACGACTTTTTCCTGCATGAGGCTGGAGAGATAGGAGGCAGTGGAAACTTTGTAGCCGGGCCAGATTTCTTCGGTGACGGCGCAGCCGCCGAGGAGCTCGCGGGCTTCCAGGACTAAGACGCGTCGGCCGGCGCGGGCCAGGTAGGCGGCGGTGACGAGTCCATTATGGCCTCCACCAATGATGATGGCGTCGAAAGAATCGGGCACAGATTTTCATGATAGCTGGTGCGATAGCAATCGCGCTCAGTCATGCTTAGCCTTGCTAGGATGAAAGTATGCGTACTACTAAGACTCTTTCCGTTACGCTGCCTCCTGAAATGCTGACACGCGCCGAGCGCATCGCGCGCAAAGAGAATCGCACGATGAGCGAATTGATTCGCGAGGCACTGCGTCACTATGAGCGCCGCAATTGGTGGGACGAGATGAATGCCTATGGGCGTAGACGCGCGGAACGGGCCGGGATATTGACAGAAGATGCAGTGGTGCGGGCGGTCCATGAGGTCAGGAAAGAGAAGCGCGCCCGCCGGCGTCCCGTGAAGTGACTCGCGTAGTCCTGGATAGCAACGTCTGGATCTCGGCACTGCTGTTCGGAGGAAATCCTCGCGCGATTGCGGAGTTGGCCGAAGCTGGTCACATCGAATGCTTCACATCTCGGGCAATCATCGGGGAAATCGAGGAAACGTTGTGGCGCAAGTTTGAATGGAGCGAAACGCGAATTCGAGATGCTGCCGCAATGATGGGGCGTGGGGCGATCCGCGTTGCACCAGGTCCGGAACTGACGGATTGTCCCGATCCGGACGACAACCGCGTGCTCGAGTGCGCGGTCGGCGCCAGGGCGCAATTCCTGGTCACTGGCGACCGCCACTTGCTTATGCTTCATCCCTATCGCGCAATTTCGATCGTGACTTCTAGGCAGTTCTTGGACGCCGCTCCCTGGCTGCCGGTATAATTTAACCGAATGGATGTCTACGACGAGATCGTCCGCCTCCGCAAGCTGGGGCAGAGGTGCGCGCTGGCTACGATTGTCCAAGTGAAGGGCTCCATTCCGAGCTATGAGAGCGCCAAGCTCCTGGTCCGAGAAGACGGGTCTTTCGTCGGAACCGTTGGCGGTGGATGCGTCGAAGCCGAGGTCTGGACCGCGGCGCGCGAGGTGATCGAGACCGGGAAGCCGCGGCACCTGACGTTCAGCCTGGGCCAGGATGCGGCTTACGATAACGGACTGATCTGCGGAGGGCAATTGAACATCTTCGTCGAGCCCGTGACGCCCCAGCCGCGCGCGTTTATTTTCGGCGGCGGGCATGTTTCGAAAAGTATTTCGAAGGTCGCCAACCTGGCGGGATTTGCCACCGTGATTGTCGACGACCGGGAGGCGTTCGCGAATCGCGAACGGTTTCCGGAGGCCGATGAGACTTACGCCGACGAGTATGAAGCCGTGTTCCCGAAATTGCCGGTGACGTCGACCAGTTACCTGATCATCGTGACGCGCGGGCATCGCGACGACATGCGCGTGCTGCGCTGGGCGGTGGGGACGCCGGCGAAGTATATCGCCATGATCGGGAGCAAGCGCAAAACCATTTCCGTGATTCACGAGCTCGAAAAAGAAGGGTTTCCGCGCGCGGCGTTCGAGAAGATTTTCGCGCCTATGGGGCTCGAGATCGGGGCGGAGTCGCCGGAAGAGATCGCGATTTCCGTAGTGGCGGAGATGATCGCGGTCCGGCGCGCTCCGGAGGCGGATTGGCGGTCGCTGTCCAAGTCGATCTTCGCGCACGAAAATTTACGAGCGCTGTTGAAGTGATCGCGGGCATAATTCTCGCCGCGGGAGATTCCAGGCGCATGGGGAGTCCAAAGGCGCTGCTCGATTATCGCGGGGAGACCTTCGCCGGCCGCCTGATCCGCATGTTGTCGCGCTACTGCGATCCCGTGATGGTGGTTACGGGGCGCGACAGCGAGGCGATTCGCGCGGGAGTGGCGGAGAAGGCGCGGTTCGTGGTGAATCCGGATCCCGATCGAGGGCAGTTAAGCTCGCTTCAGACGGCGCTCGCGGAGCTGCCGGCCGAGGCCGAGGGATTTCTTTTTATTCCGGTGGATTGCCCGACCGTCGAAGAACGCACCGTTGCAACGCTGCTAGGGAAGCTGCCGGGCGCGAAGATCGTGATTCCGCGATATGCAGGGCGTCGCGGGCATCCGGTGTGCGTGGCGCGGTCGTTGGCGCCTGAATTTCTAGAGCGGCCGGCCTCCGACGAAACCCGCGCGGTGATTCAGAAGCATCCGGACGAGATCGCGTACGTGGATGTGGACGATCCAGGAGTGCTCGCCGATATCGACGATCGCGAGGCTTACACAAGACTGGGGCAATTCTCCCGATGAAACGGATTTTGTGGGTCGCGCTGGTGCTGGTGGTGGGGACCGGGATCGGTGGGCCGTTCGTCGATTTGGAGTTTATGCGTCCCCGGATCGAGCGGGCGCTGCAACGCGGCCTCGGGCGGCGCGTGGAAGTGGGAAAAGTCCATTTCAATCTTTTTACGGGCCCGGGTTTCACCGTGGACGACGTCACGATTCATGAGGACCCGCGCGCGGGGATCGAACCGTTTGCTTACGTCGGGACGCTGGAGGCTCGCGTCCGGCTGCTGGGCCTGGCGTCGCGGAGGCTGGAATTTTCGAGCCTGCGCCTGGCGGACGATACCAGCATCAACTTGGTGAAGACCGACGCCGGTCCGTGGAATTTTCAGTTCCTGCTGGGAGGCGCTTCGGCTGCGGCGGGCGCGATGCCGGCCATCAAGATGCGAGGCGGCCGCGTGAATTTCAAGTTCGGCGATACCAAGTCTGTTTTCTATTTCAATGACGCGGATTTCGATGTCGCGCCTTCCGACGACGGGTCTGTGGATCTGCGATTTTCGGGAGCGCCGTCGCGTACCGATCAGGCCGCGCAGCCCTTCGGGCATTTCTTCGTACGGGGTACGTGGACCGCGCAGCGCCTCGACATGAAAGTGGAACTGGAACGCAGCGAGCTGGCCGAAGTGGCCCGGCTGCTGGATCAGCGCGGCTTCGGGTTGCATGGAATTGTCGCGTTCGAGGCGCAGCTTAGCGGTCCGCCGTCGAAATTGGAAATGACGGGCCAGCTCCAGGTCGACGACGTGCATCGCTGGGACCTGCTGCCCAAGCGCGGCGGCGGATGGCGCGTGGAATATAAGGGTACGCTCGACTTGCATGGCGAGCGGCTGGAGCTGGCCAGCGCGGCGGACGCTCCCCTGGCGATGCAGTTTCGCGCTTGGGATTTTCTTTCGCAGCCGCATTGGGAAGCGTCGGCGGACTTGAAACAGATTCCGCTGGCGACGCTGGTGGAAGTGGCTCGACACATGGGCGCGACGCTGGCGGCTAATTTGGCGGCGGAGGGGTCGGTGTCGGGCGAAGTCCGGTATAGCGAGCCGGACGGGCTCGCGGGACACGTCGAGTTGCAGGATGCTACCGTCACGCTGCCCGGCGTTCCCGGCGTTCAGCCGCTGCATGCGGCCAGCGCCGCTGTGGAAGTGGGCGGGAAGACATTTTCGCTGGAGAGCACTACCGTGCGAATCGGGGAGAACGACAGCGCGGAGATCGAAGGCAATTTCGATTCCGGCGCGGGGCTGGATCTTAAAATCACCACTCGGGGATTGAGCGTCGCCGATCTGCGATCGTTTGGGCTGGCTGCGATTCCTTTGCTCGAACAGACGCCGCAAGGGACCTGGCGCGGTTGGGCCCGATACCGATGGACGCCGGGCAGCGCGGGCGAGTGGACCGGCGAGTATGAACTGCAGAATGCCCGGATCGCGCTCGATGGGTTTACCGATCCGTTGCGCATTCAGATGGCCGCGGTGGTGTCTTCGGGGCCGCGCGTTTCGGTGAGCCGGTTGCGGGCGAAAATGGGCGCGATCGCGTTCACGGGCGAGTATCGATGGGACCCGGCGGCGGTGCGCCCGCACAAATTTCGCGTCGCGATTCCGTCGGCGGACGTGGCGGAGCTGGCGCGAATTCTTGCGCCCACGCTGGTGCGGGAACGAAGCTTTTTCGCGCGCACGCTGCGGCTGGGGCCCGCTCCGGTGCCGGATTGGCTGAAGGCCCGCCGAGCCGACGGTACGCTGGCGATCGACGCGCTGACCATCGGGGATTTGCAGGCTCGCGTGGATGGCGCCCGGCTGCTGTGGGATGGCGCGCTGGTGCGGCTGGTTCGCCTGGATGCTCACGCCGATCCGGCCGCGGTGAATGGCGAACTGGCCATCGATTTGTCCGGGCATGCGCCGCATTATCGATTCGACGGGAAGTTGCAGGACGTTCCTTATAAAGGTGGGAAGCTGGATTTCGAGGGCAACCTGGACGCGGACGGCGCCGGCCTCGACCTGGTGACCAGCGCGCACGGGGAAGGCAGGCTCCACGGCCGTTCCATCGCCTTCGCGCCGGATGCGGATTTTCGCGCCGTGGCGGGATGTTTCGAGCTGATGCCGGGGCCTCGATGGAAGATGACCGGGCTCGAAGTGGCGCAAGGCGGGGAAACGTATACGGGCACCGGCTCGACGCAGCCGGATGGCCGCGTGGTGCTGGATTTGACCAGCCGGGGGCGGCAGATTCGGTATACCAGCGTCGCGGCGGCTCTGGTTCCGCAACCGTGAGCGGTAGTGCGTTAAATCTGTGCTGGAGAGCGCCTAGCGATCCAGTTTTTTGATCGCGTTTTGGATTCCAGAAAGTTCTTCGCGGAGTCTAGCAAGTTCGGTGACGATCGCTGCCATTGCCCTTAGCCCTATCCACATAAATCCTGCAACGAGAAATCCCTCCACCACAACCAGTCCGAGCAGTTTTGGTAAATCGTTCATTGGTTCGCCTGCCTCCCAGGGTGCAGGTGTGCATTGTAGCGCTAGTACGTGATATTCTCACGCCCATGCATAAGGACTATAAGGCAACCAGCGGCAAACAATACAGGGTGATCGCAGAAGATATAAGCCTGTGTTGTCCGCTCGGTCCAACCGTCGTGATATTCACTGCGGATGGAAAAACGGAATTAACCCGATACGTGGCACTTCCGAATGAGCCGGAAGATTTAGATTCGCTACTGAATCGTGGCATCGCCATCGCGGAGTCCCTTCCCTAGTTTTCGAAGGGACACAGATTTAGCGCACTACCGGACTCGCTGGAAATCACGCCGATTCATGCGAAAATAGAAGTTCCTGGTGGCTGAATCTACTCTCGACGATCGATTTTCGGAGCTGCGGCGCCTGGTCGATTCGGAGATCTCACGCGCGCGGCGCGACGTGGTGGGCGAGTTGGGGCGGGCG
>CAWJHI010000084.1:0-12952 GCA_963842485.1 Terriglobia bacterium | reverse complement strand
CGCCGAACGGCCAGCGCCACGCTTCAACACGACTGCTGGAACTCGCCAGGCTGATGGCCAGCGGCGAACTTACGGAAGTATTAAGGTGGGAAGCAGCAGCCTTCTATCCGTGACGCTCACGAACAAGGGCGCCTCGAGCGTTTCCATCTCCAACGTGACACTCTCCGGAGCGGGATTGAGCATCGGAGGCGTATCCTCGGGCTTGATCTTAAGCGCTGGAAGCAATGCTACTTTGAACGTGACTTTCGCACCGTCTGCCGCCGGAACTCTGAACGGTAGTGTCATTGTAACCAGCAACGCTACCAATCCAACCGTGACCATCTCTCTGACAGGCACCGCCGGCCAGCCGACATCACATTCGGTGACGCTGGATTTAACTCCCAATTCGTCGAATGTCACGGGCTACAACGTTTATATCACGACCACATCGTTCCGTAGCTATCTGTTGCCGGGCCGGGTTGCGCTGGAGGACCTGGCTCGACGTGCCTATGAAGGACTCAGCTCCACCAATCCGGATGCCGCCGCCCAGGTCACACCTGTTCTTCAGGATCTCAGCCGCGCTTTGATCGGCCCGGTCGCAGGACAAATGACGGGCAGGCGACTGATGGTGGTAGCGCCAGGAGCGTTGCAGTACGTTCCGTTCGGCGCGCTTCCTTTGCCCGGTGCGGGAACCCCGTTGATCGCAAGCCACGAGATCGTGAATTTGCCCTCCGCTTCCACTCTGGCCCTGATGCGGCGCGATTTGAAGGACCGTCCGCAAGCTTCGAAACTGCTCGCCGTGCTGGCGGATCCGGTATTCAGCGCGCAGGATCCACGGGTTCAGGGTTCTCCCAAAACCAATCCGGCGTCCGCAACCTTCAACCGCATTCCGTCCACGCGAAAGGAGGCTGAACAAATTCTCGCGCTCGCTCCCCGCGGCGATAATCTCCGCGCGCTGGATTTTGACGCCAGCCGGTCTACCGTTATGAGCGGGGCACTGCGCCAGTATCGCTTCATTCACATCGCATCGCACGGGCTTCTGAATACGCTGCATCCCGAACTATCCGGGATTGCTCTCTCGCTGGTGGATCGCGAAGGGCGTCCGCAAAATGGTTTTTTGGAGATGCATGACGTGTATAATCTGAGCCTGGGAGCCGACCTGGTGGTCCTGAGCGCCTGCGAAACGGCTCTAGGCAAAGAAGTGAAAGGAGAAGGTCTGGTGGGGTTGTCCCGCGGGTTCATGTACGCCGGCGCGCCGCGCATCGTAGCCAGCTTATGGGCTGTGCCCGACCTCTCCACCGCGGAACTAATGACGCGCTTCTATCGAAACATGCTGGTGGACGGAATGCGTCCCGCGGCGGCGCTCCGGCAGGCGCAAGTTTCTCTATGGAAGGACGGCCACTGGGCCCGGCCGTATTACTGGGCGGCATTCACCATCGAGGGTGAATGGAGGTAGGCGGCTCCAGTCCCGCCGATCTGGTCCGAAGGATCCTCGACGGCGAACGCGGCGCTGAGAATGAATTGGTGGAACGCTATACGCGCGCGGTGGTCTTCTTCGTCAAGCAATCCGTCTCCGATCGCGCGGCGGCCGACGATCTCTACCAGGATACGTTTCGTGTCGTCCTGGAGAAGGTCCGGCAGGGGGCCGTGCGGGAGCCGGAACGGCTCGCCGGGTTCGTGTGCAGCATCGCTCGTAACCTGGTGATCGAACATTTTCGAAGAGGCTCGCGCCGCGTCGCCCGCGAGGTACCAGGCGACGCGCCGTCCGTTCCCAGCCCCGCTCCGAGCGCGCTCGAACAGCTTTTGAGGGAAGAAAAGGCCGACCTGGCGCGCCGTGTACTCGCGTCCATGGAATCCGAACGAGACCGCCAGGTGTTGCAGCGCTTCTATCTGGCCGACGAAGACAAAGATCGGATTTGTGAAGACCTGGGATTGACCAGCCTCCACTTCAACCAGGTCTTATGCCGTGCCAGGGAGCGATACAAGAAGCTGTTTGAGGAGCGAAGGTGAAAAAATATTAATGAATTCGGCTGGCATGATCGAAACGACGCGCCCACCTTCCTTATATACGGCCCATTGGTGACGGAAATGGATCATTCTTACGTCGATGAACATAATCTGATCGACCGGTATGTTCGAGGGACCATGCCGATCGACGAACGCGCCTCGTTCGAAGAGCACTTCTTCGATTGCTCGGAATGCCTGGAGCAGCTGGAGATCGCTCGAAGCCTGCGGGAGGCTGTTAAACTTTCCGCATCGACAGAGCCGAAGGCTTCCCTCCCGGCTGTTCGAAAGCCTTTCTTTGCTTCACTATGGCCCCGCTTAGCGCTGGTCGCCGCCGGGCTGATCATCGTGGCCTCGCCATCGTTCTTCCTTCTCCGGCAGCGCGAAACCGCCAGAATGGAACTGGCAGATGCAAGACTGGCTCTCTCGGAGGTCGAGCAGACCGGCCCCGCAGTTTATATTTTCGATCAGGTCCGCGGTTCCAACTCCCAGCCCTCGAAGCGTATCGTAATCCCGAAGTTGGCTTCATGGGTGGTTCTATCTCCGGAGCTGGACCTTTCCCAATTCCAGACCTATCGCGCCGCGCTGCTCGATCATGCGCACCAGCCAGTCTGGCAAAAGGACCATCTGCGCCCGGCATCTCCGGACACAATCGCCATCAGCTTTCTGTCCACGATCCTCACTCCAGGTGACTACACCCTGACGCTGGAAGGTCTCGGGCCACAGAATCAATACGTTCCTGTTGCCACTTTCGCCTTCCAGGCTGTCCGCGAGCCGTAAACAAGAATTCATCCTTTCGTCCCCCTCTTGAAAGCGAAGTTTGAGCAGCATGTCTGCCGTACAAGCTGGCCGAGTACCGGTATCGCGCGAAATAGTTGCTTTTTCAGCCTGAGAGTGGAATAGAACGCGCGGCTGCTGCACTACTAAACCTGAAAGGAAGAATATCCGTGTTACGAGTTCGAAACTGCAATTCAACCGGACAGCATGCGCTGACGATTGCTATCGCCGGGGTGATGGCCCTCGCGCCCGCACGGGCAGCGACATTCATCATCATGACTTCGGACAATCCCAAGGCGCCGATCTATCTGGACGCCGACTCGTCCCGCGGGTCCGTCTCGCAGACCGGCACGCAGTCGGCTTTGATCACCATTAACGGCCCTGCGGGGACTACGGCGAAAGGCGACGGCCAAACCATAACGGACTCTTTTGAAGTGGCTGGCTCCAATGGGGTATCTCTCGTCGCGCAGGGATCAACCACCGAACCCTATAGCGGTCCTCCAGTAATGTTCATCGAAATTCAGTCGTACGACTATGAGGGCGATCCCCTTACCTGCGCCGAAGGCGAGATCGGCGTCTGCACGCTGAAGGAATTTGCCCAGGGGAGCATCGTGAAACTCGGGAACATCATCTGGAGCGACGGCAGTGTCGACACCGTGTACCTCCAACCTCCGATCAAGCGGGAAAAACCGCCTAATCCTCCTTCGGTGCCCGGCTGGTTGGGTGCCATCCTGCGGGTGTCCATAACAGTCGCGGGTCCCATTACTCCACCGCCGGGAACTCCCGTGGAAGCCGTGGTCGGATTGACCGATCTCAATGGCAACATCGTCGGACAGCCACAAACAGTGACTCTGATTCAAGGTCAAGCGGCGTCGGTGGATTTCAACGCGAACATGCTCGTCAACGCGGCTGGTCAGCATGTCGACGTGGTCCCGGCAGTCAGCGCAGCGCCCAACGCTTTCCTGCCACCGGTACAACTGACCACTGGAGTCTTTGACCGCGTCACAGGCATTGGGTCGGTGCTGACCACCTCCACCTCGGTACCGCCGGAGCTTTCCTCTATGGGTCCGCAAGGGCTGGCCGGCGGTCAGATCATGCGGATGGTCGTGACAGCTTTTCCGCCCGCCCCGTGCGCGGGGACTCTGAGCTTCGCCGACAGCAAAGGCAACCCCATCGGCTCGACTCTGGCCGTGGATCTGCCTCCAGGCCAATCGAAATTCCTGGATCTGGACGCCAGTACGCTATCGTTGCAAACCGGTCAGCGCATCCAGGTGCAGCCGATGTTGACCTTGCAGGCCCCCATCGGGGCGGCTGTCACCACGTCGGCGTCGCCCTGCGCGGCGGCTGCGGAGGTTTTCGACCGCGCCACGGGACGAACATTGACCTATCAAACCGCCAGGTCCAGACATGCTGAGTCGCCCGGGGCTGCATACTCGGAGGGTGCAGCCCCAAGCCCGGGAGCAAAACTGCCTAGTTCGGCTTGGGCAAAGCGAAGGCGACGATGCTCGATCCGGATGGCGCGTCGTTTTTCCCACCGCCGCAGACGATCACTACATATTCCCGCCCATTGATTTCGTAGACCGACGGCGTGGCGTTGCCCGCGGCCGGCAGCACCGTCTCCCACAGAAGTTTGCCGGTAAGTTTATCGAACGCACGAAATTTCTTGTCGAAATTCGTCGCGCCGATGAACAGCAGCCCATTCGCGGTCACCACCGGACCGCCGTAGTTGTCGCTTCCCGTGTTCTTGATTCCCTTGGCAACCAATTCGGGATACTCGCCAAGCGGAATCTGCCAGCGAATCTCGCCCTTATTGAGGTCGATCGCGTTCAGCGTGCCCCAGGGCGGCGTCAGCGGCGGGTAACCGTCCGGATCGCGGAACAGAATATAACCTTCGTTCCGATACTTCTGCCAGTTTGGATCCTTGGTTGCCACCGCGGGATCCACCACGCCTGTGTCCTTGCCGGTCTCCAGAAACGTGACGATTTCATTGATGCCGCGTCCCAGATGGCTAAAGCCGGGCATCCGGCCGGTGCCTTCGCGAATGATGCTCGCGATTTCCTCGCGCGAACGGCGTTTGCCGATGTCCACCAGTGATGGAAACGTGGGCGGAGCTCCTTTGAGATCTGCGCGATGGCACGCCGCGCAGTTGTTGTTGTAAAGCGAGGTGGTGTCGTGCGTCACCATGCGGATGATCCACGGCTGCTCATTCGAATTGACGTACAGCAGCGCTGTTTCGGGATCGAACGCGGCGCCGCCCCACTCGCCGCCGCCGTCGGTTCCGGGCATCAGAACCGTCCCGCGAGTGCTGGGAGGCGTGAAGATGCCGTTCGAATCGAGATCTCTGAGTCGCGCGAGGACAGCCGCGTGCGCTTCGGGGGTTCGATGAGTGACCATGTCCTCCGTGAACGCTTGACGCGTGAACGGCGGAGGTTTCACCGGGTAGGGCTGCGTTTCGGAAAGCTTTTCGCCATCCAGCTTAGATGGCGGCGCTGCGCGATACGCGATGGGGAACAGCGGCTCCCCGGTCTTTCGATTCAGCACGAACACGTAACCGGTCTTCGCGATCTGCGCGACGGCGTCGACTTTCCTGCCGTTGCGCGTGACCGTGACCAGGCTGGGAGCGGCTGGAAAATCAAGGTCCCAGACGTCGTGGCGAATCCCCTGAAAATGCCAGATGCGCTTCCCGGTGCGCGCGTCGAGGGCGATCACGCAGTCGGCGAAAAGATCGTTGCCTATGCGGTTCGATCCATAGAAATCGAACGACGCCGAGCCGGTGGCCGCGAAAACCATGCCCAGTTTCGGGTCGACGCTCAGGCCCGCCCAGGCATTGGCGCCGCCGGAAATTTTGTAGGCCTCGGACGGCCAGGTTTCGTAGCCAAACTCGCCCGGATGAGGGATGGTGTGAAAGATCCAGCGCTGCTTGCCGGTGTTCACATCGAAAGCGCGGATGTGGCCCGGCGAGCCGGGGAGCGTTTCGGGAACCGTGCTCGGCATGATGATCATGTCTTCGAAGATCACGCCGGGGCTGCTGGCGCTGATCGAGACGCCTTCGGGCGGCCGGTCGAGACCGTTGCGCAGGTCGATGCGGCCGTTGTCGCCGAAAGATTGAATCGGCTTACCGGTGCGGCGGTCGAGCGCATAGAGAAAATTCCGATAGGTGAACAAAACGCGGTCTTTAGTAACAGTGACGCCGCGATGGCGGGCGCGGCGCTGCTGCTGCGCGCCCTGGCTGGGATCGTAGCTCCAGACTTCGCGGCCGGTTTCGGCCTCGAGCGCGATCACACGCATTTTAGGAGTCGTGGCATAAAGGAGGCCGTCAACGATGATCGGATTGCTCTGCATCTCCGAATCTTTGAAGGCATCGTGGGCGTCGTAGGTCCAGGCGGCCTGTAGTCGCGCGACATTGGCCGGAGTGATCTGCGAAAGGGTCGTGTAGCGGATATTGTAAGGTCCGCCGTTGACGGGCCATTCGACGTCCGCGGCTTGAGCGCAAAGCGACACGCAAAGAATCAGCCATCTCATGCCTTGGCATTCTAACATCGGTTCTCCTTCCATGCCATCGCCACGGCACGAGTTTGTCGAAAAAGGGGACGGACCACTCCGTCCCGATGCTCAAGACTCAGATTTCCGGCGGAGGCTCCAGTGGCGGACGGAGCGGTCCGTCCCCTATTTCGACACACCAGAAAACAAGGGCCGACGCGAAGAAAGGTCGCCGGCAGGGATCTAAATGACTATAATTGCTCCATGACAATCCGTCCCTTTTATGCTCTGCTGCTGCCCGCATATTGTCTTCACGTTGGAGCCCAGCCTCCGTCGCAGCGTGAACCTGCCGCAACCATCGTTCTGAAGGCGGCCCACACCTTCGACGGCGAAAGCATGCGCGAAGGTTGGGGCGTCCGCATCAAGGGCGACCGCATTGAGGCCGCCGGACCCGCCGCCAGCCTGGATGTTTCGGGCGCACGAGTGGTCGACCTGGGCGGAGCTACGCTGATGCCGGGTCTGGTGGAAGGGCACTCCCATGTTCTGCTCCACGCCTACAGCGAAACCCCATGGAACGATCAGGTGGAGCATGAAGGGCTGGCGCTGCGCGTCGCCCGCGCCACCAACCACCTCCGCGCGACGCTGATGGCCGGCTTCACCACCATCCGCGACCTTGGCACCGAAGGCGCCGGATACGCCGATGTCGAGCTCAAACAGGCCGTCAACCAGGGGATTATTCCAGGCCCGCGAATGCTGGCCTCGACGCGCGCGATCGTCGCCACCGGCACCTACGGTCCCAAGGGATTCGTGCCCGAATGGACCGTCCCCCAGGGCGCCGAGGAAGCCGATGGCATCGACAGCCTGACCCGCGTGGTACGCGACCAGATCGGTCGCGGCGCGGATTGGATCAAGCTGTATGGCGATTACCGCTGGGGACCGCATCCGGGCTCGCATCCTACGTTTTCGCTCGAAGAGATGAAGCTCGCGGTGGAGACGGCTAAGAACGCGGGTGTTCCGGTGGCCGTGCACACCAGCACGCCCGAAGGGATGCGCCGCGCGATTCTCGCCGGCGCGGAAACCATCGAGCACGGGAACGACGGCACACCTGAAATCTTCAAGCTGATGGTGGAGCACCACGTCGCACTGTGCCCGACGCTCACCGCTGGCGGCGGCGGGGGGCGTGGAGGCAGAGGCGGCCAGCAGACCGAATCGCCCGCCCGGAAAGCCAAGCGTGCCAGCTTCAAAGCCGCGCTCGATGCCGGCGTGACCATTCTGAGCGGCAGCGACGTCGGCACCTTTTCGCACGGCGATAATGCTCGCGAGCTCGAGGCGATGGTCGATTTCGGGATGTCGCCGGTGGATGCGCTGAAAGCGGCGACGTCGGTTGCCGGGCAGGTGCTTCATATGGAGATCGGTGCGGTGAAACCCGGGATGCTCGCCGATCTGATTGCGGTCGACGGCGATCCTACCCGCGAGATCTCCGCAATCCGGCGCGTCAACTTCGTCATGAAGGGCGGAATGATTTACAAGCAGTAGCGGCCACGGTCACGGCGCGCGATCGCCTTTGTACACCACCCCGTCTTTCACTACGACCTCGACCTTGGACAGCGCCACGATATCGAACAGTGGATTGCCGTCGACCACGATGATGTCGGCCAGTTTTCCGGGCTCCACAGTGCCGAATTGACTCGTCTTGCCCAGAATTCTTGCGCCGACTCGCGTCAAAGCCGAAATCACCCGCTGGGCCGGCATTCCATGATCGACATACACCTTGGCTTCCCGCCACAACGCATCCGCGTGGAAATTCATCGGCGTGCCGTTATCGGTGCCCATGCCGATCACCGCGCCGGACTTGATCCACTGATTGATCGACGCATCGCCGTAAAACATCTGCCGGTCGGTGGTTTGAAAATACGACAACGTGTGGAAATTCCTGAGCGAATCCTGAACTTCGTCCCACAGCTCCGGTGGAAACCCGCTCTTCACGCGCGGGTCCTGAAGACGTTCCGGAAAGTCGACAGTCTGCGGGTAAATCCACACGCGGTGCGCCGCGGTCGGCACCACGGGACGCCCGCTGTCGGCGATGGCCTTCACCAGATCCTCGCTGTAGGGCGGCGTTCCGGCCGAACCAACATGCTGCAACACATCCACGCCCGCGCGAAACGCGTCGCGAACCGCCTGCTCCTCATAGACATGCGCGTGGACCCGGATCCTGTATTTATGCGCCGTGTCGACAATCGCCTTGTAATCTTCGTACGTCAGCCCGGCGTGCGCCTTGATGACGTCGGCGCCGGCCTTGATGTTGGCTTCCGTATCGCGCGCCGCTTGTTCCGGGCTGGTGACGTTGATCTGGTAGTTCGGCGGGAAGATGGCTACATTGCGGGTCAGCCAGGGGCCGCTGACGAACATCCGGGGTCCCGGAATCTCGCCGCGATTGATCCGGTCGCGGGTACCGGTGATCTCCTTCATCGGCGCGCCCAGGTCGGTGGACGCCGTGATTCCGGCCATCAGCAGTTGCTTCGCCGAAATTTCCATGACCCGTTCGAGCGGAAACTTGTCTTTGTGCTTCTCGATCCAGGCGAACCACCGCGGGTAATCGCCATCGCCGACGATCACCAGGTGCCCATGCAGCTCGATCATCCCGGGCATCATCGTGCGCCCGCTGGTGTCGATGACCATAGCGTCCCGCGGGATGGTGACTTCCGATGCCGGACCCACCTGAACGATCTTGTTCCCCTCGATCAGCACTGCCGCATGATGCAGCGGCGGCGTCTCGTAGCCGTCCAGCAGCATCCCTCCCACCAGCGCCAGCCGTTTCGGAGCTTGCGCGGGCGCGACGATGCCGCACAGAAGCAGCGCGAAAAAAATCCATCGAAACCGGATCAGAAAGTAAACCTCCCGCCGAGTTGTATCCCTCGCGGCCCGGCGCCTTCCTGGGTCTGCAAGCTGCTGATGGTGCCGAAGGGGGCCGTTCCCAGCGTCAGATTCGGCACACCGTAGTTGGGATGATTGAACAGGTTCGACGCCGAAGCTCCCAGCCGCAGCGACAACCGCTCCTTGAACCGGAAGCTCCGGTACAGCGATAAGTTAACCGCCTGCGTTCCGGGGCCGACCACGTTCCCCACCGGATCGTCGCCGAACCGGCCGATGTTGTTCGTGGGCGTGACGAACGCCGCCGAATTGATCCATTGGTGGATGTTTTGGGTAGTGGGGATGATGGAAACGCCCGGCACGATGTCGGGCCGCGATGCGCCGGTCGAGTTGTCGTAGGAGTTGGCGAAATTGGTCCCCGAAGGATCCGCGCCCGGTACGATCACGGTAAGGAAAGGACCGGTCTGGAACGTCAGCACGCCTGCCAATTCCCAACCGCCGGCGGCCTGATCGATGACGCGATTGCCCGTGTGGCTGGAGGTTTCATACAAGAACGTCGCCAGGAAGCGCTGGCGGCGCGTGAAAGGCACGTTGCCATAGTCCAGATACGGATCGTAAGTGTCGGTGCTGTAGCCTCCGCCGGCGCTCGCGAACGCGGTCGGGTTGTAGCCGCCTATGTCGGAAAGATTCTTGGCGAAATTGTAACTGGCATTGAACTGAAGACCTTTGGACAAGCGCTTGTTCAGCGCGATGGTCATGGCGTTATAGTTGCTGACCCCGCCATTGGTGTAGTTGTTGATCGCCGCCCAAACCGGGAACGGGCCTGTAAGCTTCGCGGTTGCATACCCCACCGTGTTCGCAGGAACCTGAGTCAGATCGTCGAAATGCGCCAGATCGCTGCCGTGGCTGCCATCGTAGGAAACGCGCAGACCCGTCTGGAAGCCGAGATCGCGCTCGATCGTGAAATTCCACTGCTGCACATACGGATCTTTGTAGTGAAGCTCGTAGGAATATTGGAATGCCTGCGATCCCGGCTGCGCCAGATTCGAGGGGAATGGGTAGGGGAATGAAAGCTGTGCCTTTCCGCTCGAAATCGAATTCGTGAACTGCGCCGCATCGCTCGATTCCACCGCCCAGGCCCCGGAAACAAGCTGGCCAAGCGTCGTCTCGATGTATTTGCCGTAGCCGGCCCGAATCACGGTCTTGCCGTCGTTGGTCACGCGCCACGCGAATCCCACGCGCGGAGCGAAGTCGGTCTTCTGCGCATATCGTAATCCTTGCGGGAGCCCCACCTGGCTCGCGGTGAAGATCGGCGTCGGATTGATCGAAGTGGTAAAATCCGGGTCCACCTCGTGGAGCCCGGCATCTGGAACCACCACCGCCCCTTGGAATACCTTGCCGTTGATCACCGAAAGATAGTTGGGCAGCAGGTTTGCCGTGTTCGCGAGATGGTCGCCGAACATCGGGTGATATTCCCAGCGCAGGCCATAGTTGATGGTCAGCCGCGAGGTTACTTTCCAGTCATCCTGCGCATACACAGCGTAGCTGCTCGCGTATGCTTCGGTATTCGGTTGGATACACCGATCGAGAGTGGTGGCGTCCGGAACACCCAGCAGGAACGCCGCGTACGGATTTCCGATGATTGACGTGGCCGAATTGTTGAACGTATACACGCCCAGAAAGTCGAACCCGAAGGCATCCGTGTACAACGCGGTCAGATAACGAAAGTCCCCGCCAAATTTCACCGTGTGCCTGCCGCGCGTCAGGGTGAAATTATCCAGGATCTGCGCAGTCTCTGTGTTGTTGATGGAGGAGTAAGAGCCGCCGGTACTTTGGAAACCAGAAATCTTGAAGTTCGGATTGGTGTTGACTCCCGTCAGGTCCTGAGTGATGTACGGAAGAATCCCCACTTCGCCGGCGATCTGGGAGGCGGGAACTCCCGGAATGCTGGCAGCGTGGCTGCCGGTCCAGCCGGCCCGGAATTCATTCACCATGTGCGGGCTGATGATAAAGTTATACGCACCCGTCAGGCTCCAGTCGTTTTCCGGCGCGTCCGTCGGTCCCGTCAGCACCGATGCGGACGGGGCGTTCGTCACTTCGCGCCGCTTGTAGGTCAAACGCACGAACGCGGATTGCTTGGAGTTGATGTTTTGGTCCAGCCTGATATCCCCTTGATTGCTGCTGATCGGCGCCGGGTAATTGTCCACAAAGTTGTTCGAAATCGCGTTCGGACTTCCCGTGTTCGGCAGCGGGAAAAGATACTTGAGGACATTCAAAGAAAGCTGCGAAATCGAGGGGAGAGGGATCTGGTTGTTCGAAAATGGCGTGCCCGTCAGATCCTTGATCACTTTCGGCGAGTACGCAGAAAGGTCGCCGTTTCGCAGCGCGAGCGATGGCACGCTTTCCGTCAAGACTGTTTCCCGCGGCAGGCGGAGCCCTTCGAAGGTCGCAAAGAAAAATGTCTTGTCCTTGCCGTGGTACAGCCTGGGAATACTGACCGGTCCGCCGATGAAGCCCCCGAAATCGTTCATGATCAACTTCGGAACGGTCGCGCTGAACGTATTGCGGGCGTCAAACGCGGCGTTCTGATGATTCTCAAAGACTCCCCCATGGAAGCTGTTGGTGCCACCCTTGGAGATGGTGGTGATATCGTTGATTCCACTAAACTCCGCCGTATTGTTGATTTCACTGACCCGGATTTCGGCGATGCCGTCGAACGCCGGGAACAGCTCCGCAATCGGCGCGGTATTGCGCGGGCTCATGGTGCTGATGCCGTCGATGCTCATCGAGAGCATGCTCGGCTTGCTTCCAGCCACCGAAAGGTTCCCGCCGCTATCCACTTCCACGCCGGCCTGCGTGGTCAGAGTAGTGATCGCGCTGGTCGAGCCTCCCGCGCGAGATGAGATCGCCACCGGCAAGTCGATCAGTTCCCGTCCCAATTTCGATTCGGTGATGTTGGACACCTCCGTGTTGATTGGCGCCTCTTTGGCGGCGCTCACCTCAACCGCTTGCGCCTGAGTGCCGATCGCGAGTGAGCCATCCACGCGCACCGTTTGCCTCGCCAGAAGCTGCAGGTTCGTGTAGATTGCCCTTTGGAAACCTTGCAGCTCCATCGCGATCTCGTAAGTTCCCGGCTCCAGGTTGACCGCAGTATAGTTGCCGGTTGAATCCGTGGTTACCGTCCTGGTTGCCGAGGTCCCTTGATTCTTGATGGTCACAGTGCAGCCGGCCACTACGCTGCCGGATGGATCCTTCACCGTTCCCACAAATTCGCCGAAAGTCGATTGAGCGATCGTGATCGCCGGGAAAACCACTGCGGCCATCATGAATAAGAAGAGCTTCAAGTTGCGACTTGTCCACATAACCACCCTCCAGTTTCGGATGCAACATGCCGAAAACGTTGCCAGCCACTACGCTCGGGCCGCGCAACGCAAAGATCCGACGGCCACTCCTAGCCGTTGGGCCAGAATCATATCACTAACAATGAGGGAGACGCAAATACCTTTGCCGTCGATCGGCGATACTTAGGGGGGCTTCACGAAGACGCCGGCATACTCATCATGAAGACCGACCGACGCAGACTGTGACGCAACCTGGCGAGACGCCATCCCCGCACCTCGCGGTTATCCCCGCCGCGCCGGAGCAAGGGCCGATCCTGGCGAACCTGCTGGAGCTGTACGCGCACGATTTTAGCGAATTCCGCAATCTGGATATAGGGGAGAATGGCAGGTTCGGCTACCGGTCCCTTCCGCTGTATTGGTCTGAGCCTGACCGACATCCGTTCCTGATCAGGGTGGATGGGAAATTGGCAGGCCTGGTTCTTGTCAACTTCAGCCCCTCG
>CAWJHI010000083.1:0-35072 GCA_963842485.1 Terriglobia bacterium | reverse complement strand
TGGCGGAGAATCGGGCGGTGGCTCCGGTGGTGTTTGGGGGGGCGATGGGCGGCGCCGCTGGGAATGATCGATTCGCGCCAGCTGCGCCGGTGCCGCCGATGGCGAGATCGATGGGGCGCCTGCCCACGCCCAGCTCGCAGATGGTCGAAGTGCAGGCTGCGGAGTCGTCCCTTGCCTCTACAGCCGAAGGACGAGAGGCGGGTGAGCTGTTCGAATACAGCTTCTCGGGTCCCGTCACCGTGAAAAAGGGCGAATCGGCAATGCTGCCGTTCTCTGCAACAAAAAGTAACCACGCGCAAGCTCCTGATTTATTCCGAAAACTACGGACTCAACGCGATGAATGCCGCGGAGATCATCAACTCCACGGGCAAGACGCTGGACGGCGGGCCGATCACCGTTTACGAAACCGGCTCGTATGCGGGCGAGGCGTTGGTCGAGACGCTGAAGGCGGGCGACAAGCGGCTGATCAGTTACGGCGTCGACCTGGGCACTCGCGTGACCACGGCGTGGGATTCGTCGCGGGATGTGGTTCGCGAAATCCATATTCGCCGTGGCGTGCTGACGACGCGTTCCGCGGTGGAGGAGACCAAAACTTACACGATCAAGAACGTCGACGCGAAGGCGAAGACGCTGATCATCGAACACGGGGAACGGCAAGGCTACAAGCTGCTGAGTCAGCAGCCGACCGAGAAGACTGCCAACGCGTATCGCTTCGAAGTAAAGCTGGCGGCGTCGGGGACAGAGACTTTTCCGGTGCGCGAGGAGCGCGTGTACGATCAGACCATGGCGATCTCGAATCTGACGCCGGACGTGCTGGCCACTTATCTACAGAACAAGTCCCTGAGCGCCGCGGGCCGCCAGACGCTGCAGCAGATCGCCGACAAGAAGCGCGAGATCGCCGATAACGACGCGGCCGCCAAGCGCACCGAGAGCGATCTTCGCGACCTGGCGCAGGATGAGGATCGGCTGCGGCAGAATCTGAACAGCTTGCGGCAGATCAGCGGCCAGCAGGATCAGGTGCAGATTTATGCCAAGCAGCTCGCCGCCACCGAGACCAAAATAGCCGCCTTTCGCGACACGCAGAGCCAGCAGCGGCGCACCCGGACTGCGCTAGAATCGGAACTCAATTCCATCATGGAGAAAGCGGACTTCTGAAACTGGCGTTGATCGGATATGGAAACGTGGGGCGGGCGTTTGCGAGGCTGATCGAAGCGAAACGCAAAGTATTCCCGTTCCGCATCGTGGCGATCCAGACGCTGCGGCACGGGAGCGCGTTCGACCCTCATGGGCGGCCGGTGGACCCCGCCTTCGGTCCGCGCGCGGAATCGATCGAAGAATTTCTGGACCGGGCGCGGCCGGAGATGGTGGTCGAGTTGACCACGCTGAACCCCGCTACGGGCGAGCCGGCGATCTCCCACATTCGTGCGGCGTTCGCGCGGTCGAAGCACGTGGTGACGGCGAACAAAGGTCCCATCGCGCACGCGTATGCGGCGCTGGCGGAAGAAGCGAATCGCGCGGGCGTCCAGTTTCGATTCGAATCCACCGTGATGGACGGCGCGCCGGTGTTCAACATGGCGCGGAACACGCTTCCCGGGTGCACGATTCGCGGCTTCACGGGCGTGCTGAACTCCACCACCAACGTGGTGATCGAAGCGCTGCGGGACGGGCACACTTTGCAGGATGGAATCGAGCAGGCGCGCCGCATCGGCGTTACGGAGGCGGACGCCAGCTACGACATCGACGGCTGGGACGCGGCGGCGAAGACGGCAGCGCTGGCCAACGTGTTCATGGACGCGCAGCGTCACGCCGCTGGACGTGGATCGCCGGGGCATCGGCCGGCTGACTCCGGAAAAACTGGCGGAATTGAAAAGCCAGGGCAAAACCATCAGGCTGATCAGCCGCGCTCGCACGACGGCCACCGGAGTGAAGCTGCGCGTACGAGCCGAAGTGATCGCCGAAACCGACGTTCTGGCCGAGCGCGCGAGGCACGTCGAGCCTGTTGCTGTTCGATACGGATTTAATGGGCACCATCGGGACCATCGAGTTGAATCCCGGCGTCGAGCAGACCGCCTACGGGGTTTTTAGCGATGTGGTGGATATCGCCAGAACGCTGTGACGCCTCTACCAGTAGCCTAGTTTGGTCACGATCAATCCCAGTTTCCTCAAATCGCCGGGCGCCATGAATGTTTTATCGACGATCAGCGTCACGGTGACCTCCGGAGGACCGTCACCGCCGGGGATCGCGATGCTGAACACGCCCGCGCGCGCGAAGGTTTCCTCCGCGGCCAACTGGCCGTCCACCAGCATCTTGATATTTCGCGCCGGCGCCTGCGCGGGAACGTACAGGAGAACACGGAGCGGCGTGACGTGCCCGGGGCGCTTCAACAGGACCGTGGCTTGGCCGGTCATCCATCGATCCGGGTACAGGCCGCTGACGATCTGCGGCGCGGCGTTCGGATCGGCGGGATCGATAAACGTCAGCTCCGGCTTGCGTTCGACGACGATTCCGGCGCGCACTCGATCGATGGGACCCGTGGAAATTTCAAACGGCAGCAAGCCGCCCGACGCCGAAGAATACGCCGAACGGTGGTCGAGAGAGATGATGCGAAGCGGAATCCGCGGGCGAATTTCGATTTCCGAGAGCGGGACCAGCGGCGCGGCGATCGGGACCGGAAACGCGAGCGCGCTGGAGACCACGACGTCGCCCGGCTGCAGGGCCTGATCTCTTGCCATCGGCAGAGCGCCGTCCGATTCCAGGTAGTAGCGCAATCCCCACTCGGCGTTGATCCAGACGCGGCGGTCACCGGCGCTCTTGGAAAGCGACGCCGCAAATTGACGGTACGCGTTCCAGTGCTGATAGTTCACGATCGCCAAGCCGAGCGAAAGCGCCATCTGCAGCGCAAATCCGGCGGTCAACACGCGTGGGCTGCAGTCCCGCGCGGCGAGAATCGCCACCGGCGCGGCGATCGGCAACAGGTACCGCGCGGACCCCGCGAAAAATACGACCGCGGCGCCGGCGAAGAAGATCAGAACCCAGGCTCCCAGGAATCCGCGGCCGATGCAGGAGGTCAGCAGCAGCACTCCGCAGCCGAGGGAGAACCAGAACAGCGGGTTGTGATCGTAGAACGCGCCTCCAGCGGCGGCGATCGCGGCCGCCGCGTATCTCCACTTCGGTCCTTTTAAGAACAAGACCACTAGCGGGCAGACGATCCATCCTGAATGCACCACCAGCGCCGCCGCGCTCCGCAGTTTGTTGGACGCCGCTTGCAATTGATAGCTGTTCATGTACCCGGCGAGCATCGCGGCCGGCAGCACTCCGCCGGTGGCTAATTCAAAAAGCTGCCAGGCGAGAATCGCAGCGGGGGCCGCCAGGGCCACGGCCCAGCCTATTTTCCAAGCCCGGCGTTTCTCGAATAAATAAAACGCGAGCACGGGAGTCAACAAAACGGCTTGATATGCAGCGAGCCCGGCCAGCGCACCGGCGAATGCGGCTCCGATGAGAGCCGCGCGCAAATCGTCGTCCACGGCTTTCACGAACAGTGCGACGGCCAGCATCCACATGGCGAGAAAAGGCAGGTCGGCTTCGAGTGAATTTCCGTTGACGACGAACGCGGGCACAGCCAGGAACAGCAGCACCGCCCACCACGGATGGTCACAGAACCGGCGCGCGAGTGACCACATCGCGAGCGCGGCAATCAAGGACCACAAGATGTACCGAAAATGAAACAGGACTTCGCGCACATCGCCCACGGCGGCCAGCGCAGCCGCCAGGATCCACGAGTTCAGAGGTCCATGCGGATGCCCGCGCATGTCGACCAGGTCGCCTTGAAACAGATACTTCGCGTGCGTCGGATGCAGAGGGTCGATCTGCGCGTGCTCGGCGCCGTAAAGGTAGTAAGGATCGTCGCCCTGAATGGCCTGGTTGAGAAATGGCAGGCGCAGCAGAAAGACCAGGGCTGCGACCATCAGCCACGGGCGAGCCGCAGCTACCACTGGACGGGCACGCCGGGCTGGAGCGTCCACACTTCGGTGCCGGGCTGGTCGCGGATCAGCTCCGCCAGATGTTCCGGCCGTCCGGTGAGCGGCGGAAAGGTTCCGAAGTGCAGCGGGATCACTTTGCGGACGGCGAGCATCCGGCAGGCGAGCGCGGCCTCGCGCGGACTCATGGTGTAGAGATCGCCGATGGGCAGGAACGCAAGCTCGGGATGATACAGGCGCTCGATGAGCTGCATATCGGTGAACACGTTGGTATCCCCGGCGCAGTAGATCGCGCGGCGGTCCGGCAGGCGCACCACGTAGCCGGCCGCTTCGCCTCCGTAGATGATTTTTCCGTCGTCCAGGATTCCGCAGCTATGAATCGCATGGGTCATGGTGGCCGCGATCGGACCCACCGTAACCGTGCCGCCTTTATTCATGCCGACGGTGTTTTTCGCGCCCTTGGTTTCCAGCCAGAGCGCGGTTTCGTAAATCGCGACGATCTGCGGTGAAAACTTCTTCGCCAGCGGAAGCGCGTCGTGAATGTGATCGAAGTGGCCGTGCGTGATCAGAATCACGTCCACGCGATCGATGGTGAATTTCACAGGGAACGACGGGTTGCCGTCGATCCAGGGGTCCACCAGAATCACTTCGCCGGTGGTGAGGCGAAGCTGATACGTTCCGTGTCCAAGCCAGGTGATCTCGATCATATTCTGATTCTAATGAGATCGGGCGGGCAATTGAATGCCGTCGCCGTATTGCGCAAATCCGGGGATGGTCACCGGCAGACGGCCGCCGATGGGAATCTCGCCGAACAGGGCTTTCACGGCGGATATTTCGGACGGCGGCGTGGGGCTGAAGGTAGTGAGCGATGCCGCCGCGTTCGGGAAATTACCGAGCACGTAGGGACTGCCCATGGCGGCCACCACCATCGGCGACGCGTGGAGTTTATCGAGAAACGCGGGCAGATCGCCGCCGAGCGCTCCTCCCGTGAGAAACACCGCGACCACCACCGCCGAGCATCCGGACGTATCGCCGACATCGGCGGTGAGCGCGCCGAGCGGCAGGGATGGGTCGATGATGGTGGTGCGAGCGCCGGGAGCGCGCCTGTGAAACTCGGCGATCATGCGCTGGCCGTATTGTGACAAGCGCCTCTCGACTACGATCACGGCGCAAGCCTGACCCGGCTGCGCCAGGGGCAGTATATCGTTGTTGTTCCTGACCAGAGCGACTGCGCGATCCGAAAGATCCTGCACGCGCTCGACCGCTTCCGGAGAATCGAGCACGTCGCTCACTTCGTCCAGCTCCACCAATTTTTTCTTGAACACACCCACGCGGATCTTGGCTGCCAGGATGCGCATCACGCTGTCGTCGATGCGCTGGCGTGTGATCCGTCCGCTTTGGATCGCCGCCAGAATCGCGTGGATCGCCTTTTCCGGATCGGGGGGCATCAGCAGCACGTCGGCTCCGGCTTCAATCGCCCGCACGGGCCCTTCGCCGCCACTGAACTGCCTGGCGAACCCGAGCATATCGAGCGCATCGGTGACGATCAGCCCGTTAAACCCCAGATCGTTTCGCAGCAGTCCGGTGAGCACCTTTGGCGACGCGGTGGCGGGAATATCGTCGGGCTCGATCGCGGGAACGGCCATGTGGGCGGTCATCACCGCGTCCACGCCGTGGGCGATCGCCGCTTCGAAAGGCTTCAGCTCCACGGCCTGGATGCGTTCGCGCGGCGCTTCCAGGCGCGCGAGTCCCAGGTGGCTGTCGATATTCGTGTCCCCATGACCGGGAAAATGTTTGGCGGTGACCAGCACGCGATGCTCGGGGTCTGAGTGCGCGCCCTCGATGTAGGCCGTGACGTGGCGCGCCACCTCGTCCTGATTTTCGCCGAAGGACCGGATGTTGATCACCGGATTTTCGGGATTGATGTTGACGTTGGCTACCGGCGCGAAGATCCAATGGACCCCCAGGGCGCGTGCTTCGCGGGCGGTTTCGAGCCCTTCATAACGCGACGCTTCGATGTCGCGGGCCGCGCTATACGCCATGTTGTAGGGAAATCGCGCGCCCAAGGTCACTCGCATAGACGCGCCGCGCTCGAAATCCGCGCCGACGATCAGCGGAGTTTTCGCCAGTTTCTGCATCTGGTTCAGAAACAGCGCGAAGGCGTGCGGTTCGGCGTTCTGCGCTAAGCCGTTCTGGACGCGATTGTTCACGATCAGGCCGCCGATGCGGAGGTCGTGAATCCAGTGCCGGTATTTTTCGTATTCGGGCGATTTGCGGCTGGGCACGTCGCCGTAGCAGACTCCGATGACCAATTGGGCCACGCGGTCGCGCAGGCTCATCGTTTTCATGATCGACTGCGCAGCGCGCTGTTCCGGCGTGAGCGGAGGTTTTTTAGGCTTCGCCACCGGGCGGGCCGCATACACGGCGACCGACAACACGAGAGCCGCGAACGCACCGGTAAGCCGCATCACCCTAGGATAGAATATCCGCATGACTCGCCCCCGCTTGGCTTTAGGACTTTTTCTAGCCGCGATCGCGCTGCCGTTGGCCGCGGCTTCGAAAGAAACCGCCCTCGACCGGTACGTTCACGCACCCGATCCGAGCTATAAATTCGCGCTGGTCAACACTATCAAAGGCGAAGGCTATCAGGCGTTCGTGCTCGACCTGACTTCACAAACCTGGACGCCGCCGGTCGCGCCGGATCGCACGGTCTGGAAACATTGGCTCACCATCGTGAAACCGGATGAGATCGGCTATTCGACCGGGTTTCTGTACATCACCGGCGGGTCGAACAACGACAAAGTGCCGGAGAAAGTGGATTCCCTGATCACCGATATCGCGTTGTCGACGCATACCGTGGTCGCGGAGCTGCGCATGGTGCCGAATCAGCCAGTGACGTTTCCGGATGGAACCAAACCCGGGATGGTGGAGGACGAGTTCATCGCCTATACCTGGGATAAATTTCTGCGAACCGGGAACGAGCTGTGGCCCGCGCGCCTTCCGATGACCAAGAGCGCCGTTCGCGCGATGGACGCCGTCACGGCGTTCATGAAGAGCGATGCCGGCGGCAAGGTGATGGTCGACAATTTTATGGTCGCGGGCGGGTCCAAGCGCGGTTGGACCACGTGGACCACGGCGGCCGTTGACAGACGGGTGGTGGCCATTGCGCCCATGGTGATCGATCTGCTGAACAACGAAAAGTCGTTCGAGCATCACTATCGGGCCTACGGATTTTATTCGCCCGCGGTGAAGGATTATGAAAACCTCGGCATCATGAAGTGGAACGGGACGCCGCAAATGAAAGCCCTGATGAAGATCGAGGAGCCGTACGAGTATCACGACCGTTTAACCATGCCGAAGTACATCGTCAACGCCGCCGGCGACCAGTATTTTCTGCCGGATTCGTCGCGCTTTTATTACGATGAGTTGAAGGGCGAGAAATATCTGCGCTACGTGCCGAATACGGACCACTCCTTGAAAAATTCCGACGCGCGGCAGGGCGTGATTGCGTTTTTCGACGCATTTCTCAAGAAGCAGGCGCGGCCGAAGTTCTTCTGGAAATTCGAAGAAGACGGATCGATCAAGGTCACCGCGGTTACCAGGCCGAGCGAAGTGAAGTTGTGGCAGGCGACCAATCCGGAGCATCGCGATTTTCGATTGGTGTCCATCGGGCCCGCATATAAATCCACCGCGCTCGAAGAACAGAAGGACGGAATCTACGTGGGAAAAGTCGACAAACCGGAAAAAGGATGGTCGGCCTACTTTATCGAGTTGACCTTCCCCGGCGGCGGGAAATATCCAATGAAGTTCACCACGGGAGTCCGCATCAACCCGGACACGCTGCCGTTTGAAGCTCCCAAGTTCACGCCGCCGGTGACCGGGCAAAATCGCTAGAAACCTTTTGCCGGATCGCTCGTAATACACGCATGCGGGATATTCGCTATGCTTTGCGGACGCTCGGACGGAATTCGGGATTCAGCGTTGCCGCGATTCTGGTGCTCGCGTTAGGGATCGGCGCGAACACCGCCATTTTTACGGTGGTCCGCGCCGTCCTGCTGGCGCCGCTGCCCTATCGCGACCCGGATCGATTGGTGCTGCTGTATGAACGCAACGTGATCGGCGAGACTGCTTTCAATATCGTTTCGGGGCAGAATTTTCTCGACTGGCAGCGCGATGCAGCAAGTTTTGAGCAAATGGCGATCTGGGGCGACTGGAGCTCCAGCCTGTCCACTAACGACGGTGGTTTGCCGGAAGACGTCAACGGTGCGATTTGCAGCTACAATCTTTTTGCGACACTCGGGGTCCCGCCGGCGCTGGGCCGGGCATTTCTTCCCGAAGACGACACGCCCGACGCCGCGCGAGTGGTCATCATCAGCGACGCATTTTGGCGCCGGCGATTCGCCGCCGATCCGCGCGTGATCGGTACGCCCATACGGCTTGACGGCCGGATGCATACGGTGATCGGAGTCATGCCGGCCGGCTTCGATTATCCGGCGTCGGATACCCAGGAATGGCTTCCGGTCTGGCAAAATGTCCCCGCCAACGCCAGGCAGCAGCGCGGCAATCATCGGTTCAACGTGGTGGCTCGATTGAAACCCGGCATCCCGGTGGAGCAGGCGCGGACCGAGCTCGATAACCTCGCCCGGCGAATCAAGCAGCAGAATCCCACCACACTCACCGGCGAGGGCGCGAACGTTGTTTCCCTGGCGGATCGAACCGTGGCGCGCGTGCGGCCTCTCCTGATCACGCTGCTGGGAGCCGTCGCGTGCGTTCTGATGATCGCCTGCGTCAACGTCGCGAATCTCCTGCTGGCGCGCGCGGTTGGGCGTAAACGGGAGATCGCGATTCGAGCCGCACTGGGCGCGTCGCGTCTCCAATTGACGAAGGGTTTCCTTTGGGAGAGCATACTGCTGGCAATGGGCGGCGCCGGCTGCGGGCTGATTCTGGCGGCTTTCGGGACCGATCTGCTGATCAAGATGGCCGGAGCGATTCCCCGGATTGAAACCGTTCGTGTGAATGGAACGGTCTTGTGGTTTACGGCGGGAGTGGCTCTGCTCACTGGAATTGCGGTCGGGCTGGTGCCGGCGTTTGCTTCGATGCGCGTGGGGTTGACGCAGCCGATGCAGGAAGGCGGCCGATCCTCCACCGCGAGCCGCGGCCGCGCTTTGTTTCGCGATGCGCTGGTTGCAGTGGAAGTGGGGCTGTCTCTGATGCTGCTGATCGGCGCCGGGCTGATGCTCAAGAGTTTTCAGAAGCTGCGAGCCGTGGATCCCGGTTTTGCGCCGGAGCGCGTCTTGACCATCGGTTCCGTGACGCTCACAAGCGACCGGTATAAACCCGCCCAAAGGACCGCGTTCTATGAATCGCTGGTGGCTAAAGCGAGCGCGATGCCCGGCGTCGAGTCCGCCGGTCTGGTGACTTGGCTGCCGCTAGGGGGGCATTGGTCCGACACGACTTTCACCGTCGATGGCCGGCCGCCGCTCGCTCCCGGCCAATTTCTGGACGCCCTGGTGCGCTCGGCCGATCCGGGTTATTTTCACGCCATGGGCATTCCATTGAAACGGGGTCGCGTCTTCACGCCGGCGGACCGCCTGGAATCCGCGGACAAAGCCGTGATCAGCGAATCGATGGCGGCGCGTTTCTTTCGCAACGAAGATCCCATCGGCAAACGCCTGCGCTTGAGCGAAACGGACGTTTTTGAAATCGTCGGGATTGTCGGGGATGTAAAGTCGAGTCTCGCCTCGCCCGTGGAGCCGGCCATGTACTTTCCGCTGCTTCGCGGCACACTTGGATCGGCCACCCTGGTGGTCCGCGCCGCGGGCGATCCCAACGCGCTGTCGCTCCCGATTCAAAGAGAGATGCATAAAATGGACCCCGAGCTTCCCGCCGTTACCATCAAGACGATGGACGAAATGGCTTCGGGAGCGACTTCGCAAAACCGTTTGGGGCTGACCCTGCTGGCGCTGTTCGCGGGACTGGCGGTGTTTCTCGCCTCGATCGGCCTGTATGGTGTGCTCGCGTATTCGACACTGCAGCGCACCAACGAACTCGGCATACGGGTGGCACTGGGCGCCGCGTCGTCCGACATCACGCGGCTGGTCATGTGGCAGGGACTGAAGCCCGCGGCCGCGGGCATTATCGGCGGCCTGCTGGGGGGCGCCGCAGCCACCCGGCTGCTCCAATCGCTGCTCTACGAAGTGAGCCCGAGCGACCCGGCCGTGCTGATCTCCGTGGTCGCGCTGCTCATGATGGTCACCATGGCGGCGTGTTTCGTGCCCGCCCGGCGCGCGTCGCGAATCGACCCGGTGGTTGCGCTGAGAACCGAGTAAATCTATTCCCTGGCCGGAAGGCCCGCAGCCGCGATCTGCGCGATGTCCATCAGCTTCGGTGGAGCCTCCGACACCGCCGACAACGCATCCCGGAACATGGTATTGCAGAACGGGCAGGCCGCGCCCACGATCGCAGCTCCGGTCGCGACCAATTCCTTGGCTCGCGTGTGGCTGACGCGATCGCCTTTTTCCTCGCCCAGAAACGCCAGTCCTCCGCCGGCGCCGCAACAGAAGCTGCGCTCGCGGGCGCGCTCAGGGTCGATCACTTCACCGGCCAGCCCAGCTACCGTGCGAGGCTCTTCATACACGCCGCGATAGCGGCCCAAGTAGCAGGGATCGTGAAACACCACCTTGTCGCTTCCGCTCTTCGGCAGTTTATCGATGTGCCGGGCCATGAACTCACTGTGATGCTCGATCGGAGGCGCTTCGCCGTACTCCTTCCAGTCGGTCGAAATGGTGCGCACGCAATGCGGGCAGATGGAAACGATCTTCGCCGCCTTCGATTGCTTCAGCGTCTCCAGATTCTGCTCGGCCAGCTGCTGAAACACCAGATCGTTTCCCAGCCGCCGCGCCGGATCGCCCGTGCATCGCTCCTTCTTCAGCACTCCGAACGTGGTGCCCAAATGGTCCATCACGCGCGCGAAGCTGGAAATAATCTCGCGGCCCTGCGGATCGTACGCGCCCATGCATCCCAACCACAGGCAGTACTCCTGCGTCCCGTCGAAAATCGGAAAATTCTGTTTCGCGATGAACTTTTCCCGCTCCGTCGAGCTGAATCCCAGCGCATTGCCGGTCCGTTCCAGCGCCAGGAACAGCTTGGTGCCGTAATCGTCCTCCCATTTCCCCGTATTCACGGCGCCGCGCCGCAGCCCGATGATGATGGGTACATGCTCGATTCCCACCGGGCATTGATACTCGCAGGACCCGCAGGTGGTGCACTGGAACGCGGCTTCCTGCGAAATATAGGCGCCCAGCAGCGGCTCCTCCGACCCCGCGCCGAACTCGTTCAGGTATCCTCGCACGCCCAGCGCGATTTTTTTCGGGTCCAGAATCTTGTGGGTGTTGAACGCCGGGCAATGCTCTGTGCAGCGCCCGCACTCGACGCAGGAATACGCCTGCAATGCTACCAGCCGCGTCAGGTCCTTGCCCGTATCGAGCCCGAAATCTTCATCGCCGGAGAGCGGCGGGATCCGGCTGAAGCCGCCGCGCGACAGAAAAACGGTGGCCGGACTCAACACCAGGTGCAGATGCTTGGTATGCGGAATCAGCGGCAGGAACGCCAGCAGCGCCAGCGTGTGCGCCCACCACAGCGGCTTTTCCTGCTCCGGGAACACGACGGCCGCGATAAACGTGACCATCAATGCGAAGATCAGGAAGGCGATAATGCCGGATTCTTTAGACAACTCGCCCAGCCATTGCGGCCGGATGAAAAAGCGCCGCACGAATAAACCGAAAATCGAAATCGCGACCAGCACTCCGAACGCAGCCGCGAACTTCTTATAGGCGTCGCCAAACAGATTGTTCAGAAAAGGGAATCCGAGTCCCGTGGTGAAATGGTTCAACGTGATCAGCCCGAAAACGCAGAAACCCCAGAACACGAAAGCGTGCGCGAGCCCGGGCAGCGGCCGTTCCTTGATGACTTTCGCCTGGCACAGCACTTCCCAGAAGAAATCCCACGCGCGTTTTCCAAGCGGATGGATGGAAAAATCCGGATCCGGTTTGGCGGCGCGGATCTTGCTTACCACTTTGCCGAAACGCACCCAGAATCCATATCCGGCCGCCACCAGCGCGATGAGAAAAATAATTTTTTCAGGGGTCGAGAAGGTCATGGAAACGAATACTGTAACACGCGCGCGCCGCTGCTAAAATGAACCGTGCGTCATCTCATCTCCGGGGCCGCTGGATTCATCGGATCTCATCTTTGCGACCGTCTGCTGGCGGAAGGTCACACCGTCGTTGGCCTGGACAACCTGATCACCGGGTCCCAGCGAAACCTGGCTCATTTGGAAAACCACAAGGCTTTCCAGTTCCTCAATTTCGACGTGACGCGCCCGATTGAAATCCCCGGGCCCTTCGATCACGTCTGGCACCTGGCTTCGCTCGCGAGCCCCCGGGAGTATCTGGCGCATCCCATTGAAACGCTGCTCTCGGGCTCCGCCGGGACGCTGAACATGCTGGATGTCGCCAGGCGCGACGGCGCGCGCTTTCTGCTCACGTCGACTTCAGAATGCTACGGCGATCCGCTGGAGCATCCGCAGGTCGAGACCTACTGGGGCCACGTGAATCCGGTCGGCATGCGATCCTGTTACGACGAAAGTAAGCGATATGCCGAAGCCTTGGTGATGGCGTATCATCGCACCCACGGCGTGCGAAGCAACATCGCGCGCATCTTCAACACCTACGGCCCTCGCATGGCGCTGAATGACGGGCGAGTAGTGCCCGCGTTTCTCGACCAGGCGCTGCGCGGGCAACCCCTCACCATTTTCGGCGACGGCAGCCAGACGCGCAGCTTCTGCTATGTTGCGGATCTGGTCGATGGCCTGATCAAGCTGAGTGTTTCAGGGGAGCGCTACCCCGTGAACCTGGGCAATCCGGTTGAGCTGACCATCCTTCAGTTCGCCGAAGCCATTCAACGGCTGATGGGTTTGACGCTTCCGCTGGTCCATGAGCCGCTGCCCGACGACGATCCGCGCAAGCGGCGTCCCGATATTTCGAAAGCGAAACGAATTCTCGGCTGGGAACCCAAGGTTGCTCTGGATGAGGGATTGCGGGAGACGGTCGAGTACTTTAAGGTAAAAGTCCTCGCGTGACTTAAAGCTTTGGGAACCGGCTGAGCGGGAACGTATCCACCGGAGCCGACCGCTGCTGCACCAGGACGCCCCCGTCCACCACTAAACACGCGCCAGTCATGTAGCGGGCGTCGTCACTCGCCAGAAACACCGTCGGTCCAGCCACATCTTCCGCCGACCCGAGGTATCCCATGGGCACCACCGCCCCTCGGTCCACGGCGACCGCGTCAGAAATGTCGTAGGTGCGGATCAGGCCCGGAACCACGGCGTTGACGCGAACTCCGTAAGGCGCCAGGTCGAGAGCCATGGCGCGCGTCATGGCTTCGATGCCGCCCTTCGACGCATCATAGGCGGCGTTTCCACGATGCGCTTTCGTGGCCCCGCCGCTCGACATATTGATAATCACGCCCGTCCTGCGCCGCGCCATACTCTGCGCGGCGCGATGCGAGCATAGAAACGCGCCCTTCAGGTTCACGCCCAGCACCCGGTCCCACCACGCTTCGTCGCCGTCCAGAAAATGCCGATCCGCGTAGATGTTGCCCGCGTTGTTCACCAGAATGTCGACTTCGCCCGCGCGATCGAACATCGCGTCCACCTGCGCTTTGCTCGACACGTCGCCCACCATGGCTTCCCCGCCGGTCGCCGCCGCCACTGCGTTCGCGCGCGCCGCATCCACGTCGTTCACGAACACGCGCGCGCCTTCCGACGCGAACCGCTCCGCCACCGCGCGGCCGATTCCATGGCCGCCCCCGGTCACCACCACAATCTTTCCGCTGAATCGTTTCATACTTTCATTCTCACCCGAACTTCTCAAGACAATTTCTCGTATACACTGTTGTGACGGCTGAAGGCACTTTTACTCACGAATCCGAAATCGACCGGATCTTTGGACCGGTCCTGCGGGTGCGTACCTACAAGAACGTCTTGTATCTCGCGATCTCGTTTCCGCTGGGGATCCTTTATTTCGTGACCATGATCACGGGCCTGTCGATGAGCGCCGGACTCGCCATTATTATGGTCGGGTTTGCGATCCTCGCGATCACGCTCGGCCTGGCGCGATTGTTTGGCGCCCTGGAGCGGGAACTCACCGCGTCCCTTCTGGGCGCGGTCTTCGAACCGCCTCCGCCCCCCGGCCGAGGCCTCCGCGCGATACTCACCAATCGTAGGAGCTGGTCCACGGTGATCTATCTGCTCCTCCGCTTCCCGATCGGCGTGGCGGGGTTCATCGCCAGCGTGCTAATGCTTTCGTCCACGCTGATCATGGCCGCCCCGGTTCTGTATACCGTGCTGCCCATCATGGTGATGAGCGAACGAATCACCACTTCTGAGGAGGCCATGCTGGTCTCCCTGTTCGGATGCGTCCTGTTTCTGCTCCTGGTTCACGCCGTCAACGGCTTGGCCGCGATTTCGCGGCGCCTGGCGGAAGCCCTGATCTAGTTCTTTTTCCCGCCGAACCGGTACCCCACGATCGCCTTGATAATCAAGTGATCCGTGCTCGCCGTCGCGCCCACTCCCACTCCGAAGTTGAACTCCCAGTTCGGCGACAGATTCAGGTCGATGTCCGGGAAAAACTGATGTTCCTGGTCGCGCGTCGGAAAAAAACTTCCGAACGGCCCCACCACTCCGTAGTATTCAAACCCGCCGTTGATTTTCTTCGTGATGTCGTAGCCCACTTTGAAATCCGGCGAAAAAACCAGCCCCTGATGCACCGACAGCCCGTGAAAGGACCGGTCGAACGTCGGGTTGAACGCCATGTACCAGCGTCCCGATGGTCCTGTCGAGAATCGGGCGAATCTCCAGCGTCCACGTGTCGGTCGAGAAAATCCGCCGCTGATATCCGAATTCGAAGGAAATACTGGCGCTCACCGGCCATTTCCAGCTCTCCGGAGCCCGCACGCGCGGCCGGATGTGATCGCCTACCCAGTTAAAACCCTGGCCCGGCCCTTCGCTCGTGAAAATGTACCAGCCGACTTCGAACCAGTCGTTTACCCCGTGCGTGATCTCGATGGTCTCATGCCATTGATGCTCGTCCGGCAGAACGCCGTCGATGGAGGTCTTGAAGCCTTCCACCGTGATGTTACTGTGCAGCTCCACCATGGTGCATCCCGGCTTGACCGTTTCCGAAGGATACACCTGAATCTCATAGTTGCCCTGCGCGAGCAAAGGGATGGAATAGAAGATCAGAGCGGCAACGACGGTCTTCATGCGAAATGGACTGGTCCAGCGTAACACGCGCCGCCCCCGATGCGAGCATGGGCGACGTGCTAAAGTGTTGATTTCGCCTCCGATGTCCGTGCAAATATTCCTTCAAGGGAAACTCCTCGGAATTGACGAGTTTCTGTTCGCGCCCGCTGAACGGGACCACGACCAGGTCTTCACCGGACGCTCGCATTGGATCACTCTGCTGAGCGAAGTGCTTGCCGCGCGCGCTGCTGGCGGAGCTGGGCCTGGCGAAAATTCTGCTTGGATCGAGCGGCGGCGGGCAGTTTCTGCGTGGTCTTGCCGCAGCGAATTCCGCGAACCGCGCGGAAGCGTTCCTCGAACGCCGCCGCCGCCGAAATCGCCGCGCTTGAGCGATGGCGCGCTGAAATTGCTGTGGAGCGTCACCGAAAATTTAGGCGACTGGAGCGACGTGCGCCGCCGCCTTACGGAGCAGATGAACCATCGCCGCGGCACGCCCGGATTCGAAGCCGCGCCCGCCGCGCCGTCCACCGAATCGCAGGAATATTTCGCGGGCCAGCTCGGCATGAAAATGCGCGACGCCGAATCGGCCGGCTGGTCGCCCGAAACGCCCGGCCGGATTTTCACCACCGGGAAACACCTGTGGAGCCTGTCGGGATCGTCCGTCGAATCGCTCCCCTTCGCCCGCCACGCCGCTCCCAGCGACGACGGCCGCGAGCCGGCGTCCACCGGCGCGCTGGCCGCCCGCGCCACCGGCCTCCATACCTGGGGCGTTCTGCGCGGCGACGTCGATAATTTCGGCATCCGCCTGCGCCGCGCCCAGACCATCGAGGAGCACATCCAGCTTTCGGTGATGTTCAAACAGTTCTTCGCCGGCGAGCTCGAAGTGCTGTGTTCCATGCCCGAGTTCTGGCGCAAAGTCACCGTGATTTATTCCGGCGGCGACGACTTTCGCGGTGTACGGCGCCTGGGACGCGCTGATCGGCCTGGCGCGCGAAATCGAGCGCCTGTTCCATCGTTTCGCCGAAACCAATTTGAAGGATTTCGCCGGACCCGAAGGCAAAACCATCAGCATGGCGCTGGCGCTCGCGCCCGCCGTCGATGCTTCGCTCGGCGCGGTGTTCGAAGAAGCCGGCCGGCGCCTGGAAGTGGCGAAATCCGCGGATAAGGATTGCGTCTGGCTGCTGGGCCGGACGCTCGAATGGAAACAGTTCGCCGAAGCCGCCGAGCTGAAGGAATCCCTGATGCGCATGATCGCCGAGTTCGGCTGCTCCCCGCAATACCTGCGCGATCTGTGCGGCATTTATCGCGAAACGCAATCGAAAATGTCGAGACGGCAAGCCCGCCGCACGGGAGGCGAGCGGCCGTGGCGCTATCATCGCCGTATCCGCCGCATCTTGGGCGCGGCGCGTCCCGCCGGTCCGGAACGCGGCGATTTTCAGAAAGCGCGCACCGGCCTGATCGCCGACCTGATCGGCCGCAGCGCGGTTACCGTCAAGTTGCGGCCCGCCGGTCGCGTGGCGCTAGAATGGGCGAGGCTGTCGGCGGACTAGCGAATTTTGAAAAGGATATCGCATGGAAGACGAAGTCAAAGAACCAGAAGCCGCGGCTGTCGACGGAACCGGAATCACCGGCGCCAGAGCCAGCCCAAGCCGAGCCTGTGAAAGCCGAGCCCGCAAAGGCCGAGTCTCCGAAGCCTGAGTCTTCGAAGCCTGAGTCCGCGAAGCCTGAGTCCGCGAAGCCTGAGTCTTCGAAGCCTGAGTCCGAAGCCCGAAGGCCAGCGTCCTCCGCGCCGCGAAGATCGGCCGCCGCGTCCCCCGGGAGAAAATCGTGGCGGACCGGGTGGCGACTGGGAGGCGGACCAGGAGGCGAGAACGGCGAGGCGGCCCGGGCGGCGGCGATCGCCCCCGTGGCGAGCATCGGCCCGACAATCGCGGCGGCGACCGAGGCGACCGTCGCGAAGGCGGCCGTCCCGGCGGCGGGCGTCCCTTCGAAGGCCCTCCCGATATCGAGCTCGAAAAACTGATCGCCGACAGCCTGTATCTCGACAATCAGGCCCACGCCGTGGTGGCTCGCATGCGCGACATGGATTCGGGCACCAAGAGCCAGTTGCGGCGTTTGTATAACGCCGTGCGCCGCGCCGTGCGTGCGCCCGAAAATGAGCGCCAGCATCAGTTCGTCATGCTGCGCGCGCGCCTGGCGTATACCATCGCGCGGCATTCGCTGCGGAGTCTGGATGCGCTGGAGCGCCTGCTGCTCCAGGTGACGCGCAGAAACGACGCGCGCGGTTATGAGCGATTCAAGGATCTGTTCGAGGCGATCGTCGCCTACAACGAATAACGAGGACTATGAGCACACATACCGCTCACACACAATTGCAGTTGGTGGGAAAGCTGATCCTGAACGGCGAGCTGCACTGCGAAACCGGCCTGCACATCGGCGCCGGCAAAGGATCGCTCGAGATCGGCGGCGCGGATAATCCCGTGGTGAAGGACGCCTTTGGGCTGCCCTATATTCCCGGCAGCTCCCTGCGCGGCAAGGTTCGCTCGCTGCTCGAAAACGCCATGGGCCTGACCTCTCCGGCCGAGCTGGTGTATCTCTCCAAGCGCCGCGGCCAGGAAGTGCGCATCCATCAAAGCGACCGTCCCGACGACGAAATTTGCCTGCTGTTCGGCCGCAGTCCCGGCCGCGTCGAGCGCGTCGAAGGCGAAAGCCGTCGATACCCGCGCGGCCAGCCCGGCGCGCCTCACCATCTACGATTCTCCGCTCGATCCCGGAAAGCATCACGGCGCAAATGCGCGAGAATCTCGACGATGAAATCACCGAAGTGAAAAGCGAAAACGCCATCGACCGCATCACTTCGCAAGCGAATCCGCGCACCCTCGAACGCGTTCCCGCCGGCGCGCGTTTCAAAATCCGCATGGTTTTGGACGTTCTCTGCGAGGAAGACAAAGCCCTGGCTGCGCGATTGTTCGAAGGGCTGCGCTTGCTTGAAGACGACGCGCTCGGCGGCGGCGGCTCGCGCGGCAGTGGACGCGTTCGCTTCGCCAATCTGAAGCTGGGATGGCGCAATCGCGCCTTCTACTCTTCCGGCGGCGCGGAAACCGAGCTGGCCTCCGCCGCGGATCTGTCGGCGGTCCAGGCGCTGGTCACCGGCGGCGAATTCGCGGAGAAGCTCGCAAGCTGAAATCATGCCTGCCGGTGTCTTCAAAGGTCTGTGGGTGGAGCTGAGGGTCACTACGCCCTGGCGCATGGGACCCGATTCGGGAGATCGCGACCGCGTGGATCGCATCTATCACAGCGATTCGCTCTACGCCGCTATTTCAAACGCCATGGCCAGCCTCGGCATGCTCGACGAATGGCTGGATGCCACCGCTCGCGCCCAGGACCCTGCCGTGCGCTTCAGCTCCTGCTTCCCCATGCAGGACGACCACAAGTTCGTGGTGCCGCCCCGCAGCCTGTGGCCTCCGCCGGCGTCCGGCGAAGGTGCGCTGGAAGGGCGCGAAGTTCGTGCCCCTCAGCGTAGTGGAGGATCTGATCCACGGCCGGCCTGCTTCCGAAGAAGCCTGGACCGTCGACGGCGCCAGCGAATGCCTGATCCCGCACGGATCGCAAGGTCCCTTCCGGATCTCAGTGCGATCCAACGCCGCCGTCGATCGCTTGAGCGCCGGAGTCGAGCCGCATTCCTGCGCCTGCCTCGAATTCGCGCCCAACGCCGGCCTGTGGATGGTCGCCGCGTTTCGCGACGATGAATCAGCCGATCGGTGGAAAGGTCCCGTGCGCTCCGCTCTGCGTCTGCTGGCCGATTCCGGATTCGGCGGTGAGCGTTCCAATGGCTGGGGCCGCGCCGACATTGCCATCTCCGATCGCGAAATGCCCCTGCTCCCCTTGCCGGAGGCCGCCGGCGAAACCGCGTGGTGGATGCTGTCTCTGTTTCATCCCGCGTCTTCGGATGCGGTCGATTGGCAGCGCGGCAGCTACTCGCTGACCACGCGCGGCGGCCGCGTGGAACATCGCGGCGATGCAAAGAAGCCCACGCGTATGGTGGCCGAAGGCTCGGTGATCGTCTCCGCTTCGGAGCCGCGCGGCGTAGCCACCGACGTCGCGCCGGCCGATTTTCCGCATCCCGTGTATCGCGCCGGTTTCGCGCTGGCCATCCCCATTCCCATTCCTTTGAGGCCTACCGTATGAAGTATCGCCTCACCTGCCTCACCCCCACTCTGGTTGGCGACGGCCAGAAGCTCGCGCCCATCGACTATATGGTCTGGAAGGACCACGTCAACGTGCTCGATCAGCGGCGTATCTTCCGCTTGCTCGCCAAGGGCCCCCGCCTCGACGGCTATCTCGCGCAATTGAAGAAAGCCGAGAAACTCGACTTCGCCTCCTGGGGCGGATTCGCCCAGAACTTCGCCGGCCGCCGCATTCCCTTCGAACACGCGAGCTCCATTCCGTGCTGGGAAAAAGCGCGCGGGGAAAATCTCTTCATCCCCACCTTCGCCATCGGTTCCGGTGGACCCTACGTGCCGGGCACCGCCATCAAAGGGGCGCTTCGGACCGGCGCTGTTTTCGATCGCTGGACGGAAGCGACCATGAAGGACGTGTTGACCCGCCTCGGGGAGGATCGCGCGCCTCGTCATCCCGCCGCCAAGGCCGAGGATGCCGTGCTGGGCGGCGCCGGGACCAGCCGCATGCGACGGCTCGCCGCCGGCGATTCGGCGTCTATCACCCATTCCAGTATGAAAGTGTACCTGCTGCGCGTCTCCACCCTGGTCGCGCGTGGCGGCGGAAAGTATGACCTGGGATGGAAGTCGCCGCGCGGCAACGTTGACTCGCGCAAGATCGACGAAGCCACACCCATTTTCGCCGAAATGGCCTCGCCCGGCACCGCCTTCGACGGAGTCTGGCGCGAACGCTCCCTCTCCGATCGCGCCAAACTGTTCCAAGCCTCCAACCGCTACGCCGCGGGATTGATCGAACGCCACAAACAGTACGCCGCCTCGTTTGAAGGCCTCGCCGCCCTCACCGCGACCCTCACCGCGCTTGAAGGCAGACTGGCCGAAATCGGCAGCCGCCCTGAGGTCTGCCTTCTGTCCATCGGCTGGGGTGGCGGATTGCTCGGGAAATCGGCCTTTCTCGACACCCAGGACGACTCGTATCGCAAGCATTCTGCGCCAGGTGCCGATCTATCAGCAGGCGATCCAGACCGGCATGCCGTTCCCCAAAACGCGACGTATCATTTTTCAGGGAAACCGCCCGGCGAGCCTCCCCGGCTGGGTGATGCTCGAAGTCGCGTAGTATAGGTCCGATATCCTAGAACGGCCAGTACCTCAAAAGCGCTTGAGCTCACGAATTTGCATGGTACCATCGATAAGGGTAAGAAGAGGGCTCTTAATCCCTCGAGCGGAGGAATGGCGGTTCGCCCAACATGTACAACGCGTTCTTTGGATTCGCGGAGAGCCCCTTCAGCCTAAGTCCCGATCCTGCATTCTTTTACCGCAGCGAACAACACGAAGAGGCGCTGGCCAACCTGGTCTACGGCGTCCAGGCGCGCAAGGGATTCATCGTCCTGTCAGGCGAAGTGGGCACCGGGAAAACCACTATGCTCGAGTGCCTGCGCGATTACCTGGAATCCCAATACATCGAGTTTGCCTTCCTGTTCAATTCCCGGATCAATGTCGAGCAATTCTTCGAGATGATCGCCTACGATCTGGACCTGCCCTGCACGCGCACCTCCAAAACCGAGGTCCTGTTCGCGCTGAATGAGCTGCTGGTCGAACAGGCGCAGGACGGCCGGACCGTGGTCCTGATCGTCGACGAATCGCACAACCTCGAATGGGATGTGCTCGAAGAAATCCGTCTGCTGGGCAATCTGGAGAACCGAAACGGCAAGTTGTTGCAAATCATCCTGGCCGGCCAGCCCGAGCTCGACCGCAAGCTGGATGCACCCAATCTGCGGCAACTGAAGCAAAGAATCGTGCTCCGCTGCAATCTCCAGCCGTTCACCCTGCGCGATGCCGTCGAGTACATGCAATCCCGCCTCGAAAAGGCAGGACTCGAGAATCAGACCATCTTTTCAGAAGAGCTGATGGCGGAAATTCACCTGCGCGCCCAGGGGATTCCCCGTGTCATCAATGCGATCTGCGACAACCTGCTGCTCACCGCCTTCGCCGCGGAGCAGAAAACGTGCAGCGTCGACATGCTGGACGAAGTCTCCAAAGACATGCGCCTCGAATGGCCCGGAAGCCGCCGCTCCCGTGGCCGCGTCGCGGACGAAAAGTACGAACGCACACCGTATTAACGCGAGCCTGCCTGACTGCGCGCCTGTGAACAGGTTAAAATAGAAACAGTGATCCCGGAAAATTCGACGGACTCTGTTGCAGCTTCGCTCACTCCTGAGCCACCCGCCGCTGAACACCTCGCGACCGAAGCGGTCGGCCCCCCCGTAGAGACGCCGCCCCAGACCGATCCTCCCCGCGGAACCATCGCCGAGTGGACCATCACCATCATTCTGCTCTTATTTCTGACCACCACCCTGGTTCAGGCTTTCGTGATTCCCACCGGGTCCATGGAAGACACTCTGCTGGTGGGCGACCATCTGCTGGTGGATAAGCTCACCTACGCGCCCTCCGGCCCCGTCAGCAAATACCTGCTGCCCTACCGCGCCCCCAAGCGCGGCGATATCATCGTGTTCCGCTATCCCGTGGATATCACCCAGACCTTCGTCAAGCGATGCATGGGCGTCCCCGGCGACCGCATCCGCATCATCAACAAAGAGGTCTACCTGAACGCCGTGAAGCTGGACGAGCCCTACAAGGTCAACAAAACCGATTACATCGACTCCTATCGCGACAATTTCCCCACTGAGCCCAACGCCAACGTGTATCCCGGCGCGCTCGAAATGCTGCAACATCATGTGGTGAACGGCGAAGTCGTGGTGCCGCCCAATTCCTACTTCGCCATGGGAGACAACCGCGATTCGTCCCTCGACAGCCGCTACTGGGGATTCGTGCCGCGCGAAAACATCATCGGTAAGCCGCTGGTGATCTACTGGTCCTACGATGCGCCCACCAGCCAGTTGAACGATTCGGCCATCAACGTCACCCACATCGTCGACCTGGCCGAGAATTTCTTTTCGAAAACGCGGTGGAGACGGACGTTCATGCTGCTCCACGGGTATCCTGTTAAGTAACCATGAAAAAATTCGTCGACTCGGCGCGTGACTTCGTCAACGAATGGTCCATCAACATTCTGATCCTGCTGTTCGGCACCACCACCCTGGTCCAGGCCTTCATCGTGCCGACGCCTTCCATGGAGTCCTCCGTCCTGGTGGGCGATCACCTGCTGGTCGACAAGCTTTCCTACGCCCCTCCGGGATCGATCATGAAGCATCTGCTGCCCTACACCGAGCCCAAGCGCGGCGACGTCATCGTGTTCCGCTACCCCATGGACATTCAGCAGAACTACGTCAAGCGGTGCATGGGCGTGCCCGGCGACCATCTTCGCGTCGTCGACAAAGTTGTCTATCTCAACGGCCACGCGCTGGTCGAGCCGTACATTCAACACGTCGATCCCCGCATCGAGCCGTATCGCGACAATTTTCCGGGAACTCCGTGGGGCCCGGTGATGGATCGCGCGCGCGAAATGCTGGATAATCACGTGGTGAACGGCGAGCTCGTCGTCCCGCCCGGCTTCTACTTCGCCATGGGCGACAATCGCGACAATTCGCTCGACAGCCGCTACTGGGGCTTCGTGCCGCGCGAGAACATCATCGGCAAACCGCTGGTGATTTTCTGGTCCTACGCCGCCCCCACCGAAGACTGGGTGGATTACAACGCCAACCACTTCATCGATCTGGCGCAGCACTTCTTCACCAGAACCCGCTGGGACCGGGAACTGAAGCTGATCCGCGGCTATCCCGTTCAATAATGAAAAGCCTGTACGGGCTGATTCTCGCTGGAGGGCGCGGCACTCGATTCTGGCCCCGCAGCCGCCGCGCCCGCGCCAAGCAGGTCCTCCGCTTTCTGGGCGAACGTTCGCTCATTCAGCAGACCGTGGATCGTCTGCGCCCCCTCCTTCCCCCGGAGCGAATCTGGATCCTCACCAACGATCATCTGCGCGATGAAATCGTCCAACAACTCCCGGACGTTCCCAAGAAACAGATTCTGGCCGAGCCCGCCCCGCGCAACACCGCGCCCGCCATTGGACTTGCGGCGCATATCATCCAATCCATCAACCCCGATGCCGTGATGGGCGTATTTCCCGCGGATCATGTGGTGGGCCGGGCGCGGGATTATGTTCGCCTGCTGCGTCCTGCCTTCAAGGCGGCGGGGGAAGGGAAGATCGTCGTTCTGGGGATCCAGCCGCGATGGGCTGAAACCGGGTACGGCTATATCGAGTTTCCGGAAGACGCCCGGACCGGCAGCCTGACGGGCGTTCTCAGCTTTCGCGAAAAGCCGGACAGCGCGACCGCTGAACGCTTTTTCGCCGCGGGAAATTTCTATTGGAACGCGGGCATGTTCTTCTGGAAAACGTCCGTGATTCTGGATGCGCTGCGCCTCCATCTCCCGAAAACCGCGGTCCTGCTGGCGAGCCTTCCCGCCTTCGGAAGCCGCCAATTCGCCTCGCGCCTGAAGGACGTGTTCCCGCGCTGCGAAAATATTTCGATCGATTACGCCGTCCTGGAGCGTGCCGGTAATGTGGCCGGAATCGCCGCCGGCGACATCGGCTGGAACGACGTAGGAAGCTGGGACGCCGTCTATGAACTGGAGCCGCGCGACGCCCACGGCAATGCCTGCCGCGGCCACTCCCTGGTCGAATCGAGCACCGGGAATTACGTCCACGCCGAAAAACTCGTGGCCCTTCTGGGCGTCAAGGACCTGATCGTGGTGGATACCCCCGATGCCCTCCTGATCGCGGACCGCCGCTGTGCCCAACTGGTCGGCGACTTAGTCAAACGCCTGGAAAAGGCCGGCCGGCACGACCTGTTGTAATCATTCTAGAAAAAGGGGACTGACCACTCTGTCCCCAAGCACGTTACACCCGCTTAGACCAGGGCGTCCAGGGCGGACAGAGCGGTCCGTCCCCTTTTTCCACACCCTCAATTTAGAATCAAAGCCGCTGAAAAAGGGGACTGACCACTCTGTCCCCAAGCACGTTACACCCGCTTAGACCAGGGCGTCCACGGCGGACAGAGCGGTCTGTCCCCTTTTTCCACACCCTCAATTTAGAATCAAAGCCGCTGAAAAAGGGGACTGACCACTCTGTCCGCAAGCAGTTATACCCGCTTAGACCAGGGCGTCCAGGGCGGACAGAGCGGTCTGTCCCCTTTTTCCACGCGCAAGAGCCTTGTCCATCTGCGACCCGGCAAGCGCCTATTGTAAAAGCCCACACGTTAAGGACTGTCCGCTTTTTCGACACCGGCACGTCACAATCGCTTAAAGGAAACCCCCGCGACGTTTAATAGTATCCTCAGAGGACCGTTATGAAGAAGCTGATCATCGGCATCGTCCTAGGCGGCGTGTTGGGAGTTTTCGATGGCTTAACAGCGTGGTTCACGCCGGAGGCTCGGTCCCAGATCGCGCAAATTGTGATCGGATCGTGCTTCAAAGGAATCCTGACCGGGTTGGCGGCGGGCATTTTTGCGCGCAAGGTGAACAGCATTCCGCTGGGGATTCTGGTGGGCCTCCTGGCCGGGATGCTGCTGAGCTTCGCCGTCGCCGAGATGCAAGGCAAGTATTATTTCGCCATCATGCTGCCCGGCAGCATTCTGGGCGCGATCGTCGGTTTTGCAACGCAGAGAACGCCCAAGGCGGAGTCCGTCTGACTTACCAAGGAGAGCAATCATGGCAAGAGTGGTTCATTTCGAAATTCCGGCCGACAATCCGGAGCGCGCCGTCGAGTTTTACACCAAGGCGTTTGGCTGGCAGATACAGAAATGGGGCGGTCCCATGGATTACTGGCTGGTGAGTACCGGCACTGGTGAACCCGGCATCAACGGCGGCATCATGAAGCGCATGCACCCCGGCGGGTCCACCGTGAATACCATCGGAGTGGAGCTGTTGGAACAATCCGTCGCGGCGGTGGAGGCTGGGGGCGGCAAAGTAGTAGCGCCCAAGATGGCCGTTCCCGGGATCGGTTGGCTCGCCTACTGCGTCGATCCCGAAGGAAACCAGTTCGGAATCATGCAAAACGATCCATCTGCAAAGTAGGCCCTTCGCCAACACATCGGTAAAATGGACGCATGAGTCGTCTCGCGCTCCTGCTCCTGCCCGCGATCCTTGCCGCGCAACCCGATCCGCGCGAGTTGACGCGGCTTTCCGCCGTGGCGGTCAAGCAATACCGGACCTACGAGCTCGAATCCATCGTCCTGATCGAAATGCACGGCGGCATCATCAACACCAAGCTCGAAATGCCGTCCTCGATTTCGGTGCGCCGTCCCGACCGTATGCGCATCGAATCCCGAAGCCAGGCGGGCCAGGTGACCATCGTCAGCGATGGCGAACACACCTTCTACTATCTTTCGCCCACCAAGAAATACATCAAGCGCGCCGCCAGCAGCTCGCCGGAAGCCGCCGTGAACAACGCGGGCGTGCTGCCCAAGAATCTCCCCGACGTCAGCAAGTCGATCCAATCCATGAAAATCACCGGCGAAGAATCCCTGCCCGTGGGCGGCCAGGACATGCCGTGCTGGACCGTGGAAACCACCTTCGACAAGATCGAGCTTCCTGAACAAAACATCTCCATCCTCGAAGGCACGCAGATTTCCTGGATCCGCAAATCCGACAATCTGAGCCTTCAAAATACCTTCACTGCGAAATTGAACATGCCGGGAATCCCGGAGCCGGTCACCATGACCCAATCCACCCGCACCACCGCCGTGCGCCTGAACCTCGACCTGCCGGATTCCCTTTTCGTGTTCACCCCGCCCGCCGGCGCCAAGGAAACCGAGGACTGGACCCTGCCCGGCATCGCCAAGCCCGACGTGATCGGAAAACCGGCGCCCGATCTTAAAGCCAGGACCGTTGCGGGCCAGCAGGTGGATCTGGCCGCCCTCCGCGGCAAAGTGATCCTGCTCGATTTCTGGGCCACCTGGTGCCTGCCCTGCCAGCGCGAGCTTCCCAATCTTGAAAAACTACACCGCGAGTTTCGCGACCAAGGCCTGGTCGTGGTCGGATTGAACGTGGGTGAAGAGCGTGCCGCCGTCGAAAAATTTCTGGGCGCCAACCCGCTGAGTTATCCCCTGGTCCTGGTCGGCGACGAAGCCGAAGTAGTGGCCCAGCTTGCCGTGAACTCATTTCCCACCGTGGTGCTCATCGACCGCGAAGGCAAGATCGCGGCCTACGAAGTGGGCGCCCGCGGAGAAGCCGCCTTACGCGCCGGCCTCGCCAAACTCGGAATCACTCAAAAGTGAACGGAACCTGCTGATAGCTCGGCGGCGGAAAAAATTCCTCGCGCGCTATCTCGCGCTGCACCGCATGCGTCGTCCACCGCGTGACGTGCCACGGCCCGCCCGTCTGCGCGCGCATCCAGATCAGAAACCCGCGATCGCCGAACGCCTGCGTCGCCCGCAGCCAGGCGTCCAGTTTCTGCGCGTACGGCGCGTCCGTGGTAATCGCGTTGGTCACGCACCCTTCCGCTCCACGATCGGCGCCCGGTGTGTACTCCGATTGGAATCGTAAGCAGGCAATCCCGTCCACCCGATCCGGCCCATTCGACTTTTCCGGATCGTGATGCCGGTCTGCCGCTTCCCTCTCTAAATAATCTCCCAGCGAGATCTTGGCCACCGTCCTGGCCTGATGATCCACGCGAAACACCATGTCGTCGGCGAAGTCCGCGATCAGATCGCGTTTGCCGCGTGTTTCCTTCAACCCCGACTTGCCAATCACGATCCGCACCTTCTCATCGCTGCGCGTGTCTTGGTCGATGATCCAACCCGCCCGCGCGCTGCCGGCCAGAACCACAAGAATTACGAACCGGATCATTCTCTCTCCCTCTCCATGCTACCCTATTGGTTGCCGCCAATCTATGCCCGCGCGGGTCAGCGAGACGTTTGTCCTGCGTACGTACCCCTTTCGGGAAGCGGATCTGATCGTGAGTTTCTTCACCCGTGATCTGGGGAAAATGCGCGGCGTGGCGCGGAGGGCGCGCCGGCCGAAGAGTCCCTTCGGCTCCGGCCTGGAACGGCTGTCCCACGTCCGGATGGCCTATTTTCAGCGGGAGAACGCAGAATTGGCGACCCTCACCGGCTGCGAGCTGATTCAGTCGCAGTTCGATTTAAGCTCCGATTACGCGCGCGGTGTCGCGCTGGATTTTTTCACGGAAGTAGCCGAACACCTGCTGCCGCCGCATGAGCCGAACGAAAAATTTTTCCGCCTCATGATCGCCGTGCTCGCCTATTTGCGCTCCGGCGGCGATGTTTGGGCCGCGGTTTTGTATTTCAGCCTGTGGGCCATGCGGCTCACTGGAGTCTTACCCGAATTGAGAGTCAAACACGAATCCGCGGAGATCGCCAGCGAAATGCTCGAAACCCCGCTGCCCGCCCTGACCCCGCGCGTCTGGACCAAATCCACCGCGGCCGACCTGCGCCGCGCCCTGGTCCGCACCATGGAGCAGCACGTCGAACGCAAATTCCTGACCGTCCCGATTCTGGAGGCGCTGTAATTGGACTCATTTCAAGACACCGTATTTCGACTGAAGCGCTACTGGGCCGATCGCGGCGCGATCATTCAGGAGCCGTACGACATGGAAGTGGGCGCCGGCACCATGTGTCCCGAAACCTTTCTGCGCGTCCTTGGTCCCAATCCCTATCGGGTCGCCTACGTCCAGCCCAGCCGCCGTCCCGCCGACGGCCGTTACGGTGAAAATCCCAATCGCCTGTACAAGCATCAGCAGTTGCAGGTGATCCTGAAACCGTCGCCCGACGACGTGATCGATCAGTATCTGGGCAGCATCGAAGCCATCGGAATCGATCTCAAGAAACACGACATCAAGTTCGAGGAAGACAACTGGGAAGCGCCCACGCTGGGGGCATGGGGCATCGGCTGGCAGGTGATGCTCGACGGTCTTGAAATTTCGCAGTTCACGTATTTCCAGCAATGCGGCGGCTTCGATCTCGACCTGGTTCCCGCCGAGTTGACCTACGGCTTGGAGCGGATCAGCGCGTTTCTGCAAGGCGTCGACAGCGTGTACGACATCGAATGGGCTCCGGGCGTGAAATATTCGCAAGTCCGTTTCGCCGACGAGCTGCAATCGTCGGTGTATAACTTCGAAGTCGCGGATATCGACCGCCTGCGCCGCCTCTTCGACGAGTACGAATCGGAATCGAAGCGTCTTCTCGCCGCCTACGACGAAAAATCGGAACAGAAGAGACGCTACCCCGTAATCCCCGCCTATGAGCAAGTCCTGAAATGTTCGCACCTGTTCAATCTTCTGGACGCGCGCGGCGCAATTTCGGTGACCGAGCGAGTCGGCATGATCAAACGTGTGCGCGATCTGGCGGTGGGAACGGCGAAAATCTGGGTGGACCAACAGGCATGAACTTTCTCTTGGAGATCGGCACGGAAGAAATTCCCCACTGGATGATCCCGTCCGCGTTGAAGCAGCTTGCCGCTTTCGATCTGCTCGGCGCGGAAGCGCAAGTCGATGCCACGCCGCGACGCTTGGTCGTCCGCGCGACGAACGTGCCGGACCGCACGCCGGATCAGCATCAGATCGTCAAAGGCCCTCCCATTTCGGCCGGTGAAAAAGCCGCGGCCGGCTTCGCGAAAAAGCAAGGCGTCGATTTGTCGGCAATGGAAAAAGCCGGTGATTACTACGAGCTCCGCAAAACCGTCCCAGGCCGGCGCGCCGTCGAATCTCCTGGCTGAATCCCTGCCCGCCGCCATCCTCGGCCTTCAGTGGCCCAAGACGATGTACTGGCTCGGCGGCAAATCCGGTCCTCGATTCATCCGTCCGATCCGCTGGATTGTCGCGCTGCTTGACGACAAGGTGATCCCGATTTCGACCATTGCCGGCGTGAGAAGCGGAAACGTCACCCGAGGTCATCGACAGCTCGGCTCGTCGTCGATTCCGGTCACCATCGAGAACTACGAAACCGAGCTGCGCCAAAACTTTGTGATTCTCTCCTCCCACGAACGCCGCCACAAAATCGAAAAAGAAGCCGTTGCGTTGGGTGCAAAGATCGACGCAGATCTGCTCGAAACCCTGACGTTCATCACTGAATTTCCCACCGCCATCCGCGGCGAGTTCGATCCGGCATTCCTCGAACTGCCGGCCGAAGTGCTCACCACGGTGATGCGCCATCATCAGAAATATTTCTCCGTCGAGAGCGAGCATGGGAAACTCGCGCCCAACTTCGTCGCCGTGATGAACACGTCGGGCGATCCTGAGGGCTTGGTCAAGCACGGCAATGAGCGGGTGCTGAAAGCGCGTTTCAACGATGCGCGATTCTTCTGGGATGTCGATCAGCAGAAAAAACTAGAAGACCGCGTCGAAGATCTGAAGAAGGTCACGTTTCATGTGAAACTCGGATCCTACTTAGACAAGACCAATCGAATTATTAGCCTAGTCGAGAACTTAGGTAACGTGCAGGTGCAAAATGAGGCCCTCCTCTCGACGACCGAACTTCATGACACCCGACGTGCTGCCCGCTTATGCAAGGCGGACCTCACGACCGAGATGGTGAAGGAACTCACAGAACTCCAAGGGATCGTTGGCGGACTTTATGCCAGCGCACAAGCCGAACCGGAGGCCGTGTGGAAGGCGATTCTCGAGCATTACCGCCCCACGAGCGCGAAGGACTCGATTCCCGACACTCGCGAAGGAAGAATACTTTCGTTGGCGGACAAGCTCGACACGCTGCGGGAGTGTTTCCGCGCCGGAATGATCCCAAGCGGATCAAAGGACCCGTTCGCGCTACGTCGCGCAGCACAAGGAGTTTTTAAGATTCTCATCGAAGCTCAGCTTCCGTATTCGCTTGAGCTTCTCAGCGCCGGGGATGGGGCACTTCTGGAGTTTCTTCGGCATCGCTACAGACACTATTTCTCCGAAATCTACCCCTACGACGAGGTCAAGGCTGTCCTCGCGGCCACTCCGGGGGCGGAGGCTGGCTTGCAGTCGAGTGACTTCGGGGAGCGTCTCGAGGCTCTGAATAGAATAAGACCGACAGAGGACTTCCAACGCATCGCGGGGGCAATCAAGCGAGTCAGAAATATACGCAAACAAGCGGATTTTCACGGTAGCGGAAGCGCGATCCTCGAGAGTAGTTTCGATGAGGGCCCGGAGCAGCAGCTTTATCAGGAATACATTCGCGTGGTTAAGGCCGCACGTGAGTTTCTGCCCAATCGAGATTACTTCAGGTTTCTCGAAACCGTTGCTAGTACTCGCCCGGCGGTGGACAGTTTTTTCGATCAGGTTATGGTTATGGACACCAATCCGGCGATCCGAGAGCGGCGCCTTGAACTGCTGTACCGAATCGACATGCAATTCAACGCAATCGCCGATTTCTCGGAAATCGTCACTTCAGGAGAACAGAAATGAAAAAATACGTCTATAGTTTTGGCAATGGCGTCGCCGAAGGCGACGGCTCCATGAAAGATGTGCTCGGCGGCAAAGGCGCCGGGCTCGCGGAAATGTCCCGCGCCGGAATTCCCGTGCCTCCGGGATTTACGATTTCGACCGAAGTCTGCAATATCTATTTTCAGAACGGTAATCAAGTCCCCGCCGACATCGACAATCAGATTCTCCAGGCGCTGACCAAGCTCGAAAAGCAAATCGGGAAGAAGCTCGGCGACCCGGCCAATCCGCTTCTGGTCAGCGTCCGCAGCGGCGCGAAATTTTCCATGCCGGGCATGATGAACACCATTCTCAACCTCGGCCTGAACGACTCTTCCGTGGAAGGTCTGGTGAAGCTCAGCGGCAATCCGCGCTTCGCCTACGATTCCTATCGCCGCTTCATTCAGATGTTCGGCGAAGTCGCTCTCAACATCGACATGGAAAAGTTCGATCACATCTTCGATGAGCGCAAGCACAAAGCCAAAGTCAAGCTCGATACGGATCTGAACGACGCCGATCTGAAGGCCATCATCGATCAGTACAAGAAGCTGGTCGAGAAGGAAACCAAGAAACCTTTTCCGCAGGACCCGCGCGAGCAGCTTTCCATGTCGCGCGACGCCGTGTTCCGCTCCTGGTGGAATCCGAAAGCCGCCTACTATCGCAAGATGGAAAAAATTCCGGATGAGATCGGCACCGCGGCCAGCGTGCAGGCGATGGTGTTCGGCAACATGGGCGACACCTCCGCCACCGGCGTAGGCTTCACTCGCGATCCCGCCACCGGTGCCAAGACTTTTTACGGCGAATTTCTGATCAACGCGCAAGGCGAAGACGTGGTCGCCGGCATCCGCACTCCGCAGCCGATTTCAGAGCTTCAAAAAGTAATGCCCGCCGCGTATAAAGAGTTGCGCGAAATCACCAACAAGCTCGAACAGCACTATCGCGACATGCAGGACTTCGAGTTCACCGTCGAACAGGACAAGCTGTATATGTTGCAAACGCGCAACGGCAAGCGAACCGGCCCCGCCGCCGTTCGCGTCGCCGTCGACATGGTCGAAGAAGGCATGATCGACAAGCGCGAAGCCGTGCTGCGCGTGCAGCCGCAGCAGCTCGATCAGCTTCTGCATCCGGTGTTCGATGTGGCGTCCCTGAAAACGTTGACGCTGCTGGCCAACGGCATCGATGCGTCGCCCGGTGCAGCCGTCGGTCGCGCCGTCTTCACCGCCGACGAGGCGGTCGAGCTCGGCAAATCCGGCCCCGTGATTCTGGTTCGCAAGGAAACCACTCCCGACGACATTCACGGGATGGATGTCGCCAAAGGAATCCTGACGGCTGTGGGCGGCAAGTCGAGCCATGCCGCCGTGGTCGCGCGCGGCATGGGTCGCCCCTGCATCGTCGGCGCCGGCTCCATCAGTATCAGTGAAAAGGAAAAACGTTTTTCGGTGGACCTCGCCGGAGAAACCGTGGTCGTGAAAGAAGGCGACTGGATTTCCATCGACGGTACCAGCGCCAATGTCTACCTGGGGCAAGCCAAAACCACTCTGCCCGACCCGAAATCGGGCTACTTCGCGAAGCTGATGACCTGGGCCGACGAGTTTCGCGGCAAGTTCGGAGTGCGCGCCAACGCGGATATTCCGCGCGACGCAAAAGTCGCGCGCCTGTATGGAGCCGAGGGCATCGGCCTGTGCCGCACGGAGCACATGTTCTTCGCCGAAGATCGCATTCCCTTCATGCAGGCCATGATTCTGGCGCGCGACGAAAAATCGCGCCGGCGCGCCCTGCTGAAATTGCTGCCCATGCAGCGCAGGGATTTTGCCGGCTTATTCGCGGCCATGGACGGCCTCCCGGTGATCATCCGCACGCTCGATCCGCCGCTCCACGAATTTCTACCCAAGCGCGAGGACCTGATGGTGGACGTTGCGCGTTTTCCCTACGTCGATTCGAAAATCAAAAAGGAAATGTCGGCGAAGTACAGCATCCCCGTGGGCGAGCTGAAAAAGCGTCTGCCGGAACTGCTGCACCGCGTCGAAGAGTTGCACGAATTCAACCCGATGCTCGGTCATCGCGGCTGCCGCCTCGGCATCACCTATCCCGAAATCACCGAAATGCAGGCGCGCGCGATCTTCGAAGCCGCCGTGCAGGTAGCCAAAAAAGGAATCAACGTGATTCCCGAAGTCATGATCCCGCTCGCCGGAAGCGTTAAGGAAGTCGAGCACCAGAAAAACATCATCGTCCGCGTCGCCACAGAAGTCCTCGAGAAAGCCGGCATGAAGGATCTGCATTATCTGGTCGGCACCATGATCGAAATTCCGCGCGCCGCCATCACCGCCGACAAGATCGCCGAACAAGCCGAGTTCTTCAGCTTCGGCACCAACGACCTGACGCAAACCACCATGGGCCTTTCGCGCGACGACTACACGAAATTCTCCAAAGAATACGAGAATCTGAAAATCTTCAAAGCCGATCCCTTCGCCGCCATCGACCAGGAAGGCGTCGGCAAGCTGATCGAGATGGCCATCCAGCTCGGCCGCAAGACGCGCCCCGATCTTGAAATCGGCATCTGCGGCGAGCACGGCGGCGAGCCGAGCTCGGTCGAATATTGCTATCGTGTCGGCATGAATTACGTTTCGTGTTCGCCGTATCGGGTGCCGATTGCCCGTCTGGCGGCTGCCCAGGCGGCCATCAGCGGGGACAAGTCGGACACCATGCGAACCGCTTGATGTTACCACTGGTAACATTGATTGCGAGTAAACAAATCAGCGACTTGCGCTAGCGCGCGGGGAGCGTTTGGAGGTCAAAAACATGAAAACAGTGTTTGGGATGGTTTTTGTGCCCATTTTCGCCGTTTTCGGCGCTGATTCGAACTGGCCTCAATTCCGCGGACCGGACGCGGCCGGCGTCGCAAACGGCACTCCGCCCATCGAATGGAACGGGGAATCTGGGAAAAACGTGTTATGGAAAACGGAGATTCCCGGCCTCGGCCATTCGAGCCCCATCATCTGGGGCGACAAGATTTTTGTCACCAGCGCCGTCTCCGAATCGGGTGACGCAACCCTGAAAGTCGGCCTCTACGGCGATATCGGATCGGTGAAAGGCGAAGGGGCTCAGAAGTTTAACGTTTATTGCATCGACCGCAAAACTGGCAAGATTTTGTGGGAGCGCACGGCGTCGAGCGGCGTTCCGAAGATCATGCGCCATCCCAAATCGACGCATGCGAGCCCCACTCCTGCCACCGATGGCAAGCGCCTGGTGGTCTCGTTCGGGTCGGAGGGCCTTTTCGCCTACGATCTGAACGGTAAACTCCTCTGGAAGAAGGACTTCGGCGTGCTCGATTCCGGCTTCTACATGGTCCCCGATGCGCAGTGGGGCTTCGCCAGCTCGCCGGTTCTCCACGACGGAGTGGTGATTATTCAAGCGGATGTGCAGAAAAACTCGTTTGTGGGGGCGTTCGACGCCGACAGCGGAAAAGAGCTGTGGCGCACGCCGCGAAACGATGTGCCGACGTTCGGGACTCCGGCCGTTGCCCCCTACGCCAACAACGGTTTACAAGTTGTCGTGAACGGATGGCATCACATCGCGGGCTACGATTTTAAAACCGGCAAAGAACTGTGGATGCTGAAGGGTGGCGGCGACATTCCGGTTCCGACTCCGGTGTTTGCCGATGGATTAGTGGTGATTACGAATGCGCACGGCGCGGCGCGGCCGATCTATGCGATCCGCACCGATGCATCGGGCGACATTACCGGCAGCAAGGACGCGATGGCCTGGTCGATCGACCGGGCGGGGAATTATATGCAGACCCCGCTGCTCGACAAGGGGTTGGGATATTTTTGCTTCGACAACGGAATCCTGACGGTGTACCAGTTGAAGACCGGCGAGAAATTGTATCAGCAGAGGCTGGGCGGAGGGACTTCGGGATTTACCAGCTCGCCCGTTGCGGCCGGAGACCGGCTGTACATCACCAACGAAGAAGGCCACACGTATGTGCTCGCCAAGGGCGGCGAATACAAGGTGCTGGGTGAGAATGAACTGGGCGAGACGGTGATGGCCAGCGCCGCGATTTCAGGAGACGTGCTGTATATCCGCGGGCGAAAGCACCTGTTCGCGCTCGGGTCGAAGTAGACTCAAGCCGAGGTTGCCTTGGCGTGTCCTTGCTCAGCCAGGGCCGCGACCAGGGCTCCCCGGGCGGTGGAGTTGAGCGGGTCGCTGGATTGTCGAATCTCAGAGAGCTGAAGCGGGAACTCTG
>CAWJHI010000082.1:0-6984 GCA_963842485.1 Terriglobia bacterium | reverse complement strand
AGACACAAGCCGCCGAGTCTTTGTTGAGCTCGGGGAATCGCACGCAGAAGGCGCAGGAACTGATGTGGACCTTATATAACAAGGTCGACTTCATGTTCAATTACTGAAGGATGCGGAAAAAGGGGTCAGACCGCTCGGTTCGCGGCCGGTGGTTTTGTGCCGCACGAGCAGAGGAATGGCGGGGACAGAGTGGTCAGACCCCTTTTTCCGCGACGAATTGGGAATGAGTGAGAGGATGCCGGGAAGCGGGGACAGAGTGGTCGGACCGCTTTTTCAGCAAATTATTAAATGAACCGCAAACAATTTCAGAAATTTCTAAGAGAGAATCCGGACGCGCGCAGGCCGGGGATGTTCCGGCGGCCGGACTGGACGCGGCGGAACTTCTTCAAGGTTCTGGGCGCCGGCGTCGCCGGGTCATGCTTCGTGAAGGAAGCGGCGGCGCAGACCTTCACGGGATGCACGTCCCAGCAGGTGACCATGCAGAACACGGCGAAGAACGTGATCTTCATTCTGATGGCGGGCGCGCCGAGCCACGTGGATACGTTCGATTTAAAAATGACGCCGAACGTGACGCCTACGGCCGCGAACCCGGAGACGGTGAACGGGATTCTGTGGCCGACGGGAATTTTTCCGAATCTGGCGGCGCACGTGGGCGACATCGCGATCGTACGATCCTTGCAGGCGCATGCGCTTGTGCATTCGCTGGGGCAGACGTGGGTGCAGATCGGACGGAACCCGGCGGCGGCGCTGGGGAATATCGCGCCGAATATCGGAAGTATTGTGGCGCTCGAAAAGGCGGCCGAGCGGAAACCGAGCGACGTGCTGCCGACGTTTCTGGCGCTGAACTCGGACGGAGCGGTGGGCTCGGGGTATCTGGATGCGAGTTATGCGCCGTTCAAGTACGATCCGACCACGACGGGATTGCCGGATACGACGAACGCTTACGGGCAGACGCGGTGGACGGAGATGCTGAATACTCTGTACACCGAGGATGCGCCGCTGCGGAATAATTCACCGCTGGGGAAACCGGCGGACGATATGAATAATTTCTACGCGTCGGCGCAGAGCATGATGTACAACCCGGCGGTGAACAGCGTGTTCGCCTACTCGACGGCGGACAGCACGCGATATGGGAATACTTCGTTCGGGAACGCGCTGATCATCGCCAAGCAGGCGCTGGCCGCGAACCTGGGGTCGCGATTCGTGCAGGTGACGGTGGGCGGCTGGGACATGCATGTGAACATTTACGGTCCCAACGGAGACGTTACCAAGGGACCCAATATTTTCACGCTGGGGAATCAGTTCGACAGCGGGCTGTCGGCGCTGCTGGCGGATTTGAAGAGCTCGGGCGCGCTGGCCGAGACGATGGTGATCGCGATGGGCGAGTTCGGACGGACGCCGCAGGTGACGGCGGCGGCGGGGCGCGACCATTACCTGAACCAGTTCGCGATGTTCGCGGGCGGCGGAGTGACGGGCGGCAAGATCATCGGCGTGACGAACGCGGACGGGTCCGAGATTACCGACAACGGGTGGTCTCAGAACCGCGCGGCGAATCCGGAGGATATCGAGGCGACGATTTACTCGGCGATGGGGATTAACTGGACCAATGTGTGCTACAACGATCCGTTCCATCGGGGGTTTGAGTACGTGCCGCAGTCGAATGGGCCGGATTACTGGGTGCCGATCAACGAGCTGTTCGGATCGTAGGTCCCAAACATTCTTCTGGCATTGTGTAGCAGCATAATATAACCTATACTGGTGTTGACGACTCCCGGGCCGCATGGTCCGATGGGGTGGCCTATATGACCACCCCGCCTCTTAGCTCGTTAAAAACAATCGCGTACATCGACGGCTTTAACCTTCACTACGGGGCGCTTTCTCAAAGCCCATTCCGATGGCTCGACCTCGAAAAGATGGTTCGGCTCCTTCGTCCCGGCGACGAGATCGTCAGAGTGAAGTATTTCACCGCACCGGTTCACGGGCCGACTAAGCCCAACCAAGAGGCTTATCTGACGGCATTGTCAGCACGTCCCTGCATTGAGATCGTCATGGGTAATTTCAAGAAAAAGACGGTGGAATGTAGTAACCCAAGTTGTCCAGGTCAGCCCCGCCGCCAACGCCGGTTTCAAACCCACGAGGAAAAGCGAACCGACGTCAATATCGCGCTTCACATGATTGACGATGCGTACCAGGCGCATTGCCAGCGATTTGTCCTTATTAGCGGCGACTCCGATCTGGTGCCGGCCATCGAATTGGTTACGGATAGAATGCCGTCCGCGAAAGTCAATGTGTACATCCCAGTCCCTTCAAACGCCGCGGGCGCAAGAGAACGATCGTACAAGAAAGAGCTTCGCACGGCATCAACGTCGGTACGGGCTCTGCCGGTCCAACTGCTTCAGCACTGCCTATTGCCCAATCCTATTGCGGTCCCGGGCATCGGCGACATAGAGATGCCCCCAGCGTGGAGCGCGCCAAAGGGTCCGAAGCCATTCGTATTCGCACCAGCCGCGGTGGGACGATGCGATTGGTGCGGAAAAAGCTAAGCAGGACGGGTACCCTGGGTTAGGTGACTCCTTCGACTCTTCAGACCGATCGTGCGGAGATTCGGGCCATGGTGCGTCTGGCTGCGCCGCTGGTGCTGGCGGAAGTCGGCTGGATGCTGATGGGCGTGGTGGACACGATGGTGGTGGGGCGCGTGAGCGCGGAGGCGATCGGCGCGGTGAGCCTGGGGACGACGATCTTCTACACCATCGGGATCTTCGCGGGCGGGCTGCTGCTGGGGCTGGACACGTTCGTTTCCCAGGCGTTTGGCGCGGGCGATCTGGAGGACTGCCGGAGGTCGCTGATCAACGGCGTGTGGCTGGCGGTGTTGCTGATCGCGCCGGTGATGGCGGTGATTTACGCGTTGATTTTGGCGCTGGGGAGGTTCGGGATCAATCCGGCGGTGCTGCGCGTGACCGGGCCCTACATGCACGCGCTGAACTGGAGCGTGGCGCCGCTGCTGCTCTACTTCGGGTTCCGGCGGTACCTGCAAAGCGTGAACATGGTGAGGCCGGTGATGATCACGCTGGTGAGCGCGAACCTGATTAATCTGTTCGCGAATTGGGTGCTGGTGTTCGGGAACCTGGGTGCGCCGAAGCTGGGGGCGGAAGGGTCGGGGTGGGCGACGTGCATCTCGCGGGTGTACATGGCGGTGGTGCTGGGGGTGGTGATTTTCCGGCATGACCGGGGATTGTGGCGCGCGGGATGGAAGCCGGATTTCGAACGCATCCGCGGGCTGCTGCGGGTGGGGATTCCCGCGGCCGGGCAGATGGGGTTTGAGATGACGGTGTTCACGACGGTGACGGTGCTGATCGGGAAGCTGAACGCGTCGGCGCTGGCGGGGCATCAGATCGCACTGACGACGGTGAGCATGACGTTCATGATGCCGCTGGGAATCAGCTCGGCCGCGGCGGTCAGGGTGGGGCAGGCGATTGGTCGCGAGGATCCGGACGGGGCGGCGCGGGCGGGGTGGACGGCGCTGGGGCTGGGCGGAGGGGTGATGTCGGCGGCGGCGCTGATGCTTTTGACGGTCCCGCATTTCATCGCGCGGCTGTTCACACCGGATGCGGAGATTATCGCGGCGGGAGTGATCCTGCTGCGGGTGGCGGCGTTCTTTCAACTTTTCGATGGGTTTCAGGTAGTGGCGACGGGGGCGCTGCGGGGGGCTGGGGATACGCGCACGCCGGCGGTATGCCATTTTGCCGGATATTGGGTGATCGGGCTTCCGCTCGGCGGGCTGTTGTGTTTTCACTATGGACTGGGGGCGCCGGGATTATGGATGGGGCTGTCGACGGGGTTGATCCTGATCGGGATTGTGCTGGTGGGGTTTTGGCGGCGCGCGGTCCATCGCGTTTTAGGCCAGCGTGGTCTATAATTCCCTACATGCTGCGACTCCGGACTGTATTAGCATTTCTTGTGTTCACTTTGGTTGCGCTGGCGCAACCGAAACGGCCATTGAACCATCGCGATTACGATGGCTGGAAGAGCATCCAGAGCCAGTTACTGTCGCGAGACGGGAAGTTCCTGGCGTATGCGCTGTTCCCGGAAGAGGGCGATGGCGACCTGGTGGTTCGGAATCTGGCGACCGGCAAAGAGCTGCACGAGAACGCGGGCGCGGTGCCTACGACGCCGGACACCACCGACGTCGAGACGCCTGAGGCGGGGCCGCCGGCGCCGCGCAGCATCCGCATCGTGTTCACGCACGATAACGCGTTCGTAGTGGCGAGCGCATTTCCGACAAAAGCCGAAACGGATAAGGCCAAGAAAGAGCATAAGCGCGCGGAGGAGATGCCGCAGGGCAGCATGATCGTGGTGAATCTTGCGAGCCTGTCGGTGTCGCGCGTGGCGGACGTGGCCAGCTTTCAAGTGCCGGAACGGGGTGAAAGCTTCGTCGCCTATCTGAAAGGTCCCAAGCCGGGGGAACGCGCGGCGTCGACGGAGGGCCAGAATCAAGATCAGGAATTCGGTCAGGATCAGAGGCGGGGCGGAGCGGGAACTCAGGCGGCCGGAGGGCGGCGGGGACGAAAGGAGTTCGGGTCCGATCTGATGTTGCGCGATCTTCGATCGAACAAGGAGCGGACCTTCGAGGAAGTGCTGGAGTATTCGATCAGCAAAGACGCCAAGGCGCTGGTGTATGCGGTGGGGTCGAAGAAAGAGGAATCGAACGGAGTTTTTGCGGTGACGCCGGGCACGGATTCGACCGCGGCTGCGCTGTTGGCGGGGAAAGGGCGGTACACGAAGCTGACGTGGGACCTTCCGCAACGCCAGATGGCGTTCTTAAGCGATCGCGACGATGCGGCGAGCAAGCCGGCCAAGCTGAAGGCGTACCTATGGAACCGGAGCGGCGCGGCGATGGAAGTGGTGTCGAATGCGACCGCGGGGTTTCGCGACGGGTACGCGATTCTGGATCGCGGGCCGATGAATTTTTCACGCGATGGGTCGCGGTTGTTTTTGAGCTGCGCGCCGGCGGAGGAAATCGCCGCGCTGGAAGCGGAGACTCCGGCTGCGGCGGCGTCCGACGAAAAGGTGCTGGCGGATTTGTGGAGCTGGAAGGATGACTTCATTCAGCCCATGCAGAAAGTTCGCGCGCCGCAGGACCGGGTGCGGTCGTATCGCGCGGTGATGAGCGTGGCGGACAAGAAGTTTCTCCAGCTTTCGGACCCGACGATGCCGGGCTTGACTCCGAGCGACGATGGGCGCGTGGCGATCGGCACGGACGATCGCGCGTATCGCCACATGGTGGATTACGACGGGAATTACAGCGATGTTTATTTAGTGGATACGGCGACGGGGAAGCGGACGCTGGCGCTGAAGCAGTTCCGCGGGGCTGGCGGTCGCGGTGGCGGCGGGGTCCAGCTATCGCCAGATGGGAAGTACGCGCTGGCGTTCAGAGGCAAACAGTGGTGGTCGATGGAGGTGCCGGATGGCAAGCTGACGAGCCTGACGGCGAAGCTCGGGCCGGCGTTCTTCAATGAGGATCACGATACGCCGGATGAGGCGCCGGCGTATGGCACAGCGGGTTGGACCAAGGACGGGAAATGGGCGCTGGTCTACGATCGCTACGATGTGTGGGCGGTGTCGCCTGAAGGGGCGGCGGCACGCAAGCTGACGAGCGGCCGCGCGTCCGAGCTGCAGTTCAGAATTGTCCGGCTGGATACGGGTGACGATGAGGAAGAGCGCGGGATCGATGTTTCGAAACCCGTGTTGCTTCGCGCCGAGAATCTGGAGACGCGAGAGTCAGGATTTTATTCGCTGGCGGGCATGAATGGCGGGCAGCCGCAAAGGCTGATCATGGGTCCGAAGAACTATCGCGCGCTGGGGAAGGCGAAGGACGCGGATGTGGTGATGGTGACCGCGACTACGTTTCACGATCAGCCCGACATTTATGTGACGGATTCGACGTTGCATCAGTTGAAGAAAGCTACGGACGCGAATCCGCAACAGGCGCAGATGCTGTGGGGCTCGGGCGAATTGATTCACTATCGCAACGCGGACGGCGTGGAGCTGGAGGCGGCGCTGTACAAGCCCGAGAACTTCGATCCGTCGAAGAAGTATCCGATGATGGTCTACCTGTACGAGCGGCTGACGCAGAACGTAAACAATTTCGTGCGACCGGCGCCGGGAACGTCGATCAATCTTCGCATACTACGTGAGCAACGGGTACCTGGTGCTTGACGCCCGACATCGTCTACACGACCGGCTATCCGGGGCAGAGCGCGCTGAAATGCGTGCTGCCGGCGATTCAGGCGGTGGTGGAGAAGGGGTTTGTGAATCGCGACGCGATCGGCATTCAGGGTCACAGTTGGGGCGGGTATCAGACCGCCTACATGGTGACGCAGACCAACGTTTTCCGCGCGGCGGAGGCGGGCGCGCCGGTGGCCAACATGATCAGCGCCTACGACGGCATCCGCTGGGGCAGCGGCCTGCCGCGCCAATTCCAATACGAGAGGACGCAGAGCCGCATCGGCGGAAGTATCTGGCAATATCCACTGCGGTTCATCGAGAACTCGCCGATTTTCATGGTGGATCGCGTGAAGACGCCGCTGCTGATTCTGCAAAACGACGGCGACGACGCGGTGCCGTGGTACCAGGGCCTCGAGTTGTTTCTGTCGCTGCGGCGGCTGGGCAAGGAAGTGTACTTGTTCAACTACAACGGCGAGCCTCATGGCTTGAGGAAGCGTCCGACGCAGAAGGATTACACCATCCGCATGCAGCAGTATTTCGACCATTTTTTGAAGGGCGCGCCGGCGCCGGAATGGATGAAGACAGGGATCCCGTATCTGGAGCGCGAGCAGGAGAAGGTGAAGATCAACGCGGTGTACGGGGAGACAGGCGGGGACGAGAAGAAGGACATCAAGCAGTAGGGGGATGGTAGAATAGAGGTCCAGCGAGAATCCGGCCAGGTAGCTCAGTTGGTAGAGCGCAGCCCTGAAAAGGCTGGCG
>CAWJHI010000081.1:0-9169 GCA_963842485.1 Terriglobia bacterium | reverse complement strand
GCCCCCAACCTGCTCTGCACACGACCACTAGAAACCCCGGTTTCCCGGCCGCGGGCCAAAATCGATCCTCCAACTTTGCGATCCGTCTGGCGACTGTTCTCATGGCATCCGATGCTCACACCTACGAAGCCGGCAGCGGATCGGCTTCATCGTTTCGGATTCCCTTGCGGCACCGCCCGTTCGAGAGCGGCCACGCGCGCCTCGATGTCCTCGATCTCGATTGCTTTGGCCGCGTGATTGAAGATCGCCTCGGCTGCGCGTACCTTTACCGACGCTGGCGCGCCGGGGTCGATCAACGTCTTCAGTAGAGTGGTGGCGGCCGCCGAGGTCCCCTGCTGGAGCCGCGCCACAGCTTGTCGGTACGCCGCTTTTCGCGCCTCCCGGTAAGCGATCTCGAACTCCGGCTCGTTTTGCCATCGATACAGCGTTCTGGGAGTGATGCCGACCGATCGAGCCGCTTCATCGAGGTTCCGCGACGACAGGAGCGCCAGGATCGCCGCTTCCTGTTTGCTCCCGAGTTTTTCGCCAGAACCGGACATTAACTGACACCTACTGACATCGGCCGGGAGGCATCGCCGTTCATGCCAATTCGTGATTCAGGACTCACCGGGACGCCCACCCTTCTACCCCCTCCGATCTGCCGCGTCCCCCCACTCGGAACGGAATCTCCTTTACCACCTCGCCGCTTACGTCCACTGTGGTGTCCTGGCGTCACAACGATACGACATCGAAGATTACTGCCGTGATTACGAACAGCTCCTACGCATCTGTCGGCCGGGGGTCAATTGGTCTTGCGATGAACCCCCGCGAATTCTTCCAGGCGGCGATGAATCGAGCCGGGAAGAATCACGCCGGAAAGGCACGCCGCCACTACCTTCCAATTCCTCGGATCGGTGAGGAACGCTCGCGGATGCGCTCGGAGCGACTGCCTGACGAACCCAAGTGCCTGGACAAATTCGGCACCCTCGTAGGCCAGATACGCGAAGTACCGGTTGATATTGCTGCGCGCCAGCCGCTCGGCTGCGCCCGTAGCTTTCGGTTCTGATTTCCTGAATTTTTCAAGCATCGCGTTCCACTCGCGATGCATTTGACACCAGTCACGTGACATCTGGTTGGAATGCCGGCGATACAGCGTGAGTTCTTCGGGGATCGCACAAACTCCGTTCGGCCAGGCAAGAGCGATCCGCAGCAGCAGATCGAAATCGTGACAGCGGGGGAATTGTACATCAAAACCTCCTACGGTCAGAATGGCTGAACGCCGCATTACAACGGTCGAACTGCTCCCGACGACATAGTCTTCTAGGAGTTGACGAAATGAAATCGGACCGCGCCAGTGGGACGGGTGCAGATCGATCGGCTGGTCATGTTCATCGATCAGGCCAGACCAGCAGAAGGTCGCGACCACGCCAGGATTCCGGTCGAGAAACTCGACATGGCGCTGAAGCTTGGTGGGAACCCACAGGTCGTCGTGGTCGAGGAATGCGATATATTTTCCACGCGCCGCGCCAACCGCTGTATTCAATGCAGTCGGCGCGCCTCGGTGGGGCTGTTCGAGTACCCGTAGCCGGCGATCACGGAAACTCTGGACGCGTGCCAGGGTACCATCGGTCGACCCGTCGTCCACCACCACGATCTCGAAATCATCGAACGTCTGCCGCAGCGCGGATTCGATGGTGGCGTTGATGAACCGGCCTGAGTTGTAGGCCGGTATCACGACGCTCCCGAGCGGGCTCTCATTCTCCAAAGCGCGCGGCCTTCCAGGGCACGACCCACTTTTCGAGTTGCCGCAGACCTTCGTGAAGCAGGCCGCCGACCAACGCCGTCGTCAACAACGCGATCCACAGGCGATCGATCGAAAACGTCTGCCACGCCAGCCAGATCATGCTTCCCAGACCGGCCGAAGGATTGATGAGTTCGCAGGCCACCGCAATCACCAGCGCGTTGGCCAAAGCCAGCCGCAAGCCGGTGAACACCGGCGGCAGACACGCCGGTAAATAAATTCTGCCGAACAGCGCCCGCCAGCTCGCCCCGTAGTTGACGGCGATCTCTACCCAGATCGGACGAATCTGGTGGACCGCGTCGACAGTGTGAAGCGACACGATGACCAGCGAACCGAGCGCGATCAGCGTGACGGGCGCGGCTTCTCCCACGCCGAAAAGCAACATTAGAATGGGCAGCAGACTCATCTTGGGCGTCGCGCTCAGCGCGGCAACCATCGGTTGAAGCGATTTCCGGACGCTCGCGATTCCGCCCATGAGCAGCCCGATCGCCAGCCCGGCCGTTGATCCAATGACAAAGCCGATGGCCGTCCGCGCCAGCGTTGCCGCGGCGTTCCGCTCCAGCTCGCCGCTCCGGATCAGTTTCACGGCCGATTCCGCCAGCGCGGAAGGCGTCGGGAAGAACAGCGGATTCAAGAGCCCGGTGCCGGCGGCGAACTGCCAAGCGACCAATCCCAACAGCGGTAGCCATAGCTCCCACGCCAACTTTTTCACCGGGCTGTGCTCTCGTTCTTCAAGCGGCGCTCCGCTTCCTCGGCGAAGCGCATGTCGATCACATTGGAGGCATCCATCGGCTTCACCAGGAATCCTTTCCTGGAGGACCAGTCGATCATCCGTTGTACGCTCGCCCAGTCAATTCTGCCGTCCTGGCTCAAGCGATCGAGACAGGCCGGCTGCAGCTGCGCGGGGGATAGGCCGCTTCCGGCCGCAAGCTGCCCGAACACGCGAGGTTTCCTTCCAGCGCGAAACTCACGAACGCCACGCAGGTACGCCCACAGGAACCCGGCGCCGGCGCTGAGATCGTCCCGAAGAAGCGCATCGCCGAACAGAATATTGTTGTACTGAAAGCCGGGCAGCAGGTCCGCCACGCTCGGGCCGGGAATGATCTGGGGAGAAGATAGTCCCATGTCGCGGTCGAGGACCGCGTCGATACTTCCCGCGACGAGTGCGGGCGCGCTCTGGCTGAGCGGCATCGTCGACAGACGTACGTCGCCTGTATGCAGGCCTGCCGATTCAAGCAGCACATCCAGCAGAAATGCAGAGAGGCTGGTGGGAGCCGTCACCGATACGCGCTTACCCCGGAGCTCTTTGGACTCATGGAACCCGTGAGGGAAGCTGCGGCGATTGCCATGAATCTCGTGAACGCAGCCTGGAATCGCGATTTCCCGCGCGCACACGATCCTGATCCTGGCGCCTTTGGCGGCTGCGTTTAACATGGACGGAATCGGCCCGGAGAACGCTGCGTCGACCCTCCCGGCCGCCAGGAGCGGAGCCATCTGCGTGGCCGATGCCACTTGGTGGACGGCCAGCTCGATTCCTGCTTCCCCAAAAAAGCCAAGCTCGTCGGCAAGGTACACGGGCGCCAGGATGTAGTGTGGGAGGAGCGTAACCCGGATCCTGTGACGCGGCTGCGTACCTAGTCTGCAGGCGGACGGGGCGGCGCCGACCAGACACGCTAATGCTTGTCTACGATTCATACGGGCGATTCATGAGTCGAAATAGCTGTGCCCTGAGCCGAGTAGGTGCAGAGACAGAATTTTTCCGCGTCCGGTGGGGATGGGGTCCTGATGAACCACATCAAACGCTTCCGCATCCCTCCACAGCCGGGAGGCAATTTGCCCCCCATGGCACTGCCGCAATTCGTGAAGAAAGAAGTGCTTGACTTCGCTCATCGAGTCGAGCGGCACGCGGCGGCCGACGTGTAACAGGAACCGGGCCTGACCCGCGCCGTCGCGCTCCACCAGTTGGTAATCCGTCGGGGAGCCTCCAAAACGAGCGGGCAGCGTCAGCTCCAGCAGCCGGAGAACCTCGGTTCCCGCAAGCGTGACTCCGTGGCCTGTGAGCTTGCCGAAGCTATTAATGTCGCTCAGCACCGTCGTGAAGCCGAGCTGGGCGAACCTGCAATCGCACGCCGCCTTGCCAGACACTCCCGCGTCGTCCATCTCCACGTTGATCAGGACGTTGGGCGAGTGAAGTTGCAGACTGCTGAATAGCAATGAATTGAGAGGCGCGCCGGAAAACGGCGCGGGACGGCGATGCTCGATCATCGCGATGGAATCCGTGAACAGGTGCACACAATCGCCACGAGTGATCTGGCGGCAGCAGTGGCCGATGGCGCCGAACTCGGAAATCGAGTAACGCGGAAAGACCCGGGCGCCGGTCGATTCGATCACGCTCCGCTTGCCGTCGGTCAGCGTTTCGCCGCCGACGATAAACTCCGTGCCTTCGATCGAGAGGCCGTGTTCGGCGGCCGCCGCGGCGACCCGCGTGGCTGGGCTGGCATAGCCGATGACGGTTGACGCTATGCCCTCGCGGCGGCGCCCAGCGATCCAGTGCGCCACTGGAGAGAAGTCATTTGCCGCAAGATCGGTGGGGAACGGGAGGCGGACGCCATACAGACGCGCCAGCGCCACTAGTGAGTAAGTCGCAAGACGGTAATGCGTAGAATCCGCCGATCGCGCGATGGGCGAATACCAACGGTCGAGCGTGCAGCCGAGCCTCGCCGCCCGCGTGAAGTTCGCCATCCCATCGATCGCCGGCAGGATCGGCTTGAGCAGGACCAGGCGGCGGGAGGTAAGCCCGAACTCCTCGACCATCAGCTGATCGTACGCTTCGCGATACGCGTGCGCGCTAGTGCTGATTTGAGACTGCGTGCCGGCACTGCGGCTGCCGCCGCTCCATCCCGTGATTCCGCCGGTGGTCAACGGATTCCGAAAACTCCTCTCGTCCGCCGCGATCGTCTGGCCCGAGCGCACGATCGGCATCTTCAGCTTGAATTCGTCGTGAGCGAGATAGACGCCGTTGCGATGGACCGCCGCGAGCGCCGTTTCGAGACCGTCGCGATTCACCGCCGCCTCTAGGTCCCCGTATTCGCACCCCGCTAGGCGAAACATCTGATGATAAGGATTCGCTGGATTTGCGAAAATCACCCGGCGCGCCAGGTCCAAAAAATTGGCCGCGCGATTTTCCAGGCTGGCGCGGATCAGCTCCGCCGTATTTCCGGGCCGCGGCGCGCGCAACAAATCGCGGAAGCCGTTGGTGACCGAGGCAAAATAGCGCATCCTGCTGGCGCCCTTCGCTCGGCTCATTTATGAACACTCTCGATCCGTGGCGACCCCAGCTTCGACCAGATGTGACGCTTGAACTCGAGAAATTCCTCTTCGAGTGTGAGGCTTGCGTTGCGGGGGCGCTGGAACGGAACCCTCAGTTCGGCGATGACCGCGCCCGGAGGGCCGCTCAAAACCAAAATTCGATCGCTCAGCAGGATCGCTTCCTCGATATCGTGAGTAACAAAGATCACTGTTTTCCGGTTTGGCTCCCACAGCGCGAGGAGCTCCTGCTGTAGCGCCAGGCGGGTCTGAGCGTCCAGCGCAGCAAACGGCTCGTCCATTAACATAACCGCGGGATCGCTCAGGAAGCAGCGAATCACCGCAACGCGCTGCTTCATTCCCACCGAAAGTTGATGCGGATACGCGCCCTCCCGGCTCTCCAGTCCGAAACGAGCCAGCAGAGCGCGGGCTGCGTTTTCCCGCCGGCCTGAGCCCACACCCTGCATTTCGAGGCCGAAGATGGCATTGTCGAGCACGGTCATCCACGGAAACAGGCTGTCCTCCTGAAAAACAAGCAGGATTCGTTCCCCGGGCACACGCTCGATGGTGCCGCGAGAGGGTTGAATCAGGTTGGCGATGGTTCTGAGTAGAGTCGTTTTCCCACATCCGCTAGGACCGATGACGGATAGGAATTCGCCCTCTCGGGCATCGAAGGATACGTCCCGGAGCGCGCGAATTTGTGTGTCGCCCGTGCCGAATGAGACGCTTACTCGCGAACACCGCACCAGCGTTTCAGATTTGTGAGCTCTTAAGGTCATCTTGATAGGACTGCATTTTACCATTCATCGTGCTATTCTTTCGCGAAAAGCGCGAATACATACCGTTTCCGATCTGGCGTGGAGCGTGTTCATCCCCGCGACAACGGTGAAAGACGTGATCTCTTCTGCCGGCCAGGAGGGCTCCGACGTACGTTTCCGCGCCCTTTTCCCGCAGAAACCTCTCCAGTTCCTCCGTGCTCAAGTGAAACGGGATGTTGAGAAAGTTCACGACACCGATCCGGCCCGTGGGCAGAAGCCCGCATTCACCAAGAATCCCGAGGCAAGTGTCCAGCGCCAGGGCCAATCCCCAACCCGCATGGCACGCCACCAGTAGAAGCTGTGGTTTCCCCTCGGTAGGCGAAAATCGATCCTCCAGCTTTGCGATCCGCCTGGTGACCGTTCTTATTGCACCCAATGCGCACCTACATGAACCCGGCTGCGGATCGGCTTCATCGTTTCGGATTCCCTTGCGGTGCTGCCCGTTCGAGAGCCGTCAGGCGCGCCTCGATGTCCTCGATCTCGATCGCCTTGCTCGTGTGGTCCAGGATGCGGTCCGCAGCGCGAACCTTGGTCGCCGGCGGCGTCGCCTGATCCAGCATGACTTTGCCCAGAGTCGTAACCGCCGCGCTGGAGAGGTGATGCAGCCGCGCGATAGATTGACCAAACGCCGCCCGCTTGGCGGCACGGTAGGCGGCATCGAACTCTGGTTCCTTTTGCCACCGCAGCAGCGTCTTGGTCGAGACATTCACCGCGCGGGCGGCTTCCTCGATCGTGCGGTGCGTCAGGAGCGCGATGACCGCATCCTCCTTCTTGCGCCCGAATTTTGCGCCGTGGCCGGACATCTGAGGACATCTGAGGACATCTGGGCGTCTTTCAGCCCGACTGTCCTCCCTCCGATCTGCCGCGTCCCCCCACTCGGAACGGAATCTCGTCTACTACCTCGCCGCTTACGTCCACGACCACAAGGGTCACGAAGACCGGTTCAATTGGCGGGCCCAAGCGGGCCTCCACTCGTTCCAGTCGAGCCAGGAGACGCCGGCCGATCATCGGGTCATCCCGCGTCGAGGATCATCGCCCCACCATCGCCTTCGGCAGAGATGTGCAGATTTGGCTTGCCTTTCGCGGCGACCAGAGGGATTCATGTGGTCGCCGCGGTGATCACCGCGCAAGGAGAAAACATGACATCGATTACAGAACAGACAGAAACGGCGCCGGCCAGCGAAGCTGCGGAGCCGAAAGCCACCAAAAAGGCCAGCGCTGGCGCACGTCGCGCCCACGTCGCGCCGAAGAAGACCAAGTCGGGCAAGAAGGCCAGCCCGGCGAAGAAAACGCCCAAAGCGCGCAAGGGCGAAAAGAAGGGGGATTCCGCTCGCGCCGGCAGCAAGACCGCCAAGGTGCTCGAACTGCTGAAGCGGCCGGGCAGCGTTAGTGCCAAGGAACTGGGCAAAGCCACCGGTTGGCAGCCGCATTCGATTCGCGGGTTCCTGTCGGGGACCGTCGGCAAGAAGATGGGGCTGACGGTTGTTTCCACGAAGGGGGAAGACGGGGAGCGCAGCTACGCCGTGAAAGCCTAAAGCTGACGATTCCCGCTCCGATCGCGCCGCCGGATTCAAACCCGGCGGCGTTTTTCGTCTTGCAAGATGCGGAGTTCCGCCGACCAATCTGACAGCGCCAGGCACAGCCCGGCCAAGTCGGGATGCCCGGAGATGATCAGCGACTCGATTTCCGCAATCTCCCGGCGGCAACGTTGGATTCACGCCGACTCCTTCCGTTCCAGAGCGACCTCCTCGAACGTCCGTCCGTCGCCGTCGAGCGAAGCGCTTTTGTTGCTCAGGGATTGCCAGCGTTGCACCACGACGTCCACGTATTTCGGGTCCAACTCCATGCCGTAGCAGACGCGCTCGTTTAGTTCCGCGGCCGCGAGCGTCGTGCCGCTGCCGAGGAACGGGTCGTACACCAGCTCGCCACGTCGCAAGTGGTTCAGGATCGGCCGCCGCATCAGTTCCACAGGCTTCTGCGTCGGATGATCGTATTTGTCTTCGTCGGCGCCACCCATGATGAATTTCGGCGAAGGCGAATCCCAGATGGTCGAGTTCTCGCCGGCTTTGCCGAACCAGGGCGCGTTCTTCTTCCGGACGAACCAGCACGGTTCATGTTGGAACCAGTACAGCGTTCTGGTCAGGACGGTTCTGCCCTTGTTCCAGATGATCTGCTGGTGATGCAGGAACCCGATGCGTAGCAAACCGTCCAGGACTTCGCGGGTGAATTTCGATGCGTGCCAGACGTACGCCACCTCGAGGCTGGGCGCAAGAGCGAACGCGTCGGACCACTCAGCCCTCGTATCGCCGGAAATCGTAGTCTCAGTGTGACCGCGCGTGCGCTTCTTCATGTACGACGGCTCGGCCGGGCCGCAGCCATTCAGGCCGGCTCGATCGCGCCACTCGGAGTCCAGTTCAATCCCGTAAGGTGGATCGGTGACCATCAGCCGCGGTTTGCGCTCGACGAGCAGTCGTGCAACCGCTTCCGCGCTGGTCGCGTCTGCGCAAAGTACGCGGTGTGGCCCCAGCAACCAGAGATCGCCGAGCCGCGAGACGGGCGATTCGGGCAGCGGCGGCGCGGCGTTCGCTTTCTCGTCGTCTTCGAGTGCCAGCAGGCCATCGATCTCGCCCGGGTCGAAGCCAGTCAGCGACAAATCGAAGTCCGACTCCTGAATCTCTTGCAGTTCCAGCGCCAGGAGCTCCTCGTCCCAATCGGCCCACGTTACCGAACGGTTGACCATGAGCCGGAAGGCTTTGACCTGCGCCGGGGTCCATTCGTCACAAAGGATCACCGGGATCTCGGTGATGCCGAGCTTTCGCGCGGCTTTCAGGCGCAGATGCCCATCGACTATTTCGCCGTCGCTCCGGACCAGGCAGGGAATCTTCAGCCCGAACTCGCGGATCGACGCGCACATGCGATCCACGGCCGCGTCGTTCTTTCTCGGATTGCGAGGATACTCACGCAGCCGTTCGATCGGCCACAGCTCGATGCGCTGCGCCATCGGTTGTTGCACCGAGGTTATGAATGTTTCAGCGGGCTGCATGTCTCCCTCTCCTTCTCCCTGTGGGTCGCGTTACAAGCAGCGCACGACGCCCATGCAGATGGCCTGGGCCGAGGTATCTGCAGAACTTGTTCCATACAGTGACGCCAATACGCTTCGCGAACCCGTCCGCGACCTCCTGCACGGCATTGACCGCATCGTCACCTAACGATTCGGTAATGCGGACGACTCGACGTTCCGCAAATGGGGCCAGCCGTAAATCGG
>CAWJHI010000080.1:0-17376 GCA_963842485.1 Terriglobia bacterium | reverse complement strand
GCGGCCAGCGAAATGCGCGGCCGCCGAGCAAATGTAGATGCAGGTGAAATACCGTCTGCCCGGCTTCGCGCCCGTTGTTCACCACGGTGCGATATCCCGCGGTCAATTTGCGTTCGGCGGCAAGCTTAGCGGCGAGTAATTGCATGCGGCCCAGCATCGCGGCGTCGCCGGGACTTGCGTCCGTCAGCGACTCGACGTGTTTCTTCGGGCAGATCAGGGTGTGGTTGGGCGCTTGCGGATGAATATCTTCAAACGCGAATAGTTCGTCATCCTCATACACGATGTTCGCGGGGATTTCTTTCTTGGCGATCTTGCAGAAACAGGCAATCGTTCATGGCGCCACTCCGTTCGCGTCCATCTCACTTCGAATCGGCGGATGTAATGCTATCCAATCGTAGGACAAAGGTGTGAAAACCTTCGCTCTCTCGCAGCTGCAACGCCAGCTTCTGCGCCGCTTCGGGAGTCGGCTCGCGGCCCACGCGAACGCGGTAGAAATGGCCGGTGGACGTATCCGTCTCCTGAATGAAAATGGGCTGATAGCTCGCCAAGCAAACGGTCACGCAGACGCTGGGCGTTCGCGGAATCCGTGAATGCGCCGATCTGCACCGTGAATTCGCCGCCGGCGGGGCTTGGCCCGGAAAGCAGCTCGATGCGCACCATGGCCGTCCCGGGGCGAACCATGTCGATCGACTGGGCGGCGGCAAACGCCAGATCCAGGATGCGATCGCCGACAAACGGGCCGCGATCGATAATGCGCACGTCCGCGGACAAGCCATTGCTCAGGTTGGTGACGCGCACCATGCTGCCGAATGGCAGCGTGCGGTGGGCCGCAACCATGGTGTTCATGTCGAAAATTTCGCCGTCGGCGGCTCGGTGGCCGTGAAATGGAATCCCATACCACGAAGCGACGCCCTGTTCAACGTAGACGCCCGATGGCGTGGGTGCGTTGCGCACTGTAGGCGAAGTCGGCGCAAGAGATGGGGCCGCGCTCGGCGATGCGTCTGGTAAGACCGGGCGGCGGCGGAGCCACGGCCACGGGCCGTTGACTCGCGCACCCCGCCGCAAGAAGCATGCACGCTAGTGCCGTGCAGCGCCAACCCTGTCGCGCAACGCGAATTCGTTGCGCCGCACTAAATTTAAATGCGCGCGACAGTTTCTTGCACATCGGCCGCATTCCAATTTCGCGCTCACCGTAAATTCCGGCTATGATAGGCATGCTCATTTTGTCCAATAAGGAGATGCTGTTTGCCACTTCCTGTCCGATGGCGCTATAAAATCGACCGCTGGCTCAGCCAGCTAGGCTCGTTATTTCGGTCCGAACCAAAACCGCTGCGGCCGAACCTGTGTCCTTCCTGCGGCACGCTGGTTGGCGCGACGGCCACCAAATGCCACGTGTGCGGCGCAAGCATGCGTTATTCCTTTGCCGCCGCCAGCAAAACCGCTGGCGCGGTTCCTGCCGCAGAGTTCCCCAGTAACATACACAATTTTGACTCATCTGCTGCGTGCTGTATGGCCTGGGCCTAGTTATCACTACGCGACTAACGGGATTCTGCCGCCCCATCGGGAGGATTGGGCGGTTTGATGAACCTCGGCGCCATCCCCCGCGGTGAATTTTCGCCTGGGTGCGTCGCTTCCGCTGCCCTATGACATCTCGCCAACCCTGGCGCTTCGTCACCGCGATTTTTCTCCACGGCAGCTTGCTGCACATCGGATTCAACATGTGGGTTCTCATGGATATCGGCCCGATGGTCGAAGAACTATACGGCTCGGCGCGCTATCTCTTTCTTTTTGTGGCTACGGGCGCGTTCGGATACGTGGTCAGTTCGTTCATGAGCAATAACAGCGTCGGCGCTTCGGGCGGGCTGCTTGGGCTTGATCGGAGTGCTACTGGCGGCCACTTCGGGGCGAAAAAATCTGATGGCGCAGTCGCTGCGCAGTTCCTTGATACGCTGGATTATCTATATCGCGGTCTTTGGACTGCTTTTTCGTGGCATCGACAATGCCGCGCACTTCGGCGGTTTGGTGGCGGGCTACCTTCTCGGGCGCGTGCTGCCGGACCGTCCGCCTGTCGATGTAGCGGAGCGCAAACGCCGCCGATCTTCTAGGCTGGGTCGCTGGGATTGCGGTGTTCGTGTGCTTCGCGCTTTATGGTCGTCAATTATCTGCAAGCCGCCTAGCCGACTATGCAGGGTTAAGGCCGCGTCATGCGCGCCCGCAGGACTGCCTGTGCGTCGAAAAATCCGCTCACGGAATCAGCAAAAGTTTGCCCGTGGTTTTGCGCCCTTCCAGGTCGCGATGCGCCTGTGCCGCGTCTTGCCAGGGGATAAATATGCTCGGCGCGCAATTTCAATTTTCCGCTGCGGACCATATTCAAAACGGCGGTGGCGCGATTTTCCAATTCCTCGCGAGTGTAAATGTACGCGATCAGAGTCGGCCGCGTAATGTACAGCGACCCCTTCTGTGAAAGCTTGATGAGATCAAACGGCGGGACTGCTCCGCTGGCGCCCCCGAAAAGAACCAGGTACCCGCGGCGCCGCAGGACATCCAGATCTTTATCGAAGGTCGCTTTGCCGACGCCGTCGTAAACCACATGAACGCCGGCTCCGCCGGTGAGCCGCTTGGTTTCCGCTTCAAAGTCCTGCTCGGAATAAAGGATCACGTCATCGGCGCCGGCTTCGCGCGCAAGTTGCGCCTTGGATTGCGAGCCGACGGTAGCGATCACGCGCGCGCCAATCTGCTTGGCCATCTGCACCAGCAGCAGGCCCACGCCTCCGGCCGCGGCGTGAATCAGCGCGGTCTCGCCCTTTTTCAGCGGATAAGTGTCATAGCACGAGGTAATGCGCGGTCATGCCCTGCAGCATCACGGACGCCGCTTGTTGATCGGTAACTCCGTCGGGGATGCGCACCAGCCGGTCCGCCGGCGCGGCGATGTATTCCGCGTACGCGCCCATAATGCCGGTAAAAGCAACGCGGTCGCCCGGCTTTAACGATTTCACTTCGCTGCCGACCTGCGTGACCGTGCCCGCGCCTTCCTGGCCGTCGACAAACGGCAACGGCGACCGGATAGCGCCCCTCGCGAAAATAGATGTCGATAAAGTTCACGCCGGAGGCGGAAAGTTTCACCACGGCTTCATTGGGCTTGGGTTGCGGCACCGGAAGATCGACCAACAGGAGAGCCTCGGGACCACCCGGTTTTTGAACTTGGATTGCTTTCATCGCGATATCCGCCTCACGTGAGTTTGAAAATGAGTTCCGGCTATGTTTACCCTGCAGCGCGCCAAGTATATATGTGAACTTGCAATTCGGGACACTGATCTTATGTTCCTCATCTTCCTGTAATCTCCGAAATCGAATGCCGGGGCTCGGCGCGATTCTTGGCGCTTGTTATAATAAACGCTCCGCAAGCTCGGCGACATGAATTCCCAATTTCAATATCGCATTCGGGGGCTGGCTTACTGGCTGGAATGCCTGAATCCGCTTCGTAACACCATCACCATCAAGAGCCTTCCGGGGGATCTGCGCTTGCTTTCTTACAAGCGCGACGGCGTCGGCCGTGGACTTTATCGCCGCAAAATTCATGAGCCCGGGCTCACAAAACTGCTGCTCACGCGATACGCGGAAAAGTCCACGCGAAATTTCATCGATGTGGGCGCGAATATTGGTTATTTTACCTGCCTGATGGCGCGCCTCGCCGGTCCGGCAAGGGTATGTGTTGACTCTGGAACCGGAACCGCGGAATTTCGAGCTCCTCCAAGCCAACTTGAAAATGAACGGAGCGAGCAATGTTGAGGCCCTTCAATGCGCGGCGGGCGACCGCGACGGCACAGCGATGCTGGGAGTGTACAAAGCCGCCAATCGCGGGCGTCATTCTCTGCTGGACTTGCCCGCGGAATCGGCGATCGAGGTTCCCTTGCGAAAACTGGACGAACTGGCCGGTTCGGACAAGTATCGCGGCGCGCGTTGGTCGTTGGTGAAAATTGACGTCGAGGGATACGAAGCGTTCGTATTGGATGGCGCGAGGGAAATGGTGTCTCGCACCGAGACTTTGGTGATTGAGTACTCGCCGGAATTCCTACGCAAGGCGGGCGTGGAGCCCGCGTCCATTTTCGAGAAGCTCTCGCGAGAGTTCTCTAAATTAAGCCGCTTCGAAGGCTCGGAAGTTGTTCCCGCCAACGCGAACGACTGCCTGCGATCCGCGGCCCAGCTGGATTTGGTGTTCGACCGCTGATGGCGGCCAGCGGTGGGTTGCCAAACGGTTTATGATGTTCACGGAGCAAACCCCCCTCAACGACCGTGGTACACGGGCGGTTTTTTAGAAAATTACACTGTCCCTTTCCCCCACTATTATTCTATTTCCGGAGCCCCAAGCGCCCCGTTCGAATAAGATAACTCAGGACAGCCATCGGAGCTGCAATACGTTATCGTGAACCTTTCTATTTCCTCCCCCAATAATTCCCCTTTCCTTTCCCCTACCCCCTGTGGACTCCCTCCCACCACCCATAGACAACATTGTCTAATTGCGCGAGGGTTCCGCTCTTACCAAGCGCTGATCGGGAATCGCCGCGCTACCTGATTTACGTGGTGTTGTTCTGCGGGAAAAAAACATGGAAACGCGCGCCCTGCGAGTGATTACTCTCCAGCCGAATCGACCCATGATGATCGTCGATAATTTTGGCCACGATGGAAAGCCCCAGCCCCACACCGTCTTTTTTAGAAGTAAAAAAGGGATTAAAAATCTGCTCGCGTAATTCCTCCGGCACGCCGGGTCCGGTATCTTCGACCGTGACGCCGACTCCCGGCTCTTCGTGCAGGCGTTCCGGTTCCATGCCGAGGCGCAGTCTTCCTGGTTGACCCGCCATAGCCTGAAAGGCATTGGCGATCAAGTTGATAAAGACCTGTTCGCAGAACTGACGATCCACTGGAATGTTCGGCAGTCCTTGGGCGTAGCGCCGCTCGACGTCCACCGGCGCATCTGGAAACTGCGCCTTCACGGATTCGAGCGCGCGATCCATGATCTCGGGCAGATTTTCCGGGCGCAGTTCGAGCCGCGAGGGCCGCGCAAAATCCAGGAACCGCACCACGAGTCCATTCAGGCGATTCACTTCCGAAGAAATAAAACCCGCCAACTCAGCCGCCAGCGGTTGCGAGTCCGCCACCTTTCGTCCCAGCATCTCCGCTGAACCCTTAATCACGCCGAGAGGATTGCGAATCTCGTGAGCTAAACCGGCGGATAGCTGCCCCAGCGCGGCCAGGCGTTCGCGGCGGCGCACTTCCGCTTCGGCGCGGCGCAACTGGCGGTTGGTCTCTTCGAGTTGCTCCGAGAGCGCCTGCAGTCGCTGCACCTGCTGGCGATTCTGCATGGCAAATTGGTTTACCAGCACGCCGGCCATGTAGAAAAAAACCAGACGAACAATCAGGATGGTCTCCCCCGCGGGAGTCAATTCGTAATATTCCAATGCGGGAATCAGCAGGGACATGTAGGCGAGGCACGTAAGCGTGGTCCAGGCCAGCATCGCCAGCGGCCCAAAGTAAATCGCCGCGGTGACCACCGGCAGAAAGTAGACCGGATAATAAGTGCTGTTGATGCCCACTTCTCCAGTGTGATCCAGCAGCAGCGTAGCCAGCAGAATTTTGAGGATTACGCCGTAAGCGCGGCCGCGATGGGCAAGCGGCTCGATCAGCCAGTTCTTCCAGGAGTTGAACGACCAGGATCGCCAGCAGCGTCAATTGTTTGTGGATTTCATCGACCGGCGGAAGCAGTGCCAGCCCCACCAGGAACACCACCCAGAGCACATTGATCCACGTGATCGGCGATCGTTCTTGGCTCAGCGGCATGGAGAAAGCCTGCTGGCGCAGGCTCTTACTGAGTCTAACATGCGGCACGCGCACTTGTATTTCCGCGGTCCCGAGGGCATTGGGACACATCCATGAATGCCTTACAGAACCTGGAAAGCCATCGAGAACAACATTGGCGTCCACCCGGCCACCATTAAGCGATAAGGAGACAAGAAGGCAACTGAGCGAGCGGCCGAAGGGGGCTCGACATAATAATAATTAAATTCTACTGGATGCGCTGCGGGCGGGATTCGTGGTCGACCAGGAATTGAAGATCGCCAGAGCAATACGCAACGAAACGAGTAAAAGGCGCAGAAGAATGGTCAAAGAAGCGGGCATCAAGGCCGCGCAGGCAGCCGATGATATTTTCGCGTATTTTCGCCCTCTTCGCTCTCTTCGCCCTTTCCATCGGCTTGCTGCTCATCTTCCTGATCTTCGTGTTGCTGGCGGCGGAACGGCGCGCCGAAATGGGCATGGCGCGCGCCATCGGAGTGCAGCGGCGTCACCTGGTCTTGATGTACATCTTCGAGGGAACCGTCTACGACCTGGTCTCCTCGTTTGTTGGCCTGGTTCTGGGTACATCGGCGGGCGCGCTGATAGTCGTTATCCTCAATCCCATCCTGGCACGCTTCAACTTCCCGTTCCAGCTTGACTTTCAGTTTCGCAGCCTGCTGATTGCCTTCTGCCTGGGTGTCATCTTCACCTTCCTCTCGATTGGCCTGGCCGCCTGGCTGGTCAGTCGCATGACGGTGGTAGATGCGCTGCGTAACCTGCCCGAAAGCGGGCGACCAACGCTGACCCTTCGCGAAGCAATTGCGCTTTCTCGAAATACTCTTTGCTTCGCCTCAAGCCTTCCGGCGTGCCATCGAACTGGTAATGCCGCCCTTTCAACAGCGCCTCAAAAGCGGGCAATTCCGAAGTGTGACGCCGATTTTCCGCCAGTTCCCCGGAAAGCTTCAACTTGAGCGCGCCGGCGATGGCCTTCGAGATCTCATCCTGCACCGCGAATACGTCGGCCATCTCGGCATCGTAACGCTCCGACCAAAGATGGTAGCCGTCGGCCGCGTTGATCAACTGCGCGGACACGCGGATCCGGCTGCCCGCCCGCCGCACGCTTCCTTCGAGGATCGTGCGCACGCCCAGCGTCTCGGCAATTTTTCGGATGTCCTGTTTTTCTCCGCGAAACGCGAATGCCGACGTTCGCGCGGTCACCTTCAAACCGCGCACATGCGTCAGCGCGTTGATGATCTCCTCCGCCAATCCGTCGCTGAAATACTCATTCTCTTTATCCGCGCTGAGATTGGCGAAAGGCAGCACCGCGATCGACGCCTCAGCCCGAGGCGCTTGGACTGGAACCGCTTGTGTAGGATTCCTCAGCGCCTCCAGCGCCGCGCGAACCTCCTGCATCTGCTGGAACCGTTCTTCCGGATTCTTCCTGAGGCAGCGCATCACAATCGGCTCGAGCCCCGGCGGAGCCATCGATCCCAGCGGCGAAGGCTGATCTCTTAACACCGAGCTCAGCACCGAAGCCACGGAATCGCCCGGAAACGCCCGCCGTCCCGTGATCAATTCGTACACGACGGCGCCAAAACTGAAAATATCCGACCGCGCATCGAGCGGCCGTCCTTCCGCTTGCTCCGGCGCCATATACGCGGCGGTCCCGATCACGGATCCCGCCAGCGTGCGGGTGATATCCGTGTTGCCGTTTGCCGCCAGTTTCGCCAGCCCGAAGTCGAGCAGCTTCACCGATCCATCCTCGGCGAGCATAATATTGGCCGGTTTCAGGTCTCGATGCGTGATCCCTTTGCGGTGCGCCGCTTCGAGCGCGGCTGCGATCTGCACCGCCACCCGCAGCGCGTCGTCGGCGCGCAACGGCCCCTGGAGCGGCTTGCCTTCCAGATATTCGAGCACCAGATAGCTGCGGCCTTCATGCGTGCCGATGTCGTAAAGCGCGCAAATGTTGGGATGATTCACCGCCGAAATCGCGCGCGCTTCGATCTCAAACCGCTCCGAAAACTCGCTGGCCAGCACCTTCACCGCGACGATGCGCCCGAGCCGGGTGTCGGTCGCCTTGTAGACTTCGCCCATACCGCCCGCACCGATGGGTGCCAGGATCTCATAGGGGCCCAGCCGGGTTCCGGGAGCCAGGGGCATAAGATGCTGAACGATTCTAGCCTATCCATGATCGGCTTCGCGGAATTGTCTTCCGGAGGGCGCGAAACGGAGCGCCGGATGCCGCATGGTTCTGGCCATATGGTTCTGATAGGATAGTCCTGTTTTCTCGACAAGGAGTTTTCCTCAATGAAGCGGAGCGCAACCACTCTATTTCTATTTCTGACCGCCGTCGCCGCGGTCACCTCGGCCCAGGATGAGCCGGCGCAGGGCAGCGCTGGCGGCCAGGCGGAGGCGCCGGAAACGCGGCCTTGCCTCCGCCCAATCCTCAGCCGTTCGATCGCGTCATCACCAAGGACGCCAAGTCGAAGAAAGGGCCTGTTCACCATCCACCAGGTCGGCGAGCGTTTCTATTACGAAATCCCCAAGAGCGAACTGGGCAAGCAGTATCTCTGGAACACGCAGATCGCCAAGACCACCCTCGGCGTCGGCTACGGCGGCGGCGCAGATGGCCAATCGCGTGGTCGCCTGGGAGCTGCACAACAATCGCGATCTATCTTCGCGACATCAATTTCAGCCTGACCGCCAAGCCCGACTCGCCCATCGCCGAGGCCGTGAAAGACGCCAACAACGACACCATCATCATGGCGTTCAACGTGGCCGCCTATCACGATGGCGACCCGGTGATCGACGTCAGCCGTCTGTTCAACACCGACGTTCCCGAATTCAGCGCACGCCAGCACCTGGGCGCGACCGCGTTCGATGCCTCGCGTTCCTTCATCGATCACATCAATCCACTTATCCGGACAATATCGAAGCCGAAGCCACCGCGACCTACACCCGCACCGGCAACGCGCACCGTCGCGGCGGGCGGACGCGGCGGCGGATTGGGCGTCACCGCCATGCGCGGAACCAGCGCCACCGTCGTGCTGCATCACAGCATGGTCCGCCTGCCCGAAAAGCCGATGATGCCGCGCCTGTTCGACGAGCGAGTCGGTTACTTCACCACCGCGCAGATGGATTACACCGCCGATGAGTATCGCGCCCGCACCGTGCGCTACATCGCGCGCTGGCGCCTGGAGAAGAAAGATCCCAACGCCGCCATGTCGGAGCCGGTGAAGCCCATCGTCTATTACATCGATTCCGCCACGCCCAAAAAGTGGGTCCCCTGGCTGAAGAAGGGCGTCGAGGATTGGAACGAAGCCTTCGCGGCCGCCGGCTTCAAGAACGCCATCATCGCGCAAAGATGCGCCCACGCCCGCAGCAGGATCCCGACTGGAGCCCCGAAGACGTCCGCCACTCCGTGATCCGCTGGCTGCCGTCCACCGTCGAAAACGCCAGCGGCCCGCACATCTCCGATCCGCGCACCGGCGAGATCCTCAACGCGGACATCCAGTTCTATCACAACGTCATGAACCTGGCCCGCGACTGGTATTTCGTGCAGGTGGGCCCGCTCGATCCGCGCGCGCAGAAACTGCCGCTGCCCGACGATCTGATGGGCCGTCTGCTCGAATACGTGGTGTGCCACGAAGTCGGCCACACCATCGGCTTCCAGCACAACATGAAGGCCAGCTCCATGTATCCTGCCGACAAAATCCGCGACAAGGACTTCGTTCACAAGATGGGCCACACGCCGTCGATCATGGATTATTCGCGCTTCAACTACGTGGCGCAGCCGGAAGACGACATCGCCGTCGAAGATCTGATCCCGCGCATCGGTCCGTACGATATCTGGGCCACCAAGTGGGGCTACACGCCGATCCCGCGCGTCCACTCCGAATGACGAAAAACCGACGCTCGACAAATGGGCGCGCGAGCAGGACCCGACTCCCTGGTATCGTTTCTCCACCGCCAACTCCGCCGGCTCGGACCCCGGCGAAGAGACCGAAGCCGTGGGCGACGCCGATGCCGTGAAATCCACCGCCATGGGCATGAAGAACCTCCAGCGCGTCGCCAAACTGCTGATGCCCGCCACCGCCTGGAAAGAAGGCGAAACCTACGAAGATCTGAGTGAGCTTTACGGCCGCATGCTGAGCCAATGGCAGCTCGAAATGAATCACGTCGCGCAAGTCGTCGGCGGATTCAACAGCCAGGAAAAAGTGGTCGGCCAGGAGGGCCGCGTCTTCACGCTGATCCCGAAACTGCGCCAGGAAGAAGCCGTGAAATTCCTGGTGGAAAACGCCTTCACCACCCCCGTCTGGATGATCGACCCGGAAATTCTGCGCCGCATCGAACCGACCGGCGTTTTGACGCGCATCCGCAACGCGCAGCTAAGCGTGCTGAATACTCTGCTGAACGACCAGCGCTTCGCGCGTCTGATCGAACAGCAGACCGTCGACGGCGCGCCGGCCTACACCGCCGCCGAACTGCTGGCGACCGTCCGCAAAGGTGTCTGGAAGGAACTGGACGCTCGCCCAGGTCAAGATCGACGCCTATCGGCGCAACCTGCAGAACGCGTTTCTGGAGCTCGTGAACACGAAGCTGAACGGCACGGCCGAACCGGCAGCGGCCGGCCGGGGCGGAGGCGGCGGTGGACGAGGCGGTCGCGGTGCTCCGGCGAAAGCGACGACGAAATGCCGTTTTACCGCGCCGAGCTGCGCGCGCTGAACGTATCCGATCACCGCGGCGCTGCCCAAGGCCACCGATCACGACACCAAAGCGCATCTCGAAGGCGCGCGAGACCAGATCGCGAAGATCCTCGATCCCAAATTCCTCCCGCCGGCGCCGGCCGCTGCCGCGGGTGGACGCGGAGGCGGGGGTGGACTTCACCAGATGAGCCGATGAGCCGGTGTCCCGGTGTCAAAAAAACAGAGCGCCGGACTGCTGCTATTTCGCAGGAACGCCGCCGGTCTCGAAGTGCTTCTGGTGCACCCGGGGGGACCGCTCTGGGCAAACCGAGACGACGGCTGCTGGTCGATACCCAAGGGAGAGTTCCAGGACGGCGAGCAACCTCTCGATGCCGCCAGGCGCGAGTTCGAAGAGGAAACCGGTATGGCGCCGGCCGGCGATTTCATCCCCCTGAAGCCGCTCCGGCAGCTCAGCGGCAAGTTGGTGTTTGCGTGGGCTCTTCGCTCCGACTTCGATACCTCGAGCCTGAAAAGCAACCTGTTTTCCATGGAGTGGCCCCCGAAATCCGGGAAGCAGCGGGAGTTTCCAGAAGTCGATAAGGCGGCATGGTTCGGAATTGAGCAAGCTAGGCGTAAGATCCTGAAAGGACAAGCCCCGTTCCTTGATCAACTCCTCGAAACGGCTGCTGCGTCGGCTTAACCCCGTAAGTCGTTTCCCCGCAACCGAATCGAGCCTGAGTGCATCAAACCTACAGGATCAGGCCTCTGGCATCTGCCTAGATTCCCAACAAAAACATCGATCAGTGCGCCTGTGCGTGGGTGTCTAAGTAATGAACATGGAACAATTTGAAGAACATTTTCTAACGGATTTCGTGAATCCCGCGGTTCCCGTGCTGGAAGACTCGCCCGAGTTCTCGGATGAGGAAGGCGGCGGCGAGGATACCGCGAGTCTTGAGCCTTCTCTTACCGACGATCCGGTGCGCATCTATCTGCGGGAAATGGGTTTGGTGTCCTTGCTCACCCGGCAGCGGGAAATCGAGCTGGCGCGCCGCATGGAGCGGGGCAATCTGGCGATTCGAAAGGCACTTTCTCGCTCACTGATCGTTCAACGAATGGTGCTGGCGCTGCACCCCGCGGCTCAATGGGAAGAGGTTGTCGAGATCAGCGGCGCTGATGAAGCCGCAAGGAAGCGCTGCCGTCTCAAAGTCGTGCGTTCATTCGATAAAATAGCGGCGTTCCATGCCGAGCGCACCACCGTTGAAGGGAGTCTGGCAGCGACCCCCAAACGGCAGGTCCGGGTCCTTGCACGGCTCGAAAGCAAGCTGGTTCGATTGAGAGTGAGAATTTCGCAGGCGATTCGCGAAATTCCGTTCCGGCCGAAGCAGTGGAAAGCGTTCGCCGCCGCGCTCGAGAGCGAACTGGCGAAGTCCACCCGCATCCGCGGCAAGGACCTTCGCCGTTCCGTCGAAAGAGTGCGCCAGGGCGAGATACAGGTCGAGACGGCCAAGCAGGCGCTGGTGGAGGCCAACCTGCGCCTGGTGGTCTCCATCGCAAAGAAATACGCGAACCACGGCCTTCATCTGCTGGACTTGATTCAGGAAGGCAATATCGGGCTGATGCGCGCCGCCGATAAATTCGATTACCGGCTGGGCTACAAATTCTCAACCTACGCCACCTGGTGGATCCGGCAGGGAATCACCCGCGCCATTTCCGACCAGTCGCGCACCATCCGCGTCCCGGTTCATATGAACGACCAGTTGGCCAAGTTCTATCGCGCGTCCCGCGAATTGGAACGGGAATTGGGGCGCACGGCGACCAAAGAGGAAATCGGTCTCCGCATGGAGATTCCCGCCGCGAAAGTGCAAGAATTGAAGGCCATTTCGCGCGATCCCGTATCGCTCGACACTCCGGTAGGCAGAGACGGCGAATCGACGCTGGGCGACCTGCTGGAGAACCGTTGGGCTGGATCGCTAACCGACACGATCTTCGACGAAAATGTTGGCGAGGAAACCGCCGGCGTCCTCAAAACTCTGTCTCCCAGCGAGGAGAAAGTCATCCGCTTGCGTTTCGGCATTGGCTGCGAGCGGGAACACACGCTGGCGGAGATCGCACAGCAACTCGATCTGAGCCGGGAACGGATTCGGCAGATTGAGGCTAAGGCCATCCGCCAGTTGCGCGGACCGGAAACGGCGCAGCGTCTCCGGCCGCTTCTGCTGTCGAGAAACTGAGGCGTTGCTGGACTCTCAAGTGCTTATGGGATCTCCAGTGCGAACCTGGGCTCTGATCCTTTGCGGGGGATGTGCCGTGTCTCTCGGCCAGTCCTTTCACGACTACTCTCCACCCGGCACATCCTCCATTTCGTTGAGCCATCCGGCGATTCGATATAGCGATTCCGAACCGGCGGATCGCGCCGCCAAACTGAATCGGGAACTAGCCGCCGGAAAGATCAAGCTCGAGTATCGCGAGGGAAACTTGGGCTATTTGCCAAGCCTCCTGGAACATTTGGGTGTAAAGGCGGATTCCCAGGTGATGGTCTTTTCGAAGACCAGCGGCTTGGCGTCGAAAATCTCTCCTTCGAACCCACGGGCGCTGTACTTCAGTGACGACGTGCAGGTGGGCTATGTTCGCGGCGGAACCGGTTACGAAGTGGTCGCCTTCGATCCGAAACTCGGCAGTGTGTTTTACACGCTCGACTCGCAAAAAACCGACAAGCCGCAACTTGACCGGCGCGACGATTGTTTGCAGTGCCACTATGGTCCGGCGACGCTGGGCGTGCCGGGGATCATGGTCGCCTCCGTATATGCCGACCAGTCGGGCATTCCGGCGTTCAACTTGGGCCAGCCCGTCACCGATCAGCGCACTCCTTTCGCGGACCGCTGGGGAGGCTGGTACGTCACCGGAACCCACGGTAACCAGCGCCACAGAGGCAACGCGGTGTCGCACGATTCGCGCAATCCTACCCTTCTCGACACGGAAGGTTCCCAGAACCTCACCACGCTGGCCGGCAGGTTTAATCCAGCCGGGTACCTCAGTGCGGCTAGCGACATCGTCGCCCTGATGACCCTGGGACATCAGACGCGGATGACGAATCTGCTCACGCGGTTGAACTGGGAGGCGAGGACTGGTGCGCCGGTCGATGACGATCTGGAAGCGACGGTCACCTACATGCTGTTCGCGGACGAAGTTCCGCTGCTGGAGCCGGTGAAAGGCGTCTCGACGTTCACCCAAACGTTTCCCGAACGCGGGCCGCGCGATAAGCAAGGACGGTCGCTTCGGGATTTCGATTTGCAGAAGCGGCTGTTTCGCTATCCGCTCAGCTACATGATCTACAGCCCGGCCTTTGACGGTCTGCCGGAAACGGTTCGAGCGCAACTCTGCCGTCGGGTGGCGGACGTGCTGACCGGCAAAAACGACAACCCGAAATTCGCCCTCCTTTCCTCCGAGGATCGCCGCTCGATTCTTGAAATCCTGCGCGATACCAAACCGGAAGTGCTGAAGCCGTAACGGCGCAGCACCACCCACGCTTGGCATCGCGATTGCTCACGCGTAACTAGGTTGTGATTCGTTAGCGGCGCAGGATGCCCGATGGAGCCGCAACGGTTGCAAGATGCGCCGCTAGAGGTGTGAGCGATGGCACATTTAGCGAAAATCCTGGTTCCGATAGACTTCTCCGATCACAGTATAGTCGCAGTGCGTCAGGCCGCCGCCCTGGCACGGCGGTTTCACTCCGAAGTTACGCTGCTTCACGTCAACGAGTTCCTCATGGTCCCCCCGCTCAGGGGACCCCTCGGATTCGGCATCACTTCAACCGAAGCGGAACAAGCCGAGCATCTGGCGCGGCGCCATAAGCAATTAGCGGAGTTTGGTGTAGCGGAACTGAGCGGACTTCCGGTCAAGCGTGTGGTTTGTCGCGGCGATCCAGCCCAAATGATCGTGGAGCGCTCCCTGGCCGAAAAGTCCGATCTCATCGTGATGCCCACGCGCGGCTACGGCGCCTTCCGTCGTCTTCTGCTTGGCTCGGTGACAGCTAAAATCCTGCATGATGCCGACTGTGCCGTGTGGACAGGGACGCATCTTGCCGAGGCGCTGCTGCTCAAACCAACCGACCTGCGCCACGTGGTGTGCGCGGTCAACTTCGGACCGCAAAGCTGCAAGGCGATCCGCTGGGCCGCGGATTTCGCGTCGGACTACGGAGCTACCCTGACCGTGGTGAACGCGTTCCTGGAAACCCCTCCGGGCCTGCCGGAGCGCTACATGTTCCAATGGCATGAGGAAGCGCACTATGCGGCCAGCCAGCGGCTGTGCATGCTGTTGCTCGATTTGGGGATTCAGGCCGAGGTGCTGGTGGTCAGCGACGGCAACATTCCCAAAGCAATCGCTGTCGCGGCTCACGACAAAGATGCTGGATTAGTCATAATCGGCCGGAGTTGCGGCGGCGATCAGGAGAAGAGGCTCGGCGCCAATACTTACTCGATCATTTGCCAATCGCCGTGCCCCGTCGTGAGCATCTGATTCCGCGCGAAGCGCGCGATCACCCGGTTTCGGGTCTAATCGCACAAACAGCGTTGACCAAAGCTTATCGCGCCGCATTTCCTTCCGCCTGTAGTACTTCCCGCTGTGGCGCAGGCCCCTTTTCGACGATTCCCCGTATCTTCTAAGCAAGGAGTTCGGGCGCTCTTCTATCGGAGAGCCTGGATCGACCAGGAGCAGCATTCTAGACTCTGCTGTGAGGGTCTGCGCGCGGTGGATGTTTGCCGGTACATGAACTGGCCCCTAAGCTATGCGGGTTAATAGTAGACCCACGCCGTTGTGGGAATAAAAGCGGATCGAGGCGCCTTTAAATTTAACTTCTCTTCGGCGGATTGGAAGCACTTGGAAGCGGTTTGGCCGGAAGCATGCTCAGTTCATTTGTTAAAGAAGGAGGAGGGTATGCCTATTGGAGACATTTGCATCCGAGAAACCGTGTCTGTGTCACGTGGAACATCCGTCTATGACGCAGCGAAACTAATGCGCCAGCATCACGTTGGCGACCTCGTGGTTACCGATGAAATTGGCGGCAAGCGCAAGCCCATCGGGATCGTTACAGACCGCGATATCGTGGTCGAGACATTGGCTCTGGGGCTGGATCCTGCCGAGTTGTCGATTGAAGATATCATGGGGCAACCCCTGGTCACTGTCCGGGAGCAGGACGGCATCCTTGAAACCATCCGGAAAATGCGAGCGAAAGGAATTCGCAGGCTGCCGCTGGTCGACGCGGATGGCGTTTTGGCCGGCATCGTGACCGTGGACGACCTGATCGGGCGGCTCGCAAGTGAGATGGGCGAGCTCGCGAAAACCATTACGCGGGAGCAGAAGCAAGAAGCCGTAGCGCGATCCTAGAGCATGCTTGATTTGGCGCAGTCCCGGGAGTCAACGCCCGAAATGCAGCCATCGCTTGAGGTCCGGTGCAAACTCATGGAGGGCGTTGATCCCCGCGTCAATCAGAATCGTGTCCGATCCGGCGATGAAGATTGCCGGCCCGGTGTGATCACGTTGCGGCCGCCACAGCCGCGATACCGCGGCCGCTCCGTAATCGCCTAGAAACTCGCTATAGGCGGGCATCATGCCCCCGGTGTCGTCATGGCGCCAGATCGTATGCAGAAATGCGTCTCCCAGACGGCCGCGATAACTCTTTCTCTTCGATCGAAAAAAGCGTGTGTCCTCATGATCCACTGCCTGCACCGGGAACATGATGCTGCGCTGAACCGCGTACTGCCCGATATGCGACGCATACCGCTCTCCAAGACTGTTCCATCCCTGGCCCCATTCCCCCGGCCGATCGCGCCACTGATCGAGAGAAGCGCCAATGCCGGCGTAAACCAGGTTGTCGATATCGAAGAAGTGCCGCGCATCGTAGCGAAGCTTATCCTCCACACTGAGGGCGGACCATTGCGGATTGAGGGCCGGAGGTCGCGTCGGACGTTTCGGGGTTCGGCTGCTGAGCCAGCAAGAGGCCGGAAACGCTCCAGCCCAGGATCAACGCTCGAGCGCACACAGTCATTGGACGCGCAGGGCTTGATGACGTTTCGGCCGATCCCAAACGATTGAATTTGTAACCGCTAATTTACAGGTGCCCAGGTCGGATCCGGATCGTAACGGGTGATCGGGATTGGCGCTCCGCCGGCCGGAGGGGCGATATCCTTCTCATAAACCACGCCGTCGTGATTCACGATAAACGTGTGGATTCCAGTCACTCCGTATTGCGCCGGCCAGGCTACCAGCCCAAACCCGCCCATCAACTTGTTCTTTACGCGGTAATTGTGCGCGCCACCAGGCGCGTGCGGCCCCTGCCCGTCGAGGATGCGGAAGAAGTAGCCATGATAGGGTTTCAAACCACTTTTCTGTCCGTCCCACGTCGCATCGGCAAGACCCTGAGGCACCAGTGGAGCGAGCCCATCGCGCCCGTCCGCGTTGCTCATCATGTGAGAAGCGTATTTCAGGACTCCATCCTTGTCGCGATCCTGGGACGCATATTTCTTCTGCGCTTCGACATACCCGGCGCAGATTTCGATCGCGTCGAGTTCGTGCGTGCCGATACGCCGAGCGTCCATCTCGACCCTGGTTTCGGACGGGTCGAAGCTCCATTTCCCGTCCCTACGCACGATGGGGACCGGGAACGGCCAATCTTCGTCGCCGATCGACAAAGTAGCGCGATTTGAATTCCTCGGGTCGAGCACGATCTGATGCTTGGCGCGGGCGAGCTGCGAGAACTCGGACTGCTCTGCCTTATCCTGGTCAGGATTGCCCGAACTCAGGATTGCGTTTCCCTGCGGACCGAAGATGGCGGCCAGCCGTGGGCCATCGTGCTTCTCGGCGCCATCGA
>CAWJHI010000079.1:0-5135 GCA_963842485.1 Terriglobia bacterium | reverse complement strand
GCCGGCAGCTTTATCGGATTCTCGTACTCGACCAACAATTTCCTCGGGCTTGGCGAGACGCTCAGCCTCTCCACGCAATTGGGAACGGTGCAGCGCAGCGCGCAATTCGGATTCACGGAGCCGTACCTGTTCGACATTCCTCTTCAGGTGGGGTTCACGGTTTTCACGTCGCGGTTCAATTTTGACCAGGCGCGCGAGGCGTCGATCCTGTCCGGTCAGAACCTGATTCCGCTGTATACCCAATTGGGCACCCAAAACCTGCTCAACTACGTTTCCAACTCCTACGGTTTCACCACCTTCGGCAGTTATCCGCTGAAGCGAAGCTTCGCGCGCCTGGGGATCAGCTACGGCTACACCATCCAAAACGTGAAAACGTTAACGGACGCGGCGGCGACGTACTTCGACTACATCAACTTCGAGCACATCAACGGACCCAATTCGCTCAGTGGTATCCGGTCCTCGACGATCACGCCCAGCTATACCTATAACTCGGTCAACCACCCCATCACGCCGACGGGTGGGAAGGCGGTTTCGTTCTCCTTCTCCTACTCGGGGGGGCCGATCGGCGGAAACGTCAACCAACTGGAGCCGGTGCTGGACGCCAAGTACTTCCGCAAGTCGCCGCTGAACCCGAAGCATGTCATCGGATTTCACGTGCTCGGAAAATGGGTAACCGGTTACGACGGGAAGGTGGCGCCGCCGTTCAATCGCTTCTATATGGGTGGCGAGAACGACATTCGAGGATTCGACATCTGGGGGATCAGCCCCATCGCCTGGGTGCCGAACCAAGCCTCAGTCCAGGTTCTCAACAATGACGGCACGCCGCGCATGCAGAGCGGACTCGACGCCAACGGGAATAAGACCTCGGTCGGAGTCTTCCAAACCATTCCGACCTATCAGCTAGTGTTCCCTGGCGGCGACACCATGGGTGTGGGCAACGTCGAGTATCGCATCCCCATCTTCGGACCGGTGACGCTGGCCATCTTTGGCGACGTTGGCATAGACAAACTCTCCCGTGGCAGCCAGTTGGAGTTGAACCCGGACCGCATTTCGCAGCTGGACGGACTGTTTCCGGAAGCCTCCTTCTCCAACCGCGCCGTGGTTGCCGCCGGAACCCAGATTCCCCGCATTTCCACGGGACTTGAAATTCAGGTGCTGATGCCTGTAGTAAACGCTCCGTTCCGTGTGTATTGGGCCTATAACCCGATGAGAGTCGAGGAGAATCTGCAGCCGCCAATTGTGGCCGACCGCAGCTACTTCCCGAACGCCGCAACGTTTGGCAACGCGCTGGCGCAGTTCGGACAGCCGGTGCCGTTCTTTGAGCGGGCGTCGACGTTCCGGTTCACCATCGGGCGTACGTTCTAGTGTAGGATAAAAGATCAAAATGAGGAGTTTCGTTGTGAAAAAACAGAAGCTTGCGCTCTTCTCTCTGGCCGTTCTGATGGCCTCGGCCACGGTCGCCCAGACAGCCCCGGCTGCGCCCTCGGCTCCCTCGGCGCCGGCTGGCGGACATATTCCAACCAAGGTCGGCATCATTCAGGCCCAGAGCGCTCTGGTCAGCACCAAGGACGGGCAGAAAGCGATGCAGGAGTTTCAGGCCAAGCTCGAGCCTCGTAAGAAGGATCTCGAACGAAAAGCGGCCGAAATCCGGGAGTTGCAGGACAAATTGCAACGCGGCGGGGCGGCCATGGCCGAAGCGGCCAAGCTGGACCTGACCCGCACCATCGACGCGAAGACCAAAAGCTACAATCGCGACATGCAGGACGCCCAGGACGAAGCAGACCAGGAACAGCGGAAACTGCTCGACGATCTGAGTGGCAAGATGACGCAGGTGATCGAGAAATATGCGCTGGCGAACGGGTACGCGGTGATCTTGAACGTCAGCGATCAAAACACCCCGGTCATCTACGCGTCGAACCAAGTGGAGATCACCAAGGACATCATCGAGTTGTACGACAAGATGAATCCGTCCACCGGGCCCACGACGCCTGCGCCCAAGCCGGCCACTCCCAAGCCGGCCACTCCCAAGCCGGCCACTCCCACTCCCACTCCCACCACCGCGCCGGCAAAAAAGCAGCCACAGTAATCTTATCCGGGGGTAATCCAGAAGCTCTCGCGCCAGGTTTCGCCCGGCGCGACGTGCGGCAGATCCGCATTCTCCAGATTGAATGCGTTGGTTAGCGCGGTCATCGGCTCGAAGCAGACAAATCCTCGTCCCGGCGGCGCATACACGATGGCGACCGGGTACTTCGGACCATACCGAACCGAAACGCGCTGCCCGGGACCTTCGAGTACAAACTCTTCGCCGGTCAGGCCGGTGAAGACCGAATCCAGCGATTCGCCTTTCAAAGGAAACAGATCCGGTAGCGCGGCCGGTTTCCTTTCTCCAGTCGGAATGAGTTTCTCTGACAGCACCACCTGATCGCGCGCGGCGATGCGCACGGACCACGCGTCGCGAGGCGAACCAGTGAGCTGGAAATAGGGGTGATAGCCGATGCAGAGCGGCATCGGCTCCGCGCAGAGATTTTCCACCTTGGTCTCCACTTCGAGCGATCCTCCACGCAGCCGGTGTGTGATTTCGATCGCGTGTGCGAAGGGAAACTGCGCCATCCACTCCGGGTATCGCCAGTATTCGAGCCGGCTGGTGGCCGTGGATGTGTCTTGAAACATCAGATTCCACCGATCGGTGAAGGCGAGCAATCCGTGAATCGGCAGATGATTGGAATCGTAACGAAGATTCCCGAGCCACGGGTTGAGCAGATACTTCTTCCCATTCGCCAGGTACGTTTCGCCGTCAATGCGATTCGCCCAGGGCGCCAGCAGCGGGATTCCAGCAAGAGAAGGCGAAGGCCAGTCCGGCGGGCGTCCAAAGAATCTCCTCTCCGCGAAAGGTCATCGATCCGGCGTTGTTGCCGAACCCGGTGTGGATGGAGACAGCAAGGTCGCCATCGCGAAGCTGGATCATTTACTGATCGTCCGATTCGCGCAGATCAAGGTCCGTGTACTTGCGGCAGCACACGCAAGGTCCCGGCGTGTAAGTTCGGATGGAGCACACGCTGCACCAGTAGGTGATCATCAGGCTCTTGCCGTCCTTGTGAACGAACAAGGAACGAGAGGTGATGAGGCCGGCCTCGAACTTATCCGGCCCGCTCCCATGCCCCAGAACCTCGAAATCGGTGTTCCGGAGACGCTCATCGGCGAGCACTCCCATGGTCGCGTCATCACCGTGAAGCTGGAGCCGTCGGCCGCCGGGAAGGACCAGAACCGGCTGCTCACCGGTCTCCAGGCGCCCCCGAATGCTGATCGCGGCATCGGCCGCAAACAGTGCCGGCGCCAGGAAAACAGCCGCAGCCAGCGCCCTTCTGGTCACGACTATAGTTTACTCCCGCTCACATCACTTCTTCGGCCCAGTCCTGGAGCACGGCTTTCACCTTGCCGGTAAACTGATCGGCCAGCGCGCCGTCGATCAGCCGATGGTCGAACGTCAGCGCGAGATAACACACGGAACGAATGGCGATCGCGTCGTCCACCACCACCGGCTCTTTCTCGACGCTTCCGACGCCCAGAATCGCCACCTGCGGCTGGTTGATCACGGGTGTGGCGAAGATGCTGCCGAAGCTGCCGAAGTTGGTGACCGAGAATGTCCCGCTCTGTACCTCATCCGGCCGAAGCTGGCGGGATCGGGCGCGGGCCGCGAGGTCGACAATCGAGCGCTGCAATCCGGCGACGTTCTTTTCATCCGCGTTGCGAATCACCGGGACAATCAGCCCGTTCTCGAGCGCCACCGCGAACCCGATATTGATATCGCGATGATAGACGATGTTGGTTCCGTCGATCGACGCGTTGAGGATCGGGTATTGGCGAATCGCCGCGGTGGCGGCGCGCAAAACGAAGGGCAGAAATGTCAGCCCGAAGCCGTACTGTGCCTGGAATGGCCCCTTCACGCGGTCGCGCATCTTGGCCACGCGCGTCATGTCGACCTTATGGACTGTAGTGACGTGCGCGGATGTGCGTTTGCTGAACACCATGTGCTCGGCGATCTTTTGCCGCATGTTGCTCATCGGTTCGATTCGCGTTGCGGCCATTTCACCAGCCATCACCGCGCGAGGCACTTCGATCGGCGGCTGCGTGGGCACAGGAACAGCCGCGGGAACGGTCGCCACGGCCGCGGGCGCAGGCGAAGGCGGCGGAGGTCCGGCCGGTGGAGCGGCTTGAGGCTGCTGCGACAGATAGGCGTCCAGGTCCTGCTTCGTGATGCGCCCGCCCGCGCCGGTTCCTCTGACGCGAGCCAGATCGATATTGTTTTCACGGGCCATCTTGCGGACCAGCGGCGAGAGTGGGCCGGCGGTTTCTTCGACCACGGTCGCAATGGGAGCCGCAACCGGAGCGGGCGGTGGCGGCGGAGGGGGCGCTTGGTAGCTTGACTGTGGAGTCGCTTGCGGAACTGGCTGCGGTGCGGCAGGCGCCGGCGCGGGTGCGGCTGCTGCCGCGGGCGCGGCCGTTCCGCCTGCTCCGTCGCTGATTCTTCCTACTACGGTATTGATCCCCACCGTCTTTCCTTCCTCGACCACGATCTCCGACAACGTGCCGGCTGCTGGTGACGGGATTTCGGTGTCCACTTTATCGGTGGAGATCTCAAACAGCGGCTCGTCGCGTTCCACGCGCTCTCCCGCTTTCTTCAGCCACTTGGTGAGGGTGCCTTCGACAATGCTTTCGCCCATCTGGGGCATGACGACATCGATCATATTTTCTCCATGATTCTTTCGAACACCCGCCCGAAGCTGCGTTCGAGCGCTGCTATCACTTCCTCGCGGCTCGCCTCGGACCCCATGGCGCGCATGGAAGTCACGGGCTTGGCTAGACCGCACGGGACGATGAACTGGAAATAACTCAGGTCCGTATCGACATTCAACGCGAATCCGTGCGAGGTGACCCAGCGGCTGATGTGCACCCCGATCGCCGCGATCTTTCCTTTTTCGGTCCAGACGCCGGTCTCGCCCGTGGAGCGGCCCGCTGCAATCCTGAATTCCGCCAGGGCGTCGATCAGCATCTGCTCAATCGCGCGAACGTAAGCGACGACATCGCGCTTCCATTCCCGCAGGTCGAAGATCGGATAGCCGACGATCTGCCCGGGA
>CAWJHI010000078.1:0-17245 GCA_963842485.1 Terriglobia bacterium | reverse complement strand
TGGCGATGTTGTCGCGGACCCACTGAAGAGACGCGACCAGGTCCATCATGCCCGACCACTCCGGCTTGGGCGAACTCAGGCGGCGCACCCAGGTCGGCCAGATGCAGATAGCCGAAGCTCGCCAGGCGATGATTGACCGTCACCACCACTACGTCGCCAAACCTGGCCAGTTGCGCGCCGTCGTAGCCGGGACCATTGCCCGACCCGGTGGCGAAGCCGCCGCCGTGGAAGGAGACCAGCACTGCGCGCTTCTGCCCGTCATTTATTCCCGGCGTCCAGACGTTCAGCGAGAGGCAATCCTCGCCCATGCCGCCGCCCGAGTGCAGATCCCACTGGATCATCATGGCGTAATCGCTGCGCAAATCCGCGATGGTCTGCGGGGAGATGTGTCCATGGCCGAAACATTCGCGCACGCCGCTCCAGGATGCGGGTTTCTGCGGGGGCATATAGCGATTCCTGCCGCCCGTGGGCGCGCCGTAAGGAATGCCTTTAAATTCTTTGATGCCGGCGTCGGCAATGCCTTGTATTTTGCCCGAAGTCGTTTCAACCGTCCAAAAGAGCTGGCTGCTGCTGGACCCGGCCAGTCCGGCGGCAGGCCGTGACTCGGCATTCTGCGATTGCGCCGCCGATTTCACGGCAAGAGCGGAACCGGCGCTGAGCGCCGCAACTGCGATGGACGATCGCTTTAGAAAGGCCCGGCGGTTGGAATTTCCGGAAGGACTCTGATTCGTCATGGAACGCTCCTTGAGCAGGTGATTCAAATGCCACCGAAAAGTATACGCTCTTTCCTAAAGCCATGTCTAGGACCCACCGACCGGTCGGTAGGCTAATTTGACGACCATAGGATAATCGAGATACTGGAGGCCAATTATGTCCATTCGTCCAGTCAAGCGCCTGATCAAAGCCAAGCCGACGCTGGAAGGCGCGGGAGTGCATCTGCGGCGCGCGTTCGGATTCGGCAACACATCCGATTTCGACCCGTTCCTGCTGCTCGACGATTTTCGCAACGATGTTCCGCAGGATTACCTGGCCGGTTTCCCATGGCATCCGCATCGTGGAATCGAGACCATCACGTACGTCCTTGCCGGAACCGTAGAGCACGGCGACAGCATGGGCAACCACGGAGCGATCGCCGCAGGCGACGTCCAGTGGATGACGGCAGGGCGCGGAATCATCCACCAGGAAATGCCCAAGGGCGATCCGGAAGGCAGAATGCACGGGTTTCAGCTGTGGGCGAACCTTCCGGCGTCGCTCAAGATGACGGCGCCGCGCTACCAGGAGGTGAAGGCGGTCGACATCCCGCTGGTCACCGATGACGATGGAACCGGAGTCCGCATCGTCTGCGGCAATTTCTGGGGCACTCGCGGTCCGGTGGATGGGATCGCCGCGGACCCGGTATATCTCGACGTGTCGGTGCCTCCGGGAAGGCGAAAGACGTTGCCGGTTGAGACTACTCGCCACGCGTTCGCTTATGTGTTCGCGGGGTCAGGGAAGTTCTGCAACGCCTCCGGTCCTCTCGCGGTGCCGACGGAAGGAGTCGGATGGGCGGATAAGGTGCCTCCCGCCGAGGCTGACAATCGCTCGCTGGTTCTGTTCGACCGTGGTGATGAAGTCACGGTGCAGGCGGGGCCGGACGGGATTCGTTTCCTGTTGGTTTCGGGAAAGCCGCTGGAGGAACCGGTGGCGTGGTACGGTCCCATCGTGATGAACACGCAGGAACAGCTCCGGCAGGCATTCGACGAGATTGAGCAAGGGACGTTTCTGAAGCCGGACAAAGGCAAGTAGAGATCGGTTCTTTCTAACGCAGGGGCGGAGTGCTGGCGGGAGCGCGGCGATGATGTGTCGCCTGCTCATAGGCGTAAGCGAACCTGAGGAGCGACGCTTCCGACCAGGCGCGCCCGTAAATCGTCATGCCCGCGGGCAGCGTGCCGCCTCGGGTGAAGCCCATGGGGACGTTGATGGCCGGGAAGCCCGTGATCGGCGAGTAGAACTGGCTGTTATCCCCGGCGGGAGTGTTCAGGTCGCCGATCAAACGCGGGGGATTGCTCCAGGTCGGGTAGACGAAGGCATCCAGCTTGAGCCGGTCCATAGTCTTGACCACAGCATCGCGGATCCGGTCGCGATAAGCGCGGTCGGCTTTGCACAACGGCGAATCGGGGCCGTTCTCGGCGCCATTCTCGGCCTGTTCGAGGCGACGCTGGACGGAAGGATGAAAGCGCCCGGATTTGATAATCCCGGCGAGATTTTTCACCGGCACGTGATCGCTTCGCGCGACCAGGAACCGGTTGAGATCGTACTTGAAACCCATACATGTACCCAGCTCCCGCGCCGGACGCTCGATCTTGTCGAGGCCCTCGACTGTGGCGGGGTCGACGATGGTGGCCCCGGCGCGGCGAAGATCGTCCACAGCGGACAGGAACACACGGACGACTTCAGGATCGGAGGTCTGGCGTTCATAAGCTTGGCGGAGAACCCCGATCACGGCGCCACGCAGGCCGTTCGGGTCAAGGGAAGCAGAGTAATTCTGCGGAAGATGGCTGGATGCGGCCGCGGTGACGGGGTCATTCGGATCTGCGCCAACGATGATCTGAAAAACGCGCGCAGCGTCTTCCACGGTGCGCGCCATGGGACCGGCAATATCGGCGAGAAGGCTGAGCGGCACCACGCCGGCGCGGCTGGTGAGCCCCATGGTCGAGCGAATGCCCACTAAAGCCTGGTGCGACGAAGGGCCTCGAATGGAGTTGCCGGTGTCGCTGCCGAATCCCACCAGACCGAAGCTTGCGGCGATGGCGGCCGCTGTCCCGCCGCTGGAACCGGCGGTGACGCGATCCAATGCATAAGGATTCTTGGTATAGCCAGGCAGTATCGAATTCACGGTTTCAAACGGACTGAACGCCCACTCGGCCATATTCGATTTGGCCAAGACGATGGCGCCCGCATCCTTCACGCGGCCGACCAGGAAGGCGTCCTGGTTCGGGATGTAGCCCGACATGGCCAGCGATCCGGCAGTGGTTTGGAGTCCCTGAGTCTCGAAGTTATCCTTGACGATCATCGGCACGCAGTGGAGCGGCCCGGCGGGACCCGACTGTGCGAAACGGCGGTCCAGCTCATCGGCTTGCTTTTCGGCGTCGGGATTCACAAGGATGATGGAATTAATGGCCGGACCGTTCTGGTCGTATGCTTCGATGCGCTTCAGATACTGCGCCACCAGGGCGCGGCATGTGAGGCGGCCGGATTTGATCGCATCCTGGACTTGGGAAATGGTAGCTTCCTCGACCTCGAAGGGCGGCGCAGTGTTTTGAGCCGCCAGCGAAAACGCGACGAGGAGCATCCAAGCGAGAGTGCGAATCATCAGATTAGGATAGACGAGACGCTGGAGGGTTTGGGATCACCAGCTACAGTTGAGGACGTTGATGGAAGCCTTGCTCCACGGAATCGCACACCACGGCTATTCGATTCTTTTCGCAGCCGTATTTCTCGAAGCCATCGGGTTCCCGGTGCCGGCCGCGCTGGCATTGTTGATCGCGGGCGCAGCCAGCGCGAGCGGCGACCTGATTACAGCTTTGGCCGCCGCAAGCGCCCTTTCGGCCTTGGTCCTGGGAGACACGTGCATGTTTCTGATCGGCAAATACACGGGATGGTGGCTGCTGGGGCTTCTGTGCCGCATTTCGGTGAATCCCGAATCATGCATCGTAAGCTCGGCGGCGTCGTTTTATCGACGTGGCCGCCTGGTCCTGATCTTCGCGAAATTCATCCCCGGCATTAATACGATGGCGCCGCCGCTGGCGGGGAGCATGAACATGCGTCCGGCGCAGTTTCTGCTGCTCGATTTCGCCGGCGCGGCCCTTTATACCGGCGTCTACATGGCGGTCGGATATGGATTCAGCGGCGCGATCGCGGCGGTGACCAGAGGCTACCACCTGTTCGGCCGGGTCATGGGTTGGGTCGCGATCGCGGCGGTAGTGGGGTATGTGGGGTATCTGACGTGGACGTGGATCAAAGACCGGGGGCGGCGCAAGGTTCCCATGGCGAGTCCCGTCGAAGTGGCGCGCGCATTGGCCTCCGAGGGCGGGGTGATCTACGATGTTCGCAGTCACGGATACTATCACCGCGAGACCATCCGGATTCAAGGTTCGAAAAGGCTGGAGCCGAACGCGATCCATCAGTTCGAGGCACAGGAAGCCACGGAGCAGCGGATCTATCTTTACTGCACCTGCTTGCACGAGGCCACCAGTTCTTAGGTGGCGCGAGCTCTGCATGAGAAAGGGGTGCCCACGACGGTGATCGCGGGCGGCCTCCGGGCGTGGATCAAGGCCGGACTGCCGACGGAAGTGGTTCCGGTGGAAGAAATGGTAACGCTGCCGAGCTTCCGCTAGCTCAACCCTTCGCAGGCGGCTTCCACGGTTGGATAAAATTTGAACACCGTGTCGAGGCGGGTTACCCGGAACGAATCGCGAACCGCGCCGCTGGCACAGGCCAATCGCATCTGGCCGCCCACTTGGCCGAGACGGCTGAAGGTGTCGATGAAGCGACCGATCCCAGTGGAATCGATATGTGTGACGCCGCTCAGATCGAAGACCAGATTCTTGTGTCCAGTCTTCAACAACTGCGGCACCAGGGTCTCCAATTGAGCGGACTCCTCGCCGAGCATTAGTTTGCCGCGAAGCGTAAGCACGCTGGTGGCGTCAGTTTTGTCCTGTCGATCGACGGCGAGTGGCATCGCTAGCTCTTGAGAGTCATCGTTTCCGGGTCCCATTGGCACATGCGCTGGTCGAAATAGCTGACGTTGGAAAGCAGCGCCGGGCCTGCGGCGCGGAAGCCGAAGGTGGCATCTTCCACCACCGGCTTTCGGGTGCGGATGGCTTCGAGGAAATTGCGATGATGGTCCACTGAATCGTCGTAGCCGTACGGCGGCGAGTAACGCTCTTCTCCCTGCGGCCGCATGGAATCCGCGTTAGCCCTCTTTACGGGATATTTTTCGCGATACGCCCGCAGAAATTCCTCCTGCACGGCTTTCGGGAAGGTGCCGATGGTGTAGCCCGGCTCGGCGTTGCGCGGCTGCTTGGCGATCGTCACGTTGCCGCCGATGGTCATGATGCCTTCACTCCCCAGGAACCGGAATCCGGAGCTTTCTCCCGCGCCGTCGACGAAATTCACCCGCAGCGCGAGATTGAACGCGGGATGCTGCGCGGTCTTGGGATAGTCGTACAAGACCGAGCATTACGTCCGGCACGTCGCGGCCGTCTTTCCAGAAGCGCAGGCCGCCGGTCGCGTAGACGCGCGTGGGTCCAATCGCGCCGGTCACGAAATGCATGCCGCTGAACAGATGCACGAACAGATCGCCGCACACGCCAGTGCCGTAATCGCGATAATTGCGCCAGCGGAACAAACGCACCGGCTCGAACGGCACCTTCGGCGCGCGGCCCAGGAACCTGTCCCAATCGACGGTGGCGGGCGAAGCATCGGGAGGAATAGAATACTGCCACGCGCCGATCGCGTCATTGCGGTCCCACCATGCCTCCACCATGTTCAGCTCGCCGATGGCGCCCGAGGCGAGTAGATCCTTCGCCTTCTGGTACACCACGGAGCTGACACGCTGGCTGCCGGCCTGAAAAATCCGCCGCGTTTTGCGGGCGGTTTCGATCACGTCCTGGCCGTCGCCGATCAGCTGCACCATCGGCTTTTCGCAGTAAACGTCTTTTCCCGCGTTCATGGCGTCGACGGAGATTTTCTGGTGCCAGTGGTCGGGAGCGGCGATGATGACCGCGTCGACATCGCGCCGGGAGAGCACCTCACGATAATCGCGGGAGGTGAACAGATCCTTGCCCCAAAGTTCCTTCGAGCGTGTAAGACGGCCTTCGTAGATATCGGCGACTGCCACCAGCTTCGAACCATTGGCCAGCGAAGACCGGACGTCGCCCATGCCCTGGCCGCCGGCGCCGATCAGCGCGATCTGCGTCAGATCGTTGGCAGAGCGCGGGCGTTCCTGCGCGGCAAGATCCTGAGCCAGCATGGGAGCGACAGCGGTGGAGATCAGCAGGTTCCGGCGGGTGGTTATCATTCGACCTTTTGGAGGACCTCCTTGTATTCGACCACCTGGCCGCCCTCGTGCTTCGTGGTTCCTTCCCGCGTGAGGGTCTTGCCGTCGGGCGAAACTGTATAGTACGCCTTACCGATCGGCTCGCGGCCCATTTTGGTCTCAACCAGATAGGTGTGATCGTCCAGCTTCTTGCGGACTTTCGCCACTCTCAACGTCTGGTGCACGTAGTGGGCGTCGGTGAGTTCGATGGAGACGTGATCGTAGGTGGGGGAGCCGGTGATGCGATAGTCGAATCCGTCGGGACGGGCGAAATAGTTCGCACCGTGCTTTTGACCGTCCGCAGTCACGCTTGCGGATTGATAGCGGAGGCCGTCGCGTTCTTCGAGAATCCGAATTTCGAGCTGCGTGGGCGGTTCGCCTACACTAAACTTGGACTGCTCGCGATTCAAGTGCCAGGTGCCCGCCAGCGGGGACTTGGGAGGCGGCAGCGGCTTCATCATCAGATTCTTGAACTCCACCACGCTGCCCGGGTTGTGTTCCTGCAAGGCGAGATAACCGTTGGTGTACGTGTTGGCTTGGTCGACGAAATCGACGGTCTGCTTGTCGTTCACGAAGATCTGAATGTGGTTCCCTTCGACGATGACATGCTGCGTGAACCAGGTGTCGTCCGGGATCAACTGCTCGAATACCTTGACGAAACCGTACAGACTGCCGGTGCGAACGGGGTCGGTGTGGGTGCTATCGACCTGGGCTTCGTATCCTTTGGGAAAACCCGGCCCGAAGGCCGTGCGGAAATACATCCCGGAGTTTCCGCCGTGGTTGATCCGGACCTCAGCCTTGAACTCGCAGTTGACGCACTTCTCCGTCATGTAAAACAGATGGCTGGCGGGGCCGTCACCGCGAATCGCGCCGTCTTTTACGGTCCAGGATTCGGGATGTTCGTTGGCCTTCCAGCCTTCGAGAGTGGAGCCGTCAAACATCGGTTTCCACGGGTCCTTCTTGTGAGTGAATCGGTTCGCTCCGAAGGCGAGCGACGCGACGGCCAGGATCAGCAAAGTGCGCATTCACTCGAAGTTTAGCGCATGTTCAGGCATTCGTCCAAAATTCTCCAGTCCCGGCCGATATGCATAGTGGCCCGGGCCATTCGGGGGTATCGCAGCGTATCATGTTTGCAATCATTGGTTTCGTAATCGTCTTGGGAGCCGTCGCGGGCGGTTACCTGATGGAGCACGGGAAAATTGCTGTCCTGATCCAGCCGGCCGAGCTGCTGATCATCGGCGGCGCCGCCATTGGAACCATGCTCATCGCCAACCCGCTACCGATTCTGATCAAGATCGGCCAGGGGCTGGTGGGGGTGTTGAAAGGCAGCGAGTATACCGGGGCGTTTTACATCGACACGCTGAAGATGTTGAATGAGCTGTTCCACTACGCGCGCAAAAACGGCATGGTCAAGCTGGAGGAGGACATCGAGAATCCGGAGAAGAGTCCGGTGTTCACAAAGCATCCGCAGTTTCTGGCGCGTCATCATGCGGTGGCGTTCATTTGCGACACGCTGCGCATGTCGATCAGCGGAGGCGTGCCGGCTTTCGATCTGGACCAGATGATGGAGATGGACATGGACGTTCATCACCAGGAAACCGAGAAACCAGTGGCGGCGCTCTCCTCGGTGGCCGACGCGCTGCCCGGCCTGGGCATCGTGGCCGCGGTGCTCGGGGTAGTGGTCACGATGGGAGCGCTCGGCGGTCCGCCGGAGGAGCTGGGCCACAAGGTGGCGGCCGCGTTGGTGGGAACATTTCTGGGGATCCTGCTGTGCTACGGATTCGTCGGTCCGCTGGCGGCGAATCTTACCAAACTGAATGAAGCGGAAGGCGATTACCTGCGGTGCCTGCGGCAGGGAGTGATCGCGTTTACGAAGGGGTCCGCGCCGGTACTGGCGGTCGAGTTCGCGCGGCGGTCGATTCCGAACGGTCTGCGGCCGTCTTTTAAAGACCTGGAGGCCGCGATCCGGAGCGCAGGCGCGGCGCAAAAGACAGCGACGGCCGGAGCGCCCGCGGAAGCGAAGGCCTGACATGACCGGCGACAACCCGCCCATCATCATCATTCGAAAGAAGGGTGGCCATGCCGCGCATCATGGCGGGGCGTGGAAGGTGGCTTACGCCGATTTCGTGACTGCCATGATGGCGCTGTTTATTGTGCTCTGGTTGATGAATTCGAGTGACCAGGCAAAGAAAGCAATCAGCGCGTATTTTACCGATCCGTCCGGGACGGCGCACCTGATCGGCAGCGCCAATGCCGGCAGCGGCGAGACGCTCAAGCTCACCAAAGACGACATGACGAACCTGAAAGACAAACTGGAAGCGGAGATCAAGAAGAGTCCGGAGCTTGCTGCGCTGAAAGATAACGTTGAAATGACCGTCACGGGTGAAGGACTCCGCATCGAGCTGATCGAGACCGAGCGCGGACTTTTCTTCGATTCCGGAAGCCCGCATCCGAGCGCCGCCGGCCGGGAGATGATCGAGCGTCTGGCGCAGGAACTCGCCAAGCTCCCGAACGATTTGATGATCGAGGGGCACACCGACTCGAAGCCGTTCGCAGGGGGCGGGGATTATTCGAATTGGGAGCTTTCGGCGGATCGCGCGAACGCTTCGCGGCGGATGATGGATCGCGCGGGCGTGCCCGACGAGCGGTTTAAGCAAGTGCGCGGCTACGCGGACCGGAGCCTTCGCGTGAAGGATCATCCCGAAGATCCGTCGAACAGGCGGATCACGGTGATTGTGCGTTACCAGCCGGCTCCTCCGCCGCCGCCGGAGAAGCCTGTGCCGGCGAGCGAACACAAGTAGTCGTCTATTTGACTGGAGGCGAGCGCATGTTCGCGAATCGCGGCGATCAGCGGCGTGCGCCGCGGAGTCCGGCGGAGCTTGCGCGCAGGCAATCGTAGCGCTGGCGCAGAGATGCCGGATTCGGACCATCACCGCCAGTTTGACACGCGATGAAAACTAACGCTGAGCCTTGGCCGCCGCAGCCGGATCCTCGCCGGGTTTGCGGTAATCGCGGAACTCGATTTCATTCCAAACCAGTGTCTTCTTCGCCTCTTTGTAATGCTGATCCGCCCGGTACGGAAGCACGTAATAATGCTCGCCCACCTTGGCGAAATCCCAATTCAGTTCGAGCGAAAATGCCTGCATGGGATGAGTTGGCGGAACATCGGTTGCGATGATTCCGAGCTTCAGGATCGCTCCGGAATCGGCGTCCACGTTGATGATGCCGAAAAATCCGGACGAGATCTGATTCTTGCCTTTGCCGACTGTGAACTGCGAGTGCTCCTTGGTGACACGAAAACCGAGCACGTGAACGCGGTGGCCACGCAGGGCATCCCAATTCGCCCAGCTAATCTCCGCCGCGGAATTAGGATCGAAGGTCCAGCGCAGATAGGTGGCAAAATCGTTGGCGGTCAGCACGGCGGCTGCGCGATTCGACTCCGAGCTCACCTTTTTGCCGTTCACAGCCACGGTCCGGTACTCTTCTTTCCCATGCAGAAACGTGAGTTCTTCGTTCGTGGACCCCAGCATCTTCCACTGATTCGTGCCCTTCGGATCTTCGTTGCGGATGGTGACCTGGGAGCAGACGAAATCGGGTAGCTCTTTCTCGTACGCGCGCGCCTTGGCGATGGTATCCTCGATGATCTTCTTTTGCGATGGCTCGTCGGGCGGATTCGGTCCGGTCTGGACCTCTCTTTGCCCCACCGCGGCCGCGCCAATTGCGAGCGCGGTAATCACGAAATTTCTAATCCTTCTCATTGCTTCTTCTTCACCGGAGGTTTCACGGGCTCCTCCGTGGTTTTCGAGTCTGGAACCGGATCGGCCGAGTCAAACGTGATGGTCGCATCGGCGGTGTACTTGCGGTACAGGGTGAGCTCGGCCGTATTCCACGACAGATATTTTCCCTCACGCGACTTCATATCCCATTTTAGCGGCAGAACGAACTCCTGGCCGGAGATCTTGATGATGTCGTACGACATGTCGAGCTTCACATCCTTGATGGGAAAATCGGCGGGGATTTCGTCGCACTCGAGGGTCAGGTGCATCACCGCGTTGGTGTCCTGGTTCGCCCAAATCTGGCCGTGATAGCCGGCGATGATTTTTTTGCCCGAGTTCCGCTCCTCGATGCTGTAGTGGGATCGCGGCTGTTGCACGCGGTAGCTCAACACGTGCATCAGGCGGCCGTCGAACTTGCCTGCGCGCGCGTACTGAAAATCGGTTTCGGTTTCCGGAGCGAAAATCTCGTACAGCATGCTCCCGAACTCGCCGGAGGAAATCGCGCCCTCCAGTTTGTCGTGGTCCTTGTTGGACATCTGCCCGTTGATCATGACCACGCGGTACTGCTCATGGTGCTCGAAATAAGAGAGCTGCTCCTGAAACTTATTCCCGGACTGGTAGTGGTCGCCCGTGCCTGAAGCATCGAACTGCTGCCGGGTAACCTGCGTACAAATGAAATCGGGAAGGCTGCGCGTGTAATTGAGCGCGTAATCGCGCACTGCTTCGATGATTCGCGCCTGTTCGGCGGGCTCTGGCGCGGTGTAGATATGCGGCGCCGGCTTGACTGCCGGGGGCGCCGGAACCGGCAAGCTCGCAGAAGCCTGGCTCAGTTCGCGAAGGGCCGCAACGGTTCTGGGGCCGGCGCCCAACGCCTGCATTTCTTCCACGGTTCGATCGTCGAGCTTTTCCGTGAGCCTGGTTTTCTTGAGGAACTCGGCAACCTGGCGGTCATCCAGTTTCTGCTCGACAGACGATTTCACGAATCCGGTGACCTGCGCCACGGTCATGCTGCGCTGGGCGTAAAGCGCCGCGGCGATCGTGAGGAGAAGGCAGAGTTGTTTCATTGCGGTTGCTTCTTCACCGGGGGCGGCTTGCTGTCCTTGGCATCCGGGGTGGCCGGCTGCTCCTTCGTTTTCTCGTCCGGAATCGGATCGGGTGTGTCGAACGTGATGGTAGTGTCGGCGCTGAACTTACGGTAGAGATGAAACTCGGCCTCATTCCAGGTCAAGCCTTTGCGTTCGCGAGACCTCAACTCGGTCTTCAGAGGAAGGACATATTTCTGGCCGGCGATCGCGATGAAATCGTAGTTCACATCCAGCCTCACTTCCTTGATGGGATAGTCGACCGGAATGTCTTCGCATTCCATCAGGTAGCGCATCACCATGTTAGAGTCGCGATCGGCGTACAGCAGTCCATGATACCCCGCCGTGATGACGCGGCCCGCTTCGCTCGCAAAAATCGTAAATCCAGAACGGGCTTGCGGCACGTGAAATGCAAACACGTACATGCGGCGCCCGCGCAGAGTCGCCCAGTGGTCCCACACGAAATCGGTGGCGGTTTCGGGCGCGAAAATCTCGGCGAAGATGGTGCCGAAGTCGCCCGAAAGCGTGGATCCGCCCATCTTCATGTGATCCACGTTTGCAACCGACTGGCCATTCACCATCATCACCTTATAGCTTTCCTTGCCGTCGACGTAATTGACCTGTTCCTGCACCGTGTCGTACAGGCGCCAGTTCTCGGTTCCGCTTGGATCGACGTGGCGGCGCGTCACCTGGACGCACATGTAGTCGGGAAGGCTCTTCGAGTAGCTACGCGCGTTTTCAATGATGTCGTTTAAGATGCGTGCCTGCTCCACCGGATCGGGGGGAGGAATCAGCGGTCTGGGCGGGGGCGGCGGCGCGGGAGGCGTCACCGTCAGGCTGGCCGACGCCGCGCTCAGCTCGCGCAGAGCGGCTGTGGTTCGCGGGCCTGCGCCCATTCCTTGCAGCTCTTCCACCTTTCGTTCTTCCAACCGGTCGGAAAGCTTCATTTTGCGGATGTAGGCGGCCACTTTCTGATCGTCATGGTGCAATTGAATGGACGACCGGACAAAGGCCACCAGTTGATCCGCCGTCAATGTCCGCTGTGCGTATATGGCTACGGCTGTGGCGAAAAGAAGACACACTCGCAGCGCCCTTGTAATCAGCCGGCAAAACGGAGTGCGGCGTCTTGATTTCTTGAATGGAGGGTTCCGCCGCACCCTTTGCCAGCTCCGTCGCATGGCTAATTAGATGCAGAACGCCGCTTGGTTGGTTTCGGCGCTGTGGCCGGCGCCGGCGGTTTGACCGACTGCTGAATGGCCGCGAGCGCGAGCGGCGCCATCAGCCGGTAGCCCTTGGCGTTGGGATGCAAGCCGTCGTCGCTTACGTCCATATTGAGCTGGCCGGCACTGTCGACCAGCGCGGCGTAGTAGTTCAAATATGTGTAGCCGCGCTGGGTGCACAGCCGCTCGATCCACTCGTTCAGAGCGCTGATGAACACCGGAGGACGGTCTTTGGTCCGTTCGTAGGCCGGGTTGTCGCTTTTGTGATAATCGCTGACCGGCAGCACCGAGGCGAAGATCACCTTGATCCGGTACGCCGATGCGAGGTCGGCGATCATCAGATAGTTGTTTTCGATCGCGGTCAGCGGAATCCCCCGCGCCAAGTCATTCGTGCCCGCCAGAATCAATACGGCTTCGGGATGAAGATCGAGGACATCGGCCTTGGTCCGTCCCAGCATTTCTCCTGTAATCTGTCCGCTGATGCCACGATTGATGAAGTCGCGATCGGGGAAATACTCGTTAAGGCGCCAAGCGTCCGTGATGGAGTCGCCGAAAAATACGACGCGCGGATTCCTGGGGTCCGGCGCGGCAACTTTCCGGTTGGTATCGGCGTAGCGCTCCAGGTTGTCGCGGTCGGAGGTGCGAAGCTGCGCATCCTTCGAATCGAGCAACGCTCGGAAGTGTGCATCGAGACGCGCAGAATTGTCGCGCAGCTCGGCGAACTGCTGGCGTGCGGTTTCGGGAAAGGGAAACGGCTTCGGTACGGCATCGGCGAGCGAAAGATAGGCGCGCAAAGTCATCAGAAGAATGTAGGTCGACTGTCCGAATCCGGGCCGAGCCTGGAGCTGAATACAGGCCTGGCGCGCGCTTTCGATCAGGGGAGCCGCGGCGTGCTGCAAATCCGGCACGGCGACGCCGCCCGCCTCCATCAATTGCGAGGAACGCACGCACAGTTGATTGACATCTTTCGCTGCCATCTGTGCCTGAGGCGCCTGCGCGAAGCACATGATGCCCGCCGACAGCGCCAGCGCGAGGATTTCTTGCTTCAAGGATGCTCCTCCTTTTCCAGTTGCAGCGTGACGGTCCCGATCGGAAACTGCATGCGCAGCCGGATCTGCACGGGCAAATGCCGCTGGTCATCGGTGAGCCAGACGAACGCGCGGCCTTTCCGCGAATAGATCACCCCGTTGAGCATGTTGGCCTCATAGCGCAACGTCTTATATTCGCCGGCGGGAGTCTTCACGGCCTCCAGTTCCTGCGCGTCGATCTTCACTGCGGCGGAGCGGCGGCCGTCGCTCATCGCGATCTGCGCCGATTGTCCTGGCGCGACGCTCATGCCGCGCAGCTTCAAAAAAGCCCCGATCACTTCATGCACGCAGTTGGGGATGTCCACGCTGGCGGTATGCATCACCGAATCCCTAAGAACGTCGCGCTCCAGATAGGTCGCCCGGTTTTGAGAGCGATCATAGGTGACCTTGGTTTCATGATGGCGCTTGCCTTCGAGCGAGTCCATGACGGCGCTGGAGGCGCAGAACGGCTCATCGTAGTCCACCGAATAGACGTCGTGAATCTTGAACAGAGACGAAACCATTCCCGCCGAATCGAGATGCAGGTCGGCATGCGTTTTCTGGGCCTCAATCACCACGGTACCAGCGTGAATCAGCCGCCATTCGACGTCGTAAGTCAGCTTATCGGAGACGGAAGCGGGCTTTGCTGGCGGCGGCGCCGGGTTCGAAACGGCTGGATCAACCGGGGTCTTCGGACTCACGACGGCGCCTCTTTTGGCAGAAGATTGTGCCGGGAGCCACCAGCAGGCGGTCAGGAAAAGAACAACGCCGGCGGAAAGCCGCATCAGCTTTGAGTGTACAACACGTGAAGCAGCGCTATTCGGCTTTCGAGACCTCCGTTTTCACCGGCACTACATAGGTGAAAAAGCCGATCATCATCTCTTCCCAAGTCTGATCGCCCCAGCGAACTTCCTTCGTCGGATCCGGATTCGCGGGATTGTTCGGCGAGTTGTCGAAATGCGCCAGGCAATCGATTCGTGTACCCTTCGGCAGGGTTCTTCTCTCTTTCAGCTCGTACTGCAACTGCCAGTTGAAGTCGTATTTCGGGACGCTGAGAATCACTTCCTGCTTGCCATCGGGATAGGTGATCGTATACTTGAAATCCTTTCCGCGGAAGTGCATGTGCGGCATCAGGCCGACCAATTCCACGTCTTCCTTGGCGGTCCAGCTCGATCTCACCTCATAGTTCGGATCACCGGGCGGAATCTTGAAGTTAAAAGTCAGCGCACCCGCTGTGTAGGCTCGGGATTTCACTGGATTCTTCGCAAAATGCAGTCCGACGTAGGGCCGGTCCTTGAAAGCCGTACCGTTCGGAGTGTAATGCACCTGGAACCGGAGCAGCGACCCCGCCTTGACCAGCTTGGCGGTGCCCGGATCCAGCTTCAACGGCTGTTCGCCTGGAGCATAACCGACCAGCACAGATCCACCCTCTAATCCAAGCTGCACACCCTTGCCCGGCTCCTGAATGAACACGATCACGTGATGCACCGCGGAGCGGCTGCCAGGCCGGATCTCCGCCGATTCAATCCACTTGTCTTCAGTGAAATTGCTCGGAACCGTGAAGTACTTGTAGGGCACCACGCCGCTTGCGGGAACGTCGAAATCCTGACCGATGTCGATCACCATGTCGGGTTTACCGAGTTGCCATCCCTCCTCGAACTTCGGCGGCGCGGGCAGGTCTCCCGGATCGCCTTCGGGCGCCCCATTGGCCACCCAGTTGGCGACGGTGTCGATGTCCACCTGTGATAGCCTGCGATCGTTCTTGAACTCGCCAAAGTGCGGGTCGGCCAGCCAGACCGGCATTTGCCGCGCAACTACGCGATCGCGAATCGCTTTGGCCCACGGCCGTACCTCTTTATAACTGGTGAACGCCATGGGCGCGACCTCACCCGCCCGGTGGCATTCGACGCAGCGGTCATTGAGGATCCGCGATACTTCCTTCGTGAACGTCGGATTGCCCGGCGCTGTGCTCGCAGCGAATGAAAACACCACCGAGCCCAGACTCAAAGCAAACCACACCACCTTTTTCATCGCAGAAACCCTCCACTCTCTATTTACCACAAAATGCGCCGGGGGCGACGTAATGAAAGGTAATAAGCCCGTCGCAACACACCGGTACTTGGAGAGGAAAGGTCCCATCGATGTGGAGCCCCCTTTTCAACGGCATCCAATAGGAGTATGGTTGCCGCAGGGGGAGGGTTCATGGTTGCCTTGGGGGTTCTAATGGTCCTGTCATGGGCCGGGCCGGAATACGCCGCCGATCCGGGGATTGCGATCCGCGCCTTCGAAAAGGGCGATTACGCTGCGGCTTATCGCGAATGGAAACCGGCTGCCGACCGGGGAGAGGCCAATGCTCAGTTCAACATTGGTGTGCTCTACGCGAGAGGTTTGGGCTTCGCTAAAGACCCGGAGCAGGCATTCCGTTGGTTCCACCTGGCTGCCGATCAGGGCCAGCCGGAGGCGCAGTTCATGGTCGGGCAGATGCGCGAAAAGGGGTTCGGCGTTGCTCCCAACTACGCCGAGGCGTTGCGCTATTACCAGATGGCAGCCGATAGCGGCGATTCTGAGGCCGCCAACGGACTGGCGGCACTGTACGAAGAGGGCTACGGCGTCAACAAAGATTTAACGCGTTCCGTGTATTGGTACAAGCTGGCGGCCGAGCAAGGAGTCGCGGAAGCGCAGTTCCGCCTGGGAGTGCTGAGTGAGCGGGGGAAAGGTGCGCCTCGCGACGATGCCGCGGCCGCGAAGTGGTACACGATGGCCGCCGAGCAGGGTTTCGTGCCCGCGCAGGCTCGGCTCGGGGTCCTTTACAGCGACGGCAAAGGCGTCGGGCAGGATAACCTTAAGGCGTATTTCTGGCTCACGCTCGCCACCAAGCAGGATCGACGGGACTCGGAGCGATTGCGGAACCAAATGCTGTCGAAGCTCACGCCGGAGGACGTCACCAGGATGGAGATCGCGGTGTCGAAGTGGAAGCCAAAAGCGGCGCCTGCGAAAAACCCGAACATCGTTCGCTAGAAGATAGAGAACGCGCGATCCCGAAGGAACGGTGTTGGTTCGCAAAGCCTTCGTTCACTCCGAGATAGATCACGGTGTGCGTCGATAGTGGAATGCGGGTGTTTGCTATGCGCGATTCTTACCGACCCACAAGCTCGTTCAGCAAGCTGTCTACACCGTATAACTTGCGCAGAGCCTCCGTCATCCCCGCCGTGTGAACGGCGACCGCACGGTTCGTCTCTCCCTCATACACGTAATCGCCCACCAGCGATTCGATGTTGCCGTCGAAAATCAAACCCACGATCTCGCCGGCGCGATTGACCACGGGCGACCCGGAGTTTCCTCCTACAATGTCATTGGTCGTGACGAAATTCAGCGGTGTAGACAGGTCGAGTTTCGCCCGGTCCTCCTGATAGCGCGAGGGCAGGTTGAACGGCGGCGCATAGTCGAAGCCGGCGGCGCGGTCGAACAGGCCATAATAGGTGGTCTGCGGCGGCGCTTTGGTGCCGTTCATTGGATAACCTTTCACCTGGCCGTAGGACAGACGCAGTGTGAAGGTCGCGTCGGGATAGGTGCTCTTGCCGTAGACCGTGAACCGCGCGCGCCCCAACTGTTCGCCGTAGCGCTGCTCGATGCTTTCCACGTTATCCTCCATCCATTTCACATAATCGCGACGCATGAGATCGAGCTTGCGCGCCATCACGATCATCGAATCGGTGGACGCCGCGACTGCTGGCTCGCCCCCTTCGATCAGCTTGCGTCTAGCCGCGGGATCGTCCAGCTTGGTTCCATTCACCAGCGCGAGCGCCACGTCGTGAGGACTGTTTCCCCCGAGGACGATTCTCAGGTACGGGTCGCTGGGCCCCATTTCCTGAATATCCATCTCGAGCTGGCCGGTAATTCGCGCGATCTCCATGTCGCGATAAACCGGCGCAGGCGAGAGCAAGTCGAATCGAAGCGACTCGAGTTGCGAGTCGTGATATCCCGGCAAACGCTGGCCGTCGGGTTTCTTCGCGATACGTAG
>CAWJHI010000077.1:0-45228 GCA_963842485.1 Terriglobia bacterium | reverse complement strand
ACGTTTTCGGGGTCGATCCAGAGGCCGAATCCCATATGTTGCCATCTTTATTATGACCTTGGCCTCCAAAGTGCTTCAATAGGAGTGATGCTAACCCTGTTTCCCTTGGCGCCTGTTCGGTTTACGACGTTCGGTCTGCTCGCGTGCTTTTTCGCATTGGGTAGTTTTGACACGGTGCACGCGCAAAGACCCTCACGGTCAGTCCTAGTACGCCTTATCTTTACCGCGCCGCAAGGCGGGAACCCCAATCCTGCCACCCAAATGGTCAACGTCGGTGGTACCGGAAACTACATAATTTCGACCGATTCGACATGGATATTTGCGTCCACAGGAGCATTCAATGGCACTGGCGGCAGCGCCCCCGATGTACTCACCGTGCAAATCCAGTCGATCTCTTTGGCCAGCGGGTCCTACACCGGAACCATTACTCTGCAGCCGACCAGCGGGACGGGCGCGGTCACCATCGCGGTATCGCTTACCGTCACCGGCAACGGGAACACGACCTCGTTTCTCAGCGCGTCGCCCTCGCAACTTTCCTTCGGTTATGAGATCGGCCAGGCTCTGCCGGCGCCGAAGACGTCGCAGATCGTCAGCTCGGGCATTGCTCTGCCTTTTTCGTTCAGCATCAACACCGCCCCTACCATCAACTGTCCCGCGGGCTGGTTGCAGGCGACGGTGACCAGCAGTACCACGCCCGCCACGCTCACCATCAACGTGGTGAACCCCTCCAACGCGCTCGCCGCTGGAACCTGTAGCGGAAACGTCTCCATTGTTTCGAACACGGTGTCCAACGGCACCACCACGACGCTGGTCGGCGTGGTTTTATTCATCAGTACCAGTTCGCTGCTGAACGTCGTCGTCCCCAACGCGCTGTCCTCGGTCACGCTCCAGCAGGGCGGCGCTCCGGTGCAATTCAACCTGACCCTTTCGAGCACCGACAGCAATCCCATCGCATTCACCGCGCAGGTGACCGCCGGGATCGGCTGGCTGGCGATCTCGCCTTCCAATGGCACGGTTCCGGGCGGCGGAGGGACGTTCAACATCGACGTCCAGGTAACCCCAGGCACGGTGCTGTCGATCGGAACCTACCAGGGCTCCATTCAAATCAATTCCCCCGGACTTTTGAATAACCAGCTATCGATTCCCATCACGCTCAACCTTACCTCCCGCAGCTCGGTGACCGTGACGCCGGCGGGCACCATTGGGTTCAACCAGCCGCAAGGCGGAGCGCTGCCTGCCTCGCAGACCATCACGCTGTCCGGCGCCAGCAGTTCGAGCTTTGTGACCGTGGTGACGCCGCAGCAGAACGTTCAGGCATGGCTGCTGGTGACCCCGCCGAACGGTTCGCTCACCCCCACCACGCCCGCGACGCTCACCTTGAATATCGCGACGAATACACTACAGCAGGGCGTTTATTCCAGCCAGATCGCGATTTCCTTCTCCAATTCTTCCATCCCGTCGATCACGATCTTCGTCAGCCTGACCATCTCGCCGCCCGCCCCGGCGCTGGTGCCATCGCCTTCTTCGCTTTCGTTCAGTTACCAGTCCGGTGGCTCCGCGCCCCCGTCGGAGTCAATCAACATCTCGAACCCGGCAACCGGTTCGCTGGCCTATACTGTCGCGTCGATTAGCGATAGCTGGCTGGCGGTTGCTCCTTCCGCGGGCACCACTCCGGGAACCCTGGTCGTCTCGGTTAGCCCACAGAATCTCGCGCCGGGTTCCTATATGGGTTCGTTTACGCTGACATCCCCCGGCATTGCTTCCCTCACGGTCAGCGTGACGGTGTTCGTGTCGGCCAGCACCACGCCGCAGCCGTTCATCATCAGCAACGCTGCCAGCGGCGTGGGCAGCCAGCTTGCGCCGGGCGAAATCATTTCCATCAAGGGCTCCGGCCTCGGACCGGGCAACCCTCTGTTGTTTAGCGTGAGCACGCTCACCAGCCCCTCGCTGGGCGGCGTGCAGGTGACCTTCAACGGATACTCGGGAACCCTGCTCTACGTTTCGTCGACGCAAGTCAACGTCATCGTGCCCTACGAAGTCGCCAGCAGCAATTCCGTCAGCATTGTGGTGATTTATCAGGGAGCCGCTTCGGCTGCGATCGTTCAACCGGTGGGCGCGACGTCGATCGGCATTTTCACGAATAATTCCACCGGCAGCGGGCAGGCGTCTATTTTAAATCAGAACTATTCGTACAACACCCCGGCTACTCCGGCGGCGCAGGGCGATTATATTTCGGTCTACGCGACCGGCGGCGGCCAGACCAATCCAGCCAGTTTCGACGGCGAAGTGAGCCCCACAACCAGTCTGTTACCGCTTTTGGCTCAACCGTTCGTGACTGCGACCATCGGCGGCAAGCCGGCTTCGGTTGTGTTTGCCGGCGCGGCTCCCGGCTACGTAACCGGGGTGGTGCAGCTCAATGTCCAGGTGCCCACTGGGGTTTCAGGGAGCGCTCTGCCGATCGTGGTTTCGATAAACGGCACTCCCAGCCAGACCGGCGCCACCGTTGCAGTGCAATAGATGACGCTGATCAACGTCTCGGGGATCTCGAAGACCTTCGGGACGTCGCCTCTTTTTGAAAACATCACACTGAATATCTCCGAAGGGGACAGGCTCGGGCTGATCGGTCCGAATGGGGCGGGGAAGTCGACGCTGCTGGAAATTCTCACCGGGCTGAGGGAGCCGGATACAGGGAACGTCGCGCTGCGGAAAGGCACGCGACTGGCCTATGTCACGCAGGATTCTCAGTTTCCCTCAGGGCATACCGTGCGGCAGGTGGTTCATCGGGCGATGGCCGAGGCCAAGGTCGCCGAGGAGGAGAAGTTGGCGCGCGAGGCGGAGACGCTAGGCCGCGCGGGGTTTGAAAACTTCGACCAGGACGCGTCGAGCTTATCGGGAGGGTGGCGCAAGCGCCTGGCGGTGGCCGAGGCGCTGGTGCAGTCGCCCGATATCGTGATGCTCGACGAGCCGACCAATCATCTGGACCTGGCTGGAATAGCCTGGCTGGAAGATCTGCTGAATAACGCCCCGTTCGCGTCGGTGGTGGTGAGCCACGACCGCTATTTTCTGGAAAACGTGGCGACCGCGATGGTGGAGTTGAATCCGGCATTTCCCAACGGGACGTTTTACGTGACCGGGAATTACAGCGCGTTTTTGGAGAAAAAAGGCGAGTTTCTGCATGCCCAGGCGAAGCACCAGGACGCACTGGAGAATCGCGTGAAGACCGAAATGGAGTGGCTACGGCGCGGGCCCAAGGCGCGGGCGACCAAGTCGAAGGCCCGCATCGACAAAGCGCAGGAGATGATCGGCGAGCTGAAAGATCTGAAGATCCGGACGCGTGTGGAGCTGACCGACATCGACTTTTCGGCGACGGACCGGAAGACGAAGAGGCTGGTGCATCTGGAGGGCGTGACACATGGATATACGACCGGGTTCGACGGCTCCGTGTTGTTCGAGAACACGAGTTTTACGATTACGGCGCGGATGCGCGTCGGCCTGGTGGGGGCGAACGGCAGCGGGAAGACGACGTTGCTGCGGTTGCTGAAGGGCGAGATTCGGCCGATGCGCGGGGAGATTCAGAAGGCCGACAATCTGCGAATCGTCTCGTTCGATCAGATTCGCCAGATCGATGACAGTCTGACGCTGCGGAGGGCGTTGGCGCCCGATAGCGATTCCGTAATTTATCGCGACCGCGTGACGCACGTGGCGTCGTGGGCGGCGAAGTTCCTGTTTACGAGCGAGCAGTTGAACCAGCCGGTGAGGAGGCTTTCGGGAGGCGAGCGGGCTCGCGTGCTGATTGCGAAGTTGATGCTGGCGCCAGCGGATTTATTGCTTCTCGACGAGCCGACCAACGATTTGGATATTCCGACGCTGGAGATTCTGGAAGAAAGCCTGTTAGACTTCCACGGGGCTTTGGTGTTGGTCACGCACGACCGGTATTTGCTGGATCGGGTGGCGACGGTGGTGCTGGGGCTCGACGGGAAGGGAGGGGCGGAGCGGTTCGCGGATTATTCGCAGTGGAACGAGTGGCAGGCGGCGAAGAAGCCTGTGAAGGAGTCGAACGCTCCCGCGCCGAGGGCGGCGGCGGCGAAGAAGAAGCTGTCGTATATCGATGCTCGGGATTACGAGACGATCGAGCATCGGGTGGCGGAGGCGGAGGTGGCTCTGGAGGCTCAGCACGAGGCGGTGCAGCAGGCGGCGTCGGCGGGCGGCAAAGAGCTGGTAGCGGCGATGAAGGAATTGGAGAAGAGGCAGTCGGCGGTGGATGAGTTGTATGAGAGGTGGGCGGAGCTGGAGGGGAAGGTGAATGGGTAGAGCCTTACGGGACTTTCACGTCTGTCCGCATGCTCACCCATGGCGGTTCAGTGCAGGGTCATGCCTCGGGCGCGGAGGCGGGTGACCAGGGCGTCGCCGAGGCCGGTGGAGGGGGTGAGGACGCCGGCGCGGTTGGGGAGTTCATCGAGCGCCAGGGCCATGGCCGATTCGCACAGGCACTTTACGGTGACGCGGTTGCCGGGATCGCCTTTGTCGCGCGATCATGCCCTGCGCGGTGCGGCCTCCAGTGGTTTTGCCGAACAGCTCGCAGCGGAACCAGCCGTTGTCCATGGTCTGCTCCGACGGGCCTTCGCCGGGCTTGGGGGCGACCGCGCGAAGGAAGCTGCGGACGGGGGAGTAGTGCATGGAGTGTTCAAAGAGCGAACCGAGCGAGGCGGCGACGAAGGCCGAGGCGGGGTCGCCCAGCTTCATGTATTCCTGATAGGCGAAGTCGACGCCGAGGAGGGAGCAACTGCGGCGCACGACGCGGGTGTTGATGCGGCTCATGACGAAAGGCGCGACGGAGGCCTTCAGGTCGGGGTCGTAGAAGGAGCGCGTGGTGTCGCGTTCGAGTTCCCGGGGCGGGCGAGTGATGGACGGGCTCAGCAGAAATGGATCGCCGGCGGCGGTATCGGCTCCGGTTTCGTACATATTGATGGCGGAGGCGAGCGTGCCGCCGTTGAGTCCTCCGCGCAGTTGGAAGAACGCCTTCACTTCGCTGGTATCGGGGCCGAGGGTTTGGAAGAGGAGCATGGCGCCGAGGTCGGAAGGGATGGAATCGAAGCCGCAGAAAGGGATGATGCGCGTGCCGTCGGCCTCGGCCTTCTCGTGATAGCGGTCGATCAGCATGCGGACCCACTGGGTTTCGCCGGTGATGTCGGCATAGTGCGTGCCGAAACGGACGCAGGCGTCGACCAGGCCGGTGCCGTAAAGGGCGAAAGGTCCGGCGGTGGTGAGAAGGACCCGGGTGCGAGAGACAACGGCGTCGATTTCGGATTGGTCGCTGGAGCCGGCGACGAGGACAGGAACTTCGGCGTTGAGGGCCTCGAGTTTTCCTTTATTGCGGCCGGCGATGGCCCAGCGGAGGTCGGCCGGCGCGTACTTGCGGAAGTAGGCGACGGTCTGACGTCCGGTGAAGCCGGTGGCGCCGTAGAGGACGATGTCGAAGTCGCGAGGCATTGCGCGAATGACTCAAAGGGCGAAGACGGCGCGGATCCTTTCGAGGAAGCTGGAGATTCTTTCGCGAGGGTCGCCGGAGCCCAGGGCTTCAAAGGGGAGCACCCCACGGTAGCCGACTTTGTCGATGATGTTCTTGATGCGCTTCAGGTCCGTGTTCTGGTCGGCGACCTTTTCCTTGAGCTGCCAGGAGACAGCGTAGGGAACCAGCTTTTCGATTTCGGCGTAGGGGTCGTTGGCGTAGAGGCTGCCGACGTCCAAGATGTCGCCGAACCAGGGGGAATCGACGGCATCGATGACGCGGATGGTTTCGTCGGCGGTTTTCAGGAAATCGTTGTGCTGCTGGAGGCCCAGGATGACGCCGTGGTGCTGGCCGTAGTCGGCGCATTCCTCGAAATCGGCGATCATCCATTTCAACGCCTGATCGAAGGTATAGCCTTCGGGGCGCGCTTTGCCGGAGAAGACGCGGAGCACGGGTGCGCCGAGCTTGCTGGCGACTTCGATCCAGTCCTTCACCATCTGCACGTCGCGCTTGCGGGCGGCAGGATCCGCGACCGCGAAATCGTTACGGACGCCGGTGCCGCTCAACTGGACGCCGTTGAGGAAGGCGGTTTTCTTCAGGTTGTAGACATACTCGTCGGGAGGAGCTTTGGGGTAGCCGGGGAAATAGTAGCCGGTGGCGTCGAGGGCGTCGACGCGGTGCTGGGCGCAGAAGTGGATCACGTCGTCGAGGGTCATGTTGTGGGCCATGAGGGGCTTGTCGAAGGAGTAGGCGTTGAGGGCCAGCTTGAGTTTGACGCCGGGTTCGCGGGGGACGGCGGCTAGCGCGGCGGTGGATGCGAATGCGGCGGAGGCGGTGAAGAAATTGCGGCGGGTGGGCTGCATGGGGTTATGATATACCCGGCGGCGCAGGCCCTACTCCCTATTCTTCGCGAAGGACCGTGATGGGGTCGACGCGGGAGGCGCGGCGCGCGGGGGCCCAGCAGGCGATCAAGGCGATGAGAGCGAGCAACGCGGCCACGGAGGCGAAGGTGACGGGGTCGGTGGCTGCGACGCCGTAGAGGATGTTTTTCATGGTTCGGGTCGCGAGCCAGGCGGCGACGAGTCCGATGACGAGTCCGGTGGCGGTGAGCGCGAGGCCTCGGGCGACGATCATGCGGATGACGCTGGAGCCGGTGGCGCCGAGTGCCATGCGGAGTCCGATTTCGCGGCTGCGCTGGGTGACGGAGTAGGAAAGCACACCGTACAGGCCGATCGAAGCAAGCACGAGCGCAAGCGCCGCGAAGGTTCCGAGGAGCGTCATTTGCTGCTGGCGGTCGGCGACGTTGAGGTCGACGATTTCGTCCATGGTGCGGACCTCGGAGATGGGCTGCTGCGGGTCGACCGAAGCGACGATGCGGCGGGCGGCGGGCGCCAGCGCGGTGGGATCGCCTTTGGTGCGAACGATGAGAGCGTCGGGGCTCCAGTCGAGATCGAGGGACGTGATGGGCACGTACACACCGGGCTTCATGGCGAGCTCGTAGCCGCGCTCATGCACGTCGGCGACGACGCCGACGATGGTGCGCCAGAGCGTCTGCGAATTATTGATGCTGATCCGACGGCCCACCGCGCTCTCCTTTGGCCAGTAGTGATGGGCGAAGGTCTCATTGATGACCACGACGGGCGCCTTCTCGCTGATATCCGACGCCTGGAGCAGGCGGCCTTCCAGCACGTTGACTCCCAGTGTTTGAAGGTAATCGGAGGAGCCGACGCGAAACAGCGCGTCGGGGGAAAAGTTTCGATCCACGGTGAGGCCCTCGATGCGGTAGCCGGAGGTATTGCCGATGCTCTCGAAGGGAAGCGTGGAACCGAAAGCGGCGCTCTGCACGCCGGGAAGTGCGCGGACTTGCTCCAGAACGCGATTCACATAGTCGGCGACCTTCACCGGATCCTTTCCTTTCGGTCCCAGCACAGTGCGCATGGTCAGCAGATGGTCGGGGCGGAAGCCCAGATCGATGCTGCGGAGCCGGGCCATGGTCTGGATCATGAGGCCTGCGCCGGCAAGCAGCACGAGGGCGGCGGCGACTTCAAGGACGACCAGGGTGTCGCGGGTGTTGCGGCCGCGGGTGTCCGCGCCGGAGCGTCCGCCTTGCTTCAGCGCGTCGTTAACGGAAGCCCGGGCGGCCTGGATGGCGGGGATGAGGCTGAAGATCAGACCGGTGAGAATAGAGATCGCGAGGGTGAACAGAAGGAGGCGCGCGTCGATCGAGGGCCGGGCGGTGGATGGAAGTCCCGTGGGGACCAGGTGGGCGAGGACCCTCATGCCTGCTTGCGCGAACAGAAGCCCGAGCGCTCCTCCGGCGAGCGAGAGCAGCGCCGCTTCGGTGATCATCTGGCGGACCAGGCGGCCACGGCCCGCGCCCAATGCGGCGCGCACAGCCATTTCGCGTTTTCGGACGACGGCGCGGGCCAGCAGAAGGCTGGCGAGGTTGGCGCAGGCGATCAGCAGGACGCAGCCCGCGGCGGCCATGAGGATGAGAAGTTCGAGACGGGTATTGTGGAGCAGATCGTCCTTGATGGGGACTACGGCTGCGCCGACGCGATAGTTGCTGTTGGGATACTGCTCTTCAAGCCGTTTGGCGATGGCCGTCATCTCCTGGCGGGCGCGGTCGAGTGTGGCATCGGGCTTGAGGCGGGCGACGACGCTTAAGAAATGCGAGCCGCGCACGGACTGGTCGGCGGGCGTGAAGTGGATCGGCGTCCAGAAATCGCGCTCATGATCCCGAAAGACGAAGTCGCGGGGCATGACGCCGAGAACCGTGTACTTAGTTCCGTTCAACAGGATGGGCTGATTAATGCGCGCGGAATCGCCGAGATAGCGGCGCTGCCAGAGGCTATAGCTGATGACCACGACCTGCGCGCCGTTGCGATCCTCCTCCGCGGAAAAGGTGCGCCCGATCAGCGGAGCGACGCCGAGCACGGAGAAAAAGTTCGCGGTGACGGCGAGGCCTTTGAGCTGTTCGGGTGTGCCGTCCTCGGTAACGCTCATGCCGCGGCCGCGGGTGGCGGCCATGTCCGTGAAGACGTGATTCTGTGCTTTCCAGTCTAAGAAGTTGGCTGGGGCGGGGGTATTGTGGGGGAATCCGATGTGGCTGGAGTCTTCGAACACCATGACGACGCGGTCGGGATCTTGATAAGGGAGCGGGCGGAGGACGACGGCGTCGAGCGTGGAGAAGATAGCGGTGTTGGCTCCGATGCCGAGGGCGAGCGCGAGGATCGCGATGGCGGCGAAGGAGGGAGATTGGCGGAGGAGGCGGAGGCCATAGCGAAGGTCGGCGAAGAGAGTTCGCATATAAGAGGAATACGGCCGTGGAGGGGAAAGGTGTGTGGAAAATATGCCCCACGCCCTACTTCGCGGGGAGCATGTTGCGGATGGCGGCGATATGCCAGGCGGATTTATCGCGGGTGAGGAGGATGCTGGTCCACATTTTGCGGTCGCCGATTTCGTAGCGGCCGTCGGCCAGGGCTACGGCGGGCGAGAGGAAGCGGACGGATTCCACGGTGATGGTGCGCTTGCCGGTTTCGTTTTGCGAGCTGGCGATGGTGCCGCGGACGACCTCTTCGCGGCCTTTGCGCCACACTCCGGACGAAACGAGCTGGTCGGCGTCCGAGGTGAAGAGAGATTCGAGGACGCGCGGGTCCGGGTGGTCGCGGGCGTCGACGTATTTGCGGACGGTTTCGCGGACTTGCGCTTCTTCGGCGGATTGGGCGAAGAGGGAGGCGGTGAGGAAAACGAGAAGGAACTTCATCCTTATAGATTACGGTAGCGAAGGCCGCGTTTAGAAGGCTGCAGCCAATGATTGGCCGCCCTACAAGAGGAGGTGTAAACGTTTAAATCACGCGGGCCTTATTTTCATGAAGCGGATTGCATCCTTTACATCAAACGCTTACACTGTGGTCGTGCCGAACGTGAGCATCCGGGATGTGGCGGCCAGGGCGGGAGTCTCTACGGCCACTGTGTCGCACGTTCTGAACGGAACCAGGGGGTCGCGGCCGGAAACCAGGCAGCGGGTGCTGGACGCGATTCAGGCGCTGGGTTACTCGCAGAACCAGGCCGGACGCGACCTGGCGCGCGGGCGCAGCAGCCTGCTGGGGCTGATTATTTCCGACATCCGCAATCCGTTTTTCCCCGAGGTGACGGCGGCGTTTCAGGAGCAGGCGCTGCTGAACAACATGGACGCGCTGGTGCTGAACACGAATTACGACGCGCAGCGGACACTCAATTCGGTAAAGAGGCTGATGGGGCTGCAAGTGCCGGGCGTGGCGGTGCTGACGTCGCAGATCGATCCGGCGGTGGTGAACATGCTGGCCGAGCATCGCGTCGCGGCGGTGTATCTGGACCTGGGGCGGGTGGATTCTTCCATCAGCAATATCGTGCTGGATTATGAGCACGGGATCGGCGAGGCGCTGGAGCATCTGACGAAGCTGGGGCACCGGAGGATCGCTTATATCGGGGGGCCTTTGCATCTGCACTCGGCGCAGCGGAGGAAAAACGCGTTTCTGGAACAGGCGGGGCAGATGGGCCTGGAAGCGCCGGCGACCATCGACGCGGACTTCACGGTGAAGGGAGGCTATTACGCGTGCGCGAAGCTCCTGGGGCGGTCGAAGGCGACGGCGATTGTGGCCGGGAACGATTTAACCGCGATCGGCGTGCTGCATCGCGCCTACGACGGCGGTCTGCGCGTGCCGGAGGATTTATCTGTGGTGGGATTTGACGATATTCTGTTCGCCGAATACACGCAGCCTGCCTTGACCACCGTGTCGGTGCCCCGCGTCGAGATCGGACGCGTGGCATTTCAGGCGCTGTGGACGATGATGGCGGACCCGTCGCGCGCCGGGCGCGAGTATCGGGTCGGCACGAAGCTGATCGCCAGGCAGACGACGGCTGCGGCGAAATCGGCGTGATTATTTGCCTTTATTCTTGTTGGCTGCGCCGGCTGCTTGCTTCAACTCGTTGTTGACCTGCTCCAGCAGCTGCTTCGCCTTCGCGGCGTGGCCCTGCATGTCAAATTCGTTGGCTTCCTGGGCAGCCGTGATTTTCTCGTATGCCTGGAGGCTCAACCGTTGGGCGGCGGAGAGATTAGGGTGGCGTCCCTTGGAAACGTTGGTGGCCGGTTGTTCGGCGATCGCGACGCCTCCGATCAGCACGAGGGAAGCGACTACGGGGATGAGAAAGCGTTTTGTCAGCATTCGAGGATTATAGAATCAGACCGGGCGGAGTGCAACGATTATTTCACGAATCAGGCGCTACGAGCCTCCCTTAGATTGGTCTTCCGGCTTGGGCCCGGGCGCGCCCTGCTATGATGCGAGAACAAAGAACGTCGGCTGAAGCCGACGCTGCAAGCTGAAGCTCGCGCCACTAGTCCCTTAGACCATCATAAACAGGGCTCGCTCTGAGACATGATAACCTCTGTGTTTATGCGAAAGTGGCTGATCATGCTGGGAGCGGCGGCGTTCGCGGCGGGGCAAGCGCCGGCGGAACAGGGCGGTGCGGTGTTTTTACAGCAGTGCGCGTTTTGTCATGGGCGCGACGCGGCGGGAGGCGAGGAGGGGCCGGATCTGACGCGGTCTAAGCTGGTAGCGGCGGATACGGGAGGCGACAAGATTGCGCCGGTGATCCGCGAAGGCCGGCCGGAAAAAGGGATGCCGCGGTTCACTCTGTCCGGCCCGGATATGGCTGCGGTGGTTGCGTTCATTCACGACCAGAAAACGAAGGCCGAGGCGCAGGTCGGCAAGCGGCGCGGCGTCGAGGTGGCGGATCTGCAAACGGGGAATGTCGACGCCGGGAAGGCGTACTTCAACGGGGCGGGGAAGTGCGCGACGTGCCACTCCCCGACCGGGGACCTGGCGGGCGTGGCGAAGCGGTTCGAGGGGCTGAAACTGGAACAGCGGATGCTTTATCCGAGGGGCGCCAAGGGGAAGGTCACGGTGACGCTGCCGTCGGGCGAGAGCATCACGGGAGAGCTGGCGTATCACGATGAGTTCACCATCGGGCTGCGCGACAGCGAACGTCATTACCGGTCCTGGCCGGTCGGCAAGGTGAAATTCTCGATTGACGCGCCGGCCGAGGCGCATGCCGATCTGCTGGCGAAGTATACCGACGACGATATTCATAACCTGATGGCGTATCTGCAAACGCTCAAGTAGAAATCCTATGACACGACTTCTTATTTCGATGCTGTTCGCTGGTTTTGTGTCAGCGCAGGGCGTGGATCCGGGCATTTTGCTGAATCCTCCGGCCGATAGCTGGCCGGCGTATCACGGCGATTATTCCGGCCAGAGGCATAGCCGGCTGACCCAGATCAATCAGCAGAACGTCGGCCAACTGGGCCTGGCGTGGGCCTTCCAGAGCGGTCAGCAGCAGCAGATAAAGTGCTCGCCGCTGCTGGTGGATGGGGTCCTGTATATCACCGTTACGGATAATGTGTGGGCGGTCGATGCGCGGTCCGGTCATCAGTTGTGGCACTATGCGTATCCGCCGAACAAGGGGTTCCACATTGGGTCGCGGGGCGTCTCGATGTACAAGGACTGGCTGTATTTCATGACGCCTGATGCGCATCTGATCTGCCTGAACGCCTCGGACGGCAAGGTGCGGTGGGACGTCGTCGTCGCGGATTCTGCAAAAGGCTACTGGACGACGATGTCGCCGCTGATTGTGCGCAATCACGTGCTGGTGGGCGTTTCGGGGGATTTCGACAACCTGACGGGGTTTCTGAAATCGATCGACCCGGAGACGGGCAAGACGCAGTGGAAATGGGAGAGCACGCCACCGGCGGGGACGCCCGACGCCACCACCGGCGGGATGACCTGGATGACGGGGACGTACGATCCGGCGCTCAACCTGATTTATTGGGGCACGGGGAATCCGACGCCCGTGCTGAACGGCAAAGCGCGGCCGGGCGACGATCTGTATAGCTGTAGTATTGTCGCGCTCGATCCGGACAATGGGAAACTCAAGTGGTCCTTCCAGCCGTCACCGCACGATACGCACGATTGGGACGCGGTGGAGACGCCGGTGCTGGTGGATGCGGATTTTAACGGCACGCCGCGAAAAATGCTGATGCAGACGTCGCGCAACGGGTATTTTTTCGTGCTCGACCGGACTACGGGCGAGAGTCTGCTGACGACGACTTTCGGTCCGGTGAACTGGAGCATGGGAGTGGACAAGAAGGGGCAGCCGATTCCAAATCCGGCGAAAGAACCGGCGCCGGACGGGCGGCTGATCGCGCCGGATGAAGGAGGGCTGACCAATTACCGGTCGCCCAGCTTCGACGCGAAAACGGGGTTGTTCATCGTCGACGCGCATCCGAGCTATGGCATCTATTTCGCCAAGCCCGCCGACGGAAGTTTTGGCTGGGCGGGGGCGGATTACGGGGTGTGGGGGAAAGCGGTGCTCGAGGCGATCGACTATCAGACGGGGCAGATTCGCTGGTCGCATGAGCTGGGGCCGAACGGAGCGGGCGCGGGAGTGCTGACGACGGATTCGGGGCTGATTTTCACGGGCGACGCGCAGGGCAACGTGCTGGCGTTAAGGACCGCCGATGGCAAGACGCTGTGGCATGCCGGCGGAGGGTCGCCGATGCAGAGTTCGCCGATCACGTATGAACTGGACGGAAGGCAGTATGTGGTGACCAGCGCGGGGGGAATTTTATTTTCCTGGGTGCTGCCGGCGCACGAGTAGTAAGTTCCGCGCCTGTCCCCTGCCTGACGGTCGCGGTTCCGTGAGTACATCACCGGAAGTACGACATAGCGTCACATTAGAAGGGATGCGATTTGAGCCACTGGATGGCCTGCGCGGGGGTTTCGACCTGACAATCGAAGACCGCTTCGAGCAGCGCTTTGGTGACGATCGTTTGGAGAGGCGCGGTGTAGGCGGCGTGGGCTGAGGTTCCGGCCAACTTCAAAAGATAGGGGACGCGCCAATCGGTCTTGCCGTCGAAGTCGATCGCGTTGCGGTTGCGATGATCGGAGGTGACCAGCACGGTGGTCGTGTCCCAGAGGCCGGCGCGGGTCATCGAGTCACGAATCTCGCCGAGCATCAGGTCGGCGAGGGCAAGGCTATCGGGATAGCTCTCCACGCCGGCGTTGCGTTTGGTGAAGGTGCGGGTGGCGCGGTCGTAATAATGGGGCTGGTGAGGCGCGGGCATGTGCAGGAAGACGAAGTCGAAGGACGGATCGGCGGCGTCACGGCGCGATTCCTCCGTCATGGCATGGATCACCGCGATACGGTGGCGGGCGCGCAGGGATTGCGGTAAGAGGGACGTGTATCCAAAGTCGAACAGCGATCGTTGCTGCAGGACGAGACTTTCGGCGAAAGTTCCGCTGGTGTCGCTGAGCTTGTTTTCGAGGTCGTGCCAGGAACAGGCGGCGAGGTCGGCGGAGAACAAGCGGCAATAAGGGAGATGCCATCCGACGACGGCCACGTTTCCGCCCATGCCATGGATGGTGGAAAAAACGGTAGGACGAGAGGTCAAGGGAACCCCGTCCGCGGTTGCGTGAGAGGGATCCACGGGCAAAATCGATGTGAGCCTGGTGCCGGTCAGCATCGAATTTATCGAGTGAAGCGTATCGTCCCCTGGGGGCAACGCGTTTTCGGCGAAAATCGATTCCGCGCGGAGGCGGTCGAATTCAGGAAGGTCGAGGCCCGCCGGGCGGCCGGGAAATGTGAGGCGGTAGTCAAGCTCGTCGAAGACGATCCACACGATGCGCGGGTGCGCGGCAAACCGCGTCAGGGGTGCGAGGACGCCGTTGGCGTATGCCGCCGGGCGGGCGGCGCGGCATCGGGAGATGGAGAGAACCGCCTCGGTCGCGATCAGGGGTGAGAGGGTGGCAAGCACACCGAGGCCGGCCGCGAACATCTTCTTTCGCGCAAAGAGAACGACCGCGAGGTATAGCAGCGCGACGACCGCAGCCGATCCTTTGAGGCCAAGGCTGGAAAAGTAGATGGCCAGAATCCGCACCAGGGCTTTGGCGGCGGGCAGAGTGATGAGCAACAGAATCGGGGCGGAAACCAGGGCGCCGTAGCGGTCGCCGGCCAGGCGCGCGATGCGAATGACGACGAAAAAGACAATGCCGATGAGAAAAACGTTCGCCATGGCGGCGGCATACTGCGAGGGAGGCGGGGCCTGCGGGAGAAAGAAGGTTTGAGCGGAAGAGGTGGTGAGCAGGGCGTCCCAGGTTCCGAGCAGGCTCAAGTTAGCCAGAGACAACGCGGCCAGGGCGTCCTGGAGGAAATTCTTCTTCAATTGTTTCTCCGCAGCAGGTAGAGGGTGCGGCTGGATTCCGCGATCGCCTGTTTACGGAGAATCTGAAAACGATGCGCGCATACCGATTCAAAGTACGATATGGTGAGATGCGCGTAGAGTGGGTCGCGGCCGCGCGCCAGGCGGCGAAACATGGGGTCGGACGGCTCGACGAACTCGATCAGCAGCAGACTGGTCGTCAGCCCGGCGATCAGGTCGAGAATTTCTTCGAGAGGCACGCGCTCGGTGACCAGCATGTGGTGAACGACGGCGAGCATCATCACCATATCGAAGCCGCGGCGCGCGCGGTCGAGAAACGACGCGGATTCGCCATTGCGCCAGCCCAGCGCGGGGGTGGGGCGGCACAGATCGACGACCAGGGGCAGAACGTCGAGGCTGTTTTGCGAGGCTCTGCGCCAAACCCGTCCGACGGAACCGGCGTCGGAATCGATGGCGACAACGCTTGAACCCGCGCGAGCGGCCAGTTCGCTGAAATGGCCCGTATTCGCTCCCACATCGAGCACGCGGCGCGGAAAAAATTCGCGAAAGACAGAGGATACGAAAGATTCCTTGGCCGCGAATTGCTGGGGCGTGTAATGGGTCTGCGTATCGAGGTATTTCGACCAGTGAGAATCGCCGCGAGGAGACGAAACACGATCGAGCTGGCGGCGCAGCGTGCGGAACATGGAAGCAAGCGTGAAGGACGCGCGGGCGGGATCGGTCGGGCGCGGGCGATAGAGAGTGGTATCCGATTCAGCCCGGCTGGAGAACCAACGAGGGAGGGAGACGAGCGTCAGGCCCGGGGAGGTGAGCCGGCGCTTCCAGGAAAGAGATGGATACACCTGCTCCGGTTCGAGACCGTCGCGGGCGGAGAGCCATATCTCCGCGAGCGAGCGACGCGAGAGAAGAGGAAGCAGGAAGGTTCGGACGAACTGCGCGTAGGCGGGCCACAGCGCGTCGTGAGGGTCGCCGCGTTCGAACGATAGTACATCGACAAATACGGGCGATGGTCCGCGAAAAAGGACGTTATAAGGAGTCGCGTCCTTCAGCCGCCAGCCATGAGGCAGCAGTTGCGCCGCCAGATCGAGCGTGAGATAACCTGCGGCGGCCAGCATTTCCGGAGGCCACTCGGCGGGAAAACTCGCGAATGGAACCGGTTCGTGCTCGGCCATTCGATAATAATCTGGAAGCTCGGAGGCGAACTCGCCAGGTTCGGGGAACCAGGTGGAAACCACCTGGCCGGCATCAAGGGCCTGTCTTCCGGGGACGGATTCTAGAAACTGCTGGAGAATATCGAAGGCGGAGGGCTCCACCGCCCGTAGCACTCGTTGTTCTGCACGAAAAACGAAGCCAGAGGGATCGCGAAAGGATCGCTCGCGACGGAGCAATACAGTGTCAGGCGTCGACTTGTTCCCCTTTACGCCGGCGGAAACGATTCCAAAAACTGCGAATTCGGAATAGTCCTCCGACAATTCCGGCCAGAATAATCTGAACAAACATTGCGCCCGAGCCAGGATCGGCATATGCCATTAGGCGCTGTTCGCTCGCTAAACTCAAGAGAAATAAAGTAAGTACTAAGTAGGGTATATGACGTAAGTTGCGCATAAGGCGGCAGTTATTCCTCTCCAAGTGGAGACATCGTGAGCTTATTATAAATACTTTAGGTACCGTAGTCCAGTACGAAAGTTGCACAAGGACTACAAGGATTGTAGAAGTACTGCCGTGACATTGTCGGGTCCGCCGTGGGCGCGGGCGGCGGCGATGAGCTCATCGCACTTGGATTCGAGCGAATCTTTGGTGTTGAGTATCTTCGCCACTTCGTCTTCCGGCGCGACGCCGTGGAGGCCGTCGCTGCATAGGAGGATCTGGGTGCCGGGCGAGGGGTGAAGTTCGTAGGTGTGGACGCGCAACTGTTCCGAGACGCCGATGGCCATGGTGAGCACGTGGCGCATGGGATGAGTTTTGAGGCTTTCCTCTTCGATGCCCAGGCGGCGGCCGACTTCGTTCACCCAGGTCTGGTCCTCGGTGATGAGCTTGAGTTTGTCGTTCTCGAAGACATAGACGCGGCTATCGCCGACGCTGGCCACGATCAAGCCGTCGTCGCTCTCCATGGCCGCGATCAAAGTTGTGCCCATGCCTTCGAGATTGGGATCGGCGGAGGCGGCGTCCATCACGCGGCGGTTGGCTTCTTCGAAGGCGCTGACCAGAGCTTCGGAGACCGTCTCGCTGTCGCGATGCGCGGGGTCGAGCTTTTGCAGCAAGTCGTGTACGGTTTCGACGGCAAGCTTGGAGGCGTGCTCGCCCGCCTGCGCGCCGCCCATGCCATCGGCGACCACGTACTGGCCGAGGGTCGGCGCGACCAAAAAGTAGTCTTCATTATTTGTGCGAACGCACCCCACGTTGGACGCGCCGTAGGCTTCGATCATGAGCTTTCCGATTATACAAGGTTCGCGGGGCGGCACATCCAGGCCGGCGGCGAGAGTTTCCGTGGGCGAGTTTTCGTCGAACGGCGGCTCCGATTCGGGCGCGGCTTCGACTGGCGGCTCGCCTGCCGGGTCGGGAGCACGCGATCCCCACCGAATCCGTAACTTCATGGACGGTCCACTTTCGGGTTGGCCGGAGCGAGAAGCAATTTCAATTGCATGTAGGCCCGCTCCTCAAAATTCGTCTTCAAACGCTCCAGATTATCAAGACGGGGGTCGGCATTGTAGCGCGGCCCTTGTTTTTTAAGGCACCGTGCGAGCAGCAACGGGGCCGACGGGTCATTGGGATCGAGATCGAGCAGCGAGCGGAAGGATTCGGCGGCGGCGGTGAAGTCGCCCTTTTTCCAGAGCGCGTAGCCGAGATTGAAACGGTAGGCGGGATCGTTGGCGTCGCCGTCGAGGGCCTTGCGAAAATCGTCGACCGAAGCCTGCTGCAGGTTGGCGCGGCATTCGGCGGCGCCCAGATTATTGAACACTTCGCTGAGGGGAACGGCGGCGGCGATCATCTGAAATGTCTGCTGGGCGCCCTTATAATCGCCGGTATGAAAACGGGCGAGGCCAAGCAGGAAACTGGCTTCATGAGAGTGAATATCGGCCAATCCGACCTTTTCGAGCGCCGCCACCGCCAGCTTGTACTCCTTCCTCTGAAAATGAACTTGACCCAGCTGATAATAAGCATGCGCAAAATGCGGGTCTAAATGGGCGGCCTGGGAGAAATATTTTTCTTTTTGTTCGCTGGAGCGGGCCAGTAATCCTCGAATATAGTTTTCCTCGGCGTCCAGGCGGATGGGGGTGCGGAGGGAACGGAACTCGGCTTCGGCGGGGGCCATGGTGGGCGCGATCTGAGTTAGCGCGCGCCAGGCGAGGTGCGCTTCGATGGTGGCCAGGTCCTCGAGCGCGCCGGTTTCGGTAAATTCAGGGCCCGCGCGCATGTGGCGGCGGTCGAGGACGCGCGCGGTCACGCGGAGGGAGCCGGTGGTGATGGGTCCGGAGGCGGGGGGTGTGAAGGCGAACGATCCGTAGACCACCTGCTCGGCATCCAGGGCCTCGCCGATTTTCATCATGGAGGCCTCCGTCAGCGGGAGTTCCGGACGGAGGCTGAGGCGGCTGAAGGCTTCCTGAACTTCGTTGCGATCGAGCGTCATGACACCGGTGATGCCAAACGCTTCGCGCACAGTTTCGGCGACGCTTTCGCCGATCCAATCGAGATTCGTGGTGTTGGGGGTTTTATTGAGGAAGGGAAGAACGGCGGCCGTATCGGCGGCGAGGGGGCGAAGGGCAGCCAATCCGAACATGCCTACGGCGAGCCAGCGCTGCATTGAACTCGATTGTAGCAGGCGGCGTTTGAGAAGTAGCCAGTAGCCAGGAGCCAGTAGCCAGGAGAAAGATGAGGCAGCGACGGATGCTTCCGGTGCTCACGGCGATGGGTGGTGGTCAGGGTAAAAAAAAGGAGCCAGCTGCCTGATTCTGGCTACTGGCTCCTGGCTACTGGCTACTTCTTGTTGTTAGTTGTTGAAAACGAGCCGAGTGCTGGTCCCGCCGATGCGGATTTCCTCGACCGTCATCTTTCCGTTGGAGGTGCCGAAACGGACCGACGTTTCCGAAAATTTTTGGGTGCCGTTTTCGACCTTCACAGCAGCCTCTAGCGTCTGCTTGCCGACTTTGATGATGGCTTTGTCGCCATTCAATTCGAGCTTATAATCGCCCGGCTTCAGTTCCTTGCCGGCGAGGAAGGATGGTTGGAAAAGAGAGAAGTGATAACTGGAAGCGGCGCTCGCAATTGCCAGGGCGAGAGTACCGAAGGACAACAACAGTTTCATAGGTTTCATCGATGTTCCTCATGGTTGACCGTTGCGTCTGTGCAACGAATCAAGTTTTCGTGGAGTGAAGCATGGCCCACTCTGTACATATATACGGGCGTGCCGGGGCTTGGTTCCGTTACCTCAAAAAACAAAACTTATAGAAAACGTCTTATTATTTGCAGGCACGGTTCGATGACTGTCGGCCAGTCGCCGAACCCGGGCAGCCATATTATTTCGGGGTCGCGCCGGAACCAGGTCCATTGCCGTTTTGCATAATGGCGGGTATCCAGTTGGGTCAGGTAAATGGCCCGCTCGAGAGTGATTTCACACCGGATATAGGCGAGTGCCTGTCGGTAACCTAACGATTGAAACGGCTTTTCCTCGCCGGTGCAGCCGTTTGCCAACAACGCCTCGATTTCCTCGACCAGGCCCGACGCAAACATCTGCTTCGCGCGAGCGTCTAATAAGGAGTAGAGTGCGGCGCGATCTGGATCCGGACCGATTTTCAGGACGCGATAGCCGCCAAGCGGACCGGTTTCGATGGCCGGCGGCGAACCCTGTCCACTGAGGAGGCGGATCTCGACTGCCCGCATCGACCGTTGCGTGTCGTTCGGATGAATTCGGTCGGCGGAAGCCGGATCGAGACGGGTGAGAAGGCGTCGCACGCTGCCGGCTTTGCGCCGCTCCCGATCCATTAGCCGCTGGCGCACGGCGTCGTCGCTTTCCGGCAGATGGGGGAGGCCGTTGAGCAGGGCGCGAAGATAGAACCCGGTTCCTCCGACGACCACGGGCAGGTGGCCGCGGGTGGAGATTTCCGCGATCGTATTGCGGGCCACGCGGGCGTACTCGCCTGCGGAGTAACCGTCCGCAGGGTTCAGCACGTCCAACAAATGGTGAGGTATTCCCCGGCGCTGGCACTCCGGCGTCTTGGCGGTGCCCACGTGGAACCCACGGTAGAGCTGGAGGGAATCGCAATTGACGATTTCGCCCGAGAATTCCTCGCACACGCGCAAGGCAAGCGTGCTTTTGCCCGCTCCAGTGGGGCCGGCGACGACGATTAGAGGGTTGGAATCCACCTGCTGCCATCGTAACCCGCCGGGCCGCGCGAGCCGATATAATGGTGACGGAAAATCCTTCTGCCAGCGAAACGATAAAAACCAGATCGAGGAAGAGAGAAACTGAATGCTTCAGGCATCACGCATTTTTAAGACAGTCCGGCGCAAAACGGCATGGACGGCGGCGGCAATCTTAAGCGCTTCGGTGTTTTCAACCGCGGTGGCGCAGGCCCAAACTGTGGATCACGCGGCGTCTTATTATCATTACTCGCTGGGGCACATGTATGCCGATCTGGCGAGCATCAACGGCAGCCCCGACTACATCCGGAAAGCGATCGAGAACTACAAGCTGGCGATAAAAGAGGATCCAAACACGCCGATGCTGAGCGAGGAACTTTCCGAGCTCTACATCCAGACCGGCCGGCTGCGCGAGGCGCAGAGCGACGCCGAGGACGCGTTGAAGGCGAATCCGAACGACATAAACGCGCACCGCATGCTGGGGCGCATCTTCACGCGCCAGATCGGCGACAGCCAGGAGCACCGCATCGACGAAACGATGCTCAAGAAATCGATCGAGGAGTATAAGAAAATCACCGGGCTGGATCCTAAGGACGTCGATTCGTGGCTGATGCTGGGACGGTTGAATAAGGTGGCGCAGAATTCTGTGGACGCGCAGAACGCGTACAAGAAGGCTCTGGAAGTCGACCCGGACAATGAAGACGCGCTGACGGGTCTAGCGATGGTGTATGCCGACCTGGGCGACAACACCGAGGCCGCGGACCTGCTGAAGAAGCTGGCGGCCAAGAATCCGACGGCGCGCAGTTTGCAGGCGTTGGCGGCCGCTTATGAGCAGATGCATGAGTATGCATTGGCCGCGGAAACGTTGAAGCGCACCCAGGAGTTGAATCCTCCTCCGCCGAATGCGGCCGAGCTGAAACGGTTCATGGCGGCGGATCTGCGCAGGGCGCAGCAGTATCAGGAGGCCTTGAAGGTTTATCAGGAACTGGTGAAGGAGGAGCCGAGCGACGCCGAATCCTACCTCCGCATGTCGAACATCTACACCCAGCTTCGCGACTTTACCAAGGCTCGCGAAGCGGAAGATAAGGCTCGCGCCATCGAGCCGAATAACCTGGATGTCCGCTACAACGAAGTCACCATTCTGGAATCGGAAGGCAAGGCGGCCGAAGCGATCGCGCGGCTGAAGGAGATTCTCGACACGACGGCGAAGAAGAACTACAGCAAGGACGAGAAGGGAAACCGCATCGAGCTGCTCGACCGTCTGTGGACGCTGTATCGGCTGAGCGACCAGACCGAGCCCGCAGTGGAGACGCTGCGGCAGATCAGCGAGCTCGATCATGAACGCGATGCCGCGGTGGAGGCGCTGATTGTCGACACCTACCGGATCGGCAAGGATCTGACAAAGGCGAAGACGGAAGCTGACGAGGCTCTGAAGCGGTGGCCGGAGGATCGGACGCTGCGCGTCGCGCACGCGACCGTGCTGGGCGATTTGGGCCAGACGGAAGCGGCCGCGGGTGAACTGAGGAAGCTGCTGGACGGGAAAAACGACCGGGAGATTTATCTCGACCTGGCCGCGTACGTTTACGATCGCGCCCGCAAGTTCGAGGAAGAAGGCAAAGCGCTCGACGCCGCGGACAAGCTGTCGGTGAGCAAGGACGACAAAGAGGCCGTATGGTTCCAGCGCGGCGCGATGTACGAAAAGATGAAAAAGATCGATCTGGCGGAGGCGGAATTCCGCAAGATTCTGGAGATCAATCCGGACAGCGCGGCGACCATGAATTACCTGGGCTACATGCTGGCCGATCGCAATGTGAAACTGGCCGAGGCGCTCAGCCTGATCACCAAGGCGCTCGATAAGGAGCCGAATAACGGGGCGTATCTCGATAGCCTGGGCTGGGTTTATTTCAAAATGAACCGGCTCCCGGAGGCGGAGGAAAACCTGCGCCAGGCGCTGATGCGCACCCCTCGCGACGCGACGGTGCACGATCATATGGGCGACGTGCTGCTGCGCGAGTCGAAGGTGAGGGAAGCGATCGCGCAATGGCAGATGTCGCTCCAGGAATTCGAGGCCTCGTCGCCGGCCGAGGTGGAACCGGGCGATATCGCCAAAGTGAGGAGCAAGCTCGAAGCGGCGCGCGTCCGGTTGGCCAAGGAAGATAACCGGAAGAATTAGTGGAACCTGCCGTCCGAAAGTTCACGACGTTCGACGAGGCCGAGGAGGCGGATCGAGCGTATTATCGCGCCCTGACGCCCGCCGAGCGGCTGTCCATCATGATCGACTTGATTTACCCGGAGGACGGGGATGCGGCTTCAGCGCGATTTGAGAGAGTTTATCGGATTATTAAACTCGGAGAGCGTTGATCCCTCTTGCTAGACTGGAGAATCCATGCGCAACTGGATTCTCGCTCTCTTCATCGCCCTCCCGCTCGCGGGGCAAAATAATGCCGCGCCGACTAAGCCGCAACCGCCGAAACTGGTGCTGGCCATCGTCATCGACCAGTTTCGCTACGACTACCTGACCCGTTTTCACTCCGAATATACCGGCGGGTTCAAGCGATTCTTTGAACACGGCGCGGTGTTCACCAACGCGCATTTAGAGCACGTCCCGACGGTCACGGCCGTCGGCCACTCGACATTCTTGAGCGGTGCCACGCCGGCGTTGAGCGGAATCATCGGCAATGAATGGTGGGACTGGTCGTCTCACAAACGCGTGACCAGCGTTTCCGATGCCGACACGAAGCTGTTGGGCTCGACGGGCGAAGGCTCGTCGCCGAAGCGGCTGCTGCAATCGACGCTCGGCGATGAGATGAAGATGTCGGGCAAGGGCGGCAAGGTGGTGGGCGTGTCGATCAAGGATCGTGCAGCTATTTTGCCGTCGGGTCACATGGCGGACGGCGCTTACTGGTTCGATGGCAAGACCGGCAATTTTGTGAGCAGCACCTTTTATTTTGCCGCGCTGCCGGAGTGGGTGGCCCAATTCAACGCGTCGCGTCCGGCGGACAAGTACGCCGGCAAGACCTGGATGGGAAAAACGATGGCCGGGACGCCGGATGCGAAATTTTACGCGGGGCTCGACGCGACGCCGTTCGGCAACGAACTGATCCTACAATTCGCCGAAAAGGCGCTGGTTGCGGAGAAGCTAGGCGCGGGTTCGAAAATGGATTTGCTCGCCGTGAGTTTTTCCTCGAACGATTATGTCGGACACGCAATGGGACCGGATTCGGAGGAAGTTCACGACATGGCTTTGCGCGTCGATAAACTGGTGGGCGAGTTGATACGGGCGGCGGAGACGGAGGCCGGCGTGGGCCGGGTGCTGGTGGTGCTGACGGCCGATCACGGCGTGGCGCCGGTGCCGGAAGTGAATCAGAAGCGCAAAATGCCGGGCGGGAGATTCGATGAGAAGGCGGAGTTGGACGCGGTCGAAAAAGCGCTCACGTCCCGGTTCGGCGCGCCGAAGGATAAATGGATCGTCTACTCTGGCGAAGGTTCGCTGTTTCTCAACGAGCCGAATTTGCGCGACGCCGCCGAGGTGGAGCGCGTTGCGGCCGACGCGGTTCGCGCGCTTCCGCACGTGTTTCGCGTCTATACGCGCACGCAGTTGATGAACGGCGCCATTCTGGAGGACCCGGTGGGCATCCGCATGCGCAACGGGTTTAACGCCGCGAGATCTGGAAATGTGATTGTCATGCTCGATCCTTATTGGATTACGGGCCGCAGCGGGACCACGCACGGTGCGCCCTTCGATTACGATACCCACGTGCCGGTACTGTTTCTTGGCCCCCGGATTCGCGCCGGCCGCTACAACGCGAACATCATGGTGAACGATATCGCCCCGACACTGGCCACCATGCTGGATGTCGAGACCCCGTCGGGCAGCGTCGGCCGAGTGCTGGATGAGATGCTGCTAAAATAATTTGATAAAAGGAGTTTGATGCAAACCATGTTCCGTTCTTCCCTCGCGTTCGCGGTGTGTGCCGCGGGGCTCTTTTCCGTTCCGTCCGCCATGGCGCAGACGAAGGTGGGCGTGGTCAGCCTGCAGAAGGCGATCCTCGACACCGCCGAGATCAAAAAGGCCAACAACGATATGGCGCTGAAGTATAAGAAGCGGCAGGATGACTTCGACAAAGCGCAGCGCGAACTGCAAGATATTCAGACGCAGTTGCAAGCCGCGCAGGGCAAACTGAGCGCTGCCGGCGAAGCGGATCTTACGGCCCGCGGACAACGCAAGGAGCGCGAAGTGAAGCGCCTGGACGAGGATTTGCGCGCCGACGTCGAACGCGACCGCAACGAGATTCTGTCCCGCACCCAAACACGTATGCTGGCCATTGTGAAAAAGGTTTCCGACGAAAAAGGTCTCGATATGGTCGTCGAGGCCACTGCGGTGATCACGTTCAAGCCGGCGCTCGACATCACGGCCGATGTGGTCGCCGCCTACGATAAAGCGTATCCGGCGAAATAGCTAGGAAATAAGATGGGCGGCTTCCTCGATTCCAACTACGGTGTCGTTGACGCGCGGAAGGAGCGTCGCAGGAAGCGCATCGTACTGTGGACTCTGACGGTGCTGGTCGTCTCGGGAATTCTGTATTTCTCCTTCCGCAACTGGAGGCAGGAACGCGTGGTGAGGCAGTTCCTCTCGCTGCTGAAACAGCAGGATTATCAGGATGCCTACAAACTGTTCGGCTGCACGCAGGACACGCCCTGCAAATACTATCCGCCCGAGAAATTCAACGAGGATTGGGGCCCGGCGGGCGAGTATAAGGATGCTGGCGCCGCGAAGATCGAGAACGAAGATGTTTGCGGCAGCGGTGTGATTTTCACCATCGATATTCCCAACAAACAGCCTTTTGGCTTGTGGGTCGAGAGCAGCACGAACGTCCTCGGCTTTGCTCCCAACGGCTGGGCGCGCTGCCCGGGGCGGCATTGGCAGATCTGGGAGTATCTGAAATCCCGTTTTTCCTAAGGCGTGATTATCCTCGAATCGGAAAGATTGCTGTTTCGCGATCACGAGCTGTCGGATCAGGACGCTTATTGCGAAATGGAAGCAGATCCGGAAGTGCGCCGTTACGTGGGCGGCGCGCCTCGGCCGCGCGAGGCGGCGGAGCGCAAGTTTCGAGACGGATTGCGGAGGCCGACGCCGGACCGCTTGGCGATGTGGGCGACGATCTTCAAGCCGGATGGAAATTACATCGGCCGCTGCGGCGTGTATCCGCATTTCGGGCCGGAGGGCAGCATCATTGCGGGCGAAGGCACCTTGGCCTTCTACATCGCGCGGGCTTACTGGGGACGAGGGCTCGCTACGGAAGCCGGCCGGGCGTTAGTCAATTTCGGGTTTCACGAATTGCGCCTGTCGCGCATTGTGACCGCGGTCCAGGTTGGCAACGATGCGTCGGTTCGTGTGCTGGAAAAGCTGGGATTCACCCTGGTGAGTACGGAAAAGGGCGAGTTCCGGTCGTTTCATCATTTCGAGTTAAAACCTTATTCGTCTGTCTGGCGTGACGCAAGTCTCGAATGATCGCACGAGTTTTTTTCGCAGCCTGGTGGGCGTGAAACATCTTTAGCACGGTTGCAGACCGTAAGATGCCGGCAGCCACGACTCTGACCGCTCCGTCGAAATATACGATCAATGATTACGGTGGGGCGGACGCCCTCGTCCGCGCCGGACCCCCTGGTCCGGCTTCCGCGCGCAGGCCGACGAAGGCGTCGGCCGCAGGCCGGGGGGCCTGCCCCACAAGACAATCCGATATTCATGGCTCCGGCATGGCGCCCAAACTTACGCTTGGGGCTCCGCTACAGGAGGCGGGCGGCTTCCTTGGCGAAATAGGTCAGAATGATATCCGCGCCGGCGCGGCGAATTGACGTGAGCGACTCCATCATGGCGCGCTCCAGGTCCAGCCAGCCCTTTTGCGCAGCGGCGACGATCATGCTGAACTCGCCCGACACCTGGTAGGCGCCGATCGGCACCGGAAACCGGTCGCGCGCCATGCGGATCAGGTCGAGATACGGCATGGCCGGCTTCACCATCAGCATGTCGGCTCCTTCTTCCAGGTCGAGCTCCATCTCATGCATCGCTTCGCGGGCGTTGGGAGGGTCCATCTGATAGCTCCGGCGGTCCCCGAACTGCGGCGTGGATTCGGCCGCTTCGCGAAAAGGGCCGTAGAACACGGAAGCGAACTTCGCCGCGTAGGCCAGAATCGGCGTGTTGCTGAATCCGAACGCGTCCAGGGAATGGCGGATCGCGGCGACGCGTCCATCCATCATGTCCGACGGCGCGACGATATCGGCTCCGGCGCGCGCGTGCGAAACCGCGGTTTCGGCCAGCCAGGCCAACGTTGCGTCGTTATCCACTTCGCCATTCACGATTTTGCCGCAATGGCCGTGGCTGGTGTATTCGCAGTTGCAGACGTCGGTGATCACGATCAGGCCGGGAACGGCGCGCTTCACCGCGCGAACAGCCCTCTGCACGATGCCGTTCTCGTCGTAAGCGCCGGTTGCGTTTTCGTCCTTGGAGTCGGGAATGCCGAACAGAATGACTCCGCCGACGCCGAGGGCATGCGTCGCCTCGCATTCCTTTACCAGTTCGTCGATCGAGAGCTGAAAATTCCCCGGCATCGAGCTGATTTCCCGGCGCACTCCCTCGCCTGGGCAGGCGAAGAGGGGCAAAACGAACTGGGAGGGCTCCAGATGCGTCTCGCGCACCAGGCGTCGCATCGATTCGGAGACGCGCAGACGCCGTTTTCGATGAATTGGGAAGGGCACGTACCCCATTATACGATCGCGCCTCGCCCGACCGCCAAGCCGAAGCGAATAGAGGATTTGTCAGCGAAAGTCCTACGAGATAATCCGTCCTATACCGATATTAAATTGGATATTAATGGGTTATTCTCCTCCTTAATACCTCTTCGCAGCGGGAGCAACCGTTGATGCCCTGGTCCGGAACGATAGAACAGATAAAGAGTGGAAACGAAGCCGGCGTGGAAACGTTGTGCGCGGCCGTGTCGGAATGCGCGCGGGCGCAGTTGTTTCAAAGCGTCGAGCCGCAGGCGGTGGAGGACCATGTGCAGGAGGTCATGATCATCGTCCTGGCGGCGCTTCGGCGCGGTGAATTGCGAAATCCCGAATGTTTAATGGGTTTTGTGCGCACGGTGACGCGGCGCCAGGTGACCGGGCACATTCGCCGCGCGATCGTAAGCCGCCGACGCATGATTCCGGTGGACTCGACCGAACTGCCCACGGCGCCGTCTCACGAATCCCCCGAGGCTCGTTTCCGGCTGCAGGAGCGGATTGCCGCGGTAAGAAATGTCCTGGAGCGGCTGTGCCCGCGCGACCGGGAAATTCTGACGCGTTTTTATTATGAGGAGCAGGATGCGCAGCACATTTGCCGCGAAATGCAGCTGACTGCGACCCAATTTCGCCTTTATAAATCGCGCGCCCTGGCTAAATGCAGCGAACTGCGGCATAGCCCCAGGCGGACGCAGCCGCCCCTTCAGTCGACCAGTCCGTTGCGGATCGCGTAGCGGGTCAGCTCAGCGTTGGAGTGCATGTTCATCTTTTCCAGCGCCCGAGCCCGGTACGTGCTGATGGTTTTCACACTGAGTCCCGTCTCGGTCGCGATCTGGGTAACGCTTTTTCCGGAAGCGATGGCGCAAACCACATGGTATTCGCGATCGGACAGAACCTCGTGCAAGGGCCGTTCCTCGCCCGATTCGATGAGATGCGCGAGAACCTCGGCCAGCGCCGGGCTCACATATTTCTTTCCGGCCAGCACTCTGCGGATGGCCCGCACCAGTTCGGTGGCGGCGTTATTCTTGGTCAGATAGCCGCTGGCGCCGGCCTTGATCGCGCGAATGGCGAACTGCTCCTCGGAATGCATGCTCAAAATGAGCACCGGAAGCCCGGGCCGTCTTTTGCGAATTTCCGACAGCGTTTCAAGACCACTGCGCCCCGGCATGGCGATGTCCAGCACCACTACGTCCCAGCTTCGTTCCTCCAGCCGTTGGAGAACCTGTTCCGAATTTTCAGCCTCGCCGGGCGGACCAAAGTCCGGCTCCAGCTGGAGGACGTGTTTCAAGCCGCTTCGCAATAATGGATGGTCGTCGGCTACTAATACTTGAATCAAAACGCTCCTCGTCGCAGGAAATCCCCATGATAATAGACGTCGTTAGCGCGGATGGGCATTAAAAGGCGGTCGTAACTAGCTAGACCTCAGTCGTGACAGCCAGGTTACTGGAACTTTCCGTTAGCTCACGGTTAGGATTTGCTTTGGCCGGGTACTTGCTCCTATATGGCGTAATGAAACCCTGGATCGTTACAAAATAGGGAGTTTCCGAAACCATCGGAAAATCCTCCCGATTTTGACCAGGTAAAAATTACCGAGCTGCCGTAAAAATGACGGGAAAGGCTCGGGTTATCGGTCCGCAATTGGGACTGATAATAGTGGAAACCCGTGGTTGCTCCCGCGGGCGCCGAATCCCGGGTTTGGCCTAAATTCGCTGACCCGGGAGTTCGGTTCGTTTTGGAATAAGGGGGAATTAGAAATGAAAATCATCGCAAATATCGCCGCTTTCAGCCTGTTGGGAACCAGCCTGCTGGTCACCGGGTGCGCCACCAAGAAGTACGTGGCGCAGACAGTTGCACCGATCGATGCCCGCGTCACCAGCACGGAGACCAAGAACACTGAGCAGGACAAGCTGATCGCCGAGCATGGCAAGAGTATCGAGGAGCTGGACCAAAGCGTATCGCGCACCCGCGAACAGTTGAAGGACACCGACGCGAAGGCGATCGCGGCCAATGAGGCTGCCGCCAAGGCCGACCAGAAGGCCGACGGCGCGTGGAAAGCCGCCGACGGCGCCAAGAGCCTGGCCCAGCAGGGTCTGGACGCCAACACGCAGCTCGCCCGTACCGTCGACGCCATGAACAAGTTCCAGGTCCTGAAGACCGAGACGGTATTGTTCCCGGTGAACCAGTGGAGCCTGAGCGAAGACGCCAAGGCGCAGTTGGAAGAGCTGGCCAAGACGGCGGGTGGACTCGACCGCTACGTGATCGAAGTGCAGGGATTCACCGACAAGACCGGCAGCGTCACGCTCAACGAGCGGTTGAGCCAGCAGAGAGCGCAGGAAGTGGCGCGCTATCTGGCAAACGAATATAAAATCCCCGTGCGCAGTATCTCGATGCTCGGTTCGGGCTACGCCCTGCCGGTAGCCGATGACAAGACGCGGGAAGGCCGCAAGTTGAACCGCCGCGTGGAAGTTCGTCTATTCGTGCCGGAAGCGGCGACGGCTTCGAAAGCTTTAACGGCCAAGTCGGGCGCGGAACAGTAACGCGCGTCTACGTGAGGTTTTTGGGTTAGGTCGCCGGCCCCTCCGACCCGGCGGCAGTCGAATTCCCGAACTGAACGATAGGCTGACATCAGGGATTCGAGGCTCCCGCTGGCGGAGGAACCGCGGTGGGAGGCCGCAGCAATTGACCGGGAACAGCCGCGGGAAGACTGGCGATCTGTTCGCGGGGCTGCTGAGCCAGCCTGGCCTTCTTGTCGAAATAGGCTTTCATCACGTCGCGGACGATGGGCGCGGCAAGCTGGCCGTGCTGTCCGCCCTCGAACAGCGTCGCCACCACGATTTCCGGATTTTCCATCGGCGCGAAACCGACAAACCAGGCATTGTCCTTCATCGTCTGCCCGATCTTGGTGCCTTTGAGAACTTCGTTCGAAGCCAACTGCGCGGTTCCGGTCTTGCCGCACACGTTGATGCCGGGAATGCGCGCGCGGACTCCGGTGCCCCCCTCGTTCACCACGCCGTACATCCCGTAAATGACCTTCTTGATGTTTTCCTGATTGAGTTCGCCACGACGCGCCGGAACAAGATGCGCGCCCTCTCTTACCATGTGCGGCTGGTTCCAGACTCCGCCGATGGAAATTCCGCCGATGGCGGCCGCCATCTGCAGCGGAGTAACAGTGGTCGCGCCCTGACCGATCGCCACCGAGATGGTTTCGGCGGGATACCACCTCTCTCGAAAATTTCGGATCTTCCAGCTACTGGACGGTACCACCCCATCAGCCTCGTGGGGCAGATCGATGCCAGTCTTGTGACCGTACCCGACCATTTCGGCATACTGGGCAATTCGGTCGATCCCAAGTCGGTTGCCGACGTTGTAGAAGAACGTGTCGCAGGACTGCGCCAGGCCGCGATGCAACTCGATGCTGCCATGTTTGCTCCAGCAATGGAAATAGCGTCCGTAGAATGTCGCGCCGCCGCCGCACGATGACATGGAAGTTGTCGTCAATCGCACCTGTTTCCAACCCAGCCAACGCCATAATCGGCTTGAATGTAGACCCGGGCGCCTGCTGGGCCTGAATAGCGCGATTCATCAGCGGATGATCCGGGTTATTGATCAGGTCGTTCCAGTCTTTGGAGTGAATGCGGCCCGCGAACAGATTTGGATCAAAGGCCGGCCGGCTCACCATGGCCAGCACTTCACCGCTGCGAGGATCGATCGCCACCACTGCGCCTCGGCGATTCTCCATGGTTAGTTCGGCGACCGCCTGCAGATCGAGATCGATCGTGAGTTGCAGGCTCTTTCCCGGAATTGCCTCTTTGTCCTCGGCCAGCACGCGCCGCTCATTTCCGAAGCTATCCACTTCCACGCGGCGCTGGCCGTCGACGCCCATCAGAACATCGTTGTACTCGCGCTCGATGCCGTCTTTGCCGATGACGTCGCCTTGATGGAAGCGCGCGAACTCGGGCGTGTTCAGCTCGGCCTCGCTTACTTCACCGACATACCCGATGGCGTGCGCGGCCAGCCCGTCGCGCGGATAAAGGCGATGCTGCACGCGAATAACCTCGAGCTCCGGAAATGTGTCGGCGTCTTTGTGCGAATCGACAAAGGCCAGTTCGGCGGGTGTCAGCTCTTCCTTGATCGCGATGGGCTGGTACTGCGGAGCGCCGCGTGATTGAAAGCGCTTCACCCGCGCGCACCAGGCTGTCATAGTCGAGGTTCAGGCCCTCGGCGATCGGCTTCAGGTGTTCCATCTTCAGGTTTTCGCGCGACAGGAAACAGGCTGAACGAGGAATGGTTGTCGACGATCACGCGGCCGTCGCGATCCAGGATCTTGCCGCGCGGCGCCAGCACCGGAATTGACTTGATGCTGTTCTGCATGGCGCGCTCCTGATACACTTCCGGATTCCGTACCTGCAAGTCCCAGAAGCCGGTCATCAGGAACAGGAAGATGGCCACCGTTACGTACTGGAAGAAGGCGATCTTACCGGAAGCGAACTTGGTGTCGTCGCGCAGCAGTCCGTCTGGCTGACAGCCGGTGTTCTTCGCGATCGGCTTGAAGCTTCACTTAATAGGAACCTGGGGATTTATCCCGTTACTTTCAGTTTATCCAAAATGCGGAACAGAGGCAGAGCCACCGCCGCGTTCAGGAGCCCAAAGATGAGAGTCTGCTGGACATCGAAGCTCAGCGCCTCGCCGAGCAAGGCGCGATCCAGGACCCAATAAAAAAACTGATGAAAGAAGTAGAAAAAAAAGCTCAGAATGAAGGTCACGAACGGGTTGTCGACGTCGAACCGCATGCTGACGGACGCGGCGAAGTAACCCACCAGTGTCTTGACGATGCCGAACATGCCGATAGGCTGATGCGATAAGGAGTCCTGCACCAATCCGATGGACATGCCATAAAAAACGGACGCGATGGGCGCGCGGCTGCTGAGCGCGAAATGAACCGTGATCAGCAGCGGCAGTTCCAGATAGGAGAGAAATGAAACAAAACGCGGTACATACACCTGGAACAGGATCGCGACCAGGGGCACGATCAGGAGCCAGACGAAGCGGAAACGCTCCGTGTCCTTGCGCGGCTCTGTTAACAAATGTTCCGTGTACTCGGTCATGGATTGCGAGGGACGGGAGGTTTGGGCGGCCGCCGGCCGGCGGAGAGGGTCGTCGCGGACGGTGGCGGAGTGGCCGGTTTGGGACTTCGCCGGAGGAACTGCGTCCGCCCCGGATCGGCGTCGGTCGGGTCGGTGACCAAAATGGGGGCGGTCGGCCGCGGCTTGGGCTTCGGCGCTGTCGCCGCGGAGTCCCCGGGTGGTCCACTATTGGCGCCACCGTTGGCGCCGCTCTTAGAAGTGGCCGCTTGGGACCCAGTTCGGCTTTTGAGCCGTTGCACCCGTATCTCCGTTGGCCGGAGCAGCGGGTTTAGAGGGAACCGCCGGCGTGAGGCTGGGAAGCGGCGATCGCCCCGCGAATGCCTTGCATCTTCGTAAAATCGGGCGGTTTCGAGCCGGGAATGCCTTCCCCGAACACGTGTTTCTGCTCGGCGCCGATCTGCTTGTATTGCTCGCGCAGACGATCGGCGTCGGTGGCCAAGGCTGTCGGCTGGCCGGTCGGTTGCGGGAGATCCCGCGACATTATCAGCCGGCGGCTGCAGGATTTTGTAGCCCGGCGACGCGATTTCACCATCCGGAATCTGCTGATGTACGCCTTCGCAGCAAAACCAAGACCTCTTCTACACTGCCGCTCTGGAGGCCGCTGGGGTTGAGATAGATCTCCTTGAAATTCTTGCCATTGCGGGCTGCGCTCACCTGGCCGACTGGAAAGCCCTTGGGGAAGATGCGGTCGTCGCCGGACGTGTAGAACCATTCGCCGCCATCCACCTTTTCTTCATTCTGAACGTAGTCCACCAGGGTGTCATTATGACCTTGGCCTTTGAGCGTGCCCCGAACGCGGTTCTTTTGCGAAATCACACCGGCGGCGAACGTGGGGTCGGTGATAAGCATCACCAGCGATGCCGTCGGATAAGCATCCACCACCTTGCCGACGATGCCGTCCGGCGTCACCACCGCCATTCCGCTTTCGACACCGCTGGTGGAACCTCGATCGACGAACACCACCTTCGAGTTGGCGCCGGTCCCGTTGCCGATCACGCGCGCCGCCACGGTCTTCGAAGGCGATTGCGCCTGGAATACACTGAGCGCCTGGGCGCGATCGGCGGTGCCGAGTTCCGCCTTCAGGTAGTGATTCTCCAGCTTCAGCTGGCCGTTTTCGTGCTGCAGCTTTTCGTTCTCGCTGCGCACGTCCAGCAGGACGAAGTAGTCTTCGACGAAACCCCAGGTGTAGCGGCGCACCAGTTCGAGCGCCGTTCCACCGGCGTCACGGCGGTAACCGCCCAGACGCGCATCAGCGGGACGTTGTTGTTGCTTTTCACCTGATAGGCAATCAGCAGCAACTGCGCCACAATCACGATCAGCAGGACCGTGAGGTTGCGGTAGCGGCTGAGGAAGAAGTCCATACGTTACTACTTTTTGTGTGCGGACGCTCAAAAGTCCGCTGCCTGCGCCCTCGCCTTACGCTTATTCGATTGCAACTCTACGCAGCAATTTGAAATCCGTTAACATTTTGCCGGTTCCGAGCACCACGCTGGCCAGAGGATCCTCGGCGATCGACACCGGCAAACCAGTCTCTTCGCGTATCCTTTTATCTAAATTCTTCAACAATGCGCCCCCTCCGGTCAAAACGATGCCGCGGTCGCTGATGTCGGCGCTGAGCTCAGGGGGCGTCCGTTCCAGCGCAACCCGGATGGCGTTCATGATGGTGGCCACGCATTCCGACAACGCCTCGCGAATCTCGCTGTCGTCGATGGTCAGGGTTTTCGGCACGCCCTCAATCAAATTCCGGCCCTTTATTTCCATCGTCAGCGGCTTATCCAGAGGATAGGCCGAACCGATCTGAATCTTGATCGCCTCGCCGGTTCGTTCGCCGATCAGCAGGTTATATTTGCGTTTCAAGTACTGCATGATGGCGTCGTCCATCTAATTGCCGGCCACGCGCACCGAGCGCGAGTAGACAATACCGGAGAGCGAGATTACAGCCACGTCGGTGGTGCCGCCGCCGATATCGACCACCATGTTCCCGGAAGGCTCGGTCACCGGCAGACCGGCGCCGATCGCCGCCACCATGGCCTGCTCCACCAGGTGCACCTCGCTGGCCTTGGCGCGATAAGCCGAATCGATGACGGCGCGCTTTTCCACCTGCGTGATCTCGCTCGGAACGCCGATGACGATGCGCGGATGCACCAGCACCTTGCGGCCGTGCGCCTTCTGAATGAAGTAATTCAGCATACGCTCGGTGACTTTGAAATCGGCGATGACGCCGTCTTTCATCGGCCGGATGGCCACGATGTTGCCGGGCGTGCGGCCCAGCATATCCTTGGCTTCTTTGCCGACCGCTTCCACTTCGCCATTGGTCTTGTTGATGGCGACGATGGATGGTTCGTTGACGACGATCCCCTTGCCTTTCGCGTAGACCAGCGTGTTGGCAGTGCCGAGATCGATCGCCAAGATCGGAAGAGAACAAGCTAAACAGCGAGCGGACGTTCATGGATTTGAGACTCTTCGGTAGTTCACTTAAACTTCTTATGGGCTACCTACACCCATTCTTCGTCATTTCCGAGAGGTTATGTTAGGGGATGCGCCGAACAATTCACAGTAACACAATCGCCGGAGTTTGGCACAATTTGCTGATCGCTGAACCTGGCGACGGTCCCGCCCAAGATGTTTCGAATATGACATAACGAAGGAGGATTGTCACGCATACTAATTGGACGATGAAAGCGGTAAAAGGTCGGAAAGGTAATCTCCCGGGCGGGCCGCTAATTAATCGTCCGCCGGGTCTACAGGCGTGGCCAGGATTTTGCGTTTCCGCACCGGGTTCAGCAGCGCGTCTTTTTCGCCCAGAACGAATCCGGCACGATTCGCAGTTGACTAGATGCTCTTTCAGTTTGATCACTTCCGGCACCGTCAGCCCTTTGCCGATCACATACAGCGAGAGTAGGTCGTCCTCGATATGCGGGCTGGATTGCCCTGAATTCTGGGACATGTCTTGAATCAGAACTCCCGCATCGAAGCTGCCATCCAAAGGCCGGCAGTATCGAATTTGTCCGAAGATGACGATGCTGCTTTGCAGGGTAATCTTTACTTCCGCGCCCTTGTTGATACTGGAATCGAGTTTAAGACGAAGTCCGGATTTGGAAACGTCCAACACGGTCGCAGGGATTCGCGCCGTTGTTCCGTTCACGACCTCCAGTTCGGCCGGGTCATTGGTCGGGTAGCGAGCCTCACGCCTTTTTTCAAGGAAGAGCGCACCCCGGTTTGCGGCAGTGGAAGCGGTGTCACCGGCCGCCCGACCGGATCGAGGCGGCGGCAAAGCCAGGGTCTGTTTCTCCGGCGACAGGCGTTGCTTGTTCAGTTGAGCTGCCAATTTTCTCTCGTCCTTTTTCACATGGAGCCGCTGCAGTCAATCGGCCGCCGATAGCCCATGCAGCGCGATGCCTAAGGAGCTAATCGTCTCGTTTTTGAAATTGTTTAGCCTGTTGCTCTGCTCTGTACCATACCTAAGGTAAATCTCTTAGGATCAGACTCGGCGGCGCTTTCGGCTTCGATTCTTTTCCGGCGTCTGGGCGGGTTGCCGGGATGGATGAAATACGTCTTGAATCACAATTCCGGAGTGGAAACCACCCCGCGCCGGACGGCAATACTGAACTTCGCCGAAGATCACGACATGCTTCTCCAGCGTGATCTTTACTTGAGCGCCTTTGCCGATGGTCGATTCTGACAGTAGACACAGGCCGGACCGTGAAATATCCACAATAGACGCTGCCACGCGCTGAAAACCAGCTTGCAGCATCTCCACCTCGACTGCATCGTTGGTCTGATAGCGAGTTTCACGCCGCTGCTCGTTGCTTTCCCGCCTTTTGGCAAGGAACGCTTTCAGCTCAGCATAGCCAACCGAAGGTGTGCTCTTTGGCTGCATTGGCAGTGGCCTTAGAGACTCTATCGTCAGCATCCGTTAAAGTCTTTACTCCAATTGGTACGGGAGTACTATCCAGCGGAACGAGCAACCGGAACCAGAAACTAGAAACCAGAAACTAGAAACCACTATACTTTGGACATGGTCCGAAGACTTCTCGCAGCGGTCCTGCTGATGGCTCCCCTCGGCCTGCCGGTCGAGGCCAAGATGCCCCCCGATGAGTTCAAGACCAGGCGGGCAAACTTGCGGAGTTCGCTCGACGGAGCGCTGGTGCTGTTCGGGCGTGTGGAAGGCCGCGACGAAGTATTTCGAGTGGGACAGGAGCCCAATTTCTACTACCTCACCGGTTGGAGCCAGCCGGGAGCACGGCTGCTGGTAACACCCACCCGCGAGGTGCTCTTCCTGCCCCATCACAACGAACACGTCGAGCATTTCCAGGGCAGGCGTTCATCGGCCGAAGATGCGGATGCCCACGCTTTGACGGGTTTTGAAGAGGTGCGGCCTATTGAGAAGTTCGAATCGGAATTGGGGCAAGCTCTGAGCGAGCGGGACAAGTTTTACGCTCCGTTGAACCAGGCCGCCACTGAGAAACTGAAGGCACTTTATCCTTTTCGAGAGATTTCGGATGCGGTTCCGCTCGTCACCAAGCTGCGGGTAAAGAAGTCGCCCGCGGAGCTTGCAGCCATCCAACATGCCACCGACGTAAGCGTGGTAGCGCATCGCGCGGCGTGGAAGCGGATGGCGCCCGGGCTTTCCGAATATCAGATCGCCTCCGTGTTGTGGAGCACCTACATCGAAAGTGGATGTGAGGGCGTGGCCTACTCGCCGATCGTCGGCTCGAGGACCGAACAGTACCATCTTGCATTACTCCGCCAACCAGCGCCGCATGGATCAGGGGGAAGTGGTGGTCATGGATGCGGCCGCCCAATGCGCCGATTATGCCAGCGACATCACTCGCACCGTGCCCGTGGGAGGCAAGTTCACCGCGCGGCAGCGCGAGATTTACAAGATCGTGCTGGGTGCGCAGAAAGCCGCGATTGCCGCGCTGAAGCCCGGCGTCCGAATGGCGGGACCGGGGGACAGCCTCACAAAAATCGCCCGCGACTATATGGACGCGCATGGCCGGGACCAACACGGCGAGCCGCTCGGCAAGTACTTTATTCACGGGCTGGGGCACAACGTGGGACTGGAAGTGCACGATCCCGGAGTCGACGGCCCGCTCGAAGCCGGCATGGTAGTCACCATCGAACCCGGCATTTACATTCCCGAGGAAAGCATCGGGCGTCCGGATCGAGGATGTAGTGCTGGTGACTGAGAATGGCGCCAAGGTGCTGAGCGCGGCGCTGCCGAAGGAAGCTGACGAGATTGAAAAGGCTGTCGCCAAGTAAGCAGACTCTCGGCTACATCGCTCTTCTCGGTGTGGCGCTGGCGGTTGCGATTATCTCCGGCTGGCTCGCAACTCCGATCGACGATTACGCCTACGATTGGATGTTCCGTCTCCACCCGCCGGCGGTCACTAGCCCGCATTGCATCATTCTGGCAATCGATGACGCGACTTATAGCTGCGATGGGCGGCGTCCGGGAATATCGAACCATGTTGGCCAAGGCGCTGGAGCTGATCGCGCCGGTTCAGCCCAAGGTGGTCGCGATCGACGTGGTCCTCGCCGACCAGGAAGATCCGGCCGAGGATGCGCGCCTGGAACGCGCCATGCACGGGATTAGGAATTTAGTGCTGGTTGCGCACCTCTCCGACGGCCGCTGGGAGAACCCGCTCCGTCGCTTCCATGCCAGCGGCGCCCCAATGGGCCATGACAAAGCCGACGAGGACTCCAAGGATGGAGTCACCCGAACCATCCCCCTCGAACAGCGGGCGGGCCGCGAGCGGAACTGGGCCTTGGCGCTAGAAGCCTTTCAATTGGCGCGTGGAAAACCCATTCTCGAGTCGCCTGACGATCTCCAGATTGGAAACGAGTTGATTCCCGCAGCGCGCACCAGCGACGGGAACCGGCCGCTGCACATTCTCTTTACACGTGAACCGATTCCACAAGTCTCGTTGAAGGACTTGGTCGACAAACCTGAGCTTAGCGGCCCGCTTTCACGACCAGGTAGTGTTCCTGGGCATCACGTCTATCACGGCATCCTATGATCGCGTCGCCACGCCCTACGGACACGAGCGAATACCAGGCGTCGAAGTCCACGCACAACTTTTCGAAACCCTGGAACGCGGCCAATTCCTGACCGATGCCTCCCCTTCGTCCGTACTTGGGTTCTGCGTGCTTACGGTGATTCTAGCCGGCCTCATCTTCGCTTTGCTCAACGGCTCACCGGCCTATCTCGCCGCCGGGGCGCTCCTGATTGCCGCGCACGCGTCGTTGTTCCTATTCTTTCGGCAGGGCGTAGTATTCCCCTACTTCGCGCCGCTTGCTTCGGCGTGGCTCGCATCTGTCGCCGCCGCCAGCTATCAACATTTCATCGTGCGCCGTCAGCTTCACAAGTCCGAATCCGACCGCAAGCGCTACCAGCAAGCCATCCACTTCGTCACGCACGAAATGCGCACTCCGCTCACCGCCATCCAGGGATCCAGCGAGCTGATGGGCCGCTACACCCTGACCGAAGAGAAGCGCAAACAGATCGCCGACATGATCAATCAGGAATCGAAGCGTCTGGCGAGGATCATCCAAACGTTTCTGGATGTCGAGCGTCTATCCGATGGCCAGATGGAGCTGAAGCGTGAGCCATTTTCGGCGCGTGAGATTGTCGAAACCTGCATCCAGCGCGCGCGCCCGCTGGCGGAGCGCAAGAACATTCGCATCCAGACCAACGTGCTCGAAGGCGAACTGCAAGGCGATCGCGAGTTGATGGAGTACGCCATTTACAATCTGCTGACCAACGCCGTGAAATACTCCAACGCCGATACGGAGATTAAGGTCTGGTGCCTGCCTCAAGGCGATCAATTACGTCTCTCGGTGAAAGATCAGGGAATTGGGATGGACGCCAAGGAATTGCGCCAGATTTTCCAGAAATTTTACCGGACTCGCCGCGCCGAAGCTTCCGGAGAAGCTGGAAGCGGGATCGGGCTCTCGATTGTCGAACAGATCGTGCACCACCACGGCGGAAAAATGGAAGTAACCAGCGAGCCCGGAAAAGGCTCCTGTTTTACGGTAGTGTTACAAGCCTACTCTCGTGCTGCCGACGTGATGCTGCTGTCAGTAGATTGCTTCCGAAAACATCGGCCTGAGGATGCGGAAATTCCGATACTCGGTCCGGGTGGCGAATTCGAGAGTCGCTGGATTCACCTGGCGGATCTGAAGGGCAACATCCAGGCGTATCCCGAGAGCGATGAAACCTTTCCGGCGCTGAAGTCGCAGCAGCGCTCCGTGGTGCAGCAATTGATGGCTTCGTCCGATCCGCTGATTCAGCAGGCGCTGGCCGATCCGGCGAATATCGGATTCGTGAAAGGCGTGCTCGGGCTTTCCGATCTCGTCGTGCCGGGGGAAGATTCGCGGAATAAGCAGCTTCGCGAGATTGAGTTGCTGATGCATGCGGCGCCGATTGTGGTTGGGACAACCGTAGGGGCACGGCATGCCGCAGGGCTGTCCAAATTAGACGGCATTTTGCGAAGTGGGGATTGAGGGGATTGGATTTGCAGGTGCTTTGGGTGCATTTGAGAATTCAGGTTGGGCATGTGCTGTCCTAAACAGCGAGCTGGAAAATTGCAGAGCCAGTTGGCCGTCGTGCAGGCCGGCCAAGGCAGGTGGAGCTTGGAACGGTTTATCCAGCCAGGCTTGTAAATCGCGATAAACAAAGAGCTGTTGGCGCAGCAGCGCCACCAGATTCGATAGCGACCAGCCGTAGCGAGCCCGCAGTTGCAGGTATTTCAGCAGCAGCATGGCGATGAGTGCTGTCCAAATTTGGATGTGCAGCGCGTTGGCGCTGAGTGCCCACGAAGGTCTTGATGCGCAGGTTTTGCTTCAAATAGCGGAAGAAGACTTCGATCCGCCAGCGTTCGCGATAGATTTGCGCGATGGTGGTGGAACCGAAGCCCAGGTGGTTGCTCAGCAGCACCAGGACTTCCTGGCGTTCCTCCACCCACAGTTCGACGCGGCGGAATGACGCCGTTTGCCGGTAGTGGTGGCTGCCCAGCGCGATGATTTCATCCTTGAGGATGTGGCGATGTTTCGGGACCTGGCGCTCTTGCAGCACGCTGATAGTGCGCGTCGTGGCGCATGCGGGTGACAAAGAACACCCCGCTGTCGGTGAGCCGTTGATACCACTGGTAGTCCACATAACCGCGGTCAAAAACCAGGATCGTGCCGGCCGCAAACTGCCAAGCGCGCGCTATTTTCACCTCCGAGGCTTTTCCTTCGGTGATCACCGCATAGCGCGGTAGATGTCCATCGTGGTCCAAAACCAAGTGCAACTTCGCTGCGCCCTTGGCCTGCTGGTAGTGGGCCCAGTCAAACATGGTGGCGCAGAGATCGATGAGCGTGCCGTCGATGCTCAGCAGTGGATTGCGAAAACGAAAACGGTGCCGCGGGCCGGCCGCCTGCTGACAACGCGCAAACAAAACGCCAAACACTTTCTGATACAACTGCCAGGGACGGTGCTCATTGGCATAGGCGAGCGTGGACTTGTTGGGCACCTTGGGAACGCCGAGATGCTTCAGCTTGCCTTCGCAACTCGCCAGCCCACCGCAAATCTCGCGCAAGCGAACGGGCCTGTCCCAACTGGCAGAACAGCATGGCGACGAATTGTCCCCAACAACTGAACCCACGAGCATGACGTTCGGCGCGCGTCTCGCGAACCGCCTGCTCGAATTCCAGACGAGGAAAGAACTGCAACAACTGAGAAAAAATACTGCATACTCGGTTCAAGGCGGAATCTCCTGTCCTTAAAGTTGGTTCTTGTCACGGAACCCAACTCAAAGTAACAGGTCTTTCCGCCCTTTCTCGAAAACCTAATTTGGACAAGCCTGCGGCATGCCGTGCCCCTACACCCGGAGGACCGACGCGTCCCCGAAAACGGAGATGTTGCGGGGAATGCTGCTCCAACAACGTTGCTACCCTCCGTTCCGATTGATTTGCTGTTCGACGATCATCAGGTCGAGCTCGAAAAGGGCCGCCGGTGGGCGAATTCCACGCGGGGCAGGTGGCGCGCATCGAGAATCCGGCAGGCTTTGCGAACGTGCGTGCTCATGCGGAGGCGCATATGCGGGCGATTGGATTGGCGCAGCAGGCGGCTGTGACGAATGCTGTGCCAGCGAATAAAAAGACGACTCAGTAGGACGAGTTTGGAGTTAGCTAGAAAACTACGTGATGAGGGTGCCGCACCCTTTGACTTGTAAGGGTGCGGGTTTTTGTCGTGAGGCCGTGCTCAACATGCTGATCGATGCGGTGCGACGGAAAATCTATGGTGTCGGTCTTGCGCGGTTTGCAGTTTGTATGGTTCTTCTTCTTTTTTGGATACGTGGAATCTAAACCCGCACCCTTACAAGTCAAAGGGTGCGGCACCCGCGCATCAGCAGTCGGCTCATGTGGATTCGCAGCGGGGCGGAGTCTGGCGCAGGCGATTGGGAGCAGCTTGAGTAGGACAGGCTTTTTACCCAGAGCATCGAAGGGCAGCCTGTCTTGTTTTGAATTCTGTGGCAAATAGGCTATCAAAACGACCGGCAGGTTTCCGAACGCCCGGACGTGCAGCTACGACGTACGAAAAATTATAGGCGTCTCCACAAAAGTCAAAAGCTGACAGGCTGCCCTTCGATGCTCTGGGTAAAAAGCCTGTCCTACGGGGGCATTCATGAGTAGTGGAACACAGGTTGATCTGGATTGGGCGGGATTCGATTCGGCTTCGCCGAGTGGCGGCGCGGGTGCGGTTGGCGCTCCACAGGTAAGCGCACCCAATGAGGCGGGATCTGGCACAGCGTATCTCACCGATGAGGAGATACTGGGGATCGAGCCGGTCGGCACGGATGCGACAAAACATCGCGTCGTCATTCCGAGCGAAGCGAATAATCTCTCTTCGATCGATGACGGCAGCGCCCAAGCGCAAGGGGATTCCTCGGCCAAGAGCGGGCCTCGGAATGACAGCACTAACGGATACACGGCGCAGCGTGACTTGACAGAGCAGACAGCATCCGCCAACGGTGTGACTTCGACGGAGATGCCTGCTTGGATGGCGGCGCTGACTGGCGATCCGAAACATCGAGGCGCAAGCGCTTTGGGCAGAGCATCAGGCGTTTCGCGCGGCGTTTTCTTCTCCCGATGAAGCGCGCGCGATGAAGGACTTATTGCCGGGTGGCGCGCAGGAAGTGCAGGCGTTGCGGCAGATCGCGCAGGAAGTCGATTCGCTGCGGCAGGTGGCTCAGGAAATTAATTCGTTGAAACAAAATGCGGAGTCGTTGCGCGAATCGGCGCAGTCGGTCGAGCGGATTGACGCGGCGATTTTTTCGGGCGATGTGCGCGCGCAGTCGGAAGTGGTGACGGAATTAGCGCGTGCGAATCCGGCGGCGTTTCGTTCGCTGTTTGCAGAAGCGGCGAAAGTGCTGCGCGGGTATGGGGCAGCCCGCCTTCGTCTAAGACCAAGGCTTCGGCGGGCCGGGGCCCGCTCGCACGAATGACCCTGTCACAGGAGCTCAGGCGCGAGCGAGTCACCAGCGACGAATCACGCTATCACCGGTCACCCTTCGCAGAAGCTCAGAGCAAGCCAGTCACCAGTCACCGCATTTCGATCCTGCTGCGTATGCTCCTTTGAGCGGTCGACCAACGACGCGGTGGCGCGCGACGTTCGCGGGTCGATCAGCGACACGCTGGCGCGCGTGTCTGCCGGAAGGCGTGGCCGAGGGCGCGGCGCGTCGCATTGGCGACGACATCTTCAATGAAATTCATCGCGCGCTTGCGGCGGACCGACGCTTTCCGAGCAAGTGGGCGAAGCGGTGCGCGCTCCACTGGCGTCCGGGCAGGGATGGCGATTCGGCACCGCGGAGCAGCAGCGCGTCGCTTCACTGCTTGCGGGGCGCGCGAAGCAGCTTGTGCCCAGCGTGGCGCGCCGCGTGATCGGCGAGTGGACCAGCTCGGTGCTGGGCACGGCGCGCACGAAAGCGGCGCGCCAGGCGGCCGCCGCTTCGCGAGTGGATATTGCGGCGCGCCGGGCGGATCGCTCGATTCGATGCCGCTGCGCGCGATGTCGCCGCGCGAAATGAATTACGCGTCGATGAGCGATGATGAGATTTTAGGAATGTGATTGGTGAGCGCGTGATTCTCGATTTGAGTTGCGGCACCAGTAGGATAGGCTTCAGCCTGTCATTTGAATTCTGGCGAATAAACTTGTTGCAAAACTTCCTAAGCGTTTCCCATCACTCTGACTTACCTCTGTCGTCGGCATTACTGCGTTCCGCAAAATTCAAGCTGACAGGCTAAATGCACTGTGGCGGCGCCTGTCTCTATTTTATCTCTGCACTCATACCTCAATTCATAAAAATAAGGAGAACTCATAATGGCTGCACAAAATAATGCGCAGACAATCGCGCTTGCAACTGGAGAAGGTGCGCGACAAAGTGCCCCTGCTCTACGAGCGCGACGATGTTCTGCTCAGCATGATCCAGCAACGCGGCGACGTCGAAAAAGTCAGCTCGCGCAATATGCGCCTGCCGCTGCAACTGATTCCCGGCGGCAAGGCCGGAAGCTACAGCGCCGATGGCGGCGACCTGGGACGCGGGTCGGGCACCACGTACGACGTCGCGCAAGTTTCGCCGATCTTTTTCCGGTTCGCGGTGGAAATCACCAAGCTGGTCGAGTACGCCTCGAACACGCGGGAAAAGGCCATCGAAAATGCCGTGAAGCGCGAAATCGCCAGCGGCATGAAACAGTTCCGGTCGTTCCTCGACAAGGTGATTCAGACGGCGGGCAACGGCGTGCTGGGCACGATCAGCGCGATCACCAGCAACACGTTCACGATGACCATTCCAACGGGCGCGGCGCTCGTCTATGTGGGTCAGACGATCCAGATCTACGATCCCGACGCTCACGACCAACCGCAACGTCGCGGCCAGCGTGGTGACCAACGTCACCGGCGCCGATCCGATTTCATCGACGCAAACCATCACCGTGGACAATGTGCCGGCGGGCACGGCCGTCAACGACTTGATCGTGCACGACGGGCTCACGGGCGCTTCGCCGGTGTCGCTGTTCGGCATCAAGTATCATCAGAACAACGCAACCACCGGAACCTGGCTCAACCTCAACCGGGCAACCTATCCACAACAATTGCAAACGCCGCGCGTCAACGCGGCAAACGCCGCGCTGGTTCCCGGCCACGTGCGCCTGGCGATCAACAAGGTGAGGAAATCGCTGGGCATCAACCAGCTCGGCAAACTCATCGCCTACACCAGCGTCGAACAGGAACACGCCTGGGAAAACCTGGGCATCACGATTTCCCAGGTGATCAAGGAAGGCGCGGGAGGCCGCGCGAGCGACCTCGACCTGCTTTTCTCCGGCAAGAAAACGATGTCCGGCATTCCGATCAAGTCTTCGGTGAACGCCGATCAGACCCGCGTGGATTTCCTCGATCTCTCGCACTGGGGACGCGCGGTGATGAAGGACATCGACTTCTTCGAGGTCGGCGGACAGACCGTGTTCCCGATCTACGGCGCCAGCGGCGGCATTTCCGCGTCGTTCATCTTCTACTTCGACACCGGATTCCAGGTGTGGAATGACTCTCCGCGCAGCGGCAGCTACATCGATTCGCTGGCGCGGCCCAGCGGGTACTAGACCAAATAGCCACGGAGGCACGGAGGCACGAGAACTGCGGAATAGCCACGATGGACGCGGATGAACACGGATGAAACAATGAAGGAGCAAGGCTTTTCTGCCTTGCGCATTGTCTTTATCAGCGTGCATCCGTGTTCAATCTGTCGCTCCGCTCTGTGTCTCTGTGGCAATCATGATTCAGGTCATTCGAGAAACGCACGAAGCGCCCGCGGACGTCGCGCGGGAACTGGCGCTGGCGGGCGGGTGCAACCGGTTTGGCGAGCCGAATTACCGCGCGGTGTGGGGATGGTCGCGGCTGGACTGGATTGGCGGGAAGTGGGAAGACCGCGACGCGGACGGCGCGCTGCTGCGCGAAGTGGTCGAGCTGCGGCGCGAGCCGAAATATACGCCGCACAATCGCTGGCACATCGAGCGGTGGCTGCCTCCGGAAAGCTACGGTTCGCCGGAGCAGTGGCATGCGGAAACGATCGAAATTGAAAATGGGCGCAGCATTGCGGCGCTGGGGCCGTATCCTTCGCGCGGGGATTACGAGCATT
>CAWJHI010000076.1:0-11851 GCA_963842485.1 Terriglobia bacterium | reverse complement strand
CATTCCAGATGTTGGACAATCGTAGCCGAGTCGCTGCTGCTGACCACTCCCCGAACTTCCCGCCCAAGGCCCGGGATTGGCTCGAATATCTGAAGCTGGCCGGACGCATGAAAGGTCTTTCGCGCCAGGAAATGGTCGCGCTGGTGAAAATTTTCACACAAAGCGCCGCCGATTTTCTGGACGAATGGTTCGAATCCGAAGAGTTGAAAGTCACGCTCGCCACGGATGGAGTCATCGGCGCCAACGGCGGCCCGCGATCGCCCGGCACGGCGTACATTCTTCTGCATCACTGCATGGGCGGCGTGAACGGCCACCGCGGCCTGTGGGGATTCGTCCGCGGAGGCATGGGCGGTGTCTCCAACGCGATCGCCGATTCCGCCCGCGCCCACGGAGCGACGCTTCGCACCAGCGCGCCGGTGGAGAAAATCCTGGTGAAGAACGGTCGAGCACACGGCGTGGCTTTAAAAAACGGCGACGTATTCGAAGCGAAAATCATCGCCAGTAATCTGGACCCGCGCCGCACATTTCTGAAGCTCGTGGACCCACACGACCTAGACGCCGATTTTCGAGATTCGATCACCAAGTTCCGCTCCGAAGGCACGTCTTTAAAGATGAACCTGGCCCTCAGCGGACTCCCCGCGTTCCGAGGCCTCCCCGCTAGTCTCGATAAAGGGGGTCCGCAGCATCGCGCGACCATGCATATCTGTCCTTCCGTCGAGTACATCGAGCGCGCCTGGGACGATGCCAAGTATGGAGCCCCCTCGCGCTCCCCGCTGATCGAGATGACCATCCCCACCATGTACGACCCGAGCCTGGCGCCCGCGGGCCGCCACATCATGGGAATTTTTCTGCAGTACGCGCCTTACACCCTCAAGAACACCACCTGGGACGAACAACGCGAGCCCTACTCAGAACGCATTCTCGATGTGATCGAAGAATATTGCCCGAACATCCGCTCGATCGTGGTGGAGCGCCAGACCCTCACGCCGCTCGACCTGGAACGCCGCTTCGGCATCACCGGCGGCAACATCTTTCACGGCGAAATGAGCCTGGACCAGATGTTCGTCCTGCGGCCCGCAGCCGGGTGGGCTCGCTACCGGACCCCCGTCAAAGGCCTGTATCTATGCGGGTCCGGCGCGCATCCCGACGGTGGGGTGATGGGGGCCCCCGGCCACAACTGCGCACGCGAAATCCTCAAGGGTTGGTAGCCAATTTCATTGGCTGACATTTCAGAGCGTCGATGCCGATTCGAACGAACGGGCGGCGACAGGCGTTTCATAGATGCTGATAGCCTGAGGAGGTGAGCACGCTCCGTAATTGGTGGCAGCGGGTGGGGACCGCGTTTACCACCGGGTTGCGCCAGCAGATCACGCGCGCGGGGCTGGCGTTTGCGGCGACGCTGTTCATTGTCGGGCTGGCGGCGTTTCTCTCGGCGAATAACCTGCTGTTTCTGATCCTGGCGGCGATGCTTTCAACGCTGCTGGTGTCAGGGTTCATCAGCCGGCTGGGACTGGCGGGGCTGGAACTGGACGTGATTCTGCCCGAACACATCTCGGCCAGACGAAAAGTCCGGGCGGTGATTCGTCTGAAGAATCTGAAGCGCTGGATTCCATCCTTCAGCATCCACCTGGCGGGCGCGGCGGAGAGCGGGTTCGACGCGATCCTGTATTTCCCCGTGATTCCCGGCGGCGCGGTGCTGGAAGAATCGGTGGAGCTGTACTTCGCCAAGCGGGGCGCGCAGCGCGAGCGGAGCTTCCAATTCTCGACGCGCTTCCCGTTCGGATTTTCGGAGCGCCGGGAGATGGTGACGGCCCGGCATGACGTGGTGGTGTATCCGTGCCTGGATCCGCAGCCGGGATTCGAGGCGCTGCTGGCGTCGGTGAGCGGCGAGATGGAGGCGCTGCAACGCGGGCGCGGGCACGATTTCTATCGCATCCGGCCGTATGAGGCGCTCGAAAGCGCGCGCCACGTGGACTGGAAAGCGACGGCCCACACGGGCAACCTGCAAGTGCGCGAATTTTCGCGCGAACAGGATCGCCACGTGGTGATGTACTTCGATCTGGATGCTCCGCTCGACGCCGATGCATGGTTCGAATCGGCGGTGGATTGCGCGGCGTTTCTGGCGTTCCGGCTGGCCGAGCATGACGCGCGGGTAAGGTTTCAATCCCAGGATTTCGACGTAACCTTGCCCGACGACGGCGACATCTATACTATTCTTAAGTATCTTGCTTTGGTAAATCCCAGGAGAGGAAAGCCCCCGGCGGCGCCAGATGATCCGTCCAGTTTTCACATCGTTTTCAGCGCGAATCCGGAGCGGATGGCGGCGCTGGGTTGGGGCGCCGGAGAGGGCCGCGGAGCGCGGATTCTGGGGCGGGATGCTTTTCCGAGTCCTGTTCGTTAGCCTGCTGGCCGCGGGATTTGCGCACGCGCAGGTGGCGGCATCGATTTCCGGCCGCGTAGAAGATCCTTCCGGAGCGGGCGCCAACGGAGCGACGGTGACGGTGACCAGTCTCGAAACCGGTGCGACGCGGACGGTGACCACCAATGAGACCGGGAATTTTCGCGTGCTCGGGCTGCCGGTGGGACGCCAGGAAGTGAAGGCCGAGAAACAGGGATTCAAGGCGGCGGTCAGGACTGGAATCAATCTGGAAGTGGGGCGGGACGCGGTGGTGGATCTTCGCCTGGAGGTCGGCGAATTCCTCCAGCGCGTGACCATCACGGAAGATGTTCCCGTGGTGAACACGACCACTTCCGAGGTTTCCGGGTTGGTGGGTGAGCGCGCGGTGAAAGACCTGCCGCTGAACGGACGCAGCTTCGATAATCTGATCGCACTGAACGCCGGCGCGATCAACTACAGCTCGATGAAGAGCCTCAACACCAGCACCAGCGACGGAAATACATTTTCGGTGGATGGACGGCGCACCACGGAAAATCTTTTCCTGATGAATGGGATTGAGTACACCGGATCGAGCCAGCTTGCCGTTTCGCCGGGCGGCGTCAGCGGGGAGCTGCTGGGGATCGACGCGGTGCGGGAATTCAACGTTCTGACGGATACGTACGGCGCAGAATACGGGAAGCGCGCGGGCGCGCAGATCAGCGTGGTGACGCAATCGGGGAGCAATGCGCTGCACGGGACGCTGTTTGAATTTTTGCGAAACAGCGACCTGGATGCGCGGAATTTCTTCGACCAGAGCTCGGTTCCTCCTTTTCGAAGGAATCAGTTCGGAGGCGCGCTGGGCGGGCCTCTGAAGAAGAACAAACTGTTCCTGTTCGGCAACTATGAAGGGTTCCGGCAGGCACTGGCGCTGAGCAGCGTGAGCGTGGTTCCGGACGCGCAGGCGCGGCTGGGATTTCTGCCCAATGCGTCGGGAGTGGAAACCAAAGTCACCAATCCGATGTTGCAATACATGTCGTTCTGGCCTGCGCCGAACGGTCCGGAGCTGCTGTCGAGCGGACTTCTGAGCGGGACCGCGGTGTCCTACAACAACCCGAGGGAATCGATTCATGAAAACTTCGGAACCATCCGGGCGGACTATACAATAAGGACGCCCGACTCGCTTTCGGTGGCTTACACCATCGACCAAGGCAACAGTCTGATCCCGCTGGCTGATCCCCTGTTCGCGTCCGCCGAGGCGCTGGGTGCGCAGGTGGCGAGCGCGCAGGAGACGCACGTTTTTTCGCCGAACATTTTGAATACATTCACGGCGGGATTCTCGCGGGCGGCGTTTAACCTCGACTCGGCTTTGCTCGCGACGTTTCCGGCGAGCGATGCGTTCGTCACGGGAGGCGGGCCGGGCGGAATCGTGATCGGCGGCGGAGCCACGACGACGGGCGCGGCGGCAATTACTTCGGCGGGTCCGAACAATGCCGCAGGTTCGTGGAATCGCAGAAATCTGTTCACCTGGACCGACGGAGTTCAGATCAGCAAGGGCATTCATCAGATCAGCGCCGGCGTGTGGTTCCAGCGCATGCAAGACAACGAAGACAGCGCGTCGCGGCAACTGGGGCAGGCCAGCTTCGCGAGTCTGCAGACGTTTCTGGCAGGGACGGTCACCACGTTTCAAGTGATTCCGAACCCGAATGAGCTGGGCTGGAGAAGTCTTTTTGGAGCCTGGTATTTTCAGGACGCGATCAAGCTGCGGCCGAATCTGACGGTATCGCTGGGAATCCGGCAGGAATTCACGAACGGCTGGAATGAAGAATCGGGGCGCGCTTCGAACTACATCACGGACGCGAACGGGGTGCTGCAGACCAATCCGGTGGTGGGGAACTCGGCGTTCACGCAGAATAACGCGACGCATCTGTTCGCGCCCCGCGTCGCGCTGGCGTGGGACCCGTTCGGGAACGGCAAGACCGCGATTCGGGCGGCGTTTGGAACTTATTATTCACTGATCGATGCGCTGGCGTTTTTGATGAACTCACTTCCTCCTTATAATGGCGCGGTTTCCTACGCGAGCGTGTCGCTGGGTTCGGTGCTGCCGGTGATTCCGGGAACTCAACCGGCGCCCTCGTGCGGACCGGGTGTGCCGACTCCGTGCACGATTTACGCTCCGCAGGGAGTGCAGCCGAACGCGAAGACTCCCACGGTTGAGGAATGGAACTTCACCATTGAGCGCCAGCTGGACCGCAACACTTCGCTGCGCGTCGCCTATGCGGGATCGTTCGGATACCATGGACTGCTCAGCGTCGACCCGAACAGCATTCCCGCGCAGGTTTGTTCGAATGCGAGCGGTTGCGTATCCGGCGGGACTCCCGGCACGACCAAGGGCAGCGTTCCAGAAGGCGCGCAGTATATTCCGGTTTCATCGCGGCCGAATCCTTATTTGTCCGGCGGATTCTTCTGGTACACGGAAGGGAACACCAGCTACAACGCGCTGCAAACCGACGTGACGCGGAGGCTGGATCACGGGTTGCAATTCCGCGTGAATTACACATGGTCCAAGGATCTGGATATTAATTCCGGCCTGACCGGCGCTCAGGCGAACAATCAGGCGCAGATGGTGCTGGATCGCAACGATCTGCGGCGGGACTGGGGACCGTCGGCGCTGAACGTCACCAGCCAGGCGAGCATTTCGGCGAGCTATGAACTGCCGTTCGGGCGCGGCATGCACGGGTTCGAAAAGCAAACCATCGGCGGATGGCAGTTGAATGGAATCGTCACGCTGTTGACGGGATTCCCCATGACGCCGCAGATCGGCTCGAACCGCTCAGGCGATGGAGACACGCGCAATCCGGACCGGCCGAACGTGAATCCTGCATTTACGGGAACGGTGGTGACGGGGAATCCGAACCAGTGGTTCAATCCGAACGCGTTTCTGCTGCCGACGCCCGGAACTTACGGCAACCTGGGTCGCGGGACGCTGACGGGTCCGGGGCTGGCCGATGCGGACGTGTCGCTGTTTAAGAATGTCGCGATTTCCGAACGGCTGCGGCTTCAGATTCGCGCGGAATTTTTCAACGTGCTCAATCACGCGAATTTCAGCACGCCGAACGCGATCGTGTTCTCGAATGGGGCGATCAGTCCTTCGGCGGGATTGATTACATCGACGACCACGACGTCGCGGCAGATTCAGTTCGGCATGAAGCTGATGTTTTAGCGTTCGCTTGCTGACGCGCGGCTCGGTAAAACAGCGATACGACCGAACCGAGCCGCGACCACAGGGAGCGGTTGGCATTCACACGCGGGCTTGACCGCTCCTTTTAGTCGCGGCTCGGGTCGGGACTGAACTGGGTTAGAATTGCAGCGATGCGCACTACAACGCTCCTGCTTTTCGCCTCGACCATTGCTTTTTCGCAAGACGCTCCCACGCGCGGCGCCGCGCCGCCGCCGGTGAACGCCGCTTATATTCGCGAGAACTACACGAAGTTCGAATATCGAGTCCCCATGCGCGATGGCGTGAAACTGTTCACGTCGGTGTACATTCCCAAGGACGTGTTCACGGACGGCAAGACGTACCCCATCATGCTGCAGCGCACGCCGTACAACGTGCGGCCTTACGGGATCGATCAGTATCGCGAGAACCTGGGGCCTTCGGAATTTTTCGCGCGCGAGAAATTCATTTTCGTGTACCAGGATATCCGCGGGCGGTTCATGAGCGAGGGCGAGTATAGCTTGTTGCGCCCGCATAATCCGACTAAAGGTCCCAAGGACATCGACGAAGCGAGCGACACGTACGACACGGTGGCCTGGCTGGTGAAGAATCTGCCGGGGAACAGCGGGAAAGCGGGGATGTGGGGAATTTCGCAGCCGGGATTTTATGTCACCGCGGGCATGATTGACGCGCATCCGGCTTTAGTCGCGGTGTCGCCGCAGGCTCCGGTGTCGGATTACTGGTGGAACGACGACGTGTATCACAACGGCGCGTTCATGCTGGCCCATCGCTTCAGTTTTTATCAGGGATTCAAGCTGCGGCAGGGAGATCCCGAGCCTCCGCCGGCGCAGACGCCTCCGCGGTTCGATTACGGCACGCCGAATGGATACGAGTTTTACCTGAACATGGGTTCGCTCGCCAATGCCGACGAAAAGTATTTCAAGCACACGCAGCCGCTGTGGCTGTTCAACCTGGATCACGCGACTTATGACGAGGCATGGCAATCGCGCGCGATCTGGCGGCATTTGAAGGGAATCAAGCCGGCAGTGATGCTGGTGGGCGGATGGTATGACAACGAAGATCCGCAGGGATTGCTGCGGCAGTTCGATTTCATGGAGAAGAATACGCCTCCGTCGACGCTGATGCTGGTGATGGGTCCGTGGAATCATGGAGGATTTTCGCGTGGCGACGGTGACCGGCTGGGCAACGTCGAGTTCGGTTCGAAGACCGGGCTGTATTACCGGCAGAACATCGAATTTCCGTTCTTCATGTATTACCTGAAGGGCAAGGGCGACGGAAACTTTCCCAAAGCATACCTGTTCCAGACCGGCGTAAATCAGTGGCGCAAATTCAATGACTGGCCTCCGCGCGCGGCGGCGTCGAAGGCGATTTATCTCGATGACAAGGGCAAGCTGAGCTGGCAGCAGCCCGCCACGGCCGGCTTCGATGAGTATCTTTCGGACCCGAACAAACCGGTTCCGTATATCGGGTTCGTCGCGCAGGGCGTGCTGAACAGCTACATGACAGAGGATCAGCGCTTCGCGGCGACGCGGCCGGACGTTCTGGTGTATAAAACAGAACCGCTGGATCAGGATTTAACGGCATCGGGTCCGATTTCAGTGGATCTGAAAGTCTCCACCACGGGAACCGATTCGGATTTCGTGGTGAAGGTGATCGATGTTTATCCGGACGATTATCCTCAACCCGATGCGGCTCCTGCTGGTCGAGGAGGAGCAGCGGCTCCGGCTGCGGGTGCGGGAGGGCGCGGCAATCAGCCGGCGAATACGGTGCAGATGGGCGGATATCAACAGTTGATCCGGGGCGAACCATTTCGCGGAAAATATCGCAAGAGCTTCGAAAAGCCGGCGCCGTTCGAGCCTGGAAAACCCGATCGCATCACGTTCCGGCTGCCCGATGTGGACCACACGTGGCGGCAGGGGCATCGGGTGATGGTGCAGATCCAAAGCTCGTGGTTTCCGCTGACCGACCGGAACCCGCAAAAATTTTTGGATATTCCGAAGGCGCACTCGAACGATTTCGTGAAGGCGACTGAGCGGGTTTATTTCGGCGGCGCGGACGGATCGAAGATTGAGATTCGCGTAGAACCTTGAACACGAACGAGCGAAGTTCGTGTCTATGCCGACCGCTTCCTGTGGTCGCGACGCGCTTTACTGCTTGGCGATCTTGAAGACGGTCCAGGGTGCGAATCGAGGTTTCGCAGCTCGTCTTTTTCCCACGTGTATTCGGGATGCGATTTCAGGTGCTTGGCAGCCTTAAAGTGGATGCCGCAGGAGTGGCCCATCGAAGCGGTCAGCGACATGTCGCCCGCCATGGCGGCGTCAGCGACTTTGGCTTCTACCGCGCCCGCGGTGCCGAAGGGCGGCTGCCACGGCTTCGATCCGCGAGCGGAAAGCTCGATGTGGCCGCATAGCGTGCGCTCGTCCGGCTCGATTTTTTTGTCGTAGCTGTCGAAGTGATCGCCGAGGAAGCGCTGGCCGAGCGCTACATCAATGCGGCCTTTGTTTTCCATTAACAACTGATCCCAGCGGATGTGGCGCGCGTTCGCACTGATGGAATTGTCGTGGATGTCGAAATCGGTTTCGTCCTTAGTCAGCGCCGGGATCGATGGGATAATTCGATCCGGCGAAATAGCCGTCTTTGGTGCGCTGCAAATTCACGTGCTTCAGGCCGAGCTCCAGGCTGGCGATCTCTCCGGTATTGCGGTCGGCGATCAGCCAGTCATTGGCGTAGCCGCCGTTGTTTCCGTCCTTCATGATGCGCGCGAAATCGTCGATGGAGGCCGAATACTGCATGGCCTTGCGGGCGCGCACGAATTCCGCGACGCCATTGGGATCGAAACCGTGGAACTGGCTGATGGTGGTTTCGGTGATCATGATGCCGGCGGAGTTGATGCCGAAATCGTCGCCGGAATGAATCAGGCCGGGCATGCCGTCCATGATGAAGCGGTAGCCGTGCTCGGGCGCGATGTCGAACATGATGTTCCAGCGCGAGCCGGTCATATAGTCGGTCCAGTTATTGTGCGCGATCACCGGTTTGCCGTCATGGGTGTATGAACGCCGGTGGCGACGAAGGCGCTGCAATGGTCGCCGGTGGGACGATTCGAATGGCTGTCGGCCCACTTCAGATAATAAGGATCCAGCTCCAGCCAGGCGTTGGTGGCGACCAGGTCCCATACATCCAGCGTGACGCCCTTGGCCGCGAGGCCATCGGCGATGCCTTGCAATTCCTCGCGATACTCCGTTTCGATGTGCGGCCACAAAACGTTCTGCGCGGCGTTGCGGAAGAAAGCCCAATCCTTGGAATCGTGCGTGAGCGTCAGCTTCACGGCCTTGAAGTGGTCAGCGATTTCCGGCGCGAGCAGAAAGCCGTGCTGATACCCGATCTCGGCCGGCGAGCCTTCCAGGTGCACGAAAATCCAGCCGTTCCTGGACGGCTTGCGAAACGCTTTCTTGAGGCGGGCGGCGTCGGGTTGGCCGGGGACTTTGGCGGGCGCGCCGGCGGCGAAACCGGCCAGCGCGAGAAGAGCGGCAAGGATGCATCGCATAGAGACATCTTACATTTGTCGGATGGGTGTTGAAAAAGGGGACAGGCCGCCCTGTCCACGCCTGCTTTGGTCTGTCCCTTTTTTTCAACAGGATCCTAAATGGAAACCGGCCAGACGATTTCTCATCCGGCCGGTTCCTCCGATATTAGTAAACGCGCGATCGGGCGGAAAAACAGCTCACGTGGATGGAAACTTTTCCTGAAGCGCCGCCAGACGGGCTCGCGCGGCGCCGGAATCGATGGATCGCCTGGCGAGTTCCATGCCGGATGCGAGGCTCCCGGCGATCCCAACGGCGACGAGTCCCGCAGCCGCGTTGACCAGCACGATGTCGCGGTGCGGGCCCCGGGCGCCGTGCAGAATTTCCAGGGCGATCTCCGCGTTTCGCGCCGCATCGCCGCCCTGAAGATCGGCAAGCGAGGAGCATTCGACACCGAAGTCGGATGGGTTCCAGACGTACTGGTCGACATGGCCCGTCCGAACCTCATAGACATCCGTCGGGCCCGCCGTGCTGACTTCGTCGAGACCTACGCGTCCATGCACCACGAAGGAATGCGCGGTGCCAAGCTCGGCCAGAGCTTCGGCCATCAGCCGCGCGGCCACCGGCGACGGAGCGCCCAGCAACTGGAATTGCGCGCGCGCCGGATTCACCAGCGGACCCACCAGATTGAAGACCGTGCGAATCTTCAGCTCGCGGCGTACCGGCTGCGCGTACTTCATCGCGGGGTGAAGATGCGGCGCGTATAGGAATCCGATGCCGATTTCGTGCACGGCGCGCGCGGATTCCTGGGGCGTCATGGCGAAGCGGACGCCCAGCGTCTCCATGACTTCCGCGCTTCCCGCCGCGACGCTGGAGATGGACCGGTTGCCATGCTTGGCCACCCGCGCCCCGGCGCCCGCCATCACCAGCGCGGCGACGGTGGAAATGTTGAACGTGCCGGCGCCGTCGCCTCCGGTGCCGCAGGTGTCGATCAGATTTTCGCCGGCGTCCACTTGAATCGACCGCTCCCGCATGGCGCGCGCGAAGCCGGCCAGCTCGGCCGCGGTTTCGCCTTTCATCTTTAACGCAATCAGGAGGCCGGCGATCACGGCATCGCTCGCGCCGCCTTCCAGAAGGACACTCATGGCCCGATGAGCATCCTGCGTGGAGAGATTCTCACCGCCCGAAACGCGGTGGAGGAACGGCACAAGCGACATGTTATATTGGATAATTCTCCAGCTTACAACATTGCAATGAAGATCCATGAATATCAGGCCAAAGCGCTGTTGGCCCAGCACAATGTTCCTGTGCCCAGAGGCGAAATGGTGCGCACCGCGGATGAGGCCGAAGCCGCGGCGAAGAAACTCGGCGGCAGCGTGGTGGTGAAGGCGCAGATCCACGCGGGCGGACGCGGGAAAGGCGGTGGAGTAAAGGTCGCCAAGGACGCCGCGGAAGCGCGCGCGATCGCCGGGAAGATGCTCGGCATGACGCTGGTGACGCATCAGACCGGACCCGAAGGCCGCGTGGTCCAGCGGCTGCTGGTGGAGGAAACTCTGCCGATCGAGCGCGAGCTCTATCTGGGCATCGTGCTCGATCGCGGGTTGGGCAAGAACGTCTTCATGGCGTCGGCCGACGGTGGAGTGGAGATCGAAGAAGTGGCCGCGAAAACGCCGGAGCGAATCTTGAAGGAACCGATCGAACCGGGCCTGGGACTCACGCCGTTCCAGGCGCGCAAGCTGGCATTCGGGATCGGGATCGAGGGCACGGCGGCGAATCTGGCGGTTTCGGCGATGACGGCGCTGGCGCGCGCCAACGATGCGCTGGATGCGTCGCTGGCGGAGATCAATCCGTTCATCGTCACGAAGGATGGAAGGGTCTACGCGCTGGACGCGAAGATCAACCTGGACGATAACGCGCTGTTCCGCCACAAGGATCTTGCCGAACTGCGGGATCTGAATGAAGAAGATCCGCTGGAAGTGGAAGCGTCGAAATACGGGCTGAACTACATCAAGCTCGACGGCAACGTCGCGTGCATGGTGAACGGAGCCGGGCTGGCGATGGCGACCATGGACATCGTGAAGTACGCCGGCGGGAGTCCCGCGAATTTCCTGGACGTCGGCGGCGGCGCCAACGCGGAGCAGATCAAGAACGCGTTCCGCATCCTGCTTTCCGACAAAGCGGTGAAGGCGGTGCTGATCAATATTTTCGGCGGCATTCTGCGCTGCGACACGCTGGCCACCGGCGTGGTGGCCGCGGCTCGCGACTTGAGCGTCAAAGTTCCGATCGTGATCCGGATGGAGGGAACCAACGTCGAGCTGGGGCGCCAGATCCTGATGGAATCGGGATTCAATTTCACGGTGGCCGACGGAATGCGCGACGCCGCGGAGAAAGTGGTGGGGCTGGCACGATGAGCGTCCTGGTCAACGAACACACGCGCGTTCTGTTCCAGGGCTTCACCGGGAAGGAAGCGACGTTTCACGCGCAGCAGTCGATCGCCTATCAGACGCAGGTGGTAGGGCGGAGTCACGCCGGGCAAGGGCGGGCAGACGCATCTGGATCTGCCGGTGTTCAACACCGTGGCCGAAGGGGTGAAGGCGACGGGCGCCGATGCGTCGGTGATCTTCGTTCCGCCGCCATTCGCCGCGGACGCGATCATGGAAGCGGCCGACGCAGGAATCGCGCTGGTGGTTTGTATCACGGAAGGGATTCCCGCCGGCG
>CAWJHI010000075.1:0-44217 GCA_963842485.1 Terriglobia bacterium | reverse complement strand
CAGAACGGCACATCATCATCGCTGACGCCCTCACTGGGCGGAGTTGCTGGCGCGGCGGCGGGACGGGCGCGGGGAGCGCTGCGCATCGGCTGCTCCTGCGAAAAGCCTTCGTCCGGGGGCCCAGCTTGGCCGCGTCCACCGAGCAGGATCACGCTTTCGGCGACCACGTCGGTGGCCCATACTTTCTTGCCGTCTTTGTCGTCATAACTTCGGGTTTGCAAGCGCCCCTCGACATATACCTGCGTTCCCTTGGTCAGGTACGGCGCGACATTCTCGCCTTTCCAGAGAGTCACCCGCGTCCAATCGGTTTCCTCTTTCCATTCGCCCGTCTGCTGATCCTTCCAGCGGCGGTTGGTGGCCACCGAAAATTTCGTGACGGAGGTTTGCGAGGCGGTGTACGCGGTCTCGGCATCGCGGCCGAGATGGCCGATCAAAATCACTTTATTGACGCTGCGGCTAGCCATGATTCTGCACTCTACCACACCTTGCGATATCCTTAAGCAAATGTCTCGGAATTGGACCCGGCGTAGTCTGCTTGCATTCGCACCCACGGTTGCCACGCTGATCGTTTCGGAGGCCGGAATCGTCACGGAAGCTTCCGCGCAGCAGCCTGGGCAGGACGCTACGCAGCGGATCACCAAAGATCAGATGAAAGCCGCGCTGGAGATTTTGGGCCTTGATTTCACGGAACAGCAGCGCGACATGATGCTGCCCGACGTGAATCGCGCGCTGGCCGGTTATGAGAGGCTGCGAAAGATCAGCATTCCGCTGGATACCGAGCCCGCGTTTCATTTTCGTCCCGCGCTTCCGGGAAAAGAACCGAAACCGGGGACGCCGAAATTCACGCCGACGCACAACGCAAAGCTGGCCACGTTCAAAGATCCCGAGGAGCTGGCATTTTTGCCGGTCACCGAGCTCGCTTCGCTGGTGCGCGGAAAGAAAATTTCTTCCACGGATCTGACCAAGATGTACCTGGCGCGGCTTAGGAGATATTCGCCGAAGTTGCTGAATGTCGTGACGCTGACCGAGGATCTCGCGCTCGAACAGGCAGCGCAGGCGGATAAAGAAATTCGCGCGGGAAAATATCGCGGACCGCTCCACGGGATTCCGTTCGGCGCGAAAGATCTTTTCAACACCAAAGGAATCCTGACGACGTGGGGAGCGGAGCCGTTCAAAGACCAGGTCCCGACTTACAACGCGACTTGCATCGACCGTCTCTATAAAGCCGGCGCAGTGCTGCTCGCGAAGCTTTCCATGGGAGCGCTGGCGCAAGGCGACGTGTGGTTCGCGGGGACTACGAAAAATCCGTGGAACATCGAGCAGGGGTCGAGCGGATCGTCGGCCGGCTCGGCTTCGGCGACGGCCGCGGGGATGGTTGGATTCTCGATAGGGACGGAGACGCTGGGCTCGATTGTCAGCCCGAGCTCGCGCTGCGGCGTCACCGGGTTGCGGCCCACTTATGGCCGCGTCAGCCGCTACGGCGCGATGGGACTGAGTTGGACCATGGATAAGATCGGCCCCATTTGCCGGTCGGTGGAAGATTGCGCGCTGGTGCTGAACGCGATGTACGGTCCCGACGGGCACGATGTGACGACGATGGATGCGCCGCTCGACTGGAATCCTTCGTCGCCGCTCTCGAGCTTGCGGATCGGGTATTTGAAGAACGAGTTCGAGCGCACGCAGGGAGGCGGCCGCGGAGGGAACAATCCCAACGCCGGGCAACAGGCTTCCGCTCGAAAGAAGATTTATGAGGACGCGCTGGAAGCGCTGCGCAAGGCGGGAGCGAAGCTGGAAGAAGCCGAGCTGCCGGCAACCGACGCGCAACAGCTGGTGGTTCTGCTGGACGCCGAAGCCGCGGCGGCGTTCGACGATATTACGCGCGACGGGCGCGTCGGGCAACTGCGCGGGCAGGGCCGCGGCGATTGGCCGAACAGCTTTCGAAAGTCGCGCTTGATCCCCGCGGTGGAGTATATTCGCGCCCAGCGCGCGCGCACCTTGCTGCAACAACAGATGGATGAATTTATGCAGAAGTGGGACGTGCTGGTGACGCCAACCGGGAGCGCTACGCTGACCATCACCAATCTGACCGGGCATCCTCAGGTGGCGGCGCCGTGCGGATTCATCAACGGAAACTCGCCGCAGAGCATTTTGTTCACCGGCCGTCTTTATGAAGAAGGAACGCCTCTGCGCGTGGCGCTGGCCTTGGAACAATCCACGGAGTGGCATACGATGCATCCGAAAATGGAGTGGGCCGGATGAATCGGCGAACCTTCGCAGGCGCGCTGGCCGGATTCGCCGCGGCTCGACCATTGTGGCCGGCGGATTCGGACAAGCGCACGCAGTTCTACACGCTGGATGTTTTCCAGTTAAAGCAGGGAACGCAAGCCGCGCGCATGCACGATTGGTTCAGCAATTCGGTGCTTCCGAAGATGGCGAAGATTCATCCTGGACCGAAGATCGTGTTAGAAGCGGTGATCGCGCCGCACACTCCTCAACTGGCGTTTATCGCCGGATTCTCTTCCTTCGACGAGATCTGGACCGTTCTTTCGAAGCTCAACGAGCCGGATCTTTCCGCCGCATGGAGCAAGATCGAGCACGGCCCCGAGCCGCCGTATGAGACGGAGACGCTGAGCATCCTGCAAGCCGCGCCTTACTCGACCGAAATTGCCGCGCAGAAACATGACAAGCCGCGCTATTTCGAGCTGCGCCAGTATCACTCGCCCAGCGCATCGCAGCTCCAGGCGCTGCATGAGCGTTTCGCGGGACCGGAGACGAGAGTGTTTCACCGCTCCGGAATCCATCCGCTGTTTTATTCGAGTACGTTGATTGGACCGAATCTGCCCAATCTCACCTACCTCATTCCTTTCGATTCGCTCGCCGCGCGCGAACAGGCATGGGACAAGTTCGGCGCGGATCCAGAGTGGGTGAAGGCGCGAAAAGAATCGATCGACAAGAGCGGGCAGATTGTCGCGGTGAGCGATATTTCCATCTATCGCGCGACTCCATACTCGCCGGTTTCATGACCTTTCGATGACGACGTTTCAGTACGCCAGCGATCAATCTCTGATGGTGTACCTGGGCGAGGAGATCAACCTCGACACGCATCATCGCGTGTTGAAATTGCTGCGTCTGCTTGAAGCCGAGCCGATTCCCGGCGTGCGCAATCTGCATCCTGCTTACAATTCGATCCTGATCGTTTTCGATCCCGTGGAGCAGGAGCACGCGGCAATCGAACAAATCGTAACGGGATATCTGAAACGGCTGGAAGGGGTGATGTTAGGGGCTCCGCGCGTAGTGGAAATTCCGGTGTGTTACGACGGCCCCGATTTGAACGACCTGGCAGAGCTGCACGGTTTGACACGGGAGCGAGTGGTGGAGTTGCACTCCTCAGCCACCTACGTCGTGTACTTCGTCGGATTCGTGCCCGGCTTCGCGTATCTCGGCGGCCTGCCGCCTGAATTGGCCACTCCGCGATTGCAGACTCCGCGCAAGCGCGTGCCGAAGGGCAGTGTCGCGATCGGCGGGACGCACACGGGAGTGTATCCGTTTGAAACCCCCGGCGGCTGGCGGCTGATCGGAAAAACGCCGGTGGAGATTTTCGACCCGGATCGCGCCGAACTGAGCCGTCTGTTGATCGGCGACGTGGTCCGTTTCACGCCAATCGCATGCCCGTGATCCAGGTTCAGTCGCCGGGAATGTTCACGACCGTGCAGGACCTTGGCCGGTTCGGCTTCGGACCGCTGGGCGTCTCGCCGTCGGGCGCAGCCGATCCCACAGCGCTGCGGATCGGCAATTTTCTGGTTGGAAACGTGCAATCCGCGGCGGCGCTGGAGATGACTCTGCTGGGCGGAGCCTTCATGTTCCCGGAGGGCGGCGTTGTGGCGCTGGCCGGCTCCGACTTCGGCCCCGCGATCGACGGCGCGTCGATTCCCATGTGGGCCGCCTGCGAAGTCCGGCCGGGCCAGACGCTGCGAACCGGTCCGACGCGATCGGGTGCGCGATGTTATTTGTGCGTGGCGGGCGGCATCGCGGTGAAGTTGTTGCTGGGCAGCGCGTCCACGCACATCCTTAGCGGATTGGGCGGCTTCGAGGGGCGACCGTTGAAGAAAGGCGACGTGCTGAAAATCGGTGAAGCGCGGAGGGGCGCCACGCGCACGATCGGCGCGGAGGTTCTGTCGACACTTGCGCCGCGAAAGGTCCTGCGCGCGACCATCGGGCCCCAGACGGAATGGTTTTCGCCCGCGTCGGTCCGCAAATTCCATCAAAACGCTTATACGGTGACCGAGGAATCCAACCGCATGGGACTGCGTCTGGAAGGCGCGGAACTGGAAACGCCGCACTCGGGGCAAATGACCTCCGAAGGAGTTTCCCTGGGCGCGATCCAGGTGCCCGCCGGCGGAAAACCGATCATCCTGTTCGTGGAGCAGCAGACCACGGGAGGGTATCCGAAGATTGCGAACATCATTTCCGCGGACATGCCAAGCGTGGGTCAGCTCCGCCCGCGCGATGAAATTCGATTCGAGTTGGTAACGCCCGAAACCGCCCGAGGGCTGATCCGGGAGCGCGAACTGCTGTTGCACTCGCTGCTTCAGGCAGTTTGAATTTCGGCGGCTTTTTCCAGGTGTCTCTCTTTGATTTCGGTCTGCCGGATGATGAATTTCTGGATTTTTCCGGTCACGGTCATGGGAAACGCGTCGACAAAGCGGATGTATTGCGGGATTTTAAAGTAGGCGATCTTGCCGCGGCAGAACTCGCGGATCTCTTCCTCGGTGGCGGTTTCGCCGGACTTCAGCTTGATCCAGGCGGCTACCGACTCGCCCAGTTTCTCATCCGGCAGGCCAACCACCTGCACGTCGGCGACCTTGGGATGCGTATAGAGAAACTCCTCGACCTCGCGCGGATAGACGTTTTCGCCGCCGCGGATGATCATGTCTTTCAGGCGGCCGGTGATGCGGAAATAGCCGTCGGGCCGCATGGTGGAAAGATCGCCGGTGTGCAGCCAGCCCTCGGCGTCGATGGCGCGCGCGGTGGCCTCGGGTTCCTGATCGTAGCCTTTCATGACCAGGTAGCCGCGCGTGCAAAGCTCGCCCTGCTCGCCGACGGGAACGGTATCGCCGGCCGGAGAAACGATCTTGACTTCGGTCTCGCCGCAGGCCGCGCCGACGGTGGAGACGCGGCGCTCGATCGAATCGTCGACGGTCGCCATGGTGATCACCGGCGAGGATTCGGTCTGACCGTACATGATGGTCATCTGCGGGCAATGCATGTCCTCGACCACGCGTTTCATGATTTCGATGGGGCACGGGGCTCCGGCCATCACTCCGGTGCGGAGGCTCGAAAAATCGAAGCGTCGAAAATTCGGGGTGCTGGAGCTGCGCGATGAACATGGTCGGGCACGCCGTAGATGCTGGTGGCGCGTCCGGGACTGAATCGCCTTCATCGTGGCGAGCGGGTCGAAGGTGGGCGCGGGAAGAATCATCGCCGCGCCCGCGCCCATGGCGGCCATGGTCCCGCCGACGCATCCGAAGCAGTGATACAGGGGCACGGGGACGCACATGCGGTCGGCTTCGGTGATGCGCAGGCCACTGGCGACCACGCAGCCGTTGTTGACCAGATTGTGGTGCGTCAGCAGAACGCCCTTTGGGGATCCAGTGGTGCCGGAGGTGTACTGGATGTTTACCACGTCATGACAATCGGCAGGGCCGTCGCCGGCGCCTGCGCCGTGGGCGAGCATCCGGTCCCAGGAATCCTCGCCGAGATAAATGACGTGACGCAAGGGCAGGGAGGGGCCGCGCATGGCTTCCTCGAGAATCTCGCGGTAATTCGAGCGCGCGTCTTGAGCGCGTAGAACCAGCGCCTTCATTCCGGATTTTTTCAGAACGTAAGCCAGCTCATGCGCGCGATAGGCGGGGTTCACATTGACCTGGACCAAGCCGGCGCGCGCGCAGCCGAGTTGCAGATAGACCCATTCGGCGCAGTTGGTGGCCCAGACGCCGACGCGATCGCCGGGCGCGAGGCCCAGGCCGATCAAACCGCGGGCGGTGCGCTCCACTTCGGCGGCAAGCTGGGTCCAGGTGAGACGAACGTTCTGATGACAGACGACCAGCGCGTCGCGATCCGGGAATCGGGCGACAGTGTCGAGGAAGACCTGGTGCGTCGTCTTCGTGGTGAGGTCGATACGGGGACCGCGTGTATAGCTGACATTGCCTTCCATGGGAGAGATTCTAGCAAGCCTCTGATACAATTCCCACATGCGCGTTCCATGGCTACTGCTCTCGATTTTCGCCGCGGCTGGCGGCGCCGCTACGCTCGATCAATATCTCGGAGCGCCGTTTGCGTCCGAAATGCATGCCGCGCCAGGCGGAGGGAAGGTCGCGTGGCTGCTGAATGAGCGGGGCGCCAGGAATCTGTGGGTGGCCGCGGCGCCGGATTATAAGGGGCGCCGGCTGACTTCCTATAAGGACGACGACGGCCAGGATATCGGGATGATCGAATGGACCGAGCGACGGGCAGCTCGATCGTGTATCGTGCGCGGTGGCGACCTGGAACATATCGGGCGCGACAACCCGAATCCGCGCAGCCTGGTGCAGATTCCGGAGCAGGCCATCTACGTGATTGCGTTCGATGGCGGCGCGCCGAAGAAGCTGGCCGAGGGCCATTCTCCGGCGGTCTCGAAAGACGGGCACATCGCGTTCGTGCGCAACGGCCAGATCTGGATGACGACTGTCGACGGCGAAAAGCCGGCCGAGGCCGTGCACAGCAAGGCGACCGCGAATACGTTGCGCTGGTCGCCGGACGGGAGCGAGCTGGCATTCGTCAGCAATCGCGGCGATCACGCGTTCATCGGAGTCTACAAGCCGGCGGACAAGTCGCTGAAGTATCTGGAGCCGACCACGGATCGCGATGGCAGCCCGGCGTGGAGCGTCGACGGCCGCAGAGTCGCGTTCATCCGCACGCCCAGCGTGACGCGCGCGGGCGGCGCCGGGCCGGTGCGCGAGGCGTTGACGCCGTGGTCGATTCGCATCGCCGATGTGTCGACGGGCAAAGGCCGCGAGGTTTGGCACGCCGAAAAGGGGCCGGGCAGCGTGCCTCATGCGATGGTCGCGTCGGATCAGTTGTATTGGGCCGATGGCGACCGTCTGGCGTTCGCGTGGGAACAGAGCGGCTGGCTGCATCTCTATTCGGTTTCGGCGGAGGGCGGACCGGCGACGCAACTGACTCCTGGGAATTTCGAGATCGAACATGTTTCGCTCAGCGAGAATCGCCGCGAGCTGCTGTTTTCCTCGAATCAGGACGACATCGACCGGCGCCACATCTGGCGCGTTCCAGTGGCAGGCGGCGGTGCGACGCAGCCGATCCTGGGCGCCTTGGGCGAGGGAATCGAGTGGGAACCGGAAGACGTGGGCAACGGCGCGGTCGCGTATTTCCGGTCGAGCGCGAAGGACATCGGGCGTGCCGTGGTTAAGGCCGGAAGTGCGGCTCCGCGTGACATGGCTCCCGATTCGATCCCATCGGATTTTCCAAGCAATGAACTGGTGGTGCCGCAGCAGGTGATTTTCACGCTTCGGACGGGATGAAGATTCACGGCCAGCTTTTCCTGCCGAAAAACGGGGCTGGCAAGCATCCGGCGATCGTGTTCTTTCACGGCGGGTCGCGGCGGCAGATGCTGCTCGGGTGGCATTACATGTATTACTACTCGAATGCCTACGGCATGAATCAGTACCTGGCGAATAAAGGATACGTGGTGTTGAGCGTGAACTATCGCAGCGGCATCGGCTACGGGCTGAATTTCCGCGAGGCGATCGATTACGGCGCTGCCGGCGGCAGCGAGTATCGCGACGTGATGGGTGCGGGCCTATACATGGCGGCCCGGCCGGACGTGGACCCGAAGCGCATCGGCGTGTGGGGCGGATCTTACGGCGGGTATTTGACGGCGATGGCGCTATCGCGATCGAGCGACATTTTCGCGGCCGGCGTCGACTTGCACGGCGTGCATGACTGGAGCGCCCGGGGCGGAAGCGTGGCGAATCCGAATCTGGATCCGGAGACGCAGCGCGAGCAGATGCGGACGGCGTTTGAAGCGTCGCCAATGGCGAGCGTGAAGACGTGGAAGTCGCCTGTGTTGCTGATTCACGGCGACGACGACCGGAACGTCGCGTTCAGCCAGGACGTGAAGCTGGTGGAGGCTTTGCGGGCGCAGGGCGTGGAGTTTGAGGAATTGATTTTCCCCGACGACATCCACGACTTTCTTCTCTTAGAGAATTGGGTCCACGCGATGAAGGCGGCGGATGATTTCTTCGATCGGAAGTTGCTGAAGAGGTAGTTCTCTTCCGGGGTCGAGAAGGGGATTCGGTAGGCGTAGGTTCCGGCGTTTCGAATTACCGCAGAAGTTGATGCCCAAAGTACCGATTTTCCTGATTCTGTTCCTTGCGATTGGGTTCGGTGAAAATTGCATCAAGTATGGTGCGCCAACCACGTTAACCGGGACACTCTTGCTCCGTGATGAAGCGGGCTACAATCAGTTCATCGCTTTTAAGCCGGTGGCACCAATCTGCACGGTGGCCGACCCGAAAGATGTAACTGACGCTGCCGACCCGTACTACCGCAGGCAGAGCGGTGTCAGGGAATGCCAAGCCGGAGTTTACGGCAGCGATTCGGTATCGGCTGCGCTTCGTGACCGTTTGAATAGACTGATTGGCTACCGCGTCGTCATTAAAGGCGACGTCTTCCCCGCAACCACCGGCTATCATCGTACGAATGTGGTACTTCGGGTAACGGCAGTGGACGCAGCCGATCCATCGGGCCGACAGGCGCTGGTCGCGCCGAGAGTGGATATCAAAGCTAAAGACCTAGATGCCTACGACGTAACCATCAGCGCGGGGAGACGGTTGGTGATCGAGGCTCACGAGAGCGGCTCGACGACGCCGCTCCTTCCGACCGACAGGTACGTCACGCATTGGATGACCGGGGGCGAGGTGGTTTATCTGGATTGTCGAGTGGGCTATGAACGTAAGGTGATTAGCAGCACGGTAAGGGATGGTGGAATTTGCTTCGACGGGGACGATCTTTGTGGCCTATCCGCGTTTCCAAAGAAGCCTGTGATCATCAAGCTGCGATGCACCAAGACGCAATGAGGGACCCGCTAGTCGAATAGCGCTAATTAAACGTCCAGACCAAGTCTGCGCTTCACTTCTTCCAGCGGAATCCGAGGCTCGTTCCGTTTGATGCGCTCGACGGCGACTTGGTAATCCTCTTCGGATTCAATAAACTCCATGATCGCTTCGGTGGCGCATTCGTCCTTTGTCCGTCCGGTGCGCTGAGCGATCGAGTCGAGGCGATCTTCAACTTGTTTTGGTAACGTGATCATCCCGCTCTGAGTATAACGTGGAGTCGCGCTATCCCCTGCGCGGTGGACGGCCGCCGCCTCCGCCGCCTTCGCGCGCGGTCATGGGGCGAGCTTCGTTCACCACCACCGTACGGCCTAAAAGCTCCTTGCCATGGCAAGCGTCGACCGCGCGCTGAGCGGCGGCGTCATCGTTGATTTCAACGAATCCAAATCCCCGAGCCTGGCCTGTGAAACGGTCGCGCATGACGGTTACCGAATCAATCGTCACGCCATTATCGGCAAAGAAATTCTGTACATCCGTCTCATTTGCCGCGTAAGGCAGATTTCCCACGAAAAGCTTCTTCACTTAAATACTCCTTACTGTAACTGGAGACAGGCAGACAGATACGGGGCAGACTGAGAGGAAGGACAGGCTAGCGGACCGAGTCAGACTGAGCACTCCAATACGGCAGCAGTATGCCACAAGACCATGTACGGAGTCAAAGGGAAATATCACCGATTACGGGCGGTTAAATCACTCGCCCGTGGTTAGCTTGCTGTGGCTCCGGGCGTACAGGAAATACACCGCCAGGCCGATGACCATCCACACCGCGGCCGCGATTTGCGTAGTGGAGTCGAGACCGATAATCATGATCGAGCAAACTACGGCCCCCAGGATCGGCACGATCGGCACCAGCGGCGTGCGGAACGGCCGCACTTGATCGGGATTCTTGTTTCGCATGATCCACACGCCAATAGAGACGATCGCGAACGCGAACAGCGTGCCGATCGAAGTGAGATTTCCGGTGATATCGCCGGGCAGGAAGCCGCCCAGCAGCGCCACGAATACGTACAACGCCAGATTGCATTTATAAGGAGTGCGGAACTTGGGATGAACTTCGGAGAACATCTTGGGTAGAAGTCCGTCTTTCGCCATCGTATAGAACACGCGGCTTTGGCCCAGCAGCATGACCAGCATCACGGAAGAGAAACCGGCCAGGATCGCCACCGTGACCAGCGTCGCCAGCCAGCCGTAGCCGTGCATGTAGGTCTGAATCGCGTAGGCGACCGAAGCCTCCATGCCCTTATTAGGATCGACGAAATCCGAAGACGGAGCGACGCCCGTCAGCACGTAGCCGAACAGAATGTACAGCACCGTGCAAATCGCGAGCGAACCGAGAATCCCGATCGGCATGTCTCTGCCGGGATTTATGGTTTCCTGGGCGGCGGTGGACACGGCGTCGAATCCGATAAAGGCGAAAAAGACGATGCCGGCGCCTCCCACCACGCCTCCCCATCCGTGTTTGAAGAACCCGGCATGAGTCGCATCCACGGGCATCAGGAACGGCGTGTGATTGGCGGGATTGATGAATCCCCAACCGATGCAGATGATCATCACCACGATGGTGACCTTGACCGCGACAATGACGGCATTCACCATGGCCGATTCGGAGGTTCCTTTAATCAGGAGCAAAGTCAGCGCCAGCAGGATGAGCATCGCCGGCGCATTCACGATGCCGTGGACGCCCGCGGCGGACTGGAGCGGCGAATGGCGCCACGCCCAGGGAATCAGGTCCGGAAACAACCGGTTCAGATATTCGGTCCAGGCGATAGACAAGGTCGCCGAGCCGAGCGCGTATTCGAGAATGAGCGCCCATCCGATCACCCAGGCGATCAACTCGCCCATGGTCACGTATGCGTAGGTATAGGCGCTGCCCGCGACCGGAATCATGGCGGCGAACTCGGCGTAGCAGAGCCCCGCGAAGGCGCAACCGATGGCCGCGACGATAAAGGAGACGGTCACACTTGGTCCCGCGTCCTGGCCTGCGGCGGCCGCGGTGCGGACGAAAAGGCCGGCTCCGATCACGGCTCCGATGCCCAGAGCAATCAGGCCGGGGGCGCCCAGAGTGCGCTTGAGCCCTCCCTTGTCTTCGGCTTGCGCGAGGAGCTTGGCCAGCGGCTTCGTTTGTAAGAGGCTCATAGTTAGCTTTGTAGTGTAACAGGTCGGTGGTCCGGCAGAATCAGGGGCCGCTGGGCCTTAGCCTTTTACCGGGACCGCCACGTCGAACCAGCCGATCATCATTTCATCCCAGGTTTGCGGGCCCCAGAAAACGGTCGCGTCGGGATTCGGGTTGAACGGATTGTTCACTGAATTGTCGAACACGGCGCTGACTTCGATGCGCGTTCCACGCGGCAGCAGCTTAGGCGTGTCCAGATAATAGTAGGGTTGCCAGTTGAAATCGTACTTGGGGATCTCGAGCAGCGTCTCCGATTCGCCGCCGGGATACACGGCGCGGAACTGGAAGGCTTTGCCGCGCAGATGCATGTGGGCTCGCATGCCGACCAGGTAGGAAGTCTCATGCATCACGATCGAAGTCGAGATGCGATAGTTCGCCTCGCCCGGTGGAATTGCCAGCCAGTGCGCGCCGGCCTGCATCGCCACGATTTCTTCGGTCACGGGCTTTCTGGCGAAAATGAGTCCGATCCTGGTGCGGTCGTGCGCGGGCTTGCCGGTGGTGGTGTAGTGCATCTGAAAAACCAGATACGATCCCGCTTTGATCCGCCGCGCCTGGCCCGGTTTCCAGAGCTGCGGCGACATTCCGGGCGCGTAGCCGGCCAGGTATTCCTGGCCTTCCGATCCCAAGCGTCGAGGCGCGCCGTCATCCACCACCACGATGGCGTGATGCACCACCGAACGGTCTCCCGGCCGCACCTCCACGGCTTCCACCCATTTGTCTTCGGTGAAGTTGGTGGGGACCGGAAGATACTGATAATCGACGACGCCTGAAGCGGGCACATGAAACTCGATGGGCATTTCGAAGACGACATCGGGCTTCGGAATGCGCCAGCCGTCGGTGAAATTGCGCGGCTTGGGAGCGTCGGCGAGGTCGCCCTCACGCGCGCCGCCGTCGACCCACGCCACCAGCATCTCCTTCTCTCCAGGCGCCAGCGACAGGTCGTTGGAGAATTTCCCATACCGCGGATCGGCCTGCCAGGGCGGCATTTTTCCTGAAAGCAGCGCCGTCTTGATGGCTTTCGCCCACGGGCGAGTCTCCTGATAACTCATCAGCGGCATCGGCGCGGCCTCTCCTGGCCGATGGCAACTTTGGCAGCGATTCTGCAAGATCGGCTGAATATCTTTATGGAAAGTGGGTGGGGTTGCGGCGGATACGAGGATGAAGGAAAACGACGCAAGGACACCGAGGCTGATTCTGGATTGGCTCTCCACCAAAAAACCTCAATGAAACATCATACGATGAAATCCGCGGAATCGGACCGGGCAAAGGTTCAAGCGTTTGAAGAATGAGGCGTGAATCGAGCCGAGCTAGGGGGAACTACCCATTTGACGCTCGGCGGATTTAGACTCGTACTTGTGAACCGCATTCCAGGACGGCATTTCCTTCGCAATCTGGTGGAACGCCGCACGCTGATCTGGCAACTGGTGCGCCGCGATTTTAAGCAGCGCTATGTAGGCTCGGCCGCCGGGTGGCTGTGGGGCGCGATCCATCCGCTGGTGCTGCTGTTCAGCTACTATTTCATCTTTCAGGTGTGCCTGCATACCTCTCTGCCGCCGGGAGAGGACACCACCAACTATGCGGTGTTCATTTTCTGCGGCTTTCTGCCGTGGCTGCTGTTTCAGGACACCGTGGTACGATCCGCGGGTTCGCTGATCGATCAGTCCAACCTGATCACGAAAACCATGTTTCCGGCCGAGGTGGTGCCGGTGTCGATTTTCCTGTCGTCGCTGATCAGTCACCTGATCGCGCTGGCGCTGGTGATTGCGGTGGTCTCTATCTTTCTGAAAGTGGTTAGCCTGAAGATCCTGCTGCTGCCGATTTATATGTTGTTCATCGGGCTGCTGGCCGTGGGTGTCGGATGGATCGCCGCCAGCCTTCACGTATATATTCGCGATACCGCGCAGGTGATCGTGGTCATCATGACTTTATGGTTCTGGATCACGCCGATTATGATCACGGAGAGGCAGCTTCCTCCGCAATTGCACAAGTTGCTGATGTTGAATCCGATGCTGTGGGTGGTGCGGGCTTATCGGGACCGGTTGCTCTCGGCGCGATGGCCGACCTGGCATGAGCTCGCGGTGCTGGCGGCTTATTCCATCACGATGTTCATCGCCGGTGGCCTGTTTTTCCGGCATCTCAAGCGGGGATTCGCGGACGTCCTGTAGCATACGCTCCCTACCCTGACCGGCGTGATTTGTAATATGCTCAGGTGGATATGCGTGCTTCCATACTCTTTCTCGCGTTGACTGTTTCCGCGGCGTGTTTCGCGGAGGATAACGATAAGCCCAACCTGGCGATCGTTCACAAGATCCGCGCCGAGGCCTTCGAAAACTCTCAGGTAATGGATACGCTGTTCTACCTGACCGACGTCAACGGTCCTCGCGTCACCAACTCGATTGGATTCCATGCCGCGGCCGATTGGGTGGTGAAGCGCCTGGAAGGCTACGGGCTGGTCAACGTGAAGCAGGAGCCGTGGGGCGCGTTCGGACGAAGCTGGAACCTGACGCACTATGAAGGCCACATGCTGGAGCCGCAGTATTCGCCGTTGATCGGATTCCCGCTGGCGTGGACGCCCGGCACCAACGGACCGGTTCGCGGCGACGCGATGATGGCGGTGCTGGCCACGCAGGCCGATCTCGACAAGTATAAAGGCCAGCTTCGGGGCAAGATGGTGCTGACCATGGCGCCGAAGGAGCTTGAAATGCAGACTGCGCCGCTGGCGCATCGCCTGACCGAGGAGGAATTACTCAACCGCGAGCGGTTCACGTTTGGTGGGGGATTCGGCGGACGAGGCGGACGTGGAAACGCGCCGCCAGCGGACCCAACCGCGGCGCGCCGCTTCCGCGAAAAGATGATTCAGTTCCTGATCGATGAAAAGCCCGCCGTGGTGGTTCAATTCAACGCGACACACGACGGCGGAACGGTTTTCGGCACCAGCTTCGGCTCCTACAAAGCGGGCGATCCGGTGCCGCCGCCGGCGGTGGTGATCACTTCCGAGCACTATAACCGTATCGCGCGCCTGCTGGAGCACAAAATGCCGGTGAAGCTGGAGTTCGATATCCGCGCGAAGGTGGGCGAGCAGGAAGAGCAGTCGTTTAATATCGTCGCCGAAATTCCGGGAGGGAAAAAGAAAGACGAGATCGTGATGATCGGCGGACACTTCGATAGCTGGCACGGCGGCACCGGCGCCACCGACAACGCCACCGGGTCGAGCGTGGCGATTGAGGCCATGCGCATTCTGAAGTCGCTGAACGTGCAGATGGATCGCACGGTTCGCCTGGCGCTGTGGAGCGGGGAAGAAGAAGGGCTGCTCGGGTCCATCGCGTACGTGAAGAATCATTTCGCGGATCGGGCGGATATGAAGTTGAAACCCGAATACGCGAGGCTTTCGGCGTACTACAACGACGATAGCGGATCGGGAAAATTTCGCGGTATCGGCGTTGCCGGGAACGATCTGGCCAAGCCGATTTTCGAGGCGTGGCTGGCGCCGTTCCACGATTTGGGAGCGGCCGCCGTCACGGGGGTAAGCTCCGAATCGAACCGGCCGCCCGGTGGGACCGACAGCACGTCGTTCGACTACGTGGGGCTGCCCGGATTTGGATTCAATCAGGATCCGCTCGAGTACGGCACACGCACGCACCACTCCAATATGGACGTTTACGATCGCGTACAGAAGGGCGACGTGATGGAAGCTGCCGCGATTGAGGCGGCGTTCGCTTATCACACCGCGATGCGGGCGGAAATGATGCCGCGCGTACCCGCGCCGAAGCCAAGACCGTGGCCCGAACGCTAACCTACAAAGGATCTGACATGAAGCTCAAACGAATCGCGACTCTCCTTTGCGTGTTCTCGATGCTGGCGTTGGCCGAAGAAAAGATCGATTTGGCCACACTGCACAAGATCAAGGATGAGGCGTTCCAGCGCTCCAAAGTGATGGAGACGATGTTCTACCTTACCGACGTCAACGGCCCGCGCCTGACGAATTCGCCGGGATACTTCGGCGCAGCGGACTGGGTGGTGAAGCAATTGGGCGAATGGGGAATCGCCGCGCATCAGGAGAAATGGCCGTTCGGACGCGGCTGGCAGTTCACCCACTTTTCGGCGCACATTGTCGCGCCGCAGTATGCGCCGCTGATCGGGTATCCGCAGGCCTGGACCGGCGGGACCAACGGAGTGATCACCGGAGAGCCGATGCTGATCGAGCTCGCCAACGACGCCGATCTGGAGAAATACAAGGGAAAGCTGAAGGGAAAAATCATCATGGTCGGCGCGCCGCGCGAGCTGGTCATGAGCACCGGCATTTTGGGTCATCGCTACACCGATCAGGAACTGGCCGACCTGACGATCATCCCCGATCCTGGCGCGCCTGCCGGCCGCGGCGGCCGTGGGCCGGAGTTTCGCCGGTTCAATCAGAAGTTACAGGAATTTCTGGCTTCGGAACAACCCGCGATGGTGGTGCGCGGCGGAGCGGGGCGAAGCGAAGGCGGGACCGTATTCGGCGGCAGCGCCGGCTCGCGCGATCCTAAGGACCCGGTGGCGCCTCCGACCGTGGTGATCACGCCGGAGCACTACAATCGCATCGCGCGTCTGCTGGATCACAAGATCCCGGTGAAACTCGAATTCGACATTCAGACGAAATTTCTGGATCGGACCGATTCCGTCGATGTGATCGGCGACATTCCGGGTGGACGCAAGAAAGATGAAGTGGTGATGATCGGAGCGCACCTGGATAGCTGGCACGGCGGCACGGGCGCGACCGACAACGGCGCAGGCAGCGGCGTGATGATCGAGGCCATGCGCATCCTGAAGACCCTCGATCTGAAGATGGATCGCACCATCCGGATCGGCTTGTGGGGCGGGGAAGAGGAAGGCTTGCTCGGGTCGAAGGCGTATGTCAAGGAGCACTTCGGCGATCCGGAGACCATGAAACTCACCTCGGAGCACGCCAAGCTTTCGGGATATTTCAACGTCGACAATGGAACCGGAAAGATTCGCGGCGTGTATCTGCAAGGCAACGACATGATGCGTCCGATCTTCGAGCAGTGGTTTGCGGCGGTCAAGGATTTGACGGACGGAACCATCACCATCCGCAACACCGGCGGCACGGATCACCTGTCCTACGATGCGGTGGGGCTGCCGGGCTTCCAGTTCATCCAGGACCCGATGGAGTACGAATCGCGCACGCACCATTCGAACATGGACGTGTACGACCGGCTTCAGAAGGGCGACATGATGCAGATGTCGGCGATCGTGGCATCGTTCGTCTACAACGCGGCGACGCGCGACGAGATGCTGCCGAGAAAGCCGCTGCCCAAGCCGCAGCCGGCGCAAACCGACGGGGGCCGCGGCGGGACTCCTACGGCTCAGCCGGGTCGCAATTAAACCGGCCGCGATATAGTGATAGCAGATGAGGGGCGGTTCGGCGTACGCCGCATTTCTGCTGTTCACGGCTTCGGCTTGGGCGCAATCGGCATGCCCAGGCGCGCGCGCCTGGTTCCCGTGCGAGGTGACGTTCGATCTCGACGCCGGCGAAGATCCCGCGCGCGTCGAGCTGCGCGCGGAGTTTCGCTCGCCGCATCACCGCACCTACATGATGAACGCGTTTCGCGACGGCGATCGGCGTTTCGTCATTCGCTTTTCGCCCACCGAAGACGGCTCCTGGACCTATCGCATTACCAGCAATCTGCCGCGTCTGGACGGGAAAGAGATTCCGTTCACGGTGGCGGAATCGGATTCGCCGGGATTCATCCGCGTGGCGAACGTTCATCATTTTGCGTACGAGGGAACTAATAAAGCGCACTTGTGGATGGCGACCGCGCTCGATAAGTTCGTCGAGATGCCGCGCGCCGAGTTCGATCGCGCGGTGGAGCAGCGCGCGAAGGAAGAGTTCACGCATCTGCGCGTCGTCATTGAGCCCGGCATGGATCTGCGCGAAGCCGCGGGCCGCGTTCGCGCCATTACCGCGCGAGGCATCATCGCCGACCTGGTGCTCGCTTCCATACCAGCCGACTGGCAGGAGCGCGAGCACTATCTCACCGACATCATCGCGCGGTTCGGCGGAATGAATATCACCTGGATGGGCGTCCCGGCATTCGAAAACATGGCGCACGGCAAGGCGGCGCTGAAGGAAGCCGGCGCACTGATCAAGAAACTGGATCCGTATCAGCATCCACTTACGGCCCTCGCCGCGGTGACGTCGGCTCCGCTGCTCGACGACCAGTGGATGAGCCTGATTGCTTACGGAACGCCCGACGCCAATGTCGGCGCGGTGGAGCATCAACTTTACCAGTTGCCGGGAGTCAACACCGGAATCAAGAACGAAAAAGATCTGTGGACCGCGACCATGAACGGCCAGTATCCGGCCTCGGGCTCAGGCGCCTACATGACCGCGTGGTTCGATTTCATGTCCGGCAATCGATACTGGGAGCTGGAGCCGTATTTCGACGTCGACGGCGGGCGCGCGCTCGCGCTCGAAGGAGTCGAATACGTCGTGTACGTCGAGAAGCCGTCGGGGCCCGTCGAAGTGACCGTCGAAAAGCACGGCTACGATGTCGCCTGGATCGATCCGAGAAACGGTGAGCTGACCAAAGAGAAAAAAGGATACAGTGGAGAGCATTTCACCGGCGAGCCGCCCGACCGATCCCATCCGTGGGTGCTGCACATTTCGCGCGAGGGCGCCAAGGAAGGCATGCTCAAGTCCTGGAAGTTCGAGTCGCGTCCGGTGCCGGTGCAGGAAGTGGAGCAATCGCCCACCAGGACTCCGTTCGAGATCGGATCGCCTGGAGACGTGGCGGTTTCGGCGTCGCATCCGCCCTACTTCGCGATCACGGTGAAGCGCGAAACGCGAGCGACGCGGTCTCTGCTGATCGAGTGGACCGCCGAAGTCGCACTCGACGGAGAAGGGTATCGCGTGGTCGGGTCCGGGCGCGAAGGGACCATGCAGATCCCGCGTTCGATCGCCAACAATTATCCGGCCGTGGTCAGCGTGCGCATGGCGGTGCTCAACGCGAACGGGAAAGCGTACGTGGTGGACAAAGTGTACCGGCTGGTGCCGTGAGCCGCCGCATCCTGGCCGTGGATACCACCGGAGAGTTCGGCAGCATCGCGCTGGTCTCCGGCAACCTGGTGGTGGATGAAGTGCACCTGCGCTCGCCCGATGGGTTCGCGCACGTTTTGTTCGGCGAAATTGAGCGGATGCTTCAGAAGCACGGAGCCACGTTGCGCGATATCGATGTCTTCGCGTCCGCCTCCGGCCCCGGGGCGTTCACGGGAGTGCGCGTCGGCCTGGCGGCGGTGAAAGGGCTGGCTGAGGCGGCCGGGCGGCGAGTGATCGCGGTATCGAATCTACAGGCCCTGGCTTCGTTCGGATCGCGCCCGCTCCGGGCCGTGGTCCTGGATGCGCGGCGCGGAGAGATTTTCGGCGCGGTTTACAATGACGCGCTCGAGTTGGTGCGCGATGAAGTGGTGACGAAGCTGGACACATTCCTGTCGTCCCTGCCGGCAGGCGAACTGGAATTTATCACCGCGGGATATCCGCTTCCGGGCGCCGCTCCGGTGATCGAAGCTCCACGGCGGCTGGCCGGGGCGATCGGGAAAATCGCCGCGTCTCGATTCCACCTGGCGCAGGATCCTGCCGCCATCGATGCGAACTACGTCAGACGATCGGATGCGGAGCTGTTGTGGAAGGAATAGATCGGTCCGGTTGATCCAACTGCCCAAGCGCCCACGCGGCGGCACGCTGGTGCATCTGATCACCACTAGCCGCAAGCTTCTTCAGCGACGCGAGGCTGGGCTCGTCGCCGAGCCGGCAGAGCCCCAGCAGCGATGTGACCGCCACGCGATGATGCGGGTCCCTGGCTCCTTTGCGAAGCAACGTTTCGGCCTTCGGGCCGATCCGTGCGGCGATTTCCTCGATCAGGTTGGAGCGCACGCGTGGATTCGGATCCGCGAGAATCAAGTCCGCCCAGGCGGGGTTGCGGTTGGCGCGCGCCAGGAGTTTCACGGCCTTCGACCGCAGATGCGGCTGTTCCAGCTTGGCGAACTTCATCAGCGGAAGCGCCAGCCGCTTACAATCGGAGATGACATCGATCACCATGAGGACGCGCATGATCTCCGGCCTGGGAACGCCGGTGGGCCAGTTATGGCTGGTACGCGTCAGGTGGGTGAGAATCTTGTAATCCAGGCCGGTTTCGATCCGCGACGCCGAGCGCGCCAGCCGAATCGCTTCCTCGAGCGTGAGTATTGCCGGGTTTGCGATCGCCGCCGCGACCACGCCGCCCAGCAGTACCATCGACAGGGGGCCTGCCTTGCCCGTGCCTGCGTCGGCCTCGATCGCATTCAGCACGAAGTCCTGGAATGGCGGAGGGTGAAGCGGGTCCATCGACTTTTCCACGCACCTTCGGGCAGCCGGCGAGATAGCCGCCAGCACGACGTTCCAGACTTCGGTGTTGGAGACGATCCGCACCATAGACAACTCTTAACGGCGAGAATCAGCGGAATATGAGCGCGTTTTCTTAAGTGATCGCCAGCATGGTGATCGCGATCGCGGAGCCAGCCAGCGCGCTGGCCATCGAGGTGTACCAGAATTCCGGACGCCGCGTGAGAATGGCGAGCGATCCAAATACCAGGCCGATCTCCAGGAAAACTTCGCCGAAATGCATCCGCAGCGCCTGCTTCCCCTTATGCACGCTCTCGTCGGCCAGCTTTTTCGCCTCCGCCTGGACCTCATCCGCGTCTTTTTGGTAGCGCTCCATGTTCCCGGCGTATTTCTCGGCCGCTTGTGCGGAGGCCGCGCCCGTCATCGCGGTGAACAGGTCGCGCGCGATGTCGGATTCGTACCGCCGGATCGATTTGGCCTGATAGAACGCCCATTGATCCGACGATTTCTGTTGCGCCAGCAGCTCCTCATTGGCCAGCACCTGGCCGAAGACCGAGACCACCGCGAGCGCCGCCGCGATCACCGCCATGGTCGCGGCCACTCTCTTGTCGAATGGCGCTTTGGCCTTTTCTACGGATTCGCTGAGCTCTTCGTCGGCTGACATGTACATACATCAATAGCACGGTTACCATGGAAGATCACGCCATGGATCGAATCCCCCGTCCGGTGCGCGTTCTTTACGGCTGTACGATTTTCTTGAGCGCGTTCCTTCTCTTTTTGATCCAGCCGATATTTCGCAAAGCTGATTCTCCCGTGGTTCGGAGGCTCGGCCGCGGTTTGGACCACCTGTCTGGTGTTCTTTCAAGTCGCTCTGCTGGCGGGCTACTCCTATTCGTACGCAATCGTGCGCGAACTGCGCGTCTGGCAGCAGATCGCGTTGCATGGCGTGTTGCTGACGGCGGCGCTGTTTCTATTACCCGTGATCCCCGGGGCCCAGTGGAGACCGCACGTCGCCGCCAATCCGGCCTTCAGCATTCTGATCCTGCTTGCCGTCGTGCTCGGGCTTCCTTACTTCTTGCTCTCGACCACGGGACCCCTGCTGCAAGCCTGGTTTGCGCGCGCCTGGCCCGGCTCACATCCGTACCGATTGTTCGCCGTGTCGAATGCGGGCGCGCTCGCGGCGCTGGGCGCGTATCCGATCCTGATCGAGCCGCAGATTCCCACGCGCGCACAAGCCATCTGGTGGTCCGGCGCGTTCGCAGCATTCGCGGTCCTGTGCATGGCGACCGCATGGGTCACCGGAGTTGCGACGCGGAAACTCAGCACCGCCGCCGGCGCCCCCGCGGCATCCGTTCCTCCAACGCGCGCGCAAAAAACCACGTGGGTCGCGTTGTCGGCCGGCGGATCGATGCTCTTGCTGGCCACCACCAATCAACTCACCCAGAACGTAGCGGCGGCGCCGTTTCTGTGGATCCTGCCGCTGGCGATTTATCTGTTGACGTTCATTCTATGCTTCGAGAGCACGCGCTGGTATCGCCGCGAAGTGTTTCTGCGATTCCTGGCGCTGACGCTGGGCGCGGTTGCCTACGCGATCTACGATATTCAATTCAGCGACGCGTTTCTGGTCTCGGTTCCGATTTTTTCGCTGGGACTTTTCGTCGCCTGCATGTTTTGCCACGGCGAGCTCAGCCTGCGCAAGCCGGAACGGGAACACCTGACCACGTTTTACCTGATGATGGCGCTCGGCGGCGCAGCGGGCGCAGTCTTCGTCGGCCTGATCGCGCCCGCGGTCTTCTCCGGGATCTACGAACTGCCCGTATCCATGTTCTTCGTTTCCGCCCTCGCGTTGCGTCTCAATTGGGAAAGCGGATGGTCCGCCAGACTCCTGTGGGCCGTGGCGACCGTGGCGATGGCCGCTGTGATCGGCGCGCAAATTCAGGCCTATCACACCAACGTCCGCGTGGTCACGCGCAATTTTTACGGCGCATTGCGGCTGATGGAATCTTCGGCCGTCCAAACGCTGTACCACGGAACCGTCAAACACGGATCTGAATTTCTAGCTCCCGACCGCCGCATGTGGCCCACCACCTATTACGGCGAGCCCTCCGGCGCCGGCCTCACTTTGCGCTTCTGCTGCGATGGCCCGAAACACGTCGGCGTCGTCGGCTTGGGAGCGGGAACACTCAGCGCGTATGGCCAGCCGGGCGACCAGTTCCGCTTTTACGAAATCAACTCCCAGGTGATTGCGCTCGCCGAGGAGCAATTCGCTTTTCTAAGGGAGACTCGCGCTAAAGTCGACATCGAGCTGGGCGACGCGCGCCTGTCGCTTGAAGCCGAACCGGGGCAAGCCTTCGACGTCCTCGTGCTGGATGCCTTTTCGGGCGACGCGATCCCGGTTCATCTGCTCACCAGAGAAGCGTTCGCGCTGTACCTGCGCCACCTGAAGCCGGCCGGAATCATTGCGGTTCACGTCTCGAACCAGTATCTGGACCTTACGCCGGTAGTCGCGCAACTCGCGTCGTTTTATGGATACACCGCGGTGGCCATCCGCAGCCCGAAGGATCCGGACCGTGAGCTTTCCTCCGCAACCTGGGTGCTGGTCACGCGCAATCGCGATTTTCTGGGCCGCTCCGAAATCGTGAACGCCGCCGAGCCGATCCCTCCGCGTCCCGGCCTGCGTATGTGGACCGACGATTACAACAATCTGCTGCAGGTGATGCGGTGGATGCCTGGCAACTGATCAAGCGCTCTGCTGGGCCACTTTCGCCCAGTCGCGTTTTTCGCCCGGCCGCCGGACCGAGGGCATGTTAAGCATCCAGCCCGGATATTCGGGCGTCAGACGGCTGGCTTCGTTCAATTCGCGCAGGTCCTCGGCGTCGAGCTTCGTGTTTACCGATCCCAGATTGTCGCGCAACTGTGCGGATTTCTTCGCGCCGATGATCACGCTGGTCACCAACGGCTGATGCAGCAGCCACGCCAGCGCCACCTGCGGGACCGTGGCCTGCCTGCGCGCGGCCACGGTCTCGATCGCGTCGATGATGGCGTATCCTTTTTCGAGATTCACCGGCGGAAAGTTGAATTTGCCGCGGCGCGCATCGGCATCGGTCGATCCGGTTCGCGTAAACTTGCCGGTAAGAAATCCGCCGGCGAGCGGGCTCCACGGCAGAAGCCCGAGCTTCTGATCCTCCAGCAGCGGCACGATCTCGCGTTCAATGTCGCGTCCGGCCAGCGAATAGTATGCCTGCACGGTGACGAACTTCTCCAGGTGTCCAGCCGCGGAGATCCCCAGCGCCTTCATGATCTGCCACGCGGTTAGATTCGAGCAGCCGATGTAGCGCACTTTTCCCTGGCGCACCAGGTCGTCCATCGCGCGCAGCGTCTCTTCCAGCGGCGTTAGCGGGTCGAACCCGTGAATCTGGTACAGATCGATATAGTCCGTGTTCAGCCGTTTCAAGCTTTCCTCAGCCTGGCGCAGAATGTGCAGCCGCGACAGCCCAACCTCGTTCGCGCCCGCGCCGGTCCGTCCGAAAACCTTGGTTGCGATCACCACATCCCGGCGCTTAGCGCCGAGCGCCTTGCCGAGCTGAATCTCCGACTCTCCCTCGGCATAAACATTCGCGGTGTCGAAAAAGTTGACGCCGCCCTCGATCGCCTGGCCGACCAACGCATCGGCGTCACTTTGTTTCAACGCTCCGATGGCTTCGAAGATGGTTCCAGTTCCGCCAAAAGTCATGGTGCCGAAGCACAGGCGGGAAACAAAGACTCCGGTATTGCCGAGTTGTTGATATTGCATATGCCTATGATTCTACACCTATTGTACAAGTATGATATTGTCTATCGACATAGTACATATTGACTTGACAGCATGATATAATCGATCCACAGGAGGCTCTCCCCAATGCGCATCTCCGCTCCCCTCATCGGTTTGCTGGCGATATCGCCGGTCCTGATGGCGGATTCTCTGTCAGGTCTCTGGCAGGCTACCGTCAACGTCAACGGACTCGACATTCCTTTCCGGATCGAGCTTCAGGGCGACGGCGACAAAGTGAAAGGCTCGCTGTTCAACGGTGAAGAACGATTCACGTCGTCGACCGGCGAGTTTTCAAACGAATCTCTGGTGCTGCGTTGGGATTACATGGCGTCCAAGCTCGAAGCGAAGATGGAGAACGGCGCGTTAGACGGAAACTACGTGCGGCCCAACGGCGTCAAGTATCGGTTTCACGCGACGCGGGGCAGCTCGCCCGCCGCCGCCGGGAAAGCGCCGTCGATTGGTGGAATTTGGGTGCTCACCAACGTGCACAGCTCGAAGGGAGAATCGGCGTGGCAGTTCATTGTGAAACAAAAGGGCGGCGACGTTGCGGCAGCGATTCTGCGCGTCGACGGCGATACTGGCACGCTCAGCGGCGTTTATAAGGACGGCAAATTTGTCCTGAGCCACTTTTCCGGCATGCGGCCCGCGCTGCTGGAGATGACCGCGCAGAAGGATGGCACGCTCAAAGTGGTCCTGAACGGAAAGGAAGAAATGACCGCGGTGAGGGCCTCGGAAGCTCGCGCGAAGGGCCTTCCGGAGCCCACCGATCCCGCGCATCACACCAGCGTCAGGAACGACGCGGAGCCGTTCCACTTCAACTTTCCCGATCTCGATGGCAAGCTGGTGGCCGACAACGATCCGCGCTTCCGCGGCAAAGTCGTGCTGATCAACATCACCGGGAGCTGGTGCCCGAACTGCCATGATGAAGCTCCCTTCCTGGCCGAGTTGTACAAGAAATATCGCGCGCAGGGTCTGGAGATCGTCGCGCTTTCGTTCGAGGAAGCGGATCAGTTGAAAGACCCGGCGCGTCTGCGTGCGTTCATCAAGCGTTACGGCATCGAGTACACCGTTCTGCTCGGCGGCGAGACCGAGAGTGCGAAGGAAAAGCTGGCGCAGCAGGCGCAGAACTGGGATGCGTGGCCCACCACGTTTTTCGTGGCCCGCGACGGCCGCGTGCGCAGCGTGCACGCCGGTTTCCCGAGCAAGGCGTCCGGCGAGCTTTACACCAAGGCGAAAGAGGAGTTCACCGCGCAAGTGGAGCGGATGCTTGCCGAGAATTCGTTGTCGCTCCGGTAACCAAAGATTCTCGTATAGTATGAGGACATGATTGACTCCAATCATGAGCCTTCTTCCCAGGTCGATCTGAAGAAAACTTACGATGCCGTCATCGTCGGTTCCGGCGCGGCGGGCGGCATGGCCGCGCATGTTCTCACCTCGCACGGCCTCAAAGTGCTGCTTCTCGAAGCTGGAAAGAAGCTTCCGATCGAAAAGGAGCTGAAGTCGATGGAGTGGCCCTACGATCATCCGCGCCGCGGCGAGATGCCGCCGGACGATCACCCGCTCTCGCGCAACGAATACACGGTCCGCAAGCCCCCCTATGCGAAAGGCCTGAAGTATCAGCACGTGTTTTCCTACGTGCAGGGCTGGGGTGGATCGGACTATTCGAAGAACATCGTGGTGGATGAGAAGGATCATCCCTACACGGGCACCAACTACGCCTGGGTTCGCGCGCGCACGTTCGGAGGCAAGACCGCCATCTGGGGACGCCTGGCGCTGCGTCTTTCCGATTACGACTTCAAGGCGAAGTCGCATGACGGGTACGGAGAGGATTGGCCGATTTCCTACGCCGACATCGAGCCCTACTACGATCGTGTCGACACGTATCTGGGCATTTCCGGCTTGAAAGAGAAGCTGCCGCACCTGCCGGATAGCCTGTTCCAGCGTCCGAATAAACTAACCAAGGGCGAGATCATGTTCCGGCGTTCGCTTGAAAAGCGGGGCCGGCTGATCACGCCGTATCGCGCGGGCGTCACCACCGACGGACTGAAGCACAACAAATATCGGAGCAAATGTTTCGGCCGCGGCGCCTGCAACCGGCGCGTGGGTGGTTGCGATATTCACGCGGCTTTCGATTCGCCCACCGGCCTGATCTATCCCGCCTGGGACACCGGCAACCTGACTGTCCGCACCAACGCGACCGTGTACGAAGTCACCGTCGATAAAGACACCGGCAAAGCCAGCGGCGTTTCTTTCATCGACAGTGAGACGCGGCGGACCTATCAGGTGAAAGCGAAAGTAGTGGTGCTGGGCGCCTCGACGCTTGAAACCGCGCGTCTGATGCTGCTTTCGAAGTCGCGCCAGCATCCCAATGGAATCGGCAACTCGAGCGATCACGTGGGTCACAACTTTTGCGAGCACATCATGGGCCCCAGCGTGACGGGAATCGTCAAAGACCTGGTGGGCAAGCCTCGCACGCTCGACGACGGACGCCCGGGCGGGTTCTATCTGCCGCGATTCCGCAATCTCGCCGACCGGCGCAGCGATTTCATTCGCGGCTACGGTTACGAAGGCGAGGCCGGCATGGGCATATTTCCGGGCCACGCCTTGTCCACGCCAGGATACGGCGCGGCGTTCAAGAAAACCGTTCGCGACTATGCCGGCGCGTTCATCAACATGGGCGGATTCGGCGAAGTGCTGGCGCGCTATGAAAACTTCGTCGACATCGACCCGCAAGTGAAGGATCGCTGGGGCGTGCCCGCTCTGCGCTTCCATTACGAGTTTGGCGACAACGAGCGCAAGATGGCCGCGGACATGGCGGAAAGCGCCAAAGAAATGTTCGAAGAGGCCGGCATCGAGATCATCGGAATGTCGCGCGAATTGCTGCCGCAAGGCTGGTCCATCCACGAGCTCGGTACGGCGCGCATGGGCGCGGACCCGAAAACGTCGGTGGTGAATCAGTTCCAGCAGTCGCACGACGTGAAGAATCTGTTCGTGGTGGACGGCAGCACGCACGTGAGCGCGTCGAATCAGAATCCCACCTGGACCATCATGGCGTTGTGCTGGCGCTCGTGCGATTACCTGGCGGATCAATTCAAGAAAGGAGCGCTCTAAATGCACCGCCGCGATCTGATCAAGCTGTCGGCGGGCGCAGCTCTGGTCGCCAAAGCCGCCGCTCCGCATCGCTTCTTCACTGAGGATGAATACAAAGTGGTGGACCAGCTCACGGAAATGATCATTCCCGCCGACGAAAAATCGGGCGGAGCGAAGGCCGCGCGAGTCGCTGATTATATCGACGTTCGCCTGGCGGAAGCGTTCGAGCAAAGCGAGCGCGGCCTTTGGCGCGCGGGCTTGAAGCCGTTCGTGGATACGCCCGCCGGACAACGCGCCGCATTGCTGGAGCGAATTGCAGCGAGCACTAGGGATCCGTTCTTTGCCGCGCTCAAGGACGCCACCATCCACGGCTACTACACCTCGAAAATCGGCATTCACGACGACCTCGATTACAAAGGCAACGTGATTCAAAGCGGGGACTACGCCGGGGAACTTCCTTGAAGCAGCCGCACATTGTTGTCGTCGGGAGCGCGAACATCGATCTGACCACGTTCACCGACGTGATTCCGCGCGCGGGCGAAACGATTTTCGGCAAAGAGTTCAATCTCGGCTTCGGAGGAAAAGGCGCGAATCAGGCGGTGGCCGCCCGGTTGTGCGGAGCGGACGTTTCGATGATCGCGCGCGTCGGCGACGATTTGTTCGGCGCCGCGACGATTCAAAACTTTGAGTCCTACGGCATCGACGCCAGCCAGGTGAAAATCACGCCCGGGGTGTCCAGCGGCGTTGCCCCGATTTTCGTCGACAGCTCCGGCCAGAATCGCATTCTGGTGGTGAAAGGCGCGAACGACCGTCTGGAGCCGGCGGACGTCGTGATCGGGCAAGCCGACATGATCGTCCTGCAATTGGAGATCCCGCTTGAAACCGTGTATCACACGCTGCGGCTGGCTCGCAGCCGCGGCATTCCGGTGATCCTGAATCCAGCGCCGGGACAACCGATCGATATGCAGGAAGCCGCCCATGCCGATTACGTGATCCCCAACGAAACCGAGGCGGAGGCGCTGAGCGACGTCGCCGTGCACGATCCGGATTCGGCCCGCGTGTGCGCCCGAAAGCTGCTTGAATCCGGTCTCCGGCGCGTGATTATTACGCTGGGCGCACAGGGAGCGCTGTGCGCATCGGCGGAGGGAATGACGCATGTTCCGCCGTTTCCGGTGCAGCCTGTCGACACTACCGGCGCGGGCGACGCGTTCATCGGCAGCCTGGCGTATTTCCTGGCCAGCGGCTACAGCGAGGCGGACGCGGTCAAACGGGCCAATGTTTATGCGGCTCTTTCGACGCTTTCGGCAGGCACGCAGAAGTCCTTCGCCACCGCCGAACGGTTCCGTCAGTGCTGCGAGTTTACGTAATTCGAGAGCGACAAAACCACACTTCGCGGCGACAGGCCCGCTCCCATCGCCGCTAGCTTGTTCGGCAGACCTGTCACCACTACGCGCCGGCCGGCCTTGAGTCCGCGATAGCCGATGCGCGCCACTTCCGCCGAGCTCATCACTTTAATCAGCGGGCTCTTGAACAGTATGGAACCCTTCATTTCGGCGGCCTCGACGAAATTGGTCAAGGTGGGCCCGGGGCACACTGTGGTCACGGTAACGCCGGTCCCGCGAAGCTCCCACGCGATGGCTTCACCCAGGCTCAACACATAGGCCTTGGTCGCGTAGTACACCGCCATCATCGGGCCCGGCTGAAACGCCGCGGTGGATGCGACCAGCATCACGCGGCCTTTTCCGCGGGCGACCATGGGTGGCAGCAGAAGCCGCGTCAGCCCGGTGAGCGCGACCATGTTCACCTGCATCATTTCGTCGATTCTTGCAGGGTCGGCCTGATCGAAGCGGCCTTGGGCGCCGAGGCCCGCGTTGTTGATCAGGACATCGATCGCGATGCCGCGCGTTTCCAGTTCGCGCGCGACCACGGCCGCCGCGCCTGGCTTCGACAGGTCGGCGGACAGCACCGTGGTGTTGGTTTTGAGTTCGCCTGCCAGGGCGCGCATCGGCTCCACGCGGCGGGCGACAAGAACCAGGTCATGACCATCGCGCGCCAGCTCGCGAGCCAGGTCCGCGCCGATGCCGCTCGAAGCTCCGGTGACAAGTGCCGTCGGCATTTTCGATTCTCCTTAACTGAAAAAGAGCCGGACTGCTCTGTCCCCGCCGGCGAACCCATCGCGCCGCATATTCCGGCGAACGTGGACAGAGTGGTTTGACCCCATTCTCACCATCTTCTTAGGGAAGGCCCGCGCCGGGAATTTCAACGCGAAGCACTTCGATGCGCCCCGATCGCAATTGGACGGTGCGATCCGGCAGATGATGCTCCGCCGTGCAAATATACAGGTCGCGGCGATCGGCGCCGCCGAGCATGCATGCGTACGCGTGACGGCCCGGAAGCGGGATATCGTGGGTAACCGCACCGCCTTCCATCACACGAACGATCCGGTTTCCGCCCGCGCAGGTGACCCATACGCCGCCCTCGGTGTCCAGGCAGGTGCCGTCAGGGTAAAGCCCGGGAAGCCCGGCGAATACGCGGCGGTTCGTGAGCGCGCCGCCGGGTTGAATGTCGAACGCGGTGATCCGCGCGCCGAAAGATTCGGCCACCAGGAGGGTTCGGCCGTCGGGGCTGATCAGGATGCCGTTCGGGAACCAAAGATCGCCGCTCGCAACGCGCACCGCGCCATCGGGCTCAACCGACAACAGAACCGTCGCTTTCGGCGATTCTCCGCCGTTCAGATCGAAGCCGAAGTTGCCGACGTAGGAACGGCCGTCCCGGTCGACCACCATATCGTTGGTATAGCCGGGCGCAAGCGCGCTAAGATCGGCGAAAACGGCCAGGCCGTTCGCGGTCAGGCGCAACAAACAGCGGTCGCGCATCGAAACCACTTGCAGCGTTCCATCCGGCAGCCAGCCCAGACCCGCCGGGAAAGAAGGCAGCTCGAGAATCTTCGTCGCTGCGCCTTGGGGATTAAGACGCCACACGATGCCATCGTGCATATCTGAGAAAAACAACGCGTCATCATGCCAACGCGGGCACTCCGGGAACGCGAGTCCTTCGAGAACCGTCCGCGGCTGCATCCAAACTAAGCTATCACTATCGACAGGAGCATCGTTGATATCCCGTTGAAACGAATGGTGGGCCCGACAGAACTCGAATCTGTGACCTCCTGCGTGTCAAGCAGGCGCTCTAACCAACTGAGCTACGGGCCCTTGCAATCAACAGCTTAGAAAGGGCGACACGGCACCGAGCCTATGCCTCATGGAATGACAGATCGGCTCATGCGCAACACGTAGAACAGTTTATCACGGAGCGGCGCTTTCTCAAGAATGTCTCGCCGGGGCAAGGGCTACGGACGGGCACCGCTCGACGGAGGCTTCTCGGCAGGAAATAATTCTCCGCTGCCCTTGCGGCTCCGTCGCTCGCAGGTCGCCCATTCCTCCTGCATGCACTGCCCTTTGCGGCAGTCGAACTCGCAGATCGCGATGTCGTCCGGTGCGTCATCGATAACTTGGCGCGTCACGAAGCGCCATAGCCGGCGGAAAGGGCTTCCCCGGTTGGAACGATATTCCGACATGTGTTACGCCTCCGCCACCAGCACTGTTAGTCTACTCTCTGTTTATCGCCGAGGCAACTGGTCGTTGCGCCCTGGTAGACGTGTCGCCAACGCCGTGCTAGCATTGCCCTGCGCCCTGGGAGGGCGATCAGCTATGCGAATGATGATGCAGTTTTCAATTCCCGTCGAGACGGGAAACCATGCGGCTCGAACGGGAGCGTTTGGGCCGTCGTTCCAAAAGATCCTCGGAGCTTTGAAACCTGAAGCCGCCTATTTCACGTCAGGCCCAACCGGTGAGCGTGGCGGATTCATCGTCTTTGACATGAAGGATGCGTCGCAGATCCCTGCCATAGCCGAGCCGTTCTTCCTCGCGTTCCATGCTCGGGTGAACTTCTTTCCGGTGATGAATGCGGAGGATTTGGCCAAGGCCATCCCGGGCATCGAGAAAGCGGTCAAGGAGCACGGTAAAGCCGCTTCGGCTTGACGTTTCCATTTTGGCGGACACGGGGACGCATGGAAGGCTGTTTTCCCGAACCTCCCGCAAGCGTTGGATTATGGAGGTTCTCAAGGATCGCCCCTAATGCGTCTTCACGTCGACACGCGGAACCTGGCGAGACGGCGAACTTGACCCTGTCGGCCTGCCCATGGCTCTTGCTACACATTGATTACAGGGCACGGTGCATTACGAATAATGTCGTACGCGTTCTTACCCAACCGGCCGAAATCTTGAACCTTGCCACGGCCGATCACGACCAGGTCGGCCTGGTGATGCTGTGCTTCTTCACAAAATCTAGTCCCGATTTTGCCGATCACGACCGAGGTGGGCGCTTTCACGCCGATCCTTCTCTGCACGCTCTCGACACTCACGAGCGCCTCCTGTTGCAACCGCGCCAGTTTCTGCTTGGTGATCCGCAGCGGCGACTCGTCTAACGCGGCCATGACATGAACGAATCGCAGGCTGGCTCCAATCTGTTCGGCAAACTGCGCCGCCCACTCCATCACCGGCGAGCTATCGGGGGTCCGTTCCAGGCCGCAAACCACGGTTCGCGGCATCGGATCTTCCTCCAGCAGAGGCTGATCGTTGTGGACATTCGTCCACACCGGACACTGGGCGTCATGTACGACCTTGGCAGTTACCGAACCAAGCAACAGGCGTCGAAGCGGTCCGTAGCCGTGGGTTGGCATCATAATCAAGTCCACGCCCTGTGTATCGGCGAACCTTGCAATCACCTCGGCCGGATCACCCAGCTCCACTACTCGTTCGACATCCAGGTGTGCAAACTCCTTTCGAAAGACGCCGTCCATGCGGGGCTCCAAGTCCTCCATCAATGGCGCGGCATCGATCAGCGCCGATTCGCCAGGCACTACGCACAACAGGACTAGCCGCGCGCGAAAGCGACTGGCCATCGCATCGACGAACGGAGCCGTTGCATAGGTTTGCTCAGAGAAGTCGATCGGAAACAGAATCCGCTTGATCTGCAGCACGGTACAGTGTTTGGGCACGTAACGTTCCACTCTTGTGGTGGAATCAAAAGGCATCCAAACGAATGTTGCGCTGGAATGCGTGATAACCCACTGTGTACCGGGTAGTTATCGCGCGAAATCGCGCAACGTCAGACCAAATGCGCGCTTGGCTCAAGCATGAACACGAAGGTAGCGAAGGCTCACTTCAGATGGGACGGCGCTCCCACGGCAACTGTCTTGAAAGCTTGACTGTTTTGAGCGAGCGGCGGCGAGCAAGGCTTTCGCGGCGCAACGTCCATTTGCAAAAGAGCAGCCAAGCGCTCCTCGTCCACAATGATCGATGGTCGATCGGTCGCGATTTTCCAGAGTCTCACTGCGCGGTTAACGTCGGCCCGATCAAGTGCGGCGCGAATTCTCTCCGAGGGTGTGCTCATATATTCCCCGAGACAGCCCTCCGAAGAACTTCGCCTCGCCGTGATCCGAAGCGTTTCCCGCCTGGCCGATGCCATGGCTGGGAAGCACGAATCGTCCACGCGCTGTTGTTGTTTTAGCTGTTTGGGAGAATAGCACCGGTCCGCGTCGCTGGCAACCGCTTAAGATTCTTTTTCTGGTGGGCTTAGCCGGTACCGATTCGTAGCGAGTACCAGGCCGGATTGTTCTCACCTTAAACCATGGGTTGACTTCGAGCGCATCGAGGTCCAGTATTCAGGGAAGGAGGGCCGTGCGATGCAAACCTCTGCCGCAGCCCGAGCTGTTGATCTGCACCACACCGTGAGGTCCGTGCTTACCCAAAAGGGTTCTGCTGTCCACTCCATTTCGCCCGAGGCCAGCGTGTTTGACGCTATCGCCAGCATGTCGGAGAAGCACATCGGTGCGCTGATTGTTCTCAGCGCCGGGCATCTGGTCGGAATCATTACGGAGCGCGACTATGCCCGCAAGGTCATTCTCAAGGGCAGGCAGTCCCGTGAAACGCAAGTGCGCGAGATCATGAGCGCACCGGTGCTGTACGTTACGGCGGAGCAGACCATCGGGGAATGCATGCAGCGGATGACCTCGCGGCAGATCAGGCATCTTCCCGTTCTCGAAGGCGATCGCGTTACCGGAGTCGTGTCCATCGGCGATCTCGTGAACTGGATCATCAACGCGCAGGACGACACCATTCGCCACCTGCACCACTACATCGCCGGATCGTATCCCGGTTAGGCGACGGTTAGGCGCGCTTCGTCTCGGGATCGGGACAATACGAGGGCGAGCGGGAGAGAGTCGGAGGAAACTCTCCCGCCCGCATTGAGGTGACTTTCGGACTGCTTGGTACTTCGGCAGCCCGAGTACCGGTCTGTAGGTCCTAAGGTGAGAATTTCGTTTTCCGCGGCGTCTTCGTCCACCGGTGCGGTCAGACCCCGATTTTGATATGCTGGCTGACCGAAGGAATCCTCCCCCATGAAGGTTATTGTCCGTAGCTCATCTTTGCTGTTCTTCCTGGTGAACCTGATGCTGGGACTGCCAGTGAATCGGCGGCGGCTGGTCAATCTCCGGCCTCAGGCCCGGTAGCTGGTCCGGTGAACTGCAAGAAAAATCCGGTTAGTGCACTTGGATGGTGCACCTGTGTCGTCGTTGTGGATCGCGATGGGTCCTCCATTTCTACTTGTAAGCGCTTTAAAATCAGCTTGTCGACCGAATAGACGCTCGAACAACCGAGCATCGGGCCATTGCAATCAATAGCTTAGCCGCACCCGTAAGGCCCTGCAAAGCCGGCGGCGCCACAACAGCTTTAACAGGCGACCAAATGCGAAAAACCGCGCCGGACCTAGTTCTCCGCGCTCCCTCTGTCGATCTATAAATGATGGAACTATCTGAGGAAGCTCTTTCGAGCTGGACTTTGGGTGAAGTGTTGAGATCGGAAGCGGAGAACCGGGCGTATTCCAAGGAACTTCGCGCCAAAACCACGGCTCTGGTGAACAGCCGCCTGGCGAAGGAAATCAGCGTGGATCAGTACGCGCTCGGCCGAAAGCGCACCAATGACGATGCGGCGGAGTGCCGGCGGGGAAGACAGTTGCTGATCACGGAAATCCGGCGTCGCGGAAGCGCGACCGCTGCTGCCGTGAGACAATTGAAGTAGCAACATCACGCTATGCAAAAAACTCTTCGATCCAGATCCGATAAAGCGATAGGCGATACTCTTGAGGGCGGCTGGACCATCGTCGCCAAGCGGGTGATCGCGGAGCCGACTCCCCGCACCCCGTATGAAGCCCCCCGCATGGGGATTTACGATTACGAAGTGGTCCCGCTGGGAAAAGCGGCGTCAGTGGAAAGTGCCGTGGATGCCCGCCGCAAACAGCCGGTGGTATCGTTTCGCCGCATGACCTAGCCCGCGCCCTTAAGTGGATTTCTTCCACCCTCTAAGGGAAAACTGCACTCGCCGCCTCTATTCGGTAATAGGCATGCACCGATGTGACGGGTGTAGGTAAGTTCCGGGAATGGGTTCGAAGGAAGTGTGAAGTAATGGCGATTGGGGATCGGCGAGACTACCTGCGCCGCGATTGTTCGGTTGCAGTTCAACTCTGCTGGGAGGACGGCTCGGGCAAGGTCGCCTCCGCGGAATGCGTGAATAGATCCCGCACCGGCGCGCGCATCAAGGCCGCGGTGCCGGTCCAAACCTTCCGCAAGGTTCGCTTAACGTCGGAACAGCCCGGTTTCGGTCGAATCGGAGTGGTTCGATACTGCCTGCGTCAAAGCGGCAAATACATCATCGGCGTGGAATACACGGATGATCCGGCGGCCGCCACCGTCGCGACGCCGGCTCCGCCTAATCCGTCCCATAATTGATTTCGAGTTTCCGGGCGCGCAGACTCGCCAGGACCAGCACCAGCGCCGTGACGGCGAACAGCCCCGCGATGGCGATCGCGGCCGGCGTCGGCTCGGCCGAGGAGATCAGTAAGGACCACGCTCCGTAACCTTCGCTCGACGGCGGCGCCACCACCGGGCACAGCGACTGCAAATAGAAAATCACGCTGATCTTCTTGAGCGCCGCGGGCAGAAAAATGTTCGCGCTTTCCCATAGCAGGACCGTGACCGCGGGAATCATCGGATTCCGGAACAGCAACCCCGCTGCCAGAAACACGCTTCCATAGCCGAGGCACGCCAGCGCCGTGACTCCCAGGTACGCGGCGACGTGACCCCATCCCGGCCCGTGCAGGTAATCGTCCAGCACGCGCTTGTCCAGGTACAGCGATGCGGTCCACAGCTGGAGCGTGGTGCTGGTGGTGAAGATCACGGTCGTTGCGATCAGGCCCGCCAGGTATTTTCCGGCCACCAGCACTTCCCGCCGGATGGGAGCCAGCAGGTAGAAATGCAGGCTCTTGTCGATCATCTCGCCGCGAAACAGGTTCATGAACACGCCGACGCAGCCGAAGAAAATCGCGAGCCGCAGAAAGAAAAACTGGAACACCGTGGCGAAGATCAGCGAGTCCTGCGTCAGCGTGGCGTGCGTGCGCTGGGTGATCCCGTCCAGTTCGTCGTCGTAGAAGGAGAAAACGTAATCGTTCTCGCCGTCGGTGTAGCGATAGACCACCCGTTCGTGTCCCCGGCGCCGGAATCTCATGTGCGAATACGGCTCCCCGGCCTTGGCCTCAACTTCCGAAGTGGTTATTCCGGGTTTAATCGAATTGAGCGCCTCGCTCGAAACCGGATGTGCCGCCGCCAATTCGGCCCTTTGATCCCGGTTCCGCATTTCGTCGATCGAGTGGCCCAGGAACAGAAGCACCGGCGCCAGCGCCAGCAGGTACACCCACAGCCCGCGCCGCGCGAAGAAGGTCTTCTTCATCTCCAGGCGGACGATGGCCCGAACCTGCGCCCTCCACTCCTTCATCATCGGGTCGACTCCTCGCCGCCGATCAGATACTCGTAAACCGAGTTGACGTTGTCATCGGCTGGGCTGATGCTTTCGATCGCGATGCCGTTCAGCGCAATATGATTCAGCATGCGGTAGAAACGCCCGGCGTCGCGCGTCTTGATCAGCAGGCCGCCGCCGTCGGCGTGGATCCGCGCTTCCACCACGTGGTCCTGCTCGAAAACCTTGGATGCGAGCTCGCTGGGACGGTCGCAGCGGATCAGCACCTGCATGGGATGCTCGCTGATCTCGCTGCGCACGCCTTGAATTTTTCCTTCCGCCACGACGTAGCCGTTGCTCAACAGGATCACCTGATCGGAAATCATGTCGACTTCATGCAGGATGTGGCTGGATACAATCACGTGGCGGCCTTCGGAGGCGAGCTCGCGGAACAACGCGATGGTTTCCGCGCGCACCAGCGGGTCCAGTCCGTTCAAAGGCTCGTCCAGGATCAGGACGCGCGGATCGTGCGCGATCGACTGCGCCAGCTTGATGCGCTGCCGCATCCCTTTGCTGTAGCCGGCCACCTTGCGATTCGCCGCTTCCACCATGTTCACGCGCTCAATCGACTTCCACGCCATTTTCTTGCACTTTTCATCCGTCCAGCCGAACAGCCGCAGAAACAAATAGATCAGTTGAAACCCGGTGAGGCCCTTTGGAAACGCATCGAACTGCGTCGCATAGCCGAGCAGGCGAAAAAGTTTTTCAGGCTCCTGCGGAGTCACGCCCGCGATCCGAATCGTTCCTCGCGTGGGCCGCACCAATCCGGTCATCAGGTTCATCAGCGTCGTCTTGCCGGATCCGTTGGGCCCCACCAGGCTGGTGATCCCCGGCGGAATGGTCAGCGACACTCGATTGACGCCCAGCACCTCGCCGTAAAAGCGCGAAACGTTTTCAAGCACGATCAGGCTGTGCTCGATGGGTGGCGGAACACTCACTTGACCACCTCAAACGCCCGAACCTTCTTCACCAGCAGCCACAGGTACAGCACGCAGGTGGCGGCGAGCGCATTCCATGCGTCGCCGACGCTGATCCGCGTGGTGGCGTCCTCCAGGCGAAATAACCTCGACCAGATCGTGAAGTTGACCTGCGTCAGGTCGATCAGCGTGCCGTAGCTGGTTCGCATCACCGCGTTGATCGCGGCGCCGAATCCGGCTCCCGCAAAAAATACGCCCATGATCAGCGCGCCCGCGGCGATCTTCCATTTCACCCACGCCGACATCGCCATCGCGATCAGCGAAAGAATCGTGTTCCAGATCAGCGGTCCGATGAAAATCGCGCCCGCGATCCACAGGTTGGCGCGAGTCCACTCCCATCCCGCCAGGCTCGCCTGAATGGCAAACACAATCAACATGGGGACCCACGTGATCAGCGCCAGCATATACATCAGCACGCTCATCTTGCCCAGCACATATTCGGCTCGCGAGAACGGGCGGCAAAAATACAGCGGCAGAGCGTTGTTGGTCAGGTCCGGGGACACCAGGCTGGGCCCGACGAATGCCGTCATCAAATACGCCAGCGCCGCTTGAAAATTGCACGCGGCAAAAAAGAACTTCGGGTTAATCTCGATGAAGTTCGATGCTTGAATGTTGAACGTCTTCAGAAACGAAAGATTGTGTGAAAGGTAAATGAGCCCGGCGCAGCCCAGGGGAACCAGCAGGCACAGGATTCGAAATCCCACCAGAAACCGCGACTGCAGCAGCCGCGCGAAGCTATAGCGCGGCAAAATCATGAATCGCGACCAGGCCGGCGTAAACCCGCCCGAATAGCCTTTATAAGAGCGTTTATAGACAGCCATTTTAAGTTTCCATCGCCTTCAGGAAAATGTCTTCGAGTGTGTCGCGCCGGTAATTCAGGCGCCGCAACTGCAAATCCCGCTCCGCCGCCAGGCGATAGATCTCCCGCATTTCGAAGTCCACCGGCAATACCATTTTCAAACGCCCGAACCCGGCCGTGGCGCACTCGCACCCGAGGCCGGCCAGAGCCTCCACGAATCCGGCGTCGTTGCCATAAGTCTCCACTTCGACGAAACGCTTGTTGGCTTTGCGTTCCTCCTCCAGATTCGAGTAGTGCACGATCCGCCCTTGTTTCAGGATCAGCACCTCTTCACACGTCTCCTCCACGTCGCGCAGCAGGTGTGAGCAGAGAACCAGGTGCATCTCGCCCGAATCCTTCATCTCATGAATCAGCCGGATCATCCGCTGGCGCGCCGGAGGGTCCAGGCCATTGGTGGGCTCATCCAGAATCAGCAGCCGCGGTCCATGCACGATGGCCTGCGCGAGCTTGGCCAATTGCTTCATGCCCAGCGAATACGTGCCCAGCAGCCGGTAGCGCGCCTCGCCGAGTCCCACGTAGAACAAAACTTCGTGCGCCCGTTCGAGCGCGGCGTCCGGCGGCAGACCGGATAGTTCCGCCATCATGCGGATGAACGAAACCGCGGTCATGTTGGCGATGAACGAGTCGTTTTCCGGCATGTAGCCGACCACCGTCCGGATCTCGCGCATGGACTTGCGGATATCGTGGCCGAAAATGGTGGCGGTGCCGGAGCTGAGCTGGCAGAATCCGAGCAGCGTTTGAATCAGCGTCGATTTGCCCGCTCCGTTGGGGCCCAGCAGCCCGATGGTCCGTCCGGACAGGGATACGCGCAGATCCTCGAGAATCTGGCGATTCCCAAAGCGTACCCCCAACCCGGCGAGTTCAATTACGGACGGCATTCTTGCTCGTATTGTGCCCAGCGAAGCCGGTCAGAAAAGACGGTAGCAGTTGCGGCAGCGCACCAGCCCCCTTGGCATTCAACCCTACCAGCGTATCGAGTCCCAGACCAAAAAACCCGCTGCGGCTGGCGACCACGATGCGGTCCGGCTCGCCGTAGGCGTAAATCAATCCCGGTTCGCGATTCGCGGTCAGCGCGGCCATTGATTGCTGCTGCGCCGGCGTCATCAGACCGCTCGATTTCAACTGATCGGCCACCGGGCCGATCTGCGCGCCCATGTTGTAGTACAACAGCGCCGAAAAATTGACGTGCCCGTCCTGCGGCAGCTGCGCGCGAAACGCGGCCGAGCGCTCCAGCGTCACGCCCGCGCTGCGATTCTCGATCGCCGTGGTGAGCAGCGCCGGAGACGGAGCCAGCAGCAGGTACCCATCCGTGAACACGTAGTCGATTTCGTATGCGACCTTCGAGGAAGTCAGCGAAGAGTACGTGCGCCCGTTCACCTGGCTGTGCGCGAGTTGCAAGCCGGCTTCCGGATGGTCCGTTTGCGCCGCGGTCACTGCGCGTTCCATCGCCGTCTCGATCGCCGGCGGATCGTTCACCTCGATGGCAACCTTCCAGCTCGGCGTCGGAAGCAGCGGGCCGTCCACCGCGACCGTGATCTCGCCGCCGAGATTCGCCGCGATATCGTTCACTAAGTTGATGCCGGTCTGCTGTTGAAACTCAGTCAACACCGCCGAAGGCCCGCTGTTCGAGCCGGCCAGAGCAATCACCTCCTCGAACAGCGTTCCTGGATTCTTGATGACAAACGAACCCGCGAAGCTGGCATCGGGCGATACGAAGTCGAGCGTTCCCATGGGACCCGGCGCCGCCAGCCAGCTCGCCAGGCCGCGACGCGCCCCCGCGAAGCTGAGCGACGCGCTGTTTTCGGTGCGCCCAAGATTCTGTTTGCGCTCGATCATCAGATAACGAACATTGTCCAGGCCGGAAATGTTTGCGGGATTCATCACGTTCTGCATCTGCCCCACGTGTTGTGGTACGTGCTGCGCCACAATTTGTTCCATGTCGACCGCAAAAATCCATCCCGCGCCGGATTGATAGCGCTGCGCGATGGTCTGCCAGAACGGAGTCGCCAGGAACCCGCCTTTGCCTCCCGCATCCGCTAGCGCCGCGACACGAGCCAGCGCCGCGCCGCTCGATCCCACCGCGATCACGTTTCCATGCACCATCACCGCCACTCGGTACTGTCCCGGCGTCGTAGTTTCCGGATTTTCGATCAATTGCGGCACGGTGTTTTGCCCGGCTGCCTTCATGCTTGCGAATTGCTGTTCCAGGAACGCCGCGAGGCCCGGCCGCCGCGCCTCCGCGATCAGCATGGGTTCCTGCGCGCCCGCCGGAATCGCCAGCACCACTTCGTTGCCCAGATAATCGCTGAAGGTGCGCACCTGGTCCACGATCGCCCGCAGCTGTTGCGAGTTCTTCTGGTTCCACCACTCGCGCAGCACCGCGCTCTGCTCGACGCGCTCCTCGAAAATGCTCGAGGCTTCGGTCAGCGTCGTACCCAGGTTCGGAATCGCCGCGAACACCATCGTGTTTTCGGGCAGCAGACCGGCCAGCTTCGACTCATACCGCAGCCCCGGCCCCGGAATCGCTTCGATCCGTTTCTGAATCGCGGAAAGTTCTCCCAGCAGCGCCAGATACTTCGCCGCATTCGCGCTCCAGGCGACATCCTCGGCCACCGAAGTATTCGCCATGCTCTGGTTGGTCGCCGTCTGATCGCCGCGATGCAGCAGGTCCGTCGCCCCGTCGCGATCCACCTTCACTTCGCCTTCCACCACCGAAACCCGCGATCCTTTGGTCCCGCTGCTCACTTCGAAAATGGTGCCCTTCACCGATACCAGGCAATCGGCGGTGGACACTTCCAGGCGGCCCCGCCTCTGCTTGGCCGCTTCCACCATCACCGCGCCGCGCTCCAGCCGCACCGTCTTGCCGCTCCAGCGCTCGGAAATCCGCATGTCGCTGCGCTCCGCCATTTCAAGCGTCGATCCATCCCGCAGCCGGACCACCGCGCGCGACCCTTTGGACGTACGAATCTCGTCGTTCTCGGCGACCGGCGCGCCCGCCGCGAGCTCCGTCAGCCCGCCGTCCGTCACGCGATACAGCTCGCCTTGCACCGATGCAATGGTCGCCCGTGGTCCCCAAGGCGCCAGCACCCGGTCCAGCATCGGCCTCGTCGCGATCCCCAGGACCACCACCGCGGCCGCAGCCATGGCCCAGGGAATCGCGCGCCGGCTCAGGGATCTTTCCGCGGTGTTGGGGATCACCACTACCCTGCCGGAACCTTGAAAAATCTTGCGGCACGCCACGCAGGAATGCAGATGATCCTCCACCAGCATCCGCCGTCCTTCGCTCAATGTCTGCTTGCGATACCCCGTGAAAAGCCCCCGAAAATCCGCGCAGGATTCCAAGCGGTCCACCGGCGCCGACTCTCCCAGCTCCGCCTCCATCCGCGCCCGCACGCGAGCGCATGCTTCGAGCACCGTCTGTTCCGGAACCGCCTCCGTCCGAATCGAATCGAGCAAATGATCGAAATCCTGCGTGTTCATTGTGCGGCTCCCTTGGTCAGCTCCTGCTGTATCTTCTTCCTGGCGCGATGCACCGTCACCGCGACCACAATCTGCGACAATCCCATCAGCTTGGCGATCTCCGGGTTGGTATACCCTTCGAAAAACCGCAGCGCGAACATCTCCGCGGTTCGCGGAGGCAGCTTGGTCAGCACCCGCCGCAAAGTGTCCCGCAAATCCCGCAGCTCCGTGCAGGAGCCGCTGGCCGCGAAGCGTTCCAGCTCCAGCGTGTTGTCGGCCTGCCGGGCCCTGACGATGTCCAGCGCCGCATTCACCGCGGCCCGTCTCAGGTAGCTTTCCATGTTGTCGATGTCCGCCGTGGAATCGCGCCTCAGAATGCGCAGAAACACGGTCTGGACCACGTCCTCGGCATCCGCGGTGTTGCCGGTGATCCGATGTGCGGTGCGAAACACCATGGCATGGTGCGCCTCATACATCTGATCGAGCGGTTTGGGTATCGTCGAAACGGGAACCTCCCCCAGCGCCTGCAACACCACCACTAAGCCTCCTGTTCATAAGGAAGACAGGAGCACAGCATCGATTATTACAGGTGCGCGGCGATTTTCGGCGCCCACCGTTGACGCAAGTGCCCCAAACCATGGAGGATGGGCCTATGAACTTGAAAAATCAGGTCGCCGTGGTCACCGGCGGCGGCCGTGGCATCGGCCGTGCCATCGCCGAGGCGCTGGCCGCTCATGGCGCCGCCGTCGCTGTCCTGGCCCGTTCCGTGAAGGAGTTGGAGGAAACCGTCGCGCGGATTCAAAAGGCCGGCGGCCGGGCCCAAGCCTTTCCCGCCAACGTCGCCGATGCCGATTCCGTCAAGCGAGCTTTCGATGGGATCGCCCAGTCCTTCGGGCCCGTGGATCTTCTGGTGAACAATGCCGGCGCCCTCGGCCCCCTTCGTCCGCTATCGCAGACCGCCGCCGGGGAATGGTGGCGCACCATGGAAGTGAACCTGCGGGGGCCGCTGCTCACCACCGAAGCCGTAATCCCCGGCATGATGGCGCGCCGCCGCGGCCGGATCGTGAACGTCGCGAGCGGAGGAGGCACGTTCCCGACGCCCAACTTTTCAAGCTACGGCGTCAGCAAGACCGCGCTGATTCGCTTCACCGAGTGCGTGGCGCTGGAATTGAAGCCCTTCGGTGTCGCGGCATTCTCGATTTCTCCCGGAACCGTGCGCACCGCCATGTCTGAAATCTCACTCAACTCGCCCGATGGGAAAAAATGGATTCCGTGGTTTGCACGAATCTTCGAGCAGAGCCTGAACCTCCCGCCGGAGCGCGCCGCACACCTCGTAGTGACGCTCGCCTCGGGGAAAGCGGACGCGCTATCGGGCCGCTTCATCGCCCCCACCGACGATCTGGACGCGATGATTGCGGGCGCCGCCGAGATCGAGCAAAACAATCTCTACTCGCTGCGCCTTCGAAAACTGGGAGCCGAGACGCCGAACCCGATCCTGAAAGCCGCGGAAAAGGCGATCGCGGAGCAATAACGCCCATGTCATTTTCCGGTTGACGTAAGCGCTGGAGGTGTTAACATCGAACGACGCCGGTGTTCTAGGGGGAGTCTGAGGCGTCTTCGGACTTCGGGGAACACCATTCCACAAGCCACCCTGCGGCCGCTGTGCTTTTCAACCAAGAAACAAGGAGGAAACAAAAATGCGTAAGTTGTTTGCAACCGGAATGAGCGCAGGTGTGCTGTTGGTGTTGGGCCTGCTGACTCATTCTTCACTCGGACGAGCCCAGCAGCCGGCCGTAGATCCAGAAACGCAAGCGAAGATCCTGAAAGGATTTCAGATCGCTCCCGTTCCCTTAAACATGGGCCAGTTGGACCCGAACCTGGTCGGCTACGGCAGCTATCTGGTGAATACCGGGGGCTGCAACGATTGCCATTCGCCGAGCGCGCAGGTGGAGTACACGGCCACCGGGAATCCGTTTTTCGGCCAGCACGCCACTCCAGACCCGACGGTTTATCTGGCAGGCGGCCAGGATTTTGGCGCCTTTCCCGACCCGAACGGTCCTTTCCCGCATATCATCTCCCGCAACTTGACGCCGGATGCTTCAGGGCTTCCCGAGGGCGGAAATAGTCTCCAGACCTTCATTCAGATCATCCGCACCGGCGTGGACACGGATCATGTTCACCCCACCTGCACTGGCGCACCCAACGGGAATTGCCTCCCTCCTCCTTTCGACGGCGATCTCCTCCAGATCATGCCTTGGCCGTCCTTTCAATATTTCACGGATCACGACCTGATGGCGATCTACAGCTACCTGAGCGCGATTCCTTGCATCGAAGGCGGTCCGGGCGAGCCGCCGAATCGGTGCGGACACGGAACCGCGACCTTCGCGTCCGCCAAGCCGAAGAATGCCAAAGTAACCAGCCAATCGCTCCAGTTGGATGGGACCGGGTCGATGAGCGGCGACGGCAAGCCGCTGACGTTCGCCTGGACCATCGCGCAGGGTAGCCCGTCGGTGCCGATCTTCTCGAGCAACACGGCCACTCCCACGGTCCTGTTCGGAGTGGTTTACGGCACCTACACGTTCCAACTCACGGTGACGGATTCGACCGGCCACACAGCCACCGACTTCGCCACGGTGAATTACAGCGCAAACTAAGCGCGCTGGACAGAAGAGGCTGATGCCGGCGCGTCTCGTCAAGTCGCGCCGGCAGCCTTACCGGAAGCGCGTCGAGGAGAATGCCGCCGTCCACGCGGACTGCCAGTGGGTTTCGGGGGCGGCGGGCGCGTCAGTTCCATTCGGTGGAACGTCGGTGGGTATGGGAAAAACGGGCGGCTGCTGCGGAGGGATTTCCAAGTAGTCCCCATGACCGAACTCCCAGCCGTCGGGAATCTCGAACGGAGCCTGAAAATTTCCGGGCCTCGGAGTAGACGGCCCAACATGCCCCAGAGCGGCATGCCACCATGGGTGCCCCGTCGTGAGGATTCCGCTGATGAAATTACCTAACGGAAATGCGGCCGAAAGCACTTTGTCTTTGTGCGACGCCAGAACCGAGATTTCACCGATCTTGGCTGCCGCTGCCTTGAATTCCTTGTTCAGGCAGTTGTCGTCGATCGCCCCGGCCATGATGGTGGCGCGGCGCACCGAAAGGTTCATCAGGGAAACGGTCTCAAGCAGGACCCGCGCTCCCAGAGAGTGCGAGGCAAACGATACGCTCGCCGCGCCACCGAAATTGGCGTCGATGAACGGAGCCATCCGCTGCCCCACTCCGTTGGCGACCCGAGGCTCTTCCGGGTAACTCAGCGCGTGGAGCACCACGGAATCGCCCGGCCACAGCAGGCCCACGAAAACCGATTGATCGGGCAGTTGGAGCTCCCCCTCCCAGTTGGAAAGGCTGCA
>CAWJHI010000074.1:0-22149 GCA_963842485.1 Terriglobia bacterium | reverse complement strand
GATGCCATGAACCTTCTCTCCGTTGTTCTTCTGGCTGAAAGCCATCGCCAGGATCGGGGTGAGGATCATTCCTGGACCATCAATCCAGGCCATGGCCTTGTGGAAGCGGATCGGGCCGCGGGTCTGGGTACCGGGAATCTTGGGAGCGCGGATGGCATAGTAAGCGGTGATTCCGTACAAGTCGCCGGTCAGCGCGCCAAGAGCAACATGCAGATCGCGCGACGCGGTACCCTCACTCCGCCCGCCTGCATTCAGCGAAGTGATCACCGAAGCCACCATGGGTATCGTAGTAATCAGGCCCATGCGTTGATGGATTTTCAGCATGTGGGTGCGTTTATCGAGCAAGGCCTGCTGCGCGGCATTGGCCTGAGTTTCACTTTTCGAAAAGCCGAGGTCTTCGATCGACGGCGCGGTCTGGGCGCTGGAAGGAGCGTTGGGCAAGTTCTCGGACGACGCTGCCGCGGGCGGTGTGGCGGGCGACTGCTGCGTGGGCACGGACGTCAAGGTCAGACTCAGCGTTTGCCGGCTTCCCGCAATCAGCGTCATCTTTTCGAAGGCCGTACTCATTCCCTCGGCAGTTGCGGAAACTTCGTAATCGCCCGCAGCAAGATTCGAAACGCTATAGAGCCCGGCGGAATCGGCCTGTATCTCGGTCGACTGACCTGTGGATAAATTCCTGACCGTGATTTTGGCGTTGGGAAGCACTTTCCCCGCAGAGTCGGTGACTGTGCCCGAGAGTGTTGATTGGGCATCCTGTGCGCGGAGCAGATTGGCGGTGAGTACACAGATCAGTACAACGCCAAAGTCGTGCGCTATCCCGCGATTTCGATGGATCTGCGCGTGCTCGCGTTCACGGTCCTGTTGACGCTGGGGACAAGTTTGCTGTTCGGCATGGCGCCCGCGCTATTTGCCGCGCGCATCGAGATCCAGGAGGCGCTGAAGCGCTCCGGATTCGTCGACAGCGGCTCCCGGCGCGACACGCGATTACGCAAGTCTCTGGTGGTCGCCGAACTGGGCGTTTCGCTGGTGTTGCTGATCGCCGCTGGCCTGCTGGTTCGCAGCTTCGTTCGCCTTGCGCACGTCCCGTTAGGATTCAACCCGGATCATCTGCTGACGTTTCGCGTGAATCCGATCGGCCCATTCGATCGCAACTACGCGCGCTTCTACGGAGAAGTGCTCGAACGGTTGCAACAGATTCCCACGGCCAACTCGGTGGCGTTGCTTTCCGACCTGCCGCTCACCAACGGGGATTTCTTCTACTCGACCGGAAGGGTCCAAGTGGTCGGGCGGCCCGCGGTCCCCTTCGTTGAACGGCCCATCGTCAACAACACGGTGATCAGCCCGGATTTTTTCAGCGCCATGGAGACTCCGCTGATCGACGGGCGCATCTTCGACGCTCACGATTCTGGCCGATCCTCGACCGCAGTTTACGGTTTCCTTAACGCCGAGCCCGTGGTGGTGAACCAGGCTCTCGCGCGCCGCATCTTCCCAAGTGAGGACCCGCTCGGCCAGCGCGTAAAGTTTGGACCCGACCAGCTCAACGTCACATGGACCATCATCGGCGTGGTGGGAGATATTCGCGGAAGCACGCTGGGCGCCGACCCGCCGTCCATGGTGTATCGGTGCACGTGCTCCGGCACGCCTGTCTTTAACGCTGGATTTGCCATCCGCACAAAGGGCGACCCCAAAGCTCTCGTCCGCGCGGTAGAACAGCAGGTCCGCGCCGTCGATCGCGATCAGCCCATTTTCGATGTCAAGACTATGGAGGAGCGGCGTGACGCCGAGCTGGCCCCGGAGCGCCTCCAGCTGGTTTTGATCGGGACCTTCGCGGGCCTTGCGATTCTTCTTGCCGCAGCCGGAGTCTACGGCGTCATGTCTTATCTGGTTGCGCGCCGCACCAGGGAAATCGGCATTCGAATGGCGCTCGGTGCCCGGCGCGCCGACGTTTTCCGAATGGTGATGGGCGAAACCGCGAGGCTCGTGTTCCTTGCCATCGCCATAGGCCTCGCCGGAGCTTATGCGCTCATGCGCTACCTGCGATTCATGCTGTACGGTGTGAACGAACTCGACTCTGGGACTTTCGTCTTGACGTTCGGTCGTGCTGGCGGCGATCGTTCTGATTGCGGCGTTTGGACCGGCGCGGCGCGCGGTCCGCGTCGAGCCGATGTCGGCTCTGCGGGACGAGTAAAGCCTTCGGGTATCCTTGAAGTAATTCATGCGCTTTTTTTCGATCCTTCTCTCTCTGTCTTTAGCGATTCCGGCGTCCGCATGGGACGGCACTGGACATCGCGTCATTGCCGCCATCGCTTATGATCGTCTCACACCGAAAGCCCGCGCCCGGGTCGACGATCTGATCCGCCACCATCCGGATTACGAATCCATCTTCATCCGGGGCGCTCCCGCGGACGAACCCCTACGCGCGCGAGCCGCCTTCATCACCGCCGCGGTCTGGCCGGATACCATCAAAGGGGACCGCCGCTTTTGGGACGATACCCGCAAAGATGCGCAGCCCACACCGCTGCTCCCGGGCTTTCCGGACATGAAGCGGCACACCAACTGGCACTATTACGACACTCCCTACGCGCCCGACCACGCCCACACCGAAAAACAGCGGCCGCCGAGCGCGCTTAGCGAGCTTCCCCGCCTGATTCGAGGCATCACCGAAACGCAGACTGCCGTTTACGATTTACCGTGGTTGGAGCACGTCGAAGGCGACGTCCATCAGCCGCTGCACGACATCGGCCGGTTCCTGAAATCGACCGGGAAAAGCGATGCCGGCGGAAACGGCGTCTTCGTCGAGCCGGGGCGGAATCTGCACGGATTGTGGGACTCGGCCTGCGGAACCGACCAGGGTGACGCTTACGTGACGAAATACGCAGCGGAAGCCGTGGCGGCGCATCCCGCGCCCGAACCGCTCGAGAGGAACCCGAAAAAGTGGATTCAAGAAGGCGCAAAGCTAGCGATTTCAGAGGTTTACACGTTCGGCCTGGAAACCGGATCGCGCGAGCATCCCATCCATCTTCCGGAGTCGTACGTCGAAAACGCCCGTAAAGTCGCCCAGGCCCAAATCGCCCTGGCCGGCTACCGACTTGCCGCCGTCCTGAATGAGCGGTTTAAATGATCCAGCCTAGGAAAAATCCGGATGGTACCCCTACAAGGGGAACCAAGTGGGTGCGTCATTTGACTATTCCTCTGTACAGAACGATCAATTCAGTGTTACGATGGAGGCGTCCAGTTGTGAAACCTTTATGGTTTCACCGCGTCTCTTTCTCTAGGGAACGGTTCGCTGACTGCCTGGCGAGCTGCCCAAAAGTTCGGCGCGCTACGACCTCGCGGTAGTGGTGAGCCGGCCGGTGAGTATCTTCCTCCGAGTACTCACCGGCTTTTTTGCGCTCAAATCACTTTCCAGGCCGGGTTAGCGCGAACAACAATCGACCGGGAATTAAGCCCGCCAGATGATCGGCCCACCCGCTGCGGACGGCTGATCGTAAAACGGTGGCCACTTCAAAGGGCTGTTCCAAAAGGGCCCGGCACTCCGCCAGATAGTCCGCGACGGGAGTGCCGCGGGCTGCGGCAACGCCCGCAAGGGAGCCGGTTTTCACCGCCGCCAGCAGTCCCGTGCCGGTAAACGGGTCGACGAACGATAGTGCGTCGCCAGCCAGATAACTGGTCCCAGTGGACTGAAAATTCTGGCTGAATCGAAGCGGCCCGGTGCTCAGCCATCTCATCGACCGTATTAACGGTTTCAGCCGCGCCGCTAGCGCCGGCGACTGCGCGATCACAGCGTCGTAGTCGAAATCGAAGCCCTTCAGAAAGTCTTCAGGACCGAGTCCGCAGATGTTGGTGCGTCCGCCCTCCACCGAATTGATACCCACGTAACATCGGTCGAAGAAAAACAACTCGACGGCGTCGTCCGAAGGGCCTTCGAAGTGCGCTTTGAACCCGAATAGCCGCTGGCTTCGCCGAGCCTCGGCAACGCGGCGTCCGCAGGCTGTGATGGCCGGCTCAGAATCCAGGCCGCGGGCCAGCTCCGCTCCAAGCGCGACCGCGCGATCCAAGAGCAGGGAGTCGAACGCGTACCGGCTCAGTCCCCAGGCCGGTTCCGCCAGCCGGGAAACCTTCTCTCGACGGCCGAAGTGCAGCTTCATGTGGCGGATACGGGCAGGCGCGGCCGCCAGGAAAGCATCCCAGGCACCGAGCTCGCCGAGCGAAGCCTCGATTTCGGGAGAGAAGAACTCGCCGCAGACTTTGTGGCGCGGGAACTTCGATTTTTCGATCAGCCGGACGGATCTGCCTTCGCGCCGCGCGACAATGGCGGCCGAGGATCCCGCCGGTCCTGCGCCCAGAATCGAAATAAATTTACACAAATCTAGCGGGCGGCTGCCACGCCGGTTGGCTTGTTTTCGCGCCGTAACGTCTCATTCAGCCCATCCATCGATCGCACGTTGCCCGGAAGATCCGCGAGCGCCCTGCGGAAGGCATTCTCAGCGTCCGGCAACTGCCCCATCCGCAGCGCCGCTTCACCAGTGGCTGCATCCACCGGACGCGGATAGTAGGGCGGTTCGCTGTAGCGAAGCTTACGCTGCGCGGTGGCGGCGGCATTGAACGCGCTGAGAGCCTGCTTGGTTTTTCCCTCAGCCGCGAGTACATGGCCGTCGAGCTCCTGGCGAGCCACCAGCAACTCGGCCGGCGGTTTGTGTTTCACCTGCGCTTCGTAATCCTTCAGCATCGCGTCCATCTGACGAGCTTCTTCCGCGGCTGCCCCGGCGTTGCCTTTGGACGCCTGTGCGACACCCATCGCCCAGTGCCGCCACGCCTGCTCGCGTGGGCGATCGTACACCGGGAGCGTCGAGCCGTCCAGAATCTCATCCCAGTTTTCTGAGAGCAACATGGCGCGCATCATCGCGAACCATCCCTGGCGATGCGCTGAAAACGAATTGTCCACTTGCGCCGCTTCGCGCGGATTTTCCTGAATCGCCAGCAGCTCGCGCGCGGCATCCTTGGCCTGATCGTACTTGCCATCGAACGCATAGGCAGTCGAGAGGTAGTGGACGTTGTGGCCGTGATGGCCGGTGCCGTAGAGCGCATCGGCCTTCATGTATCCGCGCTCATTCACGGCGGCGTCGCCGAAGGATTTTTCCGCATCGGCGAAGCGGCCGGTCTGCGCATAAATATGACCGGGCATGTGCAGCGCATGCGGGATGTTGGTGACCAGCTCGGCAGTAGCGCTGGCAGCTCGGCCAGGCTTCTTTGGCGAAACTCGAGCCTTCCCACGCGTGGATCACGTAGTGGTGGACGCCGGGATGATCCGGCGCGTCGATCAAAAGCTGGCGCAGGATGGCGACGGATTCCATCGAATCGGCGCGCGGCGTATGGTCGGGCAGCTCGAACCCGCGCATCAGGTGCAGCGCGAGGTACGTGCGCGCTTCTACTTCTTTGGGATATTTCGCGACGATCGCGCGCAGGCCTTCGATATAGGCGTCGTCCGGATTCCTGGACCCCGGCATGCGCCGCGCCGCGATGGAGGCGATGTACAGCTTTTCGAGACCGGTGGCTTTCCCGGGGACCTTGCTCAGCTCGACAGCTTTTTCGGCGGCGACTTTGGCGCGTCCACTGGCAGCGCGTTGGGCGTTTCCGTTGGCGGCGTTTTCAAGCTGATGACGCGGCCGATAATCTCCGGCCGCGATCATCGCGACGCCCCACCACGGCATGGGCGCAGCGGGATCGAGCGCGGCAGCCTGCAAAAAGCTGCGTTCGGCTTCGACCGCCCAGAAGGAGTGCAACTGCGCGAGGCCCTGATCGAAAAACTTCTGAGCTTCCGGACTTGAAGTCGTGATGGCGAGATGGACATGTTCGGTCCCCTGACCGGTCATCAGATGAGCCGGAAGCGCGGGAGCGGTTCCAGTGGGAGGAGGCGCGCACAGGTCGGGCGACTTGGTTTGGCCGAAAGCGGCAACGGCGAAGACCACGCAACAGAGCAGCCTAGTCATGTGGTCAATTCTACACCCGGCTGGAAGATGAGACAATTGACGCTGAGTTCGCCGGAGGTGCGAAATGCGGAGATTCGGGACACCGGCGGTGTTGGGATTCATCGTTCTGGCGGCTTTACCCTCGCGAGCCCAGGGCGACCTTCAGGCGACCATCCTCGCGAAAGAACGGCAGGAGCTGGAATCGCTCCGAAGCGGCAATCTGAGTGAGTTCGCCAGCCTGCTGGCGGAGGACGCAGTGTTTGTCGACGCGGGCGGCGCCGCCGGCAAAGCTGAAGCCGTGAAGAACACCGCCGAGTTCCGGCTTCAGGATTTCACGATGGAGGACGCGCGGGTCATACCGCTATCGGCGAAGTCCGGCCTGCTGATCTACAAGATCAACGAGACGGGAACATCCCATGGGAAGGCATTTTCGGCCAAAGTTTATATCTCGGCGATTTGGGTGGAGCGGGACGGAAAATGGGTTTGCGCGTTCAGTCAGGAATCTCCCGCGCGATGAAGTCATCGCTGGCGGCCGGGGCTTCTGGACTTATCGCCAGGCGTGGTCCGGCCGCCAATAGTTTGAGGAGCAAATCTAGCGTAATTAGAGGATCTGGGGCCCCGCTGGTTGGCGTCCCTCGGTTTGCTCTGCTTTCGATGCTTCCCCTCTGATTTTCCCTGCGGCGCCCTTCGGTCCCCCGCGGAAAGATTATCGAATCGATTCGAAACAATCTCCCGTCGATGCCAGACCAAAGGCTGACACCGCAAGGCGTTAACGGCCTCCGGGAGTTCAGTACTACCTCAATGCGACGAGCTTCCTGGCCAGGAAGTTATGCTGATTCGAGAGTAGCAGAGCACTGAAAGCGAATTGCTCGAAGAGATTGATTCAATTGAGGAATTTACTTGTGACCGCTTTTGAATTCCTGCCGCGCACCGTGGCGGATGTGAAGCACGTGGACTCGCATCTGTCTTTCCAACACCCGGTAGATGACACGATAGATGTGCGGCTTGCTGCCGTAGAGCAGGTGCCTGAGGTTAGGATCTTCCGGAGTCGGCGGACAGCGATTGGGTTTGTCCTTGAGCGTGCGAATGGCGTCGTTCAGACCCTGATACCAGTTGAACGAAGCATCGGAAGAGCTCGCGCCAAGCCAATCGTAAAGCGCAGAAAGATCGCGCCTTGCGCGGGCCGTCAGTTCAACGCGATATGCCACGCGAGGCTTCAAATTCCGCGAAGAACTCTTCGGCGTCTTGTACCAGCCCCCGTCTTGACTCCTCCAGTCCCTGGCGGATTCCTTCGCGAGCATCGGCCGCCGCCGCGATGTCGAGCAATCGTTGATAGGCCGCGGCATCCTGTACTACGGCTTCAGCCTTCCCTTTGACGGTGAGCACGACGGGGCGCTTGGTCCTCTTAAGCTGTTTCATGAAGTCGCCCGAGCGGCGGCGAAACGTGGTCAGGGATTGGATATCCTTGGTAATGTCGAGCATGGAGAACCTTCTTTTAGGGATAGCATCTTTTTGAGTGCTCGATTGTGACGGCGGGTAAGAGACTTTATGCCACGGAACTGCAGGGCATGCCGCCGCTCGATGTGATCGAAGAATACTTCTACATCACAGAGGAGTGGATAAAACTTCACCTCCGGTGATGAGTGGTGGCCGTTTGACGATGAAGGTAATCCCCGCTAGTACTGCAAGATCGGCTTCGCCATGGGAGCTGCCGCGGCGTCAAACCTAATTCAATGCATGCTCGATTAAATCGCGCAACTGGTCCGGACGATAGCTGGAGCCTTCTATCAGAGCTTTGAGCTTCCCATCGCGTCCGATCACCGCGGTCGCCGAGGTATGGGTGAGGGAACCTTCTTCGGGCCAGTAAATCAAACCGAAACGGCCGCCGACGTCGCGGATCTGGTCGGCAGTGCCGGTCAGGAAGCGCCAGGATTCGCCGTCGCCGCCGTAGCGACGCGCATATTCAGTGAGAACCGGGGGCGTGTCGAACTGCGGATCGATGGTGATGGAGAGCAGGGTCAGGTCGCGGCCCCGCAAGCGCTTCGCGACATACGCGAAATTGGCGGAGAGACGCGGGCAGACGTCGGGCAAGGGACAGCGCGTGTAGATGAAATCGATGGCGACCACGCGTCCGCGAAAATCGGACAGGCGGACGGCGCGGCCGGATTGATCGGTCAGCGTGAAGTCGGGAACTTCGGTTCCCAGCGCGACTCGGTTCGCGGGCGGCTGGACTCGGAGTGGCTCACCGTTAATGCCTTCGAGACGCGTGACGCGCGGCTTCAGATGCACCGCGGTGGACTCCTGTTTGGTGATGCGCAGATCGAAATTGAGACGCGTGCCTGGAGTGAGATTGGACAGGTCTTCGTGCGGCGCAACATGGAATGACATGGTCATCGCAGGCATGTAGTTCCTGATGGGGCGGTGCGAGACGAGGATGGTGCGGCGGTCGGGGTCGGCCTGAATCACCAGGCCTTCCACGCGGTACCGGTGCGCGCAGCCGGTAAGCGTCGCGACCAGGAGGAGGCCGAAAAGAATGGGAACAGAGCGCCCTAGGAGGAGGTCGAAAAAAAGGGGGACAGACCGCTCTGTCCGCCGTGAGGCCTTGCGTAAGATTACCGCCTGTCTACTTGGGGACAGAGTGGTCAGTCCCCCTTTTTTATCGACATCCTCCTAGAGTTTAACGCTGGGCAGAAATTCCGGCGCTTTGCGAGCTTTCGTCGCCTGCTCGAAGGCGTAGGCGTATTTGATCAGCTTCACTTCCGTGCGCGGGGAGCCGAAGAAGGAAATGCCGACCGGCAATCCGAAGACGAAGCCGGCTGGAACCGTGACGTGCGGGTATCCGGCCACCGCGGCGAGCGTCGATGAGCCGCCGGTGAAGTGGTCGCCGTCGACGTAATCGATGGGCCAGGCGGGGCCGTCGGTGGGAGCGACCAGCGCATCCAGGGCGAGTTTCGACATAACCAGGTCGATGCCGTCGTGCTTCACCAGGCGGTTCAAGCGCGTGATCAGATCGCGGTATTCTTTGCTGCTGAGCGGGCCTTTCGCTTCCGCCTTGATCATCTGGTCCTGGCCGAACCATTTGAGTTCGCGGTCGTGATTGCGGTCGTTGAACTCGATCACGTCTTTCAGGCTTTTCACGCTCGCGCCGCGGGCTTCGAGGTAGGCGTTCAAGTCGGCCTTGAACTCGTAGAGCAGGGCTTCGTTTTCGGGCTCGCTGATTTTCGAGAAGGTGGGGATGTTGGCGGGATCGATGATTTCAGCGCCTTCGTGCTTCAGCGTGGCGATGGCCGATTCGATCAGCCGGTCCACGCGTTCATTGAAACCGAAAATCTGACGGGCGATGCCGATCCGCGCGCCTCTGAGGCCGTTGGGATCGAGCGCTTGCCCGTAACTTGCCCCGGCCATCGCGCCGAGCATCAGGGCTGCATCGGAGACCGTGCGCGCCATGGGACCAGCGGTGTCCTGGCGATGCGAGACGGGAACGATGCCGGCGCCGGGAATGAGTCCGATGGTCGGCTTGATGCCCACCAGGCCGTTGATCGACGACGGGGAAACGATGGAGCCGTCGGTTTCCGTTCCGACGCCGGCCGCGCACAGATTCGCTGAAACGGCCGCGCCGGTTCCCGAGCTGGAGCCGGACGGATTGCGGTCGAGCGCGTAAGGGTTGTGGGTCTGGCCGCCGCGGCCGCTCCATCCGCTGGTGGAATGCGTGGAGCGGAAGTTGGCCCATTCGCTCAAATTGGTTTTGCCGAGAATCACAGCTCCGGCGGCGCGCAGACGGGTGACCAGCTCGGCGTCCTTGGAGGCGGGGCTCGCGAGCGCCAGCGACCCGGCGGAGGTCATCATTCTGTCGCCGGTGTCGAGGTTGTCTTTGATCAGGACCGGGATGCCGTGCAGCGGGCTGCGCGGTCCTTTATCCTTGCGTTCGCGGTCGAGCGCGGAAGCGATAGCGGCGGCTTCGGGGTTGAGCTCGATCACGGAGTTGATGTGGGGGCCGGATTTGTCGATTTGAGAAATGCGCTCCGTATATTTTTCGACGAGTTGGACGGAGGTCCAACGGTTGGTGGTCAGACCTTGTTGAAGCTGGACGATGGTGGCTTCTTCCAAAGTCTCTTGTGCGGGCGCTTGGGGCTGCATGGCTAGGGCGGCTGCGCTCCATTGGATAAATTCGCGGCGAGACGGCATGAGACCTAGGATATCGATACGGCGAAGGGCTTGGGGTCTGACGCGATAAGATTGGGAGTGACCAAAAGGGCGGGTTCCTGGCGCCGTCCCCAAAACACTAGAGGCTATCGAGATGGCGGGGCTCCGTCGATTCCTTCCTTAGATTCTGTATTCTGAGGTCTGATGCAATCCTTCGACATGATCGTCATCGGGTCCGGCCCGGCGGGGCAGAGGGCCGCGATTCAGGCTGCCAAATCGGGGAAACACGTCGCGCTGGTGGAGAAAGCGCAGTGTATCGGAGGCGTGTGCATCAACACCGGAACCATTCCCAGCAAGACCATGCGGGAAGCGGTGATGCATCTTTCCGGGTACAACTACCAGAACATTTACGGCGTCAGTTATAAGGTTAAAGACAAGATTTCGATGGCGGACCTGGCGTTTCGCGTGCAGCACGTGATCAAGACGGAAATCGACGTGACCATGGCCCAGCTTTCTCGCAACAACATTGAAGTATTTACCGGCTGCGCCAGCTTTGTCGATCCAAACACGATTCGGGTGACCAACCCGCAGGGTTCCATCGATTGCCAGGCCGCCATGGTGGTGATCGCCACCGGCACCAAGCCGGCCGTATCGGCAAAGGTCCCGATTAACGGACGCAACATTCTGAATAGCGATCAAGTGATGCAGATGCCCGATATTCCGCGGACGCTGATCGTGGTGGGCGGCGGCGTGATCGGAGTGGAGTATGCATGCATGTTCGCGACGCTCGGAGTACGCGTGATTCTGGTGGAGAAGCGTCCGCGCCTGCTGGAGTTTGCCGACGCGGAAATCGTGGAGGCGCTGTCTTATCATTTGCGCGACCATCGCGTGACGCTGCGGCTGAATGAAGAGGTTTCGAGCGTCGAGGAAACGGCGGAAGGCGGCGTGGTGGCGAACCTGGAAAGCAAGAAAAAACTTTCTGGAGACGCGCTCCTGTACGCGGTTGGGCGGCAGGGCAATGTCGATGAGCTGAATCTGGCCGCGGCAGGCGTCGATGCCGATGCGCGCGGGCGGATTCCGGTCGACAAGGAATACCGCACCAAGCAGCCGCATATTTTCGCGGTGGGTGACGTGATCGGGTTTCCCAGCCTGGCGTCGGTGTCGATGGAACAGGGGCGCATTGCGGCGGCGCACGCTTTCAACAAGAGCGTGAATTCCAACCCGGCGACGTATCCTTACGGCATTTACACCATCCCCGAGATTTCCTTCATCGGCAAGAATGAAGAGCAGCTTACCGATGAGGATGTGCCTTATGAGGTCGGGGTCGCGTATTATCGGGAAATCGCCCGCGGGCAGATCCGCGGCGATACCACGGGACGCCTGAAAATTATTTTTCATCGCGAGACCAAGGAACTGCTGGGCATCCATATCATTGGCGAAGGCGCCAGCGAGTTGCTGCACATCGGGCAGGCGGTGCTGATCCTGAAAGGGACCATCGATTATTTTGTCGACACGGTGTTCAATTATCCGACGCTCGCCGAGTGCTACAAGGCCGCGGCGTTCAACGGACTGAACAAGCTGGCTCGTCCGTAATTCAGGAGGGTCTTACAATGGCGCGCAACATTGGACTGGTGATTACGGAGCACATCACGCTGGGGGTGGTGGACGGCGATCGCGTCACGGGGGCGGTGGGGCGCTATCCGGAAGGACCCGACGCGGCCGACCAGATCCGCGCGATGCCGGTGGAGGAACTGGTGCGCGTGCAAGCCGATGAAATCAAAGCGCTGGCGGAAGGCGAGCCGGTGGAGGCGATCGGCCTGGCGTATCCGGGGATTGTGCGCTGCGGCGTGATCGAGGATTCGCCGAATCTGCATCAGCTTAAAGGGTTCCCGATGGAGGCGGCGATGCGGACGGCGCTGGCCGAGCGCGGGGTTCAGGCGAAGATTGTCGTTTCAAACGACGCCGACGTCGTGGCGTCGGGGATCGCGGCGGCGCATGGGAAGCTGGACCAGCTGGTGCGGGTGTGGACGCTCGGAATCGGGATCGGGTTCGGGCGTTATCCGGCGGCGGACGGGATTTGGGAAGGCGGGCACATCATCGTGTCGCTGGATCCGAATGAGCGGTTTTGCGGTTGTGGCGGGATCGGGCACCTGGAAAGCATCATGGGGCATCGGGCGATGCGGCTCCGGTTTCTCGACATGGAGCCGGAAGAAGTGTTCGAGGCGGCCAAGGGCGGCGACGATCCGCGCTGCGCCGAGTTCGCGATCCTGTGGCACCGGGCGCTGGCGGCGGCCACCTCGTCCAGCATCCACATGAGCGGTCCGGGGAAGTTCTACATCACCGGTCCGAGCTCGAAGTTCATCAATCTGGGGTTCCTGAACCGGTGTGTCCAGGAGATGGTGAAAATGAGCCCGTTGCAGGGGTATGTGTTTGAAATCGTACCGCGGAGCGATGAAATCGGGCTGATCGGCGCGGTGGTGAACGCCCGGCGAGCCTAGTTTCAGAGCGGGGACCAAACCTGTTCATCCGGCGGTCTATGGTTGTTGCCGTTGAAAATCTTGTATAATCATAATGACCGCGACATTACTATGCGATACAGGAGACCCCGGTGAAGCGTGCTGGCTCCGACGACTCATTGCGCTGTTCGTTTTGTGCCAAGAGTCAGGATGTTGTAGGTAAGCTGATCTCCTCCCCCTCCGATTACCCCCGTGCTTATATTTGCGACGAGTGCATTGCCGTGTGCAACTCGATTCTTGAGGACGATCGGCATGAGCAGCAATATGGGACGCCGCATAAGCTCCCTAAGCCGCTTGAATTAAAGGAGTATTTGGATCAGTACGTCATCGGGCAGGATGCCACCAAGAAGAAGCTGGCGGTAGCGGTTTATAACCACTACAAGCGCATCCAGATGAATAAGCAGCGCACCGGCGAGGTGGAGCTGTCCAAATCCAACATTCTTTTGATCGGGCCCACGGGAACCGGTAAGACTTTGCTGGCGCAGACGTTAGCCAGAATCCTGGACGTTCCGTTCGCCATCGTGGACGCCACCACTCTCACCGAAGCGGGTTATGTGGGTGAGGATGTCGAGAACATCGTGCTGCGGCTGCTGCAAAACTCCGACTGGGACGTGCAGCGGTGCCAGCAGGGAATCATATATATAGACGAGATCGACAAGATCGGGCGCAAAGACGAGAATCCGTCGATTACGCGCGACGTTTCGGGGGAAGGCGTCCAGCAGGCTTTGCTGAAAATTCTGGAGGGCACCATCGCCAATGTGCCGCCGCAGGGCGGGCGCAAGCATCCGCACCAGGAATTCACGCCCGTGGATACCACCAACATCCTATTCATCTGCGGAGGCGCGTTTGTCGGTCTGGAAAAGACCATCATGCGCCGGGTGGGGACGCGGACCATCGGGTTTTCGAACCCGGAAGAGCAGGAAAAGGCTTCGGCGAGGCGACCGGGTGGTACGGGACGTCGCGACATTACTATGTTGGAACAAGTCCAACCCGTCGATCTCATCAAAGGCGGATTCATACCTGAGTTCATAGGCCGTTTGCCGGTGGTCGCGGTATTGGAGGATTTGAGCAAGGAAGCGCTGGTCCAGATTCTGACCAAGCCGAAGAATGCGATCATCCGGCAGTACCAGAAGCTGTTCGAGTTTGAAAATGTTAGACTGAAGTTTAGCGACGACGCCCTGGAGGCGATCGCGCAGCTCGCCATGGAGCGCAAGGTGGGTGCACGCGGCTTGCGCATGATCCTGGAAGATCTGATGCTGGACCTGATGTACTACCTGCCATCTTATAAAAAAGTCCGCGAGTTCCTGGTCACCAAGGAGATGGTGATGACGCAGAAGATCAATATGGCCGTATTAGAGAAGGCCGGCTAGTTTCCCGTTTCGTTTTCCCGGCTCTGACCGCGGACACTCACCATTTTTCCATGCTTACTTCCAAAGAAAAATCCGACACACGCCGACTGCCGATGATGCCCATCCGGGAAGTCGTCCTGTTCCCACACATGATGACGCCGTTCCTGGTGGGCAGGGAGCCGAGCGTGCGGGCGATCGAAGAGGCGCTGGCCGGAGACAAGAAGATTTTCGTCGCCACCCAGCATGACGCCAGCGTCGACGATCCGAGGCCGGATGAGATTTACTCGGTCGGCACGGTGGCGAACATCGTGCAAAGCCTGAAACAGACCGACGGCAATCTCAAGGTATTGGTGGAAGGCATCGAGCGCGGGAAAATCCTGTCGGTGAACGAAGAAGAGGGTTTTTTCAAGACCACCATCAAGACCTTCAACTTCAAGATCGAGACTGGGCCGCAACTGGATGCCCTGACTTCGCGTGTCACCACTCTGTTTGAGCAGTATGTAAAGCTGAGCCAAAACGTCAACTACGACACCATGGTGGCGGCGATTCGCGGCGACGATCCGGGAAAGCTGGCGGATACGGTCGCGGCGAATATGCAGCTCGCCACGGAAGAGAAGCAGGAGCTGCTCGAAATCTTCGATCCCATCGACCGGCTGACGCGGGTTGCCGAGATGCTGGATATCGAGATCGAAAAGCTGAACGTGGATCGCACCATTCAGGGCCGCGTGAAGCGGCAGATGGAGAAGGCGCAGAAAGAGTATTACCTCAACGAGAAAATCAAGGCGATCCAAAAAGAGTTGGGGCGCGGCGAGAAGAGCGAATTCGACGAGCTGAAGAAGAAGATCGAGACCGCCGGCATGACCAAGGATGCCCACGAAAAGGCGACGGCCGAGCTGAAGCGTCTGGAAAACATGCCGCCCATGTCGGCCGAGTCCACCGTATCGCGAAACTATCTGGACTGGCTGCTGGCGGTGCCGTGGAAGAAGAAGTCGAAAGAGATCCGGGAACTGCCGTTCGCGCAGAAGGTGCTTGAAAGCGACCACTACGGCCTCGAAAAGATCAAAGAGCGCATTCTGGAGTTTCTGGCCGTGCGGCGCCTGGTGAAGGACCCCAAGGGATCGATTTTGTGCTTTGTCGGACCTCCGGGAGTGGGGAAAACTTCGCTGGGGATGTCGATCGCGAAGGCGACGGGACGCAAGTTCGTGCGGCTTTCACTCGGCGGTGTACGCGATGAAGCCGAAGTGCGCGGCCATCGCCGGACCTACATCGGCGCGCTGCCGGGACAGATCATCCAGATGATGAAAAAAGCCGGCGTGAGAAACCCGGTGTTCATGCTGGACGAAGTGGACAAGATGTCGACGGATTTCAGGGGCGACCCGTCGGCGGCGCTGCTTGAAGTGCTGGACCCCGAGCAGAATTTCATGTTCGTGGATCATTACCTGGACGTCGAGTACGACCTCAGCCAGGTGTTTTTCATCGCCACGGCGAACGTGCTGCACACCATTCCTCCGGCGTTGCAGGATCGCATGGAAGTGATTCGTCTTTCGGGATACACCGAGCTCGAAAAGATGGAGATCGCCAAGCGGTTTCTGGTTCCCAAGCAGAAAAAGGAAGCGGGGTTGAGCGAGCTTCAGATCGAGTTTGCCGACGACGGCATTCATGAGCTGATGCAGCACTACACGCGTGAAGCGGGCGTCCGCAACCTGGAGCGCGAGATCGGCAACGTCTGCCGGAAAATCGCGCGCATGGTGGTGAATGCGCAGTCGGCTAAGAAAAAGGATCAGCCGGAGAAGGCCTTCATCAATACGGTGAAGGTGAACGACCTGCTGGGGCCGCAGAAATTCCGGGAGCAGCAGACCGAAAAACACAACGAAGTGGGCGCGACGGTCGGTTTGGCGTGGACCGAAGTGGGCGGGTCGATTCTGACTACCGAAGCGGCGATCATGGAAGGCCGCGGGAAACTCACCACGACGGGCAAGCTGGGCGACGTGATGCAGGAATCGGCGCAGGCCGCGATGAGTTACATCCGCAGCCGGAGCCACGTCATGGGATTGCCGCGCGATTTCTACCGGCACATCGATATTCACCTGCACGTTCCGGAAGGCGCGATTCCGAAGGACGGGCCGTCGGCCGGGATCACCATCGCCACCAGCATTTGTAGCGCGCTGACCAGCATTCCAGTGCGCGCCGATCTGGCCATGACCGGCGAGATCACGGTTCGCGGGCGGGTTCTGCCGATCGGCGGCCTCAAGGAGAAATTGTTGGCCGCGCACCGGCAGGGGATTCGCGAAGTGGTGCTCCCGGCGGACAACGAGAAGGATCTGCCGGACATCCCGGAGAATGTCCGGAACGATATGAAGCTGCATTTCGTCAACTCGATGGACGAGGTGCTGAAACTGGCGCTGGAGCGGGAGATCGAAATGGCGCCGATCACAGGCATGCTGAACGCCGCGGAGATCGTGGCGCGGTCCAGAGAAGATAAAGTTACGCACTAGACCGCCGGCCCCTGAGATCATGGCGGCACGGTTTATAATAAGTGCAGCCAGGCCGGAACAGTTTCCGCCGGAGAGCGGTGCTGAGGTAGCCTTTCTGGGCCGCAGCAACGTCGGCAAGTCCAGCCTTCTGAATGTGCTGGTGGGAGGCGACGGGCTGGCGCGCACGAGTTCCCGGCCAGGTTGTACGCAGTTGGTCAATTTCTATCAGGTCGACGGCGGCTACTGCTTCGTGGATCTGCCAGGATATGGTTTCGCCAAAGTCCCCCGGGAAATAACGACACACTGGAAGGCGCTCATCGAGCGCATACCTGCTGGGGCGCGGAGCGCTGCGGCTGTGCGTCATCATCCTGGACGCGCGGCGCGGTTGGATGGATAAGGATATCGAGCTGAGAGACTGGCTGGATCACCACCAGCGGAAGTACCTGGTGGCGGCGACGAAGATAGACAAGCTTAGGTCCGGGAAAGAAAGGCATCAAAGCCTGAGGGCGCTTCGGGAAGGATATTCCGGAGAGATCCTCGAATGCTCGGCCGTTACCGGCCGGGGAGTGAGGGAAATTTGGCAAGCGATCTCGAAAATCAAGACCGGGTAGTTACGACTGCCCCTGACGGCGACCCCGTGGCCCTCAAGCCCACCGCGGAGCCACCTGTTGAAACACCCAAGACAGAACCGGCGCCCAAGCCCACCCGGGCATCGAAGAGCGCCGAGGCCAAGGCGGAAGCCAAGCCCGCCGCTCCTGCCGAGGCGAAGCCAATAGCGGTGGAGGTGAAGCCTGAGGCCAAGCCCGCGGTAGACGCAAAACCGGCGGTGGAGGTGAAGCCGCCTGCTCCGAAGGTGGAAGTCGCCACGAAGGTCGAAGGGAAAGAGCCGGAAGCGAAGCCCGCCGAGGCTGCGCCCTCTGACATGAAACCTGCTGAAACCAAGCCCGCCGAGGGCGATGCCGCTCAGACGCCGCCGCCGGCCGGTCGTATGTTCGACGCCAAGCGCCGCGCGCAGGGCAACCAGGGACGCAACGGCGGGTCCGCGCTCGACCTGGTGGAGCTGAAGGACATGAGCATTCAGAAGCTCAACCAGATCGCCAAGGATCTGGGAGTCCAGGGCTTCGCCGGGTTGCGCAAACAGGAGCTGATTTTCAAGATCCTGCAAGTGCAGGCGGAAAAGAGCGGGCTGATCTTCTCTGAAGGCGTGCTCGAATGCCTGCCCGATGGATTCGGCTTCCTGCGCGCGCCCGAATACAACTACCTGCCGGGTCCCGACGACGTGTACGTGTCGCCGTCGCAGATCCGGCGCTTCGACCTGCGCACCGGCGACACGGTGAGCGGCCAGATCCGTCCGCCCAAGGAAGGCGAGCGGTACTTCGCGCTGATCAAGGTGGACGCAATCAACTTCGAGCCGCCGGAGGAAGCGCGCAACAAGATTTTCTTCGACAATCTGACGCCGCTGTATCCGCAGGCGCGGCTGAAGATGGAGACGGCCAAAGACAACTACTCGGGCCGCGTGATGGATCTGCTGACGCCGATCGGCAAGGGGCAGCGCGGACTGATCGTGGCGGCGCCGCGCACCGGCAAGACCATGCTGCTGCAATCGATCGCCAATTCGATTACCGCCAATCATCCCGAAATGACGCTGATCGTGCTGCTGATCGACGAACGTCCGGAAGAAGTGACGGACATGCAGCGGTCGGTGAAGGGCGAAGTGATTTCGTCGACCTTCGACGAACCGGCCTCGCGGCACGTGCAGGTGGCCGAAATGGTGATCGAAAAAGCGAAGCGGCTGGTGGAACACAAGAAGGACGTGGTGATTCTGCTCGATTCGATCACGCGTCTGGCGCGCGCTTACAACACCGTGGTTCCGCCGTCGGGCAAAGTGCTGTCGGGCGGCGTCGATTCGAATGCGTTGCAGCGTCCCAAGCGATTTTTCGGCGCTGCGCGCAATATCGAAGAGGGCGGATCGCTCACCATTGTCGCGTCGGCGCTGGTCGACACCGGCAGCCGCATGGACGACGTGATCTTCGAAGAGTTCAAAGGGACCGGCAACATGGAAATCCATCTGGACCGGAAGCTGATGGACAAACGCGTGTTCCCGGCGATCGATATTTCGAAATCGGGCACTCGAAAAGAGGAGCTGCTGCTGCCGAGGGAAGAGCTGAACCGGGTGTGGGTGCTGCGTAAGGTGCTGAATCCATTGTCTCCGGTGGAGAGCATGGAGCTGCTGATCGACAAGTTGTCGAAGACGCGGTCGAATGGCGAGTTCCTGGCGGCCATGAGCGGGTAGCTGGTAGACTGTGGTCGTGATGGATAATCAGATCGTCGCAGCCGCCGTGGCAACGGTGCCGACGATGATTGCCGTGTTCATCGGCATCTTGAACAACAACGCCCGGCTCACTGATATGCGCTCGCATATGGATGCCCGGTTCAGCGATGTCGATCGGCGATTCAACGATGTCGATCGGCGATTCAACGATGTCGAACGGCGGTTCACAGAAATGGATGGCAAATCCGACCAGCGCTTCGACGACCTTAAGGACACCTGGCGAGCCGAGCTGCACCGGGTGGAGGAAGTCCTCGACGCGCGCCTGAAACACCTCGAGGAACGCTAAAAAAACTCAACACTTTGCCTGGGACCGCGCGTCTATCTATCCGATACGATGACGCGCAACTTACAGATAATCACTGCAGGTCTGCTCGTTTTCGCCGGCATCGCAGGCGCCGCCGATGACGATCCTTACTTCCCCAAGCCGTCCTACTTCAAGAAATACTTCGCCCGCACGGTGACGAAGGTCGAACTCGAGCCGCCGCTGAAGCTCGAAGACTACGTGGTCGACGGCAAACTTGAGCTGTCGCTCAAGTCATATCTCGATCTGGTGATGGCCAACAATCCGAACGTCGGCATCCAGCGTCTGAGCCTGACCGTCAATGAAGATGCCATTACGCGCGCTTTCGGCGTCTTCGATCCGCAGGCCACCGCGAGTTTTCAGACCACGCGCCAGCTTACCTCGGGGACCAGCGCGCTGAGCGGGGCCTCCACGCTGAACCAGTTGTCGCAGCCTTTCGGTCTGAGCGTGAGCCAAACTCTGCTCACGGGCGGGCAGTACAACATCGGGTTCACCGATTTCAAGACTTCCACCAACAACGCGTTCGCCACCATCAACCCGACCTACAACTCGAACCTGAATGTGAGCTTTTCACAGCCCCTGCTGCGCGGGCGCTGGGCGTACGTGACCAGACTGCCGATCATGATCGCGCGCAGCCGGTTGCGCGCCGCTCAATACAGCTTCGAGGATCAGGTGGTGCAATTGCTGGTGTCGGCGGAACAGGCGTATTGGTCGGTGGTGGGCGCGCGGGAAAGCGTGCGCGTGGCCGAGGAAGGACTGCGACTTGCGGACGCGGCGCTGAAGCGCGCGGAGAAAGAGCTGTCGCTGGGCGCTTCTTCGCCGCTCGACATTTTTCAACCGCAGCAAAGCTTCGCGAACGCGCAGCTCGCCTTGACCCAGGCTCGCTACGGGCTTCAGCAGACCGAAGACGCGCTGCGGATGCAGACGGGCGCCGACCTCGACCCGAAGTTCCGGGATCTGCCTATCGTCCTGACGGAACCGGTTGCGCCGCCGCCTTCGATCGAGATGGACAAAGAGAAACTGGTGGAAATCGCGCTCGCGCGCCGCGGCGACCTTCGGTCCGCGCGCCAGCAGCTCGACGTCGACGATTTGAGCATTCATCAGGCCAACGATCAGCTTCGCCCGAATCTGTCGCTCACCGGGCAATACGGCGTTTCCGGAACGGGCGGCAATGTTTATCAGCTCCAGAACGTATTCGGCGGCGGATCTCAGGTGGTGAGCGTGATTCCGGGTGGTGTAACGGACGCGCTCGCGCAGTTGTTCGGCTTCGCTGAAAACATGGAAAACAGAAATTCCAGGGCAAATAGATGAACCAGGCAGCGGAGAGTAGAATACTCAGCGGCTCTTCAGCCGGGTGGGAGTTCGAGCGGATTAGAGAATTTTTACAGTGAGGCGCTTGATGGAAACGAGTACGGAGAAAATCCGGGGAAGTTGTTGCAGCGGCGGGGCGGTGCTGGCGCGAGGACTGGGGTTGCTGCTGATTCGGCTATCGGTGGGATCGATTTTCATTTACCACGGTTCACAAAAAGTATTTGGCGCACTTTGGCGGACCGGGAATGCAAAAATTTGCCGACACCGGCGTCGCTGCCCTGCATTTGCCAATTCTGCCGACGATGGTTTGGGCATGGCTTTCGGCCGGAACGGAATTTTTCGGAGGAATATTGGTTCTGGTGGGCCTCTTCACGCGATTGCCGGCATTATTTCTGGTGATCAATATGCTTATGGCGCTGAAACTAATCCATTCAATGGGATATCAGGCAACGGAAATTGTACAAACGCTCATCGCGATGAATGCCTTGTTGGTTCTGACGGGTCCGGGAATTTTGTCGCTGGATGCCTTAATCTTCCGGCGTTGCCGAACAAAAACCAAAGACAACATGAAAACAATTTAGTCCAACACAGTGGTTTCGCGGGCATGGCAAAAATGGATTGCGCGGCGCCATCGCGCAAAACCAGGCCATACATGGGATCGATGTCCGCGACGCTGCCTTCAATGATTACGCCGCCGCAATTAACGCGCACCATTTGACCGAGCATGGCGCAGCGTGATCGCCATTTTTCAACAAGCAATTGCAGATCAACCGGCGCCACGCAATATTTTTCCAATTCGTCCAGAAAAGCGTCGATGACGTCCAGAAGATTCCAGTTTCCGGGTCGAACCATGTTCAGTGATACCGCATGCGCGGCAACGGAAGCAGGAAAATCGTCCGGCGTTTGCAGAACATTCACGCCGATGCCGATGACCAGATCTATTTTACGCGGATCATTACGGTGCGGCCGTGTTTCAATGAGAATGCCGGCAATTTTTTTATTATCTATTAGAACATCGTTGGGCCATTTTAGATGAAATTCCAGTTGAGTCAGACGCTCCAGCGCCTCAGCGCAAGACAGAGCCGCGGCCAGCGTTACAGAATCATCAGAAGGGGCTCGGTCGGGCAGCAACACGGACATGAGCACGCTTTGTCCGGCCGACGAAACCCAGTTATTCGAACGGCGTCCGCCCGCGGGATTGGAAGTCCGCGAGAACAACCAACGGATCATCTGCGGAAGATGCGGCTTGAATGGCGACGTCATTTGTGCTGGTGGTTTTCTCAAAAACCAGTACGTGGCGTCCAAGTATGCGGCCGGACTTTTCCACTTCAGTTTCAAGCACACTCCGCCACCACGACCAACCGGTCCAAAGCAGATTCACGCTTTCGGGAGCAATTTCCAGGCGGCAGCCATGTTTCTGCAGATACTCGGCAGCCTGGGTAACGAGGTTTGAAGGCACACCAAGGGCAAGAGCCAGCTCCGGAATTTGTTTAGATCCGCCGCCGCGCAACAGCAGAAGCAGATTCAATGCGAGTTTGGACAGCGGAATTTTGACAGCGTCGGACATATTGCTCCGTCAGAAATTTTTAAATTCCATCGAGAGATCGAGAATCGGCGCCGAATGCGTCAAAGTCGCCGATGCTGACGCGATCCACGCCGGCAGCAGCGAATGCCCCGAGATTATCGAGCGTAATTCCACCAGAGGCTTCCAGGAGAGGCCGGCCGGAAGAATGATGACGATTTCGCATTTCCAC
>CAWJHI010000073.1:0-53542 GCA_963842485.1 Terriglobia bacterium | reverse complement strand
ACGTGGTGCCTGCTGACAGTTGCGTCTGCAGGCTTGCGTCGAACCCGGTCAGGAGAGTCTCCGCTGGCGAGCGCCGTGCTGATGCCGTAGATGAAGCCGATTGCGGGAGTCTGCCCGGCCTGGACCTGGATCGAGCCCGAGATTGGGGTGAGCACGTCCTCGACGTCAATGACGGGGAGGTTCGGAGGCAGCGTGAACCAGATCGGCCAGTCAACCGTCAGTGTGGCGGCTGGGCCGAACAGGCTGCCGGTGCCCACGTCGGAGATCGTGCTGACGTTGGTGTAGAGGATGACCGCGGCCGCTTGCGCGGTCGGGCTGAAGAGCCCGAAATTCGTCTGTGTCGTGAAGCGGTAGTAGAGCCAGCTGTCTTGTGACGCCTGCGGAAAGACATACGAGCCGATCCAGCTGTGGCTCCACCACTTCTCGGTGTCGGGCTGCACGGTCCCCGTGTCCTGCGGCTCGCCTTCGAACTCGACGCCGCCCGGAAGCAGAGCGTCGGTGGTGTAATCGCCGCTGGTTCCGGCCACGCCCGGCGTGTCGTCAACGCCCTCTGTGAAGGGCGGCAGGTTAACTGCGATCCACGGCGAGAAGAACGGGCCCACGTCGGTGATAACCGAGTCAATCGGCTGCGACCGGCGCGTCCTGCTCGTCGAGCTGGCCTGTCCCGCTTCAGGAGTTCCGCCCTCCGCTTGACCAGGCCGTCGATGTAGTCGCTGACCTTGGCGCTCGGGTCCAGCCTGAGTTCTGGCACGTCTTTGAGCAGGTTCGTCACCAGAGCGAGTTCAGCTTCGGCCCGCCGGTCTTCGCAGACGCGCCGGACAACGGACTCAGGGATCAGATCGGCACCGACAGTCCGCCGCGAATCGCTCTTGTGCTCACTCAATGGCTGGCCCCCCTAGACGCGCAATCCCCGTGAGCCCCATGTTCGCCCGTCTGCGCTGTCCGCGCAATGGCCGGCGACGTCAGACGACCAACTGCACAGCCGGGTGATACCGTGCCATCCCGGGTGTGGGCGGTCGTGGTCACCGCCGAGGACGGCCAGAACAGTGCGGGCGCCCACAGCATCGTCATGCACAACGCCCTGATCCGCAGCCGCGCGGCACCCACAGGGTCACCGGCGACGATGTCCTGATCGGGCCGTACACCACCTCGACGGCGCACGGGTGGGCGACAGCTCTCCTGGCACCAGGGTTGCCCTGTTCCCCGGGTACGTCGCGGCGCGGGCAGCGAGGGTCGAGCCCGCCGGGCAGTCCACGACCGGCAACAGCCGCGTTGCCAGTCGGCCAGGCCGGACCTGCCGGGTGCCGCCCGCCCTGATCGTTGCGGCCGCGGCGCGGCAGTGACGGCCTCCCCGATGAAGACCCTCGGGCCGGTCGGCTGACCAATCAACCAATCCCGAGACGGCGCACTCATCCGTATAGAGCGCGTGCCAGGCCGCCGGGGGGCAGGAGCGGCAGCGTCCTGGCCGTCCGCACCGTGGTCGCACAGCCGTGGCGCCCCGCCAGTCCGGCCTGCCGGGCGCGAGCCTGGCATGCTGATCGCATCGCGACCAGACCAAGGGGTTGACGACGGCCCGTCTCAGCCGGGCGACGCGCGGCCCAGGCCGGGCTGGCCCCTGCACTCGAGGCAGCGAGCAATTCAATAGCGCTTTACTTCGAATCTTCGGGAACTCCACTCCGCGACGCCGTTCACGACTTTCCGTGTCTGCTCATCTGCTGGCGGGAATGGAATGATCAAGAGAGTGGACCTGGCGAGCGCGACGGGCGGCGGCGAGCTAGCCGGCCGCCTGCCGGTGCCGGCTGGCCCTGGCAGGATGCACGGCATGAGGCCACCGGACTGCTATGTCGGTCACCGGACGCTGAACGGCTTCCCGGCGAAGGCGCCAGCCGGGAGCTACTTCACCCTGATCTGCTCGGGGAACCGAGCGGGAGAAGTCCGGCTCCACCCAGCCAGAAGGACTGGCCGGCCACCGCGGCAATGCGGTGTGGTTCTGCCACGACCACGTGGCGATCGCCCGCGAGCACGAGAACCGGCACTGCTGCGCCGCCCTCGACGCGCAGATCAAGGCGAGCGGGGAAGACCGGCCGGAGCCGTCCTAACCCGGGGGCCGCCGCGGAGATGGCCGCGCGGTTCAGCGCGACATGAGGGGTTCAGCTGATAAGCCAAGAGCCGCCGACCTGCTCATCCCTGCGTCACAACGCCCGCTTGTAGCCGAATAGCGGACGTTGCTTGAGGGCATACCGATGCCCGGTTATGCATACCCATGCATCATGATCACGATCAAATGGCTGCTGGCTTCCTGAACCGTATTCCTTCTTAGCGCTCGCGCGTAACGGCTCCTCTCTGTCAAGTCGTGTGGCCGAATCGCTGTTGTGCTGCCTGCCGGGTGGTGCCGAGGCTTGCTCCGATGGCGGTCCACGATTGGCCGGCCTGGCGGGCCCGGATGACCGTGGCGGCGAGTTCGGCTTGGGCGGCGCGTAGCTGGGCTTGCGCCTGGGTCACCCAGTGCAGCGGGTCGATGGGAGGAGCGGCGGGCGAGCTGGGCGGCGGCCTGGCCTTGCCGAGCGTGGACCGCAGGGCGTCGCAGCTGGCGCATAGGGCCACGCAGGCCGCGGCGTACGACCAGCTGTTACCTGGCAGTCGGGGCGGGCGTCTGGCTCGGTGGCGTAGCGGCAGCGCGGGGCGGGGATGTCAACCATCGGCTGGCGTCCGGTGCTGGGCGGTGCGGCGCGGGCGGGCGTGCGGGCCGGGCAGGCGATCACCGAGGATCTCCGCTTGTTCGAGGAGGTCAGGGTGGAGGCGGGTGCTGGCGTCGAGGATCTCGATGCCGACGAGCCGGACGTCTTTCCAGTCCAGCGCGACGAACGCCGGGCCGGATTCGGGCGGGGTGGCGGGGATTGTGGTGCGGCCCGGGTGAGCCGCTCGCCGGTGAGGTAGACGCAGGCCGCGTCCGCCGCGGGGTCGTAGGTGATCCGCACTCTTCGATTCTGCCCTGCCGGTCGCGGACGAGCTGCCGGCAGACCTGGTCGGACAGCCGCCGCTTGAGGCAGCGCAGCGCTTCCTTCGGGGTCTTGCGCTCGGCCGCTTGCGCTCGTAGTACGGCGCGCCGTCGGTGCCGGGGTAGCGGATCTGGGTGACTGCCATCATGTGCAGCGCGTGGTTGATCCGCCGGTTCCCGGCGCGGGACAGGCGGTGGCGGAACTGGTCGCCGGAGGACGCGTCGATCGGGGCGGTGCCGTTGTAGCTGGCGAACTTGTCCTTGGTGGCGAACCGGGCCACGTCGCCGAGCTCGGCCAGGATCCGCCCGGCGATCACCGGGCCGACACCGAACAAGCTGGTCAGCGTGGTCCCGGACGCGGTGACCAGCGCGGCGATCTGGCGCGCCGATGTACTTGAGCCTGGCATCGAGAGCCCGGATGTCGGCCAGGTGGTCACGGGCGATATGCAAGCGGACCGCTGCGACGTCGGCGCGGGCGGATCCGGGCCAGCAGGGCCTGGGCCTTGTTCGCGGTCAGCTCGCGGCGCATCCCGCCAGGCGTCAGCTCGGCCAGCAGCCGGTGCAGCCGGCACACCGCCTGGGTGCGCTGCGCGGTGAGCTCCTCGCGCCTGGCCGCAGCAGCCGCAGGCTGACCGCACGTCATCACAGGCCAGGGAGCACGCCGGTGCCCTCCAGGGCTGCCAGGCCGACCGAGACCCGTCGATCGCTTATCGGTCTTGCGGCCGTGTCGCCTATATCCTGCCCCTTTCGTGCTGCCCGGCGGCGTCGGGGCCGGGCTGGCCTCAGCGGCGCTCACCATTCCGGTCTGCGTGCTGGTCGGAGAGGGGATCGCGTGGGGGGTGGGAAGGCTGGAGCAGATCGAGCTGGCCCTGGCGCGGGAACAAGACCGGACCGAGCAGCTGCGCGAGCTGGATGAGATGAAGGACAGGTTCCTGTCCGCGGTGCGATGTTCCACCGTGACGCCCGGAAAGTTCGCCACCTTTTGGCGCAGTCCCGTCAGACGGTTGAACAACGTCGATTTTCCCGAGTTCGGCGGCCCCACAATCGCAACGATGTGGCGTTGCGTTCGTGGAGCAGGCAGCGTGATGGTGGCCGCCGGACAGCCGTGACAATCGCCCATCCGTGTCCTCAGCGCACAATCAGTCGGATCGCGGTCTCTTTGCGCAGCGCGACTTCAGATCCGTCCACGCGAAACACCCGCGGATCGCCGCCCGGCGCCGAATGTGCCGGCGTCACCACATGCCCCGGCAGAAAGCCCAGTTCCATCAACCGCCGTGCGTCATGTTCCGGCAAATCGAGCCGCTCCAGGATCCCGGATTCCCCGCGCTTGAGTTCCGTGAGGTTGCGCACGGCTGCTCCTGGCTGCGCCACCTTGGCTTTGCTCTTTCTTTTGAAACTCATTTGCAGGTCGAATCCTAGTGTCCAGTAATAGGCCTTCCAAGTCAAGGTCCTGACCTCCTAGTACAGACAACTCATTTGCATCTAGGAGTCCAAATCCAAAGTCCTGGAACCTGTTCTCACTATACAGCATCTAGGACTAGAACGGTCGGGGATTCCAGGGAACGTGCGTTTTTTGGCTCGGAACGGCCGCGCCAGAAGGCCCAACAGCCTCACTTTTGGGCCCTCAAATGAGCCGCGATCTTCGTATCCGTTTCCCCAATATGATGCGTCAGCCAGTCTTTCAAGAACATCAGTACGTCCGACGTGGTCGCCTTCCGATCCGCGAAATTGGCCTGGAACTCCACCACTTTCGACGTCAAACGGTCGTGCTCCTGTTTGTGACGCGGGTAATCCAGATATTTGGACTGCTGCATCAGCCGCTCTTCGGTGGCAAAATGCCCCTTGGTGTAGTCGATCAGCTCGGAAAGCGTCCCTTGCATCGTGGCGGTGGCTTTGCCTTGCTGCATTGCAACGTCGAATTTGTCCGCCAGTTGGAACAATCTCTTGTGCTGGCCGTCGATTATCGTATTGCCGACCAGATATTCATCGCGCCATTGAAATAAGCTCATGCCGGACATATCGGCGCGGGTTTTCAGATCTTTTGCAGTTCGGCCAGATGTTCGCCGGTTTCGCGTTCCACGTCGGCATGCAGGCTGTTTCCGTGCGCATCCATGGTGACAATCGCGATAAAGTTGTTCACCCGCAGGTGCCACATGGCTTCGGGAATCCCGAACTCTATCAGATTGACGCCCAATACCTTCTCGATCGACCGGGCATAGTACTGCGCGGCCCCGCCGATCGCGTTCAGATACACCGCCCCCGATTCCTTTAGCGCGCCCAAAGTTCTTTTACCCATCCCGCCTTTCCCGATCACCGCGCGCACCCCGTAGTTCCGGATGATGTCCGCCTGATACGGTTCTTCGCGACTACTGGTCGTGGGCCCGGCGGCCTTCACCGTCCACGTCTCTCCCTGTTTCAGCATCACCGGGCCGCAGTGATACAACACAGATCCGTGCATTTCGACCGGCGGAGCGTTTCTCATCAAATGCGCGTGCACCGCGTCGCGCCCTGTATAAACTTCGCCGGTGATCAGCACCACGTCGCCCACTTTTAGTGCCCGAACATCGGCTTCAGACAGCGGAGGCCGCAGGACGATTTCGCGGCCGGTTAGCGCAAAGCCTTCATTCTGCGTCATTTGCTGGACCTGACGCGCCGGATCGCGGTACAGCCATCCGGTGATCGCGCCGCTCCCTGCATCCAGGCGAACGCCCAGCCGCCGGAATGCCCAGCACTCGTAAGCGACCGAAACAAAAAAGCTGGCCGGCAGCCGGTTGGCGGCGGTAATCTTGCAACCGATTAGCGAGACGCCTCCCCCAAATCCCATGGCGCCAATGCCTAAGCGGTTCGCTTGCTCCATAATCTCGGCTTCCAGCTTTGCGAGCTCCGGCACCGGATTGACATCGTCGAGCGTGCGGAAAAGTGTCTCCTTTGCCAGCTCATACCCATGCGCCCGATCGCTTCCGATGCACACGCCGACGGCTCCCGGTGCGCACCCCTGGCCTTGCGCCTGCCACACCGCGTGGAGAATCGCTTTCCGAACGCCTTCCAGATTCCGGTCCGCGCGGCCCAGATGATCGAGTTCGGAGGGCAGGGAATACTGTATGTTCTTGTTTTCGCAGCCGCCTCCCTTCAGGATCAGCTTGACTTCGATTTCACCCTGCTCCCATTGCTCGAAATGAATCACCGGGGTTTCGACGCCGAGATTATCCCCGCTGTTCTTGCCGGTTAGAGAATCGACCGAGTTGGGCCGCAGCTTGCCGCGGCGCGTCGCTTCGGCGACAGCCCCGCGAATCGCTTTTTTCAGGGCGATCTGATTGACGCCCACCGGCGTGTGAACGATAAACGTCGGCATGCCAGTGTCTTGGCAGATTGGGCCGGCGTCCTCGGCGGCCATATCGATGTTCGACGCGATGATGCTCAGCGCCTGCGAGGATTGCGTGCCGGGCGTTTCGTGGCCGATGGCAACTCCCATGGCTGCACGCACATCGGGTGGCAGGTTGGTCGAAGTTTGCGTGATCAGCTCGACCAGGCTCTCGTGAAGAAATTGCATTTACTTGATTCTAACTTGCGCAGTCAGGTCTAGCTTGGTGATCGGCTGGGGGCTGGTAAAGTCAACCAAAACACCCGAATCCCGCACTTCGCGCAAAATTCCGGGAAAATCGTCGTCGCCGACGTGGACGGTCACCGTCTGACCCGCATGAACACGGGTCGCGGTGGATGTTACCACTGGTAACATTACCTGCCAGGAAGTGAGGTCGGCGGCGATTTGGACCAGATCCTTCATGGAAAGGTCCACCGGGTCGCCGGGGTTGCCTTTGCGGGAAATCACGAGGCCGTCGGCGGGCGAATGCAGATCGCCGGAGGTGAGCGCGGCCTTGGCGCGCTCCAGCGCCTGCGTTTTTTCGATCACCGCGTGATTCGCCGCTTCCAAATCGTGCGCCACTGCTTCGTTGTGTTCGGCCGCGCGCTTGGCGTTCGCGTCGATTGGTTCGAGCGCGGCTTGGGCGTCCTTATAATCTTTCTCGGCTTTCTCGAACGCGAGCCGTGGCGTCGCGCCGGCGTCCCACAGGCCTTTCTGGCGATTGTAGGCTTTCCCGGCTACCTCCACGTCGTTGTGCCCGCGGCTTTGCTCGGCTTCCGCGCGCGACATTTCCAGTTTCGCCGCCAGCACCTCGCCATTCTGGATCGCAATGCGCGACCCGGCCTGATCCAGGTCGAATTGCGCTTGCTGGGCAGCGGCTTCCAGCTGCGGGCTGCGAATCCGCCCCAGCAACTGGTCCTGGTACACTTCCTGGCCGGGCTCGACGAACCAGGCTTCGAGCACTCCTTCGATGGGAGCCGCGACCGCGACCGTGGAGCGCGGCTCGACGCGGCCGATCAGGTTCAATTCAGTTGGTTCCGGCGACGCAATGGGGGCCGGTTTGGGCGCAGGCCTATGGGATCGCCGCGCCAGCAGGAATCCGCCGGCGGAAATCGCCAGGACGAGCGCTACGGCGCCAATCAACCACCACTTACGGCTCACCTACTATTGATGATAAGCCGACCGGCGCCGGGGACCAGTGGAGATCTCTGAGCGTGCCACGGAACAAGTCCGCCGACTTTAATCGCCGGGTGGCGGCGGGCGAGGCCAGCCAGAGATAGTTCCACAGGGATGAAAAAGGGCTGAAAAAGAGGACAGGTTGGTCTGCCCTCTTTTCTAAAAACGCCTAGAAAGTCAGACGCGCGCTGACTTGCAGACGGCGGGCCTGAGTGCCGTCCGGGAAACCGCCATCGGACGATCCGACACCGAAGGCCGTCGGGGTGTAGGTGAGTACGCCTTTGGCCTCGGTGTAGGCCTGCGTCGTCATGGCGGTGGGCGACCAGTTGTTGGCGATATTAAACGCGTCGAAGCTCAGACCGAGCCGTATGTTCTCGCGAGGCAGCGGAATGTTCTTGGTCAAGCGGAAGTTCTCCTGCTGGACCCATGGGGTGTAAAGGCTGTTCACCGGCAGGAACGGGACGCGGAAATTTCCGTTGAACCCATCGAGAGCGTCGGCGCTGTACAACATGCCCGTGACGGGAGTGTCGTTCAAGTGGATGGTCAGGCTTCCGGTGGGACGGCCGCTCTGAATCGTCGTAATGCTCGAAAGCTGCCAGTTATTCACTACGTATTTGGCGAAGGCGCTGGTCGAATGCGATGAACTACGGCGCCCACACAAACGAGTAGACGAAGCGCTGCCGCTGGTCGAGCGAGCCGCTGCCTTTGTCGAAGCCATAGTTCCCGTTGTAGGTCCAAGCGCGTCGCTGAATCCGAAGATCGCGTTGGTGGCAGCGCCCTGGCCGTCGTCGATTTCGTGGGACCAGGTATACGACGCTGACGACTGGAATCCATGCGAGAAGCGCTTGTCGAAGGCCACCACCAGCCCGTCGTACCAACTGCTGACGCCGTTGGTTTCCTCGTAAATGGCGCCGAAATTCGGATTCGGCCGCGCTCCGGTGTAAACTCCGGTGGTGTAGGTGCCGACCGCCGTTCCCGATGGCGTTATCGATGGTGTAAGTGAAGGGCGCGCCGAGCGCGGGAGCGTTGATATCCTGCGTGCCCCACAGATTGACGCCGCGGCTGAAGATTCCGGAGACGGTAACCACCATGTCCTTGGCGATCTGCCGTTCGACCGCGATGGTCGCCTGTTCGGAATACGGCGTCTTCAGGTTCGGCGACAGGACGTCCAGCGTGGAAGAGCCCTGCGTGATGGTAGTCAAAGGAGCTGCCAGGGCGTTCGGAAATGTCGGTCCCTGCGCAATCAGCGTCGCGTTGCTCAAACTGTCCGAAATCTGATAGATTCCATTGCCGGTGTAAACATCGTCCAGGATTCCGCTGACCTGGCGCGCAAAAAACGTGCCGGCGCCGCCGCGGATCACGGTTTTGGAATTGAGCCGGTAAGCAACTCCGATACGGGGCGCCAGATCCCGGGTGCCGCTGGGAAGCGACTCCCCGGTCAGCGGAAACAACGGATTTGTCTGCGCCGGCGGCGGCATAAAGGTGTATTCATACCGCGCACCGAGAGTCACCGTAAGGCGATCGTTCACCTTCCACTGGTCCATCAGGTACATTCCGAGGTCTTTGATGGCGTAGTTCACCATAGGATTGCCGAAGGTCTGGGTAAACGCCGAGTAGTTCTTGGCGCCTGCCGTGTTGCCCGTGTAATCCAGCGCGAACGAGGTCACGGTCGGATACGTGTAAGATCCAAACCGGTTGCTGAGGTAATTGACGTTGTCTTGTACGTGCTCGAAGGTAAGGCCGACCTTGAATACGTGCTTGCCCTTGGCCCAGCTCACGTCGTCGGCGAATTCGTTGCGGACTTCGAGCGGCTCCACGCGCGGAAGATAGGTTGCGGGTCCCAGCTGAACGCCGGCCACCGCGACGTCAAGGTAGCCCAGACCGCCGCCGAGTTCGGCGGAATCGAAGCTGTCCGCCTGGCGGTCCGTGTCGAGGCCGTAGCGGAATGAATTCACCCAGCGGCCGTTGGGCACGAAGGTCCAGGTGGCCTTCCCGTTTCGCACGGACACGGTGTCGTCGCCGTTGCCGGTGATTCCCGCGCCGGTGGTCGAAGAAAGACCGGTCTGAATTCCGTTGGGCGACAGCCAGCGCAGGAAATTGAAACTGGCGCTGAAGGTATTCTTGTCGTTGAGGTGATAGTCGAGCCTGCCGAAGTACAGGTCGTTGTTCGCGGTGCGCGGAATCTGACCGTAGAAGCGCGGCAGCAGCGCGTTAATCGCCGAGCACTGCGCGGCCGACGCGGGTGCAGCCCACCCACTGCTCAGTGGCCGGGTTGAGGAAGCCGACCTTCACCTGGCTGTCCACAAAGGGGAAGTTCCGGCGCGTGATATCGGCGCTCAGGAAGTAGAACAGCTTGTCCTTGATGATCGCGCCGCCCACCGTTCCGCCGGTCTGGTCGCGGTGTTCGGTGGGGTTGAAGGCGGAAAAGGGATCGTGCGCGTCGAAGCCGGTGCTGCGCAGAAAGATAGAACGCGCTTCCGTGAATTGCGTTGGTGCCGCTCTTGGTCACCGTGTTCACCACGCCGCCCATGGCGCGGCCGTATTCGGCCGAGAAATTCGTCGACACGACCTGAAACTCCTGGACCGCGTCCGCGGAGATCTGCGACTGGATGCGGGTTCGTCCGGCGTTCTCGTCGTAGAACTGCTCGGTGTTGTCGTTGCCGTCGAGCAGGAACGAATTATTGCCGGCCACGCCGCGGAACGTCAGCAGGCCGAAGGTGGCGTCATTGGTCACGCCCGCGCGTATTCAGCACGAAAGAGTCGACGCGGCGGCCGTTGATGGGCAACTCCATGATGTCGCGCGGTTCCGACCACCTGGGAAACGTCCGTTTTCGTATCTTCCAGAAGCTGCGCGGCCGCGTTCACCTCGACCGACGTGGTGGTCTGGCCGACCGCCATGTTAATGGTCAGATTCATGTTCTGGCCGACCTCCAGTTCCAGGTCTTTGGTTTCATAGGCGGCGAATCCGGGGGCGGTGACGGTGACTTTGTAGCCGGCTCCAGGGAGCAACGCGGGAGCGGCAAACAAGCCGGACTCGTTGGTTCCAACCGTGCGGACGACGCCCCGGCTATCGCTCGAGATCACCACTTTGGCGTTGGGAACCGTTGAGCCGCTGGGGTCTTTGACCACTCCTGAGATTCCGGCTACGCCGGCCGCGGATTGCCCGAAGCACGAGGCGGCCATGAGCGAAAACAGAGAAAGAACAGCACAACTGAGACGCATGGGGACCCTCCTAAAGATTGATGCCTTAGTCTACCAAATCTCTGTGTCGGTCACATGAAAAAAATGGTCCCGAGGGGTACATTAGACCATTTCACGCCGAATGGCGCAAAGGGCGTTATTACTGGACATCAATAGCGTTTTGACGCACAATCCGGGAATGAGAACAAGACTTGCCGGTTTGTATCTTTTGGCGGCGGCGGGGATGTGGGCGCAGGGGGCGGAAGGGATCGTCGGGACGTGGCAGGGCACTCTGAACGCCGGGGCGGTGAAACTGCGCCTGGCAATTCACGTCACCAGGAATGATAAAGGCGCGCTGGTGACCAAGATGGACAGCCTGGATCAAGGGGTGATGGGCATTCCGGTGCAGCAGACTAAGCTCGCAGATCGCAAGCTGCACTTGGAAATACCGAACCTGCGGGCGAGTTACGACGGGACGCTCGACGGGGACCAGATTACGGGAACGTTTACCCAGGGCGCGGCGGTTCCGCTGGTGTTCAAGCGCGTGGAAAAGGTGGAGGCGCTGAATCGTCCGCAGCAGCCCAAGCCGCCGTTTCCTTATGAATCGATAGATGTGGCTTATGAGAATCCGGCCGGTGGCGTGAAGCTGGCGGGGACGCTGACGGCGCCCCGTGGAAACGGCCCGTTCCCGGCGGCGATTCTGATTACGGGGTCCGGCCCGCAGGATCGCGATGAATCGCTGATGGGTCACAAGCCGTTCTGGGTGATCGCGGATTCTCTGACGCGGCGCGGAATCGCGGTGCTGCGGGTGGACGACCGGGGCATGGGGAAGTCGACCGGCAATTCCGTGCGAACTACCCTTCCGGAAATGGCCGGCGACGTTCTGGCGGGGGTTGAATTTCTAAAAAGCCGCAAAGAAATCGACGCGAAGAGGATCGGGGCGATCGGGCATAGCGAGGGAGGCATTATCGGCCCGATGGTGGCCGCGCAATCGCCGGATGTGGCGTTCGTGGTGACGCTGGCGGGCACGGGCGTAACGGGCGAGCAGGTGCTGTATCTGCAGAGCGAGCTGATCATTCGCGCGCAGGGCGGGGGAGATACGATGATCGCCACGAATCGCGCCGTTCAGGAGCTGATTTTTAATACGCTGCGCGCCGAGCAGGGCGAAAGGGACGACCAAGCCGTTCTGGAAAAACTTCGCGAGGCATGGACCAAGATGAAAGCGGGGATGAGCGCGGCGAATCGCGCGGCACTGAATGCGAACACGGATAAAGCGATGGAGGCCCAGTTTGCGAGCGTCATCGCTCCGGAGATCCGTTCCTTTATCTTTCACGATCCCGCGGAAGTTCTGAAAAAAGTGAAGGTTCCCGTTCTGGCGATGAACGGGTCGCGCGATGTGCAGGTTTCCCCGAAGCAGAACCTGCCGGCGATCGTCGCGGCGCTGACGGCGGGAGGGAATGAAGACATTACCGCGGTGGAGCTTCCCGGATTGAATCATTTATTCCAGAAATGCAAGACGTGCGCTCCTGGTGAATATGGGGAATTGGAAGAGACATTTTCTCCGGTGGCGCTGCAAATTCTCGGGGATTGGGTGGTGCGGCACACTTCGCGGGGGGAGTAGAAACGGGTCCAAAACCGACGTGATACGCTAGCTTGGTGGCGCCGACGCTTCAAGTTAGTCCTAAAGAACTCATCATCCGCAATTTTGACGGGAAGACCATCGCGGTTCCGCTCGATCGCGACCGGATTTCACTCGGCAGGTCCAGCGCGAACGAACTGTGTTATCCCGATGACGCCGGTCTTTCCAGGCAGCACCTGGCGCTGGTGCGCAATCCGAGCGACGGCAAGTGGCAGGTGGAGGACCTGGGCAGCAAGAATGGCACGCTGCTCAACGGCAAGCGCATCGACCGGCTGACGCCGTTCAAGTCGGGCGACCGCATATCGGCGGGCCATCTCACCATTGAATTCGCCGATGCCGCTCCGGTCGCGGACTCCAACACGGTGGTGTTCGTGGAGCACGGCGAGAGCGTTTCGAGCGCTTCAACCACGGTAGTGCAGAGTCTCGACGGCGTCCTGGGGCCGCAACCGGACGACCTGAACAAGACCTACGTGATGCAAGGGAGCCCGCAGACTCGCGCCCTGATTCGCGCGGGCCGCGAGCTGGCCGGGCATCGGCCGCTGGCGGAGCTGTTTCAGGTGATCATGGACCTGTCGGTGGAGGCGGTATGCGCGGGACGCGGCGTTCTGATGACGCTGGAAGGCGATCATCTGGAAGTGCGCGCGCATCGCGGCGACGGGTTCAAGATTTCGGAAACGGTTCGCGACCGCGTGCTGAAAGAGAAAGCGTCGCTGCTGGTCAAAGACGCGCTGAACGACCAGGCGCTCCGCGAGCATCTGAGCATTGTCGCGCAGAAGGTGCGCAGCATGATGGCGGTGCCGCTGCAAACCAACGATCGCGTGATCGGGCTGATCTACGTCGATTCGCCGCACCTGATTCGCGAATTCTCGCGCGAGGATCTGAATCTGTTGACGGTGATGGCCAACGTGGCGGCGATCCGCATCGACCATGCCCGCTTGAGCGAAGTGGAAGAAGCCGAGCGCGCGATGGCAAAGGAGCTGCAACAGGCGGCGCTGATCCAGAAGGGCCTGCTGCCGTCGGCAGCGCCCACGGTCGCGGGACTGGACGTGGCGGGAAACACGACCGCGTGCCACACGGTGGGCGGCGATTATTACGACTATATTTCGTTCCCGGACGGGCGCCTGGGGCTGCTGGTAGGCGACGTGGCGGGCAAGGGAATGCCCGCGTCGCTGATGATGTCGAGCTTGCAGGCTCGCGTGCAGGTGCTGTTTGAAGAGGCCGACGATCTGGCGCGCAAAATCGCGCGGCTGAACAAAGCGATTTGCACGAATTGCCCGGACAATCGCTTCATCACGTTCTTCATGACCATTGCCGATCCGGCGACGGGCGAGCTGGTGTATACCAACGCGGGTCACAATCCTCCGCTGCTGGTGCGCGCGGCCGGCGGATTCGAAAAGCTGGCCGGTGGCGGCGTGATTCTGGGGATTCTTCCCATGGCGGTGTACAAAGAGTCGCGCGTCAAAATGGAGCCCGGCGACGTTCTGGTGCTGTTCAGCGACGGCGTGACGGAAGCAGCGAATCCGGACGACGAAGATTTCGGCGAAGAGCGGCTGGCGGAGGTGGTCGCGTCGATGCGGGACCGGCCGGCGGCGGAGATCGTGGACGCGGTGGAAGCCGCGGTGACCGAGTTCAGCAAGGGCGCTCCGCCGGCGGACGATGTGACGGTGGTGATCGCGCGGAAGACGTGATGGTTTAAACGCGGCACGCTTTCCCGCACAGCGCGTGCGTTAGCAGAATTGCGTTAATCTGAAGACGCAGGGCTGCGACTATGATCGTCACACTCAATCTTCCGCCGGAAAAGGAAGCAGCGTTCAAGGCCCAGGCGAAAGCTCAGGGCTTAAGCCTCGAAGAGTGGATGCTGGAGGTTGCCGAACAGTATGTACAGCCCGTTTCCATTGCCCAATTGCAGAAAACTGATCCTCGGGAGTGGGCCCGGCAGTTTCGAGCGTGGGCTGACAGCCATGGCTCTGATATCCCGGTTCTCTCCGATGAGGCGATGAGCCGGGAAAGCATCTATCGGGATGTCACTTAGAGTTTTCTTTGCTCATTGACACCAGCGTACTTCTGCGGGCCCTGCAGATTCGGCATCCCCACTACGAAACCGTTGTGCACGCGCTCGAGACCCTGCCTTCGCGTGGCCGCGAGCTTCACATCTTCCCTCAAAATCTCGTCGAGTTGTGGGTAGTTGCCACGCGGCCAGTGGAGCAGAACGGGTTGGGAATGGCGCCGGGCGCTGTTGCGATGGAACTCGCCCGGATCAAGAATATCTTTGAGCTCTTGCCCGAGACGCCCGCGATTTATCCAGTCTGGGAGAGTTTGGTCCTTCAACATCGGGTGGTTGGGAAGCCCGCGCACGATGCGCGACTGGTGGCGGCCATGCGGGTGCACGGCCTTACCACGATTCTGACTTTCGACAGGAGCGGGTTTTCGCGCTATGACGGAATTGAGGTGGTGCATCCAGCCGCCGTCACTTGAGCCCTGCTGCCGCCCGACGTTTCAATACTTGATCGCGGCCCAGATCATCCCGCCTGTCAGCCCGATCATGATAATCGCCGTCGACCATGCGATGGCGTTCTGCCACACATTATTCGTAAACTCCTGCATGATTCGCTTGCGATTGATCAGCGTCAGCATGTAGAACAAGACGAACGGCAGCAGTACGCCGTTGGCCACCTGTGAAAATAACAGCACTTTCAATAGCGGCAATCTCGGGATCAGTACGAATCCCGCGCCACCGGCAATCAAGAGCGTGTACAGCCAGTAAAAAATCGGCGCTTCACTAAATTTCTTTTCGACACCCGATTCAAACCCGAGCCCTTCGCAAATGTTATAGGCTGTCGCGAGCGGAAGAATCGCGGCCGATAGCAGCGACGCGTTGATCAGCCCGACCGCGAATAGCAGCGTCGCGAACTGGCCTGCGAACGGTTTCAGCGCGAGCGCGGCTTCTCCCACGTCGTTGATCTCGCCGTGGCCGCTCTTGAAAATCGTCGCGGCGCAGGCCACCACGATGAAAAACGCGATCACGTCGGTCACAATGCAGCCGACGATCACATCCCAGCGGCTCAGCGAGTAGTGGCGGCGGTCCACGCCCTTCTCGACGATCGAGGCTTGCAGATAGAACTGCATCCACGGAGTGATGGTGGTTCCGATCAGGCCGACGATCATTACCAGGTACGAAGGATCGCTGCTGAGACGCGGGATGAAGGTGTCGTGCAGCGCCAGTTTCCAATCCGGCTTGGCGAGAAACGCCGAGATCGGATAGGCGAAGTAAATCAGCGACAATACGATCAGAAGACGCTCCACCGGTTTGTAACGTCCGCGCACGATCACGATCCACACCAGCGCGGCTCCGGCCGGCACCGCGAAATACTTGGCGACGTCGAACACGGCCATCCCCGAAGCGAGCCCGGCGAATTCGGCCGCGATGTTGCCGAAATCCGCGATGCTCAGGATCGTCATCGTGACGAACGTGGCGCGCAGGCCGAACTCTTCGCGGATCAGATCGGAAAGACCTTTGCCGGTGACGGCGCCCATGCGCGCCGCCATTTCCTGCACCACGATCAGCGCCACCGTGGTGGGGATCAGCGTCCAGAGCAGCGCGTAGCCGAACTTCGCTCCCGCCTGCGAATACGTGAGGATGCCACCGGGGTCGTTATCGACGTTGGCGGTGATGAATCCGGGTCCGAGCACGGCAAAAAACGCCAGCAGCCGGAACCGGATCAGCGAAAGATTCGCGGTGCGGCGGAGGAGCGGACGCGGAAGATAATGTTCGCCTCGCAATTACTGAAGGTACTACAGACGGACCCAGCGCTGGGCTTTCATCTCGAATCGCGGCAGCGTTCCGCGCGGCACGGTGGAGACCGGAATGCGCAAAGCCAGTGCGTCGCGCAGCGCGGATTCCAGGCGATGGGCCAGGCCGTGGTCGCCGTCTTGATCAAGGCCCGAGGGTTCCACTTGAATGCTCAGCTCCGAGAGAGCGCGGTCCGTGCGGATTTCGACGCGATACTCGGCGACGCCGTCGCAGGCGCGCAGAATATCCTCGATCGCGCTGGGATACAGATTCACGCCGCGCACGACGACCATATCGTCGGTGCGCGCCAGGATTCCGCCTTCAAGCGCAAGATCGCGGCTCCCGCATTCGCACACGGCCTGGAGCGACCGTTCGACGATGTCGCCGGTACGATAGCGGATGAGCGGCGATCCGGCGCGGCCCAGGTTGGTCAAGATGAGCTCGCCCCTGGCGCCGGCGCGGCCGGTCGACGGGTCGATCACTTCGGCGACATAGGATTCTTCGATCACGTGCAGCACGCGCTCACGCTGGGGGCACGCGTAGCTCACCGGGCCGACTTCCGTCATGCCGTGATGATCCACCACGCGGGCGCCGGGCCACAATGCTTCGATGCGCGCCTGCGTGGCTTTAATGCTGCCGCCAGGCTCGCCTGCAACGATAATCCTGCGCACCTGCGAGCCGGAAAGATCGATCCCTTCTTCGGCTGCCGATTCGCCCAGCCGGATCGCGTAGGTGGGGGTGCAACAGAGCACCGTTGCGTGATTGTCGAGGATGGCCCGCAGGCGCGCGCTACTGCGCATTCCGCCGCCGGGAATCGCCAGGCAGCCCAGCTTGGACGCGGCGTCGAAGGCGACCCAGAAACCCAGAAACGGACCGAACGAGAATGCGAAAAAGACGCGGTCGCCCGCGGAGACGCCGCCGGCGCGGAACACGCGCATCCAGTTGCCGACCATCCAGTCCCAGCTTTCGGGCGTGTCCAGCCAGCGCAGGGGAGCGCCGGTGGTTCCATTGGTCTGGCTGAAGCGCGTATACCGATCAAGCGGATACGTCAGGTTCGAGCCGAACGGCGGGTGCGCATGCTGGTCCTCAACCAGTTCGCGCTTGAGCGTGAAGGGGACCTGGTCGAAAAACCATTCGAGACTGGGAATGTTTGGGCTGGCGCCGGCGAGTTTCGCGGAATAGAACGGATTGCGGCCGCTGATCTCAGACAGAAGCGCGCGGAGTTTCGCGAGTTGCATCCCTTAATCGGCGGCTGCCATGGATTCCGTCAGCGGCTTGCCATAGGGCAGCGGTTCCGGGATGTTGCCGGCAAACTCGGCCATGGCTTCATACATCGGCTCGAAATCCTTCAGCCAGTTGCCGATCAGGCAGTCCGTCACATCGCCGTGCAGGTGCGGATATTTTTTCAGGAACCCGCGGAAACTGAACTCGTGATCGTAGAACGCGTACACCAGGCGGCGCATGGATTCGATGCGTTTGCAGAACTCGGCTCCGTAGGCGGCGAATCTGGCGGCGGAAAAGTCGCCATCGGCCAGGGCAGCGTCCGCGGCGTCGGCAGCCAATTCTCCGCTGCGCAGCGCCAGCAGCACTCCCGAGGAAAACACCGGATCGAGAAACGCGAAAGCGTCGCCGGCCAGCACCATTCCGTCGGCGGCGCAGTAGCGCGAGCGATACGAATATTCGCCGGTGATGCGGTACGGCCCGAATTGCTCGCCAACCGCCAGATGCCGCTCGATCCAGACGTTCTTGGCCGACCTCCTGATGAAAAATCTCCTTCAGGTCCTTGGTATCCTTCATCAGGTAATCTTTTTCGGCCACCACACCGACGCTGACTACGTCGCCCGCCAGCGGGATGTACCAGAACCAGCCTTTTTCGGGAACATAGGCCACCGTGGTGGCGCCTTCGTCGACGCCGGGATCGCGCTGCGCGCCTTTATAATAGGTCCACACGGCGATTTTATTCAGGTAGGCGTCGCGGATTTTCCAGCCATTGCGCGTCACGAAAAACGCGTCGCGGCCGCTGGCGTCGATGGTGATGGGCGCGTGAAACTCGCGATCTACGCCGCTTTTGTCGATGGCTTTCACGCCTGTGACGGCGCCATTTGGGCGGATCGGCTCGCGCGCGGTGATCTGTTCGATCACCTCCGCGCCCTTTTCGCGCGCGTTGTCGAGCAGCATCTGGTCCAGCTCGCTGCGCAACACTTGCCAGGTCTGCGCGGCCTCATGTTGCAGGTGGGTGTGAAAATAAAACGGCTGGGAGGAGCGGCCGTCTTCGCTCACAAACTGGACGCTGAACTTTTTCACGAAATGCGACTTCTTGATTTTGTCCAGCACGCCTAAACGTTCCAGCGTGAAAAATCCGTAGGGCAGCAGCGATTCGCCGATGTGATAGCGCGGAAATTTTTCCTTCTCGAGCAGAACCACTGTGCGCCCTTTTTGGGCCAGGATCGCGGCCGCGGTGCATCCGGCGGGTCCGCCCCCGATGACGATGGCGTCGTACTGGTCAGGCATATCGTGCGGTGCGATGTTCCGGGAGGAAGAAGTCGTGCAGCAGCTTGTCCACTTGCAGGAGGCCGTCGCGGGACAGCGTCAGGTCGTCCCGATCCGGGGCGACCAAGCCTCGTTCGCGGAGATTCGCGAGCGGACCTCGAAAACGCTCTTCTACGTCGATCCCGAATTTGGTCTCGAAATAATCGCGATGGACCTGCCCCAGCTTCATTTGCAGAATCAGCTCCCGGATCATGCGCTCTTCTCCGGTCAGCGTCAGCGCGCGGAAGATGGGAAGTTTTCCGGCTTCGAGCGACGCTATATAAGGATCGAAGTCGTGCAGGTTCTGGAAATGCGTGCCGCCGACGTGCGAGAAGGACGCCACGCCCAGCCCGATCATGTCCGCGCCGGTCCACAGCAGGTCGCGATACAGAAACTTCGTGCGCGACGGGTCTTTCACCACCGCGTAGGCGCTGGCCACGCTGTAGCCGGCCTTTTCCATTTCGCCGAACGCGTAGTCCACCCAGCCGCGCTTGGTCTTCCAATCGGCCACCGGAGCCACGTCCTGGCCGTGGATTCTCATCTCCTTCACCAGCGTGGTGTTGTACGGCACTTCCATCTGATAAATAGTGACGCTGTCTGGGGAAAGCTCGATAGTCTTACGGACGCATTGTTTCCAATTATCAGTCGACTCGCCGACCATTCCTGCAATCAGATCGACATTAATCTGGGGGAATCCGATGGAGCGCGCGAAGTTGTAAGCCCGGTCCACTTCCTTGGAACGATGCGCGCGGCCGTTGACTTCCAGGATACGGTCGTCGAAATTTTCGATTCCCAGGCTCAGGCGGGTGACGCCCAGGTCCTTAATAACCTGAAGCTTACCTTCCGTCAGCGTGCCCGGCTCGCATTCGAAGGTCACTTCTTCGGCTTCGTCCCAAGGCAGCACCTGCTTCATCCGGCCGACCACGCGGGTGAGCTGCTTCGAGGAGATAAACGACGGCGTTCCTCCTCCGAAATAGATGAATTTGGGCTTCCGTCCACCGATAAATGGCTTCTTCGAATACAAAGAAAGCTCTTGAATTGCAGCATTCATGTACGCTTCAATTTCGTCAGCGTGCTTGTCCGTGTAAACCTTGAAATAGCAGAAGTGGCAGCGCTTGCGGCAGAACGGGATGTGCAGGTAGATGCCCAGGGGCGTTCCCGGCGCCGGCGCCCGGTCCAGCGCGCTGTAGGCTTCCTGAACGTGATCCGGGGTCCAGAAGGAATACGGCGGATAGTTCGAAACGAAGTAGTTCCCGGGAGTGGTTTCTTCCGCGAGGCGAGCGTCCTTCAGCGTTTCAGTGGTCATGAGCGGGTTGCGCGGATCAATTACATTGTACAACGCCCCGACTCTCCTTCCGAGGAGGGGGGCTTGACGCCGGGGGTCAATCGCACTACTCTATTTCAACGTGAGTTCCACCCGGTGTGGAAACTTTCGCGCAAGTACGTGATCTAAGTTGGCACATTACAGTGTCGCAGGAAATACTCTTGCGACGGTATATGATTCGGTAAATGCCGGGTCTAAGCTGGGACGTTAACCGCCGCCTGTTTAGCTGGTTTGGGCGGCGCGGAGTGCATGGGTTTTGCGTGGCGCAGATCTTTCACCGCAGTTCGAACAGCATTGCGAAGGTGAGCATCGTCAGTGCGCTCCTTCTGGTTGTCGGGCGTAGTCTGGGCCGCGTACAAGTTGAATGGCGGGGCATTCACTACCGCTGTGGATGTCGCTCTCGACCAGCCGGTTCCATTCAGCCACAAGCACCACGTCGGCGACGACGGCATCGACTGCCGCTACTGCCACACTTCGGTGGAGACCTCGGCCTTCGCCGGCATTCCTCCCACCGAAACGTGCATGAGCTGCCACTCGCAGATCTGGACCAACGCCGACGATGCTGGAGCCGGTGCGCGACAGTTACCGGACCGGAAAATCGCTCGAATGGACTCGCGTGCACGACCTGCCGGACTTCGTGTACTTCAATCACAGCATTCATGTGAACAAGGGCATCGGCTGCTCGACCTGCCACGGGCGCGTGGACAAGATGCCGCTGACGTGGAAAGTCAACACGCTGTACATGCAGTGGTGCATCGAGTGCCACCGCAACCCGGAGCGCAACGTGCGGCCGAAATCCGAAGTGTTCAATCCGGCCTATGAGACTCCCGCGCCCGATCAGGACGAGATCGGACCGAAGCTCGTCGCCGAATACAAGATCCAGAGCTTGACCGATTGCGTAACGTGTCACCGATGAAAATAGAAGCCATACTGGCGCAGCATGGAAGAGCTGGCGCAGACCGAGGAGTTTCGCGCGTTCGTCGACGACGAGTTTCCGAATCGCACGCCGGACTGGAACGATCCGCCGTCGCGGCGCAAGTTCCTGACGCTGATGGGAGCGTCGGTGGCGCTGGCGGGCGCCTCCGCCTGCACCGTGCAGCCGAAGGAGACCATTGTTCCCTACGTGCGCCAGCCGGAAGATTTCGTTCCCGGCAACCCGTTGTTCTACGCGACCGCGATGAGCGTGGACGGCATCGCGACGGGGCTGCTGGTAGAGAGCCACCTCGGGCGTCCGACCAAAGTCGAAGGCAATCCGCAGCATCCGGCGAGCCTGGGCGCGACCGACACGTTCATGCAGGCGAGCGTGCTGAATCTGTACGATCCCGACCGGTCGCAGACGGTGGTGCACAATGGAGCGATCAACACGTGGGGCGGTTTTCTTACGGCGCTGACCGATGCGCGCGAAGTCGCGGGGTTGAACAAAGGCGGGGGATTCCGCATTCTGACCGGGACGGTGACCTCGCCCACGTTGGCTCGCCCAGATCCAGGAATTTCTCGCGGCGTATCCGGAAGCGAAGTGGCACCAGTATGAGCCGTGCGGGCGGCATTCGGCGCGGGCCGGATCGATGGCGGCGTTCGGGAAGCCGTTCAACACGATGTATCGCTTCGATCGCGCGAACGTGATCGTGTCGCTGGACGCGGATTTTCTGTGCTCCGGGATGCCGGGCGGTCTGCGGTATGCTCGCGATTATCGGGGCGCGGCGGCGGGCCGCGGCGGAAGATCCGAACGTGAAGCCGCCGCGGTTGTATGTCGCGGAAGGAACGCCGTCGATCACCGGCGGCATGGCGGAGCATCGCTTCCGGATGCGGACTTGCGATGTCGAAGCGTTCGCGGCGGCCCTGCAAGCGGGAAGCGGAGACGCGCGCGTGACGGCGGTTTTAAAGGACCTGAACGCGAATCGCGGCGCGAGCATCGTGGTCGCCGGCGAGCATCAGCCTCCGCGCGTCCATGCTTTGGCTCACGCGCTGAACGCGACGTTCGGCAATAACGGCAAGACGGTGATCTATACCGATCCGGTGGAGGCGAATCCCGCCGATGAGATCGCGTCGCTCGCGCGAACTGGTGAATGACATGAACGGCGGCGCCGTGACCGCCGTGCTGATTCTCGGCGGAAACCCCGTTTACGACGCTCCGGCCGATTTGCATTTCCTCGCCGCGCTGAAGAAAGTGAAGTTCCGCGCGCATCTGGGCCTTTATCTCAACGAAACCGCGGAGTGGTGCCATTGGCACGTGCCTGAAGCGCATTACCTGGAATCCTGGAGCGACGCGCGCGCATACGACGGGACGGCGTCCATCGTTCAGCCGCTGATCGCGCCGCTGTATGACGGAAAATCCGCGCACGATGTGTTCAATATCCTGCTGAATCGCGCCGACCAGACCGCGCATCGAGACCGTTCGCGATTACTGGGCTACCCAGCATAAAGGCGCGGACTTCGACGATTTCTGGCAGATCTCGCTGCATGACGGCGTCATCGCGGGGACTGCGTTCGCCGAAACGACGCCGCCCGCGCCGAAAGTTTCCGAGGCAACGGCCGTGGCCACGGGACTCGAAATCGTGTTCCGTCCCGATCCGGCGGTGGGCGACGGCGCGATGTCGAACAACGCCTGGCTTCAGGAAATGCCCAAGCCGCAGAACAAAATGACGTGGGACAACGCGGTGTGGGTCTCGCCGAAGAGCGCGGAGCATTACGGCGTCGCGACCGGCGACGTCATCGAGATTCAGCGCCGGCGGGCAGAAAAGTGCAAGGTCCGGTGTGGGTGCTGCCGGGCCACGCCGACGAATCGATGACGGTTCACTTGGGCTACGGCCGGACGCGCGCGGGGCGGATCGCCAATCACGTGGGATTCAACGCGTACACGCTGCGGGCGACGAACGCGCTGTGGCATGTGACCGGCGCCAGCATTGAGCGCAAATCGCGCGGCTACAAGTTCGCCAATACGCAGCACACCCAAACCATGGAGGAGCGCGATCCATTCCGCGCCGCGACGCTCGCCGAATATCACCGCGACCCCGAATTTGCGCGTCCCGCCGAAGATCACGTGCCGGACAATCACACCTTGTTCCCGTTGTGGACGTACAACCAGCACAAATGGGGCATGTCGATCGATCTCACCGCGTGCGTCGGCTGCCAGGCGTGCATGGTGGCGTGCCAGGCGGAAAACAATATCGCCATCGTGGGAAAAGAGGAGGTGGCCAAGGGCCGCCACATGAACTGGCTGCGCGTGGATCGATACTACCAGGGCTCGCTCGACGATCCTGAGATGTATTTCCAGCCGGTGCCGTGCATGCATTGCGAAAACGCGCTGTGCGAGCTGGTGTGCCCGGTGGCCGCGACGGTCCACAGCGGCGAAGGGCTGAACGAAATGGTCTACAACCGCTGCGTGGGGACGCGCTACTGCTCCAACAACTGCCCGTATAAAGTGCGGCGGTTCAATTTTCTGCTGTATTCGGATTGGGACACGCAGAGCCTGTGGGGCGTCCGCAATCCCGATGTCACCGTGCGCAGCCGCGGCGTGATGGAAAAGTGCACCTACTGTGTGCAGCGGATCAATCGCGTGAAAATCGACGCCGAAAAAGCGGATCGTCCCGTTAAAGACGGCGAAATCGTTACCGCGTGCCAGCAGGCGTGTCCCACGCAGGCGATCGTGTTCGGCGATCTGAACGATCCCAACAGCCGCCTGGCCAAGTTGAAGCAGCAGCATCGCGATTATTCGCTGCTGGAGGAATTAGACACGCGTCCGCGCACCACGTATCTGGCGCGGCTGCGCAATCCCAATCCGGATCTGGAGAAGGCATGAGTCTCGAACCCGAAGAGAGCGCCGTCGCGACCATAGATCCGGGGCCGGAAAGAGGTCCTCGGACCCGGCCATGATTTCGGCACCGTCACCGACAAAATCGGCGGCGTGGTCTACCAGCCGTTCCTCAAAACGCCGAAGCAGATGTTCATCGGCTTCGCGTGCGCGTTTGCGCTGGTGAATCTGTTGATGGTCGCGGTGACGTGGCTGTTTTACAAAGGCGTGGGGATTTGGGGAATCGTCATCCCGATTGCTTGGGGATTTGCCATCGTCAACTTCGTGTGGTGGATCGGAATCGGCCACGCGGGGACGCTGATTTCGGCGATTCTGCTGCTGCTCAAGCAGGATTGGCGTACCTCGATCAACCGGTTTTCGGAAGCCATGACGCTGTTCGCGGTGGCCTGCGCGGGCATGTTCCCGATTCTTCATTTGGGGCGGCCGTGGCTCGCCTACTGGCTGTTGCCGTATCCCAACACGATGTGGCTGTGGCCGCAGCCACGCAGTCCGCTGATCTGGGACGTGTTCGCAGTGTCGACTTACGCTACGGTGTCTTTTATTTTCTGGTTCACCGGCCTGATTCCGGATTTCGCCACCATGCGCGACAAGCGCGCGACCACGTTGCCGGGGAAAATCTACGGGCTGCTGGCCATGGGCTGGCGCGGATCGGCGAAGCATTGGGCGCGGTATCAGAAGGCGTACCTGCTGCTGGCGGGCCTTTCGACGCCGCTGGTGGTCTCGGTGCATTCGGTAGTGAGCTTCGACTTTGCGGTGGCGATTCTGCCGGGATGGCATACCACTATCTTTCCTCCCTATTTCGTTGCCGGCGCGATTTATTCGGGATTCGCCATGGTGCTGACTCTGGCGATTCCGGTGCGCCGCTGGTATCACCTGGAAGACATGATCACCATGCGCCACATCGAGTGCATGTCGAAGGTGATGCTGGGGACTGGGCTGATCGTCGCCTACGGTTATGTGATGGAAGCGTTCATGGCCTGGTACAGCGGCGGGATCTATGAGCGCTACGCGTTTTACAACCGCATGTGGGCCGGCGGCTACTGGTGGACGTACTGGCTGCTGATTCTGTGCAATATCCTGATCCCGCAGATGCTGTGGTCGCGGAAAGTCCGCATGAACGTCGGGGCGGTGTTCGCCATTGCGCTGGTGGTCAACATGGGGATGTGGCTGGAGCGGTTTGTGATCGTGGTCACCAGCCTGACTCGGGATTTCGTTCCGTCGTCCTGGGGCATGTACTATCCGACGGTGTGGGACTGGAGCACTTACGCCGGAACCATCGGCGTGTTCCTGTGCCTGATGTTCCTGTTCGTTCGCGGCCTTCCCGCGATCTCGATTTTCGAAATGCGCGAAGTGGTGCACGACGCCGCACATCGTTTGGAGCCTTCTCATGGTCACGGCGACTAAAGCCGCCGGACAACTCGAAAACGTCTACGGTCTGATGGCCGAGTTCGATCAGCCCGAGCCTCTGCTCGCGGCCGCGCATGAAGCGCGCGCGGCGGGATATCGCCACATGGACGCATACTCGCCGATGCCGGTGGAGGGATTGGCGGAAGCGGTCGGGTTCCGCAGCACGCTGGTTCAGCGCTTCGTGTTTATCGCGGGGCTGTGCGGCGCCACCGGTGGATTCACGCTGTGCTGGTGGATGACGGTGATCGCGTATCCGCACATCGTCGCGGGAAGGCCGCTGAACAGTTGGCCGGCATACGTGCCCATCACCTTCGAATCGATGGTGCTGGTGGCGTGCCTGACGGCGGTGGTCGGGATGCTGGCGTTGAACGGGCTCCCACAGCCGTATCATCCGGTGTTCAACGTGAAAGAGTTCGAGCGCGCCTCGCGCGACCGGTTTTTCCTGTGCATCGAAGCGACCGATCCGAAGTTCGATGTCGAGAAGACCAGGGAGTTTTTAGCCGGCCTTAATCCGATGGGGGTGACGCAAGTTGAACCCTAAGTTCCTATCGGCGTGCATCTGCGTCCATCTGTGGCTACTCACTGGCTGCCGCCAGGATATGCACGATCAGCCTCGATATAAGCCGCTGGCCGCCACCGATTTTTTCGGCGATGGACGATCCGCGCGGCCGGAGGTGGAAGGAACCGTACCGCGCGGGCATTTGCGCATCGACCAGGCGCGCTACACCGGAAAAGTGAATAGCGAGGACGTAGCCTACTTCCCGTTCCCGATCGCCAAGGCGGATCTGGAGCGGGGCCAGCAGCGGTTCAACATCTACTGCGCGCCGTGCCACAGCCGCCTTGGCGACGGGAACGGGATGGTGGTGCGGCGCGGATTCCGCCAGGCTGCCTCGTATCACACCGACCGGCTGATCAAGGCGCCGGTGGGGCACTTCTTCGAACGTCATCACCAATGGCTTCGGCGCGATGCCCAGCTACGCTTCGCGCGTCGAGCCCGACGACCGCTGGCGCATCGCCGCGTATATCCGAGTGCTTCAGCTTAGCCAGAACGCGACGGTGGACGATGTTCCGGCGGACATGCGCGGGGACCTGGACAAGAATCCGCAGACCCCGAAGGCTGTCGACCTTACGCCGTCACCCGCGCCGCCCGGGGGCCAGTTGCCTGCTAATAAGGAGCCCGCGAAGAAGGAGAACGCCAAATGACAGCGTCCGATCCCGTCAGCATGCAGATCGGGCAATGGCAGCAGAGAGCCTTGCTGGTGGGAATCGCCGGAGTGCTGCTGGCGCTGGTCGGGTTGATCCTGGACCGCGAGCAGTTCCTGCGCTCCTACCTGTACGCCTATCTGTTCTGGACCGGCATGGCGCTGGGGTGCCTGGCGATTCTGCTGTTGCATCACACCGTGGGCGGCAAATGGGGAATGGTGATCCGCAGAATGTGCGAGGCGGGCGCACGGACGCTGCCGTACATGCTGATCCTGTTGGTTCCCATTCTGGTCAGCTTGCCTACCTTATATGTATGGGCGCGGCCGGAAGCGGCCCATGACCCCAACATCCAGACGAAGGTGGCGTATCTGAATCCCCCTTTCATGATCGGCCGGGCGGTGTTCTATTTCCTGGTGTGGGGGTTTTACGCTTACCGGCTCAGCCGATTGTCCACCGACCAGGATTCGAGCGGGGACCCGCGCCTGATGGACAGGATGAACGCATTGAGCGCGCCGGGCCTGGTGGTGTTCACGTTCGTGACCACCTTCGCGTTCTTCGATTGGATCATGTCGCTGGAGCCGCACTGGTTTTCGACCATCTACGGGGCGATGTTTCTGATCGGCCAGGTGCTGGAGGCGTTTGCGTTCATGATCGCGCTGGTGATCGTGTTGTCCAGCCGGCCGCCGCTGAAGGAATACGTCACCAAGCAGCATCTGCATGACCTGGGCAACATGATGTTCGCTTTCATGGTGCTGTGGGCGTACACATCGTTTTCGCAATTCCTGATCATTTGGGCGGGCAACCTGCCCGACGAGATCCCCTGGTATCTGGCGCGTCTGAAGGGCGGTTGGGGATGGGTAGCGCTGACCATCGTGATTTTTCATTTCGCCACGCCCTTCGTTCTGCTGCTGATGCGCGGCGTCAAGCGCCACGCGGATCGTTTGCTCAAGGTCTGTATCATGATGATCGCGATTCGCATTGTGGACGTTTACTGGATCGTCGAGCCGGCGTTCTATCAGCAGCAGCTCAAGATTCACTGGATGGATTTCGCGACGCTGGTCGCGGTCGGCGGGTTGTGGCTGGCGGGATTTTTCTGGCAATTGAAATCGAGACCGCTGGTTCCGTTGCGGGACCCGCGTCTAACCGGCGCGCCGAGGGAGACGGTGGCTTTCTAATGGAACACATCGAACACGCTGACCCTCCGCAGGGGCACGAGACCGAGGACGCTCACGTTCTTCCGGTGGTGGTGACGCTGATCAGCCTCGCCGCCGGCGCGGCGATGGTGGGGTTGCTGGTGTTCGGCATTTTTCGATATCTGGCGGACCATCCGTTGAGCGAGGCGCCTCCCAATCCGATGGCGGAAACCAGCGCCCAGCACTTTCCGCCCGCACCGCGCCTGGAAGAACATCCGGCGATCGACATGCAGGATCTGCACTCCCAGGAAGACACGATTCTGACCAGCTATGGGTGGACGGACAAGCCGCTGGGGATCGTGCGGATCCCCATCGATCAGGCCATGGAACTGCAACTGAAGCGCGGGTTCCCAGCCAGAGAGGCGGCCAAGAAATGAAGTCCCGGTTCACGCTCGCCCTCACTCTGGCGATGTCGGCGGGCACGGCGTTCGCGCAGGCGCAGCCTGCCTCCAACGCGCCGCTGAACTCCTACAAGCCGGCCGCACTGCGCAACGTCGGCATCGATCAGAAAATGGGCGCGCAGGTTCCGCTCGATATACCACTCACCGACGAATCGGGCCGCACGGTCGCGCTGCGCCAGTATCTTGGCAAACCGGTGATTCTCGCGCTGGTCTATTATCAATGCCCGTCGCTGTGCAACATGATTCTCAACGGTGTGGTGCGCAGCCTGCGCAGCTTGCAGATGACCGCCGGCCAGGAATTCGACGTGGTGGCCGTCAGCTTCGATCCACACGAGACTCCGGAGATGGCGGCGGCCAAGAAGGCGTCCTATATAAAGGAATACGATCGCGCGAATTCGGAAAGCGGCTGGCATTTTCTCACCGGACCGGAAGCATCCAGCCGCTCGCTGGCGGACTCGGTGGGTTTCCGCTACGCCTACGACGCGGCGACCAATCAGTACGCGCACGCCAGCGCGATCATGATTCTGACTCCGGAGGGAAAAGTAGCCCGGTATTTTTACGGCATCGATTATCCGGCTCGCGATGTGCGGCTTGGATTGGTGGAGGCGTCCGAGGGGCGTATCGGCTCGCCTATCGACGCAGTGCTGCTGTACTGCTATCACTACGATCCGGCCAACGGGAAGTACGGCCTGGTGATCATGAATGCGCTGCGCATCGGCGGCCTGCTGACTCTGGGGTGTTTGCTGACGTTCATGCTGGTGATGTTCCGCCGTGATTTTCGGGCAAGGACAACGTAAATGGGTCAGTTCTCCATTTTTCCGCCGCGAGCGTCCACCACCGCCGGCCCGGTGGACGCGTTATACGTCTACCTGCTGGTGGTTAGCATTGCCATGACCCTGCTGATTTTCGTGGCGGTGACCGTGTTTGCGTTCAAGTACCGCCGCCGAAGCCCGGACGAGCCGAATCCGAAACCGATTCACGGGTCGGTTCCCCTCGAGATCACGTGGAGCGTGATTCCTTATCTGCTCATGCTGGTGATGTTCGCTTGGGGGACCAAACTGTATTTCGAAAACTACACGCCGCCGCGCGACACACTCGATCTGTACGTCACCGGCAAGCAGTGGATGTGGAAGATTCAGTATCCCGACGGACAGCGCGAAATCAATGAAATGCACGTTCCGACGGGGCGTCCTGTGAAGCTCACGCTGGCCAGTGAAGACGTGATCCACAGCTTTTTCCTGCCCGCGTTCCGTTTGAAGCACGACGTGGTGCCGGGCAGCTACCAGACCTTTTGGTTCCAGGCGACCAAGCCCGGCCGCTATCACATCTTTTGCGCGGAATACTGCGGTACCAATCATTCGCGGATGATCGGATGGGTGACGGTGATGGAGCCGGTGGCGTATCAGAACTGGCTGGCGGGCGGCGCCACCGGGACGTCGATGGCGGACCAGGGTGAAAAACTTTTCGAGCAATACGGGTGCGTCACCTGCCACGTTGTCGATCAGCAGGGCCGCTGTCCATCGCTGCGCAATGTTTACGGGCACCTGGTGCAGTTGGACGACGGTCGCACCGTGCTGGCAGACGAAGCCTACATTCGCGAATCCATTCTGAACCCCAACGCGAAAATCGTGAAAGGGTACAAGAAGGACCTGATGCCGGTGTTCCAGGGACAGATCAACGAAGAGGGCCTGCTGCAACTGATCGTGTACATCAAGAGCCTGTCGCCGCCGGGCGCGCCCGCGAAGCAGGCGGGGAAGCAATGAGGAATTCATCATGAGCGATACGTTGATTACGGCGCTGCCGCCTCCGCATGCCGCGGAGCGGAAGAATTATCTGAACGCGGATTACGGCTGGAAATCCTGGCTGTTCACCACCGACCATAAGCGCATCGCGCTGCTGTACCTGTTCTCGATCACCGCGATGTTCTTCGTCGGCGGAGCCTTCGCGGTGGGAATGCGGCTGAATCTCCTGTCCCCCAACGGCCTGTTCGAACACGACACCTATAACAAGCTGTTCACCATGCACGGGATCATCATGGTGTTCTTCTTCCTGATCCCGTCGATTCCGGCGACGCTGGGAAATTTTCTGATCCCTCCCATGATCGGGGCGCGCGACCTGGCGTTCCCGCGCATCAATCTGTTGAGCTGGTACATCTACATTTTCGGCGCGATCTTCGCGATCGTCGCGATCGTGCGCGGCGGCGTCGACACCGGCTGGACGTTCTATGCGCCGTTCAGCTCCACCTACTCGAACACCCACGTGATCCTGGCCGCTATCGGCGTGTTCATTTCCGGGTTTTCATCCATCCTGACGGGGCTGAACTTCATCGTGACGGTCCACAAGATGCGCGCTCCGGGCATGACCTGGTTCCGCCTCCCGCTATTTGTGTGGGCGCATTATGCCACCAGCCTGATCCAGGTGCTGGGCACGCCGGTGATCGCGATCACCATCGTGCTGCTGGGCCTGGAGCGCATTCTTCATGCTGGGATTTTCGACCCGAGCCTGGGCGGAGACCCGGTGCTGTTCCAACACCTCTTTTGGTTCTACTCGCATCCGGCCGTCTACATCATGATCCTGCCGGGCATGGGCGTCATCAGCGAAATTGTCGCGTGTTATTCCAGAAAATCGATTTTCGGCTACGGCTTCGTCGCGTTTTCGAGCGTGGCGATCGCGGTCCTCGGATTCCTGGTGTGGGGCCACCACCTGTTCGTCGCCGGGCAATCGATGTACGCCAGCATGGTGTTCTCCTTCATGAGCTTTCTGGTCGCGGTTCCCTCCGCCATCAAGATTTTCAACTGGAGCGCGACCATGTACCGCGGGTCCATTTCCTTTGAAACACCCATGCTGTACGCCTTCGGGTTCATCGGCCTGTTCACCATCGGCGGCCTGACCGGCCTGTTCCTGGCGACCATGGCTATCGACGTTCATCTCACCGACACCTATTTCGTGATCGCGCATTTTCATTACGTGATGGTGGGCGGGATGGTGTTGGCCTACATGGGCGGCCTCCATTTCTGGTTCCCCAAGATTACCGGCCGCCTGTACCCCGAAAACTGGGCGAGATTGGCGGCTGCGGTCATCTTCGTCGGATTTAATCTGACGTTTTTCCCGCAATTCATCCTGGGTTATCTCGGAATGCCGCGCCGCTATGCTACTTATGCCGGTGAATTTCACACCCTGAACGTGCTCTCGACGGCGGGAGCCTCCGTTCTGGGCATCGGCTACCTGATGCCGATGGTGTATCTGGCTTGGGCGTGGAGGAAAGGGCCCAGGTCGCCGCAGAATCCGTGGCATGCCAAGGGCCTCGAATGGGAGCAGTCGCCCACGCCGCCGCCGACGTTCAATTTCGATGTTCCGCCGGTGGTGACGGAACCGGCCTACAATTACTCCGGCGAGGAGGAGGTGGAAGTTGGCGGACACTGACGCAACCTTCGCCGCGCACGAATCGCCGGGACTGCAGCACCATTTCGACGACAGCGCGCAGCAGCTCGAATCGTCCACGCTGGGGATGTGGGTGTTCCTGCTCACGGAAATCATGTTCTTCGGCGGCATGTTCGGCGCCTACACGGTGTATCGCAACTTGTATCCGGACGCGTTCGCGTCCAGCAGCCATTTCATGAATGTCGCTATCGGGGCCATCAACACCGGCGTGCTGATTTGCAGCAGCTTCACCATGGTGCTGGCCGTGCGCGCGTCGCAACTGGGGCAGAAGAAAGCCCTGATCATGTTCCTGGTTTTCACGCTGATCCTGGGTAGCGTGTTCCTGGTTCTGAAGTACGTCGAGTATCACGAAAAGTGGGTGGACCACCACATTCCCGGCCCGGGGTTCCGCTACGCGGAATCGCAATATTTCCACCAGGCGCAGATTCTGTTCTTCCTGTATTTCGCCATGACCGGCATGCACGCCATCCATATGATTGTGGGCGCGGGCCTGCTGACCACGCTGATTGTGATGGCGTCGCGCAACCGCTTCAGCGCGGAATGGTACACACCGGTGGAAATGATCGGATTATACTGGCATTTCGTCGATATTGTGTGGATTTTCCTGTTCCCGCTGCTGTATTTGATCGGACATACATCATGACCCATCAGGTGGTTCCCGTTCGCACCTACGCCTTCGTATTCATCGCGCTGATTGTCCTCACCATCACCACCGTCGGCGTCTCGAAACTCGAGCTGGGCGAGTACAATTTCATCTGCGCCATGACCATCGCCGTCATCAAGGGGACGCTGGTGGTGTGGTTCTTTATGGACGTGCGGCGGGGCAGCTCCATGACCAAGCTGTTCGTCTGCGCCGGGTTTTTCTGGATGGCGATCCTGTTGACTTTCATCCTGAGCGACTACCTGAGCCGCGGCTGGCTGCCCTTGCCGAAGTGGTGGTAGCGCTTATATACGTTTCGTATATACTTGGCCGCGATGAGGGGCTGCCTCGGCGTCACGCCGGTGACCAATAACGTCCGTGAATTCTCGCGGATCGATGGTCTGAAAATCGAAAACTGGGCGGCTTAAGTCCCGGTGGCGGCGAGATCGGCGACGCCGTCCCGCAATCGCAACGACCCCTGCGCCAGCGCGCTGGTGCGCGGCCCCGGCAGAACGATGCCGGTCAAGTTCAGCGGATCGGCCAGCGCGATTTCGATTTCTTCCTCGCCCGCGCCAGAGCGGCGAATGTGCCGCAGCAGATCGACCGCCTCCGGCCGCGCGAACTGTTCGCCGACGAAGCCCGAAACGAAGCGCCCGCCGCGAATCTCGCCGCGCGCCTCCATTCTGCGCAAAGCCACCAGCAGATCGCGCCACGGCGGAGCCAGCGTCTCCCGGGCCAGAACATCGCGAAACACAACGCCCCAGCGGTCCAGAAGCTGTTTGGCGAAAAATTCGGGGTCCACTTCGCCGGTGCCGCGTTCGAGCAGCGCCCATCGGCCGGCCGCATGCCTGGGACGCGAGAATCGCCCCCGGCCTTCCCCGCGCCGGCGTTTGGGGTCGATCAGCGCGCGCAGATTTTCGAAACCGTCGGCTGTGATGCGGCCCGCGGCCACCAGTTCCCAGACGGCGTCCTCCACTTCGCTGGCCAAACGTCCGGTGGAGCGAACCAAGTCGTTGAAAAACGACGCCCCGCGCTGTTCCAGCGCCCCGAATACGTCCTGCGCGGCGGGCGAAAGCGGGACCGGCGCCATCGCCGCGGGCAGCAATCGCGCGGCATCCTCACGCAGAAAAATAGCAAGCGGCGCCACGCGCGTAGGACGGACCCGCCGCGCGCCTTCATTTTCGAGCGCGGGATGCGGCGACAGGCGCCCCCACATGGCTTCGCCCGAAAGACACAGCCGGTCCAGCCATTCCGGATCGTAATTGGCGAGCCGCCGGGGCAGCACCACGGATTCCCAGGCCGCCGCTGAAATCTCGTAGCCCTGAAGCTGGCGCAAGATCTGAAACAGCCCGTCGACTCCATGCAGTTGCGCGCCCGGCGTCAGATGCTGCCATCGGCACAGGAATCGCATGAACCCGGCGGTCGGTACCGGCTCGATTTCGCGCCGCAACCGGCCCAGCGTCAAGCGATGAATGCGCGCCAGGATGCGCCGGTGGCAGAATTGCATTTCGGTCGAAGAAAATTGCCCGCGCAGGATCTGTCCTTCCGATTCGAGCTGCCCCAGCCCGATCTCGATGTCGCTCAAGGGTAATGCCAGGCGCTCGGCCAGCTCGGCTGGTTTCGCCGGGCCGATCGAATCCATCCAGCCGCGCAGGATCGAAGTTACATCGTCGATTCGCTCCGCCCGCTCCGTCGCAACCCACCACGCGCCCATTTTGGAAGTTCGTCCCGAACTTTTCAGCTCATCGAAAAAAACCTGCCATTCAGCAACCGGAGGCAGCACGATCAGCGTGAGCAGAGCGTCGTGCAGCTCATCGGCATCGCGTACCACGGGCCAGGATTCTTCGGCCACCTGCGCGATGGCGGCCGGGTCCAGCGCCCCGATCCCGCCCGCGTCTTCAGCCGAAAGCGTGCGGCGAAGCTGCACCGCGCGCGCCCGCCGTTCTTCGAGCGGAGCATCGTCCAGATACGCGTATGGATTCGCGTTCAGAATCTCGTGGCTGAACGGCGAAGGCTCGGGCGTATCCACCGCGACGGTGCGCAGAGTGCCTTCATCCATGCGTTCCAGGATGCGCGTCAAACCATCCAGGTCCATGGCCTCATGCAAACAATTCGCGATGGTTTCGTTCACCAGCGGATGATCCGGAATGCGAATCTCGCCGGTGAGATTTTCGGCGCATGCGGCCTGATCGGGAAACACGGCCGCCAGCAGATCGTCGGAGCGCATCCGCTGAATCGGCGGCGGAACTTTCTTGCCGCCCATAAAACGCGGCACCGCCAGCGCACGCGAAGCATTCCATTTCCAGCGCGCTCCGAACATCGGCGAGTCCAGCAGCGCCTGCGTCAATACGTGTTCCAGCGAATGCGGCCTCAGAAAAGTAAACACCGATTCGAGCGGAAACGAGTGCTGATCGCTCAGCGAAAGCAGCAGCCCGTTGTCGGTGGCGGCGGCTTGCAGCTCGAAATTGAAGGTCCGGCAAAAGCGCTTGCGCAGCGCGAGCCCCCACGCTCGATTGATGCGCGAGCCGAAGGGCGCATGAATGATCATCTGCATGCCGCCGCCCTCGTCGAAGAATCGTTCCGCAACCACTACGTCCTGGCTCGGCATCGCGCCCAGGGCCCGCGCGCCGGCGCGAACGTACTCGACCGCCTGCTCCGCGCCCAGGCGGTCCAGCCCGCATTCGCCTTGAAGCCACGCGACGGGATCGGAAGACGCCGCGATTTCCTGGCGCACCCGCGCCACTTCAAGCGACAGTTCTCGAGTCCACCCCGGCGCTTCGCCCCGCCAGAAAGGCACCGAAGGCGCCGCGCCGCGCGCATCTTCCACCCGGACCCGGCCCGGCTCCACGCGCCGGATCCGCCATGAAGTGGTTCCCAGCAGGAAAATATCCCCAACCAGGCTCTCCACCGCGAAATCCTCATCCAGCGACCCGACCACGGTTCCCTCGGGCTCGGCCACCACCTGGTATTGCGAAGTGTCCGGGATGGCGCCGCCGCAGGTGATGGCGGAGAGGCGCGCGCCGCGGCGCCCGCGCACGCGATGATTCACCTGATCGCGATGCAGAAACGCCGCGCGGCGTCCCCGCGAGGTCACGATCCCCTCGGAAAGCATTTCGATTACGCCTTCGAATTCGCGCCGGTCCAGCGCGCGATAGGGATAGCTGCGGCGGACCAGTTCGAACAGCTCGTCTTCATTCCAATCGTCGGCGGCGCAGGCGGCAACAATTTGCTGGGCGAGAATATCCAGCGGCGCGCGCGGGATTTCAATCCGGTCCAGCTCGCCCGAGCGGATCGCCCGCAGCAGCGCCGCGCATTCGATCAGCTCGTCGCGAGTGGTCGCGAACAGCCGGCCTTTGGGCACCGCGCCGATCCAATGTCCCGCGCGTCCCACCCGCTGCAGCGCGACGGCGATCGATCGCGGCGATCCGATCTGGCACACCAGGTCCACCGTGCCGATGTCGATCCCCAATTCGAGCGACGCGGTCGCGACCACCGCGCGCAGCTCACCCGATTTCAGGCGCTGTTCGGCCTCCAGGCGCAATCCTCGCGACAGGCTGCCATGATGCGGCAGGACCGCGTTCGCGCCTAAGCGTTCGCCCAGGTGATGCGCCACGCGCTCCGCCAGGCGCCGCGTGTTGACGAAAACCAGCGTCGTGCGATTCTCCGCGCCAGCTCCGCCACGCGGTCGTAAATCTCGCCCCACATCTCGGTGCTCGCCACCGGGCCCAGCTCGCTGCGCGGAACCTCCACCGCCAGTTCCATGGCGCGCTTATGCCCCACCTGGACGATGTGCGCGCTCGGGACTCAGGAACCGCGCCACTTCTTCAATCGGGCTGACCGTCGCCGAAAGTCCGATCTTCTGCAACCGCCGGCCGGTGAAGCGCTTCCAGCCGCGCAATCGACAGCGCCAGATGAGAGCCGCGCTTGTCGTCGGCCAACGCGTGAATTTCGTCGACGATCAGCGTCCGCACCGACCGCAGCATCTCGCGCGGCCGCTCCGCCGTCAGCATGATGTAGAGCGATTCAGGCGTGGTCACCAGGATGTGCGGCGGCTGCTTGCCCATCTGCTGCCGTTCGTGCGCCGGCGTGTCGCCGGTTCGAACCGCGGTGCGGATGGGAGCCAGCGGAATGCCACGGTCGCGCGCCAGGTCGGCGATTCCGGCGAGCGGCACGTCGAGGTTCTTGTGAACGTCGTTGCTCAGAGCCTTCAGCGGCGAAACATAGAGAATTTCGGTCCCTGCGGGCAAATCGCCCTCGCGGGCCTGGCGGACCAGCCGGTCGATCGCGGTGAGAAAAGCAGCCAGCGTTTTGCCGGAACCGGTGGGCGCCGAGATCAGAACGTCATGTCCCGCCCGGATTTCGGGCCATCCCAGCCGCTGCGGTTCCGTCACGCCCTTAAAGCGGGCGTGGAACCAGTCCTGGACCAAGGGATCGGATAAAGCAAGCATGGTCTACCTATAGGATCGCTCTGGCTCTGCGAGTCTTACCTTTATCCAGTATCCTATGTTCTTGAGCGCACCGCCCTTCGACCGAGAGTATCTAACCCGTCTCCGGGATGGGGACTACGAGACGGAGCAACATTTTGTGGTGCATTTCACCAACGTGATCCGGATGTCCCTGCGCTACCGCCTGCGATCCTGGGAGCTGATTGAGGACATTCGCCAGGAAACGTTTCTGCGCGTCCTGAACTTCCTCCGGTCCGACCGCAGCCTGGACCATCCGGAGCGCCTGGGCGCCTACGTGCACTCGGTCTGCATCAACGTGATGATGGAGCATCTGCGCGCCTCCACCCGGCATCCGCCCATGCCCGAGGACGCCCACAACGTCGCCGACGGCCGCATGAACTCGGAAGGAAGCCTGGTCTCGCGGGAACGCAAGGATCTGGTTCGAGACGTGCTGGCGGAATTGGGGGAGAAGGATCAGCAGATTTTACGCGCCGTGTTTCTCGAAGAGCTGGACAAAGCCGAGATTTGCAAGCGCTTCGAGGTCGATCGCGATTATCTGCGCGTCCTGGTGCATCGCGCGAAAATCCGGTTCCGGGAGGCCTTCGACAAGAGTGGCCTGTCGAGACCATAAGTTCTAGTACTACGAAAAGTTGCAAGTAAGTGAAACGTAACGGGCAGCAGATGTCACGGTAAAGTGAGGGACGAGAAGGATGGATCATTCGGAAGCAATGAAGTTGGGGGCGACCGAGCGGTATGTGCTCGGCGATCTCTCCGTTTCCGAGGTCGAGGAATTCGAGCGGCATTTCTTCGACTGTCCTCAGTGCTCGGAGGAGCTGAGGGCATTGACGATCCTTCAGGACAATGCTCGTGCCGCGTATCTGGAGCACGGTCCTGGTCCCTTCACTGCCCGCCAGCCTGCGGCGGGGACGGAGCTCGACCGGGCGGGCTGGTGGATGGCGTTGAGGCGAGCCTGGGGAAGGCCGTGGGTTCTGGCGCCCGCGCTGGCAGGAGTGGTCCTGGCGGCTCTGGCCGGATACGAATCCGGAGTGCGGTTTCACAGCTTCGTGCCGCAGCCGGTTTCCGAGTATGCGCTGTACGCGGCTTCTCGCGGCGATTTGACGGCGGTCACGCCTCCGCGGGGCGCTCAGTTTTATACGCTCTACATGGACCGGACCTGGGAACACGAGTATGGACACTACCGCGCCATGTTTCTCGACGATGGGGTCCCAAATAAACCGGTGCGCTATGCGATTTCGCTGCCGGCGCCGGCTCCGGGACGCGAGGTCCATGTTCTGATTCCCACGCAGGCCCTTCCGGCCGGGCGCTACGTGCTGGTCATTTACGGGCTCGGCGATGTGGAAGAGGACTCCAGTAAGGAAGCCGAAGTCGCGCGTTATCCTTTCAGCCTCCGGTTCGAGTAAGCTAATGGAACGGCATGAAAATCCGATTCCTCTACCACGCTGAAGCAGTGGCTGCGTCCGGGTACTTGACGCTGCCCATCCACGAAGCCATGGAGATTCAGGCGTCCATCGCCTTGCCCGTCATCGGCGGGCATGGCTCCGCCCACGCCGAGAATTTCCGTCACCGCAACTATTTTTCCTTCCACCGCGCCGAATCGCACGTGGTGGGAAGTTTTAGCGAGAAGGATAAGGCGCACGGCACGCTCGCGACCACCACCATTGAGGGCTTGAACATCATGGACGTGGTGACGTGCGACCGCATTGTGGCGCGCATCACCACCAAACACCCGGACCAGGACGACGACTCGAGCTTTATTCCGCTCGGCTCGCGCTTCGAGAACCTGCGCATCGCCGGGCACCCGATTAAGGTGGACCTGGCAACCGACCTGTTCGCGGAGCACCACACCTGGAACAGGCTCAACCAGGCGCATGCCGCCAACCCCAAGGTTCGCGCGGAAATCAACCGGCTGTCGCTGATCCAGCGCGAGGACGGCGGATTCCCGGAAAAGAAAGGAATGATGGCGTGCACCCTGGTCCGGAATCTGGACGATCTTCCGCCCGGTCTTTCGCGGAACGGCCACGGAATTTATGTCCATCATTTCGGCACCGTCTATCTGGGCGAGTACTTCGTTACCTCGTCCTACCACCGGCTGCTGATGCTGCACGTGGATTTGGGATGCTCCGTGGAAGGATGTTACGGCGCGGGCGGAGCCGGAGGGAACGGAGATCCGCCGCCGTCAAATTAAGTGCGCGCTGTTTCCATTCTGCTGCTGGTCCTGTGGAGTTGCGCATGCTCCACATCGTCGCCTGAAGCTTCTTTCCAAAGCGCCAAGTCCCTGCTGCTGGAGGGCAAGCTCGATCAGGCTCTGGCCGCCGCCGACGCCGGCTATCGCGCCGAGCCGAGCTGGCGGTTTCGAATCCTCCGCGCCGAGATTCTGCTGCAAATCGATCCTCAAAAAGCCATCGAGGCTCTGGACGCTGCGGGCACTCCGCCGTCCGCGGACCTGCGGGCGCGAGTGGAAATGGATCGCGGCTGGGCCGCCGACCTCGCATCCCGCTATTCCGCCGCGGAAGAAAGCCTGAATCGCGCGCGCCAGATTGCGGCTCCGCTCGACCAGCCTTTACTTCACGCCGAAATCGGGATCAATCTAGGCACCGTTCTCGCGCAGGAGGGAAAATCGGACGCGGCCGACGAAAGTCTCCGCGCGGCGCTTCAGGAGGCTACCGAACAGCAGGATCCGCGTTTGCATACCCGCGCCTTGGGCACGCTCGGATGGTTCCTGCTGTTTACGCATCGCCCGGAGGAATCCATCTATTGGTTCGAGCGGCAGCGGGATGCGGCCGCGCGCATGGGCTGGACGCGCTCGCTTGCCAACGCGCTGGGCAATCTCGGAAATGCATATTACCGCCTCGGCGATTATGACACCGCGCTTCAATTCCTGAATCAGGCCGAGGGGATTTTTGAAAAACTCGGCGACCGGCGCGCGCAGCAGATCTGGCTCGGCAGCATCGGCAACGTGCTCTACGACCGGAAAGAGTTTTCCAAGGCGCTCGCCAAATACCAGGCCGCCCTGTCGATTGCCCGCAGCCTTCCGGGCACGTATTGGACGGCGGAGTGGCTGGCCAACCTGGCGCTAACCAACATCGATCTCGGCGATTTCGCCTCGGCCGAACAGTACACCAACGAAGCGCTGCGTTTGAAACAAGAACTGAAAGATAATTCCGACCTGTTCGCGCAGGTGGACGAGGCTCGAATCGCTTTGGGACGCAAGGACTATCCCCATGCGGAAAAGCTTTTTCGCGCCATTCTCGCGACTCCGTCCGACGATTCGGCGTCGATGCTCCAGGCCGAGCTCGGATTGTCGCAATTGGACGTGGAGACCGGACAGCTGGATCGCGCCGACGCGCAGTTCCGCTCCTGTATCGACCGAGTGGAGCGGCAGCGCGCCGGTCTCCGCCGCGACGACAATAAGCTGAGTTATCTTTCCAGCCTGATCGAGTTTTATCAGCACTACGTCGACTTTCTGGTCACGCGCGGCGAAGTCGCGAAAGCCATGGAGGTCGCCGAATCCAGCCGCGCGCGGCTCTTGGATGAACGGCTCCGGTCGGACGCCAAAACCCAAGCGGTGAGTGCGTCCGCGCTCCAGCGTTTGTCGCGATCGGCCGGCGCCACGCTGCTGTCCTTCTGGCTGGCGCCGGAACGGTCGTTTCTCTGGGCGGTCACTCCGGACGGCATTGAGCTTCACGTCCTGCCGCCCGAAAAACAGATCGCGGCGCTGGTGGAGTCCTACCGCGGCTTCATCGAAAACCTGCGCGATCCGCTGGAAGCGGAATTTCCCGCCGGCCGCGAACTCTCGGAGATTCTGCTCGGGCCGGTGCGCGAGCTGCTGAAGCCCAACGCGCGATTGATTATCGTACCGGACCGTTCGCTCCATTCGCTGAACCTGGAAACCTTGCCCGACCCGGACCAGCCCTCGCGCTACCTGATTGAGCGCGTGACCGTGGAGGTCGCGCCATCCCTGGGAATCCTCACCGAAGCGCGGCGCACCCAGCCGGCGCAGGCCTCCATTCTTCTGATCGGCGACCCCGAGCCGGCCGTTGAAGAATATCCACGCCTGCCCTACGCGGCGCAGGAAATGTCGCTGATCGAGCAGAAATTCGATTCGCGAAGCGCCGTGGTCCTGCAAGGTTCGCGCGCGAATCCGGCCGCGTACCGGGAAGCCGGCCCGGCGCAGTTTTCATGGATCCATTTTGCAGCGCACGCTACCGCGAATCGCGAAAGCCCGCTCGATTCGGCGCTGATTCTGGCCCGGCACGACGGCGGATACGCTTTATCGGCTCGCGATGTGATGAACGTACCGCTGAATGCCGACCTGGTGACGCTATCGGCCTGCCGCAGCGCGGGAGCCAGAACCTATTCGGGCGAGGGACTGGTCGGCCTTTCATGGGCATTCCTGCGAGCCGGCGCGAAAAGTGTGGTCGCGGGGCTGTGGGATGTAACCGATCTTTCGACGGCCTCGCTGATGTCGGATTTCTACGCCCAGTTGGCGAACCACGTCCCTGCCGCGGAAGCGCTGCGACAGGCCAAGCTGCGGCTGGTCCGGTCGAAGGGGGCGTATCGGAAACCGTTCTATTGGGGACCGTTCCAGTTGTACGCGGGCGCGGCGTTTTGATCGACCACTGGTTTCGAATGATAGAATGCTGGGTAATGAAGTATCGCGTTTACCTGGAACAGGACGAAGACGGCGTGTTTGTCGCCACTTGCCCGGCTCTACCAGGATGTATTTCTCAGGGCGCCACGCGCCTGGAAGCAACCGGGAACATTCGTGAGGCCATCGAGGGCTATCTGAAAAGCCTTCGCAAACATGGCGATCCGGTACCTCCGAGCATCATTGAGGAGGTCGTTGAGGTTGCGGGTGGATGAAGCTGCCATCGGTTTCTGGCAGTGAGGCGGTCAAGGCGTTCCAACGGGCGGGGTACGAATTCGACGAGCAGCACGGAAGTCACATTATCCTTCGACGGGCTGACCCGCCGCATCGGCGCCTCTCCGTTCCCAACCACAAAGAACTAGCCAAGGGAACCCTTCGTGCGTTGATTCGTGAGGCCGGGTTTACGGTGGAAGAGTTCGTACGACTTCTTTAAGATCGTCAACCCTTCTTCTTTTTGGCGCTGGGTTTCGGCTTCAGGGAGCCCACGTAGGCGTAACTGCAATCGAAGAACTTCTTCAATTCGCGTGTCGAGGCCAGCAGCGAGTCCGGAACCTCGACATATTCCTTCTGGACGATTCCATATGCCTCGCACAACCTAGCCTTGTACTTCTTAAGAAACGCCTCCCGCTCGCCGGCCGGCAACCGGAGCGCCAGCTTGCCCTCTTTGCTGAGATAGCTGAACATATGACCGTTCAAGGACGTATACGGCACGGTCGCGCCCTTGCGTTCGACCCTCGGATTGGTGGCCACCAGCTTTTCATACAACTCCAGCTTGTCTAACGGTAGGGACCCTGCGCCCTGCTTTGCCATGCGAACAATTCTACTTGAGTTTTCGAGGCTCGACCGTCACTTCACTTCCACCAGTTCGATGGCTTCGCGGCTGGGACCTTCGATCATGATCGCCCGCGTGTCGCCGACGTTATGCATCTTCTGTAGAAATTTGACGTTCTCTTTTTCCAGCTTGGCGACCCACGCATCCAGATTCGCCACGCTGAGCGCGAAGTGATCCGCCAGATGCCCGCGCGTCGGCGCGAGCGGCGAGTCTCCCTGGTTCATATACCAGTTCAGAGCCACATCGCCAAAGGCGACACCGGCTTGCGGGACGCGATACATGCCTGCTTTTTCGAGCGCCGGCCAGCTGCGCTCCGCGCCGCGAGCCTCTTTGCAATCGGCCTCCGTGTGTTGCGGTCCGCGCCCGCCTGCGGGAGCATTCAAGTGTTTCCGGTACCACAGTTGGGCGCAAAACGGATCGTCCTGGTACATGTGTACGTGGTTGAACCGTTCCGCCGGCTGGTTGCCAAGATATTCGATGATCGCGCCGTCGGGACCGCCGATGTAGGCGAATCCGGCGCCACCCGCCGGCTGGATGCCGTGCGCTTTGGCGTCGGCAATCTGCGATTGCGTGCGTCCCAGAGCGCCGCCAGGCCCGCCCGCGCCCCGCCATGTATCGCTATTGACGTAGACGAAGCCATCTCCGTCGCCCGTATAAAGCGGCAAAAGCCTGGTGCCGATTTCCTGAAAACGCTTCAGGCTCGCGCGCTCGTCGGTGACATGAAAGCCGAAATGCCAGATCGCTGTCTGCGGCGTTAACGCCGGCGGCGTGTTGACCTTCTCAAACAAGACGTACACTTTTCCGGCCTGGAGCGCCGGCATCCCGCCCCACGTTGACCTCGACGCGCTCGGGAAGTTCTTCACATAAAAATCGATAGCGGCGCCGGGATCGGTCGAGTTGAGATGCAGATGGTGGAAGCCCGGCGTCGGGAGGTTTTCCGCGTCCTGAGAACGGCCCGGGTGCGCGAAGATCAATCCAAGAACCACGGCGGGAATGAGCGCTCTGATGTTCATAAAGAGGTATCTCTTGTCGATCGTTTTGGCGTCCCCAGGGGGATTCGAACCCCCGTTACCGCCGTGAAAGGGCGATGTCCTAGGCCGGGCTAGACGATGGGGACGCTATTGGCGGAACTTGCGGGCTGCTTCCAGAGTAACAGCGTCGCGCCGTGACTACAACGTTTTCAGGTATGCGATCACGTCGTTCTTTTCGTCCGGCTGCAACATGTCGGAGTACGCCGGCATCCCGCCTCCGCCTGCTTCGATGACCGCACGCACGTTCGCTTCGGTCACTTTCTTGCCGTTCTTCAGCTTGTCGTGCTTGAACAGACCCTTCAGGCCGGGGCCCATTTTCTTTTCTTCACTGTCGGCGTTGTGGCACACCGAGCAGTTCGATTCGAACACGTCCTTGCCCTTGGCGGAGTCGCCGTCTTTTTTCTGGCCGAAAACGCTGGGACCCGCGAGCAGAAGCCCGAAACAACCGGCGGCAATCAGGCTCTTTTTCATGGATACGCCACGAACGCAATTCAGGATGCTCATAGATTTAGTTTACAATTTCGGGGTATGGCTCTCAAACTCGGCGATCGCGCTCCCGAGATTCGCTCCGGCGCGTTTCAACTGTCGAAGTGCCGCGGCCAGCGCGTGGTGATCTTCTTCTTCCCGAAGTCGGACACGCCCGGCTGCACCAAGGAAGCGTGCGAGTTCCGCGACGCCTCCAAGAAATTCACCGCGATCGAAACCGGAATCGTCGGCATCTCGCCGGATGCGGCGGAGGCGCAGCAGAAGTTCGCCGCGAAGTACAATCTGCCGTTCACTTTCGTCCCCGACACGGACCACTCCATCGCCGAAGCCTACGGCGTGTGGAAAGAAAAGAGCATGTACGGCCGGAAGTTCATGGGCATCGAACGCACCACGTTCGTCATCGGCGCCGACGGAAAGATCGAGAAGATTTTTCCCAAAGTCAAAGTGGAGGGCCACGCCGCGGCGGTGCTCGAATCGCTCAAATAGTTCCTTCGCGGCCGTCGATGAATAAGGGCTTCGCCGGCGGCTTGCCTTCGCACCAGTATCGGTCGAAATTCGTGATGCCGGCGAGTTCGATCAGCACGTCCTCGTCCAGGGTCTGGCGGCCGGTGTACGACGGCGGCTCCTGCGCGAAAATCGCCATGCAGGCGTCGCACAGAATTTCGGGAGTCCTCCATTGGTCGCGCGTCGAAAGGCCCCAGTTGATCGACGCCTGGCTCTCGATGATGGTCCGCGGCCACAGCGCGTTCGCGGCGATGCCGTCGGCGGCGTGCTCGGCCGCGATCCCGATCGCCAGGCGAGCCATCCCCATCTTGGTGATCATGTAGCAGACGCGGCCGGGATTGGGCGTGAGTCGAAATTCCGGGACACATATTCACGATGTGTCCCCAGCGCTGTTTCCTCATGTGCGGCAGCGCGTAGTAGGAAGCCAGATACGCGGCGCGCACGTTGACGCCCATCATCAGATCGAAGCGCTTGGGCGGCGTATCGATCACTTTCTGCCACCACAGCGCGCCGGCATTGTTGATCAGAATATCGACGCGGCCGAGCTCGGCGATGGTACGCTCCATCATGGCGCGGACGGCATCGTCGCTGCGCACGTCGGTGGGAATCGCCAGCGCCCGGCGGCCCACGGCGCGAATCTCATCCGCGGTGTCGTAAATGGAGCCGGGAAGTTTCTCGGTGGACGTTTCACTTTTCGCGGCCACCACCACGTCGGCTCCTTCGCGCGCCAGCCGCAGCGCGAGCGCCTTTCCGATGCCGCGGCTGGATCCGGTGACCACCGCGACGCGGCCGCTCAAGTTCGGGTGCAAGGGATTGTTCATGAGTTGTATTCTCCTATCAAACCAAGCTGTGCCTGTCGACAGCGTGACCATCCTCCGCCCCCTGTGGTCGCGGCTCGGCGGTTCCAAATGTTAGTCAACGGCTCTCACAGGCTACCTACCATATATGAATTAGCTTCCACCATCCAAACCCGACCGTCATCCAGATTGCCAGATTGCATACGCTGACCACCGCTCCGACCCTCCACCAGTTTTTCAGCGACACGTAACCCTGGGCGAAGAACATCGGGGTTGGCGTGGTGCCGTAGTTGGTCAGCCCCGCCGAAAAGTTCGCGAAACAGGCGAACGCGAATACCACCAGTCCGAGCGGCGCTCCTTTGGTCACGAGCACCGCCAGGAACGGCGGGAACATCGACAGCATGTGCGCCGTGATGCTGGCGAACGCGTAATGCGCGTAGAAATAAATCAGCAGCGCGATCACAAACAGGCCGAACCACTCGAATCCGCCGAAGGTGTGCGCGACGCCTTCCGCGAAAGCCTTGGTTACACCGTAGTCGTTCAGGGCCTGGCTCAATCGGATCAGGCCGCCATACCACAGGAAAATGTCCCAGGCGGCGCGCTCATTCTTCACATCTTCCCAGCTCAAAACCCCGGTGACGATCAGCACCGTCACCCCGCCGAGCGCGATCACGGTAATATCGATTTTCGTCGCCGAGGAGGTGGCCCACAGCCCGCAGACCAGGACGAAAACCGCGCTCACGATTTTTTCATTGAATCCGAAACGCCCCATGGCTGCGAGCTGGTTGGCCGCGAACTGCGGCGCTTCGGGTGTATGCCGGATCTGCGGCGGATTCAAGCGCATCACCACCAGCGGAATCACCAGCAGCGACACCATGCCCGGAACGATTCCCGCCAGCAGCCAGCCGAGCCAGGTGACCTGATACCCGAAGGTCGCCGCGATTCTCGCCGCCACCGGATTGCTCGCCTGCGCGGTGTAGAACATCGCGGAAGTGACGCAGATACTCTGATACACGGATGGAATCAGGAAAGACCCGAGCAGGTTCGCGCCGGCGCCTGGCGTGGACCCGTACAACTCCGCAATCGAGCGCGCCACCGGTAAAATCACGCCGCCGGACCTGGCCGCGTTCGACGGGATCACCGTGGCGAGCACCATATCGGAGAGTCCCAGCGCGTAGCTCACCCCCAGCGAGCTGGTTCCGAACCGGCGCACGAAGAACAGCGCGACGCGCCGCGCGAGTCCGCAATTCATCAGCGCGCGCGAAATGAAAAACGCCGCCATCACCAGCCACACGGATTTATCGGCGTACCCGCCCAGCGCCTGGTCGATGGTCAACCCGCCGATCACGGCGCTTAACGTGATGGCGATCAACACCAGGGCTCCCGCGGGAATCGGCTGGGTGATGGAGCCGGCGATGGTCGCGAGAAAAATTCCCAGCACCCGCCAGCCTTCGGGTCTGATCGCCGCCGGCCGCGGAATCAGGTACACGATGACCAGGTAGATCGCCACCAGCACCGCAATCCCGCGGGCCGCCCGTTTCCGGTCGAAGGCATGTTCGGAGGCCATGGGCAAGCTGCCAGAATACGCTATTTGAGCCTAACCGCGTAGGCCTTGTCTTTCAATGGGATAGCCACGAAGTACCAGTCGATATTAGTATCTCCTCACCTTTTCATTCCCAAGACCGCTCCATATAATCGGGTCGAGCTTATATGAATCCGATCCGTTTGGCTTCGGTTCTCCTCGGCGCAACGTTGTTGAACGCCGGATCAATTTATCAGGTCACTGATCTCGGGTCGCTTGGCGGCGCGACTTCGCAGGCGTTTGGGCTCAGCTCGAACGGCTGGGCGGCCGGCGCCGCGACCACGCCTTTCGGGTATCAGCACGCGTTCACGTCGAACGGCTTCGGCATGACGGATTTGACGCTGGGAACCTCCGCGAGCGAAGGGATGGCTGCCGCAATCAACGCCGCGGGCCAAGTGGCGGGCACGCAGTATATCGACGGCCAGGCGTTCGCAACATTATGGACGGGCGCGACCACGCAATCCCTGGCCGGAGCCGGTTCCTACGCGACCGCGATCAACAACGCGGGCCAGGTCGCCGGCATGTTTACCAGCGGAGGCCAAGGGCAGGCTTTCGTCATGTCTCAAGAGGGCCCGATGGTCGATTTGGGAGATCTGCCGGGTGGAACTTGGACCGCGGCTTACGGGATCAACAACGGAGGACAAGTCGCTGGTTATGGCGACGCCGGCTCCGGAACCTTTCGCGGGTTCGTGTGGACGGCGGGCTCGGGCTATACCGAGGTCGGCACGCTGGGCGGTTCGAATAGCTACGCGATGGCGATCAACGATAGCGGCGAGGTGACCGGGAACGCTCAGCTCGCCAGTGGTTATTCGCACGCGTTCGCGGAAGCGGACGGTGTGATGATCGACCTGGGGACGCTCGGCGGCAGTTCCAGTTACGGGTATGGAGTGAACGACGCGGGCGACGTGGTGGGCTATTCCTACATCGATGGCGCGGGCGTTACGCACGCTTTCCTGTTTGAGAACGGAGTGATGATCGATCTGAACAACCTGATCGATCCATCCTCGGGTTGGGTGCTGACCGAGGCTTACGCGATTAACGGCAGCGGAGAAATCGTGGGCGCCGGAATAGTGAACGGCGTCGAGCACGCCTTCCGGCTCGATCTTGCCTCCGGCGTTACGGGCGTGCCGCCGCCTCTGGCGGGTGCGGTTCCGGCCGTTCCCGAGCCGTCCGCCTTCAGCTTCGTCCTGACCGGCGGGTCGATTACTTTTCTGTGGCGGCTTCGCCTTCGTCGGCGGCGGCAGGTCCCGCGGCCAGCGCTTCCGCTATCAGGCGCTTCGCTTCCGTAACGTGTTCCCGCGCCACCTGCACTTCCTGCCCGGTGCTGGGGATGGGCGTGCCGCCCACCACCACCGCTTCAATCCCGTTGGCTTCCAGGATGTTCTTAATGGTCTGCACTTCCATTTCTTCCGTGGACCCGGAGCCGGTATCGAACACGGTGACCAGATCCAGCCCGGGCGATTCGTCAATCTGATCGGACTCTTCCTCCGTCGCGGCCAGCGCTTCCGCGCGCGGGGCATCGGCCGGGGCCACGCGGACTTCCCACACGCCCTGGGGAACGCCGGGAGCGCTGTCGTCCACCAGCGTCGCGGCGATACCCTCCTGCTGCAACATTTCCGCGACGGCCGCCGCTTCTTCTTTGGCCTCGGGCTCCGCGGATCGAAAGATTGTGACCGGTTGTTCCATTGTTTCGAGGATAGCGCGTTAAACTAGGAACATGGAAGATAACGGAAAATTTGTATGGTTCCTGGCCGGCGCGGCGATTGGCGCCACCGTCGCGATTCTCTATGCACCCCAATCCGGCCGCGACACTCGCCGGATTATTAAAAAGAAGACGCGCGAAGGCCGCGAGTCGCTGGCCGACACCAGCCGCGACCTGATAGACAAAGGGCGCGAGCTATACGCAAAAGGCCTGCGCGTCGCCGACGAAGCCGCCGAAATGATCGAGCGCGGCCGCAAGCTGGTCGACAACTAACTCAAGGACCCACTATGACGACTCCCGCCGCGTCGCGGCCGCTCGCCGCTTTCTCGAACGAAGCTGTTGCCGCTTTTTCGAAGCCCGAGGAAATCCGCGCCGCGCAGGCCGCGCTGGCCAAAGTCCGGGCTGTGTTGGGCCATACCCACGAGCTGTGGATCGGCGGCGCGCGCCATAAAACCGGCGACCTGCTCCACAGCGTGAACCCGTCGAAGACGTCCGAGATCGTCGGGCGGCATCACAAGGCCAGCGCGGAGCTTGCCACGAAGGCGATTGAAGACGCGCACGCCTATTTTCCCGAGTACAGCCGGACGCCCGTGGAGCGACGCGTGGAAATGGCGGCTCGCGTGGCGGAGATCATCCGCTCCCGAAAGCTGGAATTCGACGCGTGGCTGGTGCTCGAAGCGGGTAAAACGTGGGCCGAAGCCGATGGCGATGTGTCCGAAGCCATCGATTTCTGCGAATATTACGCGCGCCAGATGCAGCGCCTGGCGAATCCGGAGCCGCTGGTCCAGATGCCCGGCGAGCGCGACGAGATGGTCTACCTGCCCCTGGGCGCGGGCGTCGTGATTCCGCCGTGGAATTTTCCGCTGGCGATCCTGACCGGCCTGGCGGTTTCGGCGCTGGTTACCGGAAACACGATCGTGATCAAGCCTTCGAGCGAGACTCCTACGGTGGCCGCGAAGTTCGCCGAAGTGCTGCTCGAAGCCGGGTTCCCGCCGCGCAGTTTCAGCCTGTGCACCGGCAGCGGAGCCACCATCGGCGATCTTCTGGTGGAGCATCCCAAGACGCGTTTCGTCTCTTTCACCGGCTCGCGCGACGTGGGTTTGCGAATCAACGAGCTCGCCGCGAAACCGCGTAAAGGACAAGTCTGGATCAAACGCGTGGTCGCCGAGATGGGCGGCAAAGACGCGATTGTTGTGGACCGCGAAGCCGATCTCGATAGCGCCGTTGCGGGCGTGGTCCAGAGCGCCTATGGTTATCAGGGACAGAAGTGTTCGGCATGCTCGCGCGCCATCGTCGACGCGGCCATCTACGATCAGTTCATCGAGAAAGTTCGCGAGAAAGCCGCCGCGATTACGGTCGGTCCCGCCGAGGAACTCTCCAATTACATGGGCCCGGTGATCAGCGCGAGCGCGAAGAAGAGCATTCTCGACTACATCCAGACCGGCAAGCGGGAAGGCCGCCTGATCGCGGGCGGCGACGCGGCTCCCGGCGATGGATATTTCATCCAGCCGACGGTGATCGCGGACGTGGATTCGAAGGCGCGCATTTTCCAGGAGGAAATTTTCGGACCGGTGCTGGCGGTGACCAAGGCTCGCGATTTCGATCATGCGATGGAGCTCGCGAACGCCACCGAATACGGCCTCACGGGTGCGATGTATTCGAAGAATCCCGAAAAAATCCGCCGCGCCCGCGAAGAGTTTTTTGTCGGGAACCTGTATATCAACCGGAAATGCACTGGAGCGATGGTCGGCGCGCATCCGTTCGGCGGATTTAATATGTCGGGCACGGATTCGAAGGCGGGCGGGCCGGATTACCTGCTGCAATTCCTGCAACCGAAATCGATCGGCGAGAAAATTTCCTAAGGGTTCGTCGAGCTATACAGCTTCGCGACTTCCGTCCCGGTCAGCTCGCGATCCCACAGCGCCACTTCATCGATGCTGCCGTTGAAGAAACGGCCCTTGAATACCGTGCTTTCGCCAATCGAGAACAGGTTTTTCTTGTTGGTGCTCCCTCCGCCCGAATCGACTTTGGCGAGCTTGCCGTCCCAATATAGCGCGCGTGTTTTCGAAACGGTATCGAGCGTCGCGACGATCATGTGCCACTTGTCTGTGAGCGTCGCAGGGTCGGGCTTGTATTCGACTGAGCCGCCGCCAGCGGTGAAAAAGCGCAGCGCGTCGTCCTGCTCGAATTGAAGGTCGAAGTCGTTGCCGCTGTCCGAGATTCCCGCCACGAAGAGAATGTGGTTCGCTTTGGACGGCAGCACGGCCAGCTTCACCCAAGCCATCATGCTTCCGGCGGTCTGTATGCCGCCCGATTGGGTCGTGGTGATAGCGCCGTCCGTGCCGTTCAGGACCACGCATTGATTCCCGGGGACATTGATCGGCGCGCACGAAGTTGAGCTGGCGACGCCGGCCGTGGACATATACGCGGACCCTCCGGCGTCGCTCGACCCCGAAGTGGATTCCAGGCGGAAGTAAGCGATCGGCTTGGATGCCTGAATGGTCTGAACAAAGGAAGACGGCTGCGATGGGGATGTCGCCGCTGTCGACGGTCCCGCCGGAGATGTGCCCGCCGGGCGGTTGCACGAGACGAGTGCTGCCAGAGAAAAGGTCAACCACACGGTAGGCTGTCGCATGGCGACGTAGTATAGCACTTCCCGGTGAAGCAGCCCTGGAGAATCCCGCTATACTGAGGATCAAATGCGGACGAAGGTCGCGCTGGCTCTGATTCTCGCGTCCGCGCGGTCAGGCGCCGATTCCGGCAGCGCTGCCGATTTCTTCGAAAAGAAAATCAGACCCGTGCTCGCCGAGCGTTGCTACGCCTGCCATAGCGCGTCGGCGAAGACTCCCGCCGGCGGATTGCGTCTTGACCTGCCTGACTCCACGCGCACCGTGATCACTGCCGGTGATCCCGCGAAAAGCTTATTGATCGCCGCAATCCGGCGCGAAGGCAATCTAAAAATGCCTCCCGGTGAGCCGCTCACCACCGATCAGGTGGCCGATTTTGAGGAGTGGATTCGCACTGGCGCGCGCGATCCGCGTAAGAACGCCGCACCCGCCTACGATTTCGAGCAAGCCAAACAATTCTGGTCGTTTCAGCCGGTGAAAGACCCTGAACCACCCGTGGTGAACGACCCCGCCTGGAACAAAACCGCCATCGACCGTTTCGTAAAAGCGAAGCTCGATCGAAAGAAGCTGCGGCCGATGGGGCTGGCATCCAAGCGCGAGCTGATTCGTCGAGTTACCTACGACCTGACCGGCCTTCCGCCGTCACCGGACGACATCCAGGCGTTCTTGGCCGACGTTTCGGTAACCGCGTACGACAAGCTGATCGACCGCTTGCTCGCGACGCAGCAGTACGGCGAGCGCTGGGGCCGCCACTGGCTGGACCTGGTGCGCTATGCCGATACCGCCGGCGACAACGCGGATTTTCCGGTTCCCGACGCGTATCGCTACCGCAACTGGGTGATTCAAGCCTGCAACGACGATCTACCGTATGACGAGTTTCTGCGCGAGCAGATCGCGGGAGACTTGCTGGAGAAGCCGAACCCGGTCGCCACCGGATATCTCGCCATCGCCCGCCGCTTCGGCTCCGGCGCCGGCGAATTTCATCTCACCATCGACGACACGATCGACAACCTCGGCAAGACCATGCTCGGGTTGAGCGTCGCCTGCGCGCGCTGCCACGATCACAAGTTCGATCCCATCCCGTCGCGCGATTATTACGCGCTGTACGGCATCTTCGAGAGTACGAAATATGCGTTTCCCGGCACGGAAGCGTATCCGCATGCCAGGGATTTTGTCGCGCTCGGCGGAAAGCGCGCCGCGGACCGGCTGCGGGCCTATCAGAAGCAGACTTCCGACCTGGAGCATCGCGCGAAAGCGCTGGCGGACGGGCGGGAAGGCGAGGATTTAAGCAAGGAAGAGCGCGACAAAGAAATCCACCAGATCCAGGATCGCATCGCGCTGCTGGAGCATGACGCGCCCGAACGTCGCCAGAGCGTACGCGGTCAGCGAAGGCAAGCCGGGCGACACCCAGATCCGGCGCAAGGGCGATCCTAATAGCAAGGGCGACAAAGTTCCGCGCGGTTTCCTCGAAATCCTGGGCGGCCAAACGCTGCCCGCGGATGAGAAGGGCAGCGGGCGCCGTGAACTCGCCGCGTGGATCACCGATGCGTCGAATCCGCTGATGGCCCGCGTGATGGTGAATCGAATCTGGCAGGGGCACTTCGGCAAAGGCATCGTCGCGACGTCCAACGATTTCGGCGCGCGCGGAGACGCGCCGGTGAATCCCGAACTGCTCGATTGGCTCGCGTCGCGATTTGCTGAATCGGGATATTCGGTGAAGACGATGCATCGGCTGATTCTGAAAACGCGCGCGTACCGCATGGCCAGCGGGGACGACGCGGCCGACCTGAAAATCGATTCGAAGAATTCCTATGAATGGCGCTTCGACCGGCGGCGGCTGGACGCCGAGGAGATTCGCGATGCGATGCTGTTCGTGGCCGGCGACCTGGATCCGTCCATGGGCGGCCGGCACCCGTTTCCCGCGGAAACGTCGTTTCACTACACGCAGCACAAACAATTTTTCGCCGACTACGACACGCGCCGGCGCAGCGTGTATCTGATGCAGCAGCGGCTTCGGAAGAATCCGTTCCTCGACACCTTCGACGGCGCCGACCCCAGCGCGGGCACGGCCGGCCGCACGCCACAGGAAACGTCTTTGCAAGCGCTGGCGATGCTCAACAGCGAGTTCGTGGATGAACAGGCCGACCTGTTCGCGGTGCGGGTCGGGATGGCGTACACGACGGCTGCGGAACGAATCACTTATGCGTACCGGCTGGTGTATGGCCGCGCCCCGACGCCGGAAGAGATCGCACAATGCGAACGATATTTGTTTCAGGCGAATTTGAAGTTCAAGAAATCGGGATTGCCCGAAGATCGCCAGCCGAGGGCCGCGCTGGCGAGCCTGATGCACGTGCTGCTGGCGAGTGACGAGTTTATTTTCGTGGATTGAAGTGAGTATGAAGGAAACCTCGCGGCGTCAAGTTGTCCGGAGCCTGTTCACGGGCTCGGCCTTGTTTCCCGCTGTATTGCAGCAATTGCTCGCCGAGAGTGCGGACCCGCTCGCGCCGCACGCTCCGCATTTTCCAGGCACGGCCCAGCGCGTCATTTTTATGTACATGCCCGGCGGCGTGTCGCACGTCGATTCGTTCGATTACAAGCCCAAGCTGATCGCCGCGGCTGAGGCGAAGCAGGCGCACAAGAGCGGCAAGCTGTACCTGGGCCCGCGCTGGGAGTTCAAGCCACGTGGCGAATCGGGCGCCATGATCAGCGAGTTGTTTCCCCACATCGCCGAATCCATCGACGATATTTGCCTGATCCGCTCCATGCGCGGAGAT